>NZ_JBICVH010000019.1:20265-260290 GCF_043198905.1 Kitasatospora sp. NPDC048715 | reverse complement strand
CCCATGCACCTCACCACCCTCGCCGGCCACGCCCTCTCCCGCGGCCGCACCCCCGCCGACACCTACGCCCTCCTCGCCCGCCGCACCCACAAGCCCCTCCCCTGCGCCCGCGCGGTCTGCCTCGCCCTCACCATCCCCCTCGCCGAGACCGTCCGCCGCCTCAACGAGTGCCACGACGCCCTCCTCGCCAACCCCCGCACGGGCTCCGAGACCGACACCGGCGAACTCCTCGAAGCCCTCGGCGTCTTCGACGTCCCCGCCTCCCTCACCGACACCGAACTCGCCGTCGTCGACCTCTTCCTGCTCGCCATCGACGCCATGGGCGGCATCCGACCCGGCCACCAGCACGGCCTGCACCGCTGGTTCACCACCGGCAACCTCACCGCCGCCTACCTCTCCCTCGCCGCCGCCCGACCCCTCCCCCGCACCGGCAACCCCACCACCTACTGGACCACCCTCGTCACCGCCGGCGAACTCCTCACCGGTGTGCTCCCCTCCGATTGCCGCATCAAGTACGCCCTCACCCACTGCCGCACCCAAGCCACCATCCACGCATAGGAAGTCGGCCCCGCCGACTTCCTGCGCAGAAGTGGTGCCGCACATGCCGTTGCCGCTTCGGCCCTGCCGAAGCGGCAACGGATGGTGAGGCGACGTGAGTGCTGCTCGGTGGTGGTTTCGGCGGGCCTGCCCAAGCTTGGCCAGGCCCGCCGTCGCTCTTGCGGTTCCTGGAACGGGCGGGCGGGTGGGCGACCTGTGCGAAGGAGCGTGGCGGTTTCAGCTCTCCCGCACAGGAAGTCGGCTGGGCCGACTTCCTGTGCACAAGGCGAGCCGGCGCGGCCTCACATCCGGGATCTCAGCACGTCGACCTCGCAGCCCGGCGCGAAGGGGTCGAAGCCGTGCTCGATCAGCCAGCGAACCGCCAGCAGGCTTCGCAACGACCACCACGCGCGGATCACGTCGAGGTCGACGTCGACGTCGGTGCCGTACCCGGCGATGACGTCGTCGAGGTGCTCCTCGTGTCCGAGCGTGAAGGTGGCCAGGTCGTACAGGGCGTCACCCCGGCCCGCCTCGGACCAGTCGATGATGCCGGTGACCACGCCGCCCTCGACGAACAGGTGCGCGATCTGCAGGTCGCCGTGCGTGAACGCCGGAGTCCACGGCCGGAACGCGGCCTCGGCGACCTCGCGGTTGCGGGTGACCAGGTCGGCGGGCAGGACGCCGTTCGTCACGAGCGCCTCGCACTCGTCGTCGAGTTCCGCCGTCAGCGCGACGACGCTCCGGCCGGCCCGGCCGGGCCTGGGCGGCAGCGGCGCGTCGTGCAGCTTCCGGATGGCGGCGCCCGCCGCGGCCCACTCCGCCGGTGACCCGGTCGACGGCCCGCCGAGGCGCCCGAGGGTCCTTCCCGGGAGGGCGGCGATCGCGAGCACTGGCGGCTTGCGCCACAGGACCTTCGGGGTCGGGACCGGTGCGAGGGACATCGCCTCGACCTCGACGTCGATGCGCGCCTGATCGGCGTCCACCTTCAGGAACACGTCTCCGACGCGCAGGGTCGCGCGCTCGGAATGGGCGACGACGACCGTGACCTCATCCATGGGAGACCAGTATCCCGGGGACGGCCGCCGACGTCGCCGGGTTTGTCACGTGCGACGACGCGGCCGACCGCGGCCCGCCACCCGGCGGCCTCGTGCACCGCATCGCACCGCACCGCACCGCACCAGAAGTCGGCCCCGCCGACTTCCCACGCGTACCACGGGCCAGTGCTCCGACCGGGAAGGTTCGCCGGGTCGGCGACTCGACCGTTCGGGCGGGTTCGAGGTGATCCGAGGTGACGAGAAATGTGAGCGGTGTCCGGCCGGACAGAGGGCTGGTGCAGCGCCGCGTTGATCCTTCGGGCGTCGCCGGTCAGCCGGCGGGGTCGCCGGGGTAGAGGCCGACGGCGCAGTCGAGGGCGCCTTCGGGGCTTCCGAAGGGCAGGCCCGTGGGCAGGATGTTGTCTTCACCCGTGCCGCTGAGTCGAGCTGTTCTTCTCCACCCTGACCCGACGTCCACTGTGCCGCGGCCGGTTCGCCTCCCGCGACGAACCGGCCGCGGCCATCGACACCTTCGTCCTGGCCTGCGACGAACACGACGCCAAGCCCTGCCGCTTGGACCTACGACGGCAGCCCACTCAAAGCCGCATGGACCCCCGAAGGATCAACGCGGCACTGCCCTAGGTTCTGTCCGGCCGATCTTGGGCTGTGGGAGGATGCCGTCCATGACTTGCATCCGAAGGGGCCGTGCCTCGTAGAACACCAGCTTCGCTTCGGCCGCGGGAATGCGGCTGGGGTATGCCCTGGGTGCGGTATCGCGATGTCCCAGGTCTGTCGGGAGCGGCGAATGCCGCTGTCCGTGTACTTGAACGGGAGCGATTGTCTCCGGGCATCGTGGCGGTGGCGCTGAGCGTGTGGTCCGTGCGCGTTCACGGCACGAGGCGCCGGTGGAGGCAGTGGGAAGCGGAGTTCACCTGTCCCTGCTGCGGCGAGGGTTGGGCCCGGGACAAGCTGCAAGAGGCTCTGTTCATGCTTCCGCCGAGGGCTGCCAGCGAACTCCGGGTGCAGGTCGAGCGCCTGGACGGGGTACTCCTCGGGCGAACGCATCACGAGCCGACGGAAGACCCGGAGTTGGCGTGGTGGCATCGCAGGTGCTGACCGTGCCCATGTCACCCACTGGTTCGTTGGCTCTTGCGTGACTGGTCGGGGGGATCTGACAGAGGCGGAGTGGCGACGTCTGGAGCCGCTCCTACCCACGGGCAACAACCGCTGCGGGCGGTGGCGCGATCATCGTCAGGTGGTCAACGGCATCCTGCACCGGGTGCGAGCCGGGGTGCAGTGGCGTGACCTGCCTGAACGCTACGGGCCGTGGAAGACCGTCTACGAGCGCCACCGGCGCTGGTCGGCCGACGGAACCTGGGAACGACTACTCCAGCAGGTGCAAGCCCAGGCCGATGACGCCGGTGGGATCGACTGGGACGTCTCGGTTGATTCCACCTCGATCCGTGCCCACCAGCATGCGGCCGGCGCGCGGAAAGCTCCGCCGCCCGCCGCGTCAAAAGGGGCGGCCGCGATGGCACACCAGAGCGGAAGACCGTGGGTGAGACTGTGCGCCCGCCTGGCGGAGGTGGTGCAGGAGGTGAGGCGCTCGGTCGCTCCCGAGGAGGCTTCACCACCAAGATTCACCTGAGTGCCGACGGGCGCTGCCGCGTGCTTTCACTGTTGCTGACGGCAGGCCAGCGGGCGGACTGCTTGCAGTTCGAGCCAGTCATGGAACGCATTCGGGTGCCTCGCCTCGGGCCGGGCCGCCCGCGCACCACGCCGGACAGCGTGAGCGCCGATAAGGCGTACAGCAATCGCCGGATCCGCCGCTACCTGCGGCGACGCGGCATCCACCACGTCATCCCCGAGAAGAGTGACCAGGCCGTGAACCGCGTACGCCGGGGCCGGGCAGGGGGTCGCCCACCCGGCTTCGACAAGGAGCGGTACAAGAAGCGCAACACCGTGGAACGGGCGATCAACAAGCTCAAGAACTACCGAGCTGTGTCCACGAGGTACGACAAGCGCGCATACGTCTACCTGGGCACCGTCACCGTCGCAGCAACCATCATCTGGCTCCGGACATGATCGGCGGGACAGAACCTAGTCCTGGAAGGCCACTTCCGGGTTGTTCGGCGAGGGGCCGTCCAGCAGCGGGCTGTGGATGCCCTTCAGCGTCTGGTCGAAGAACGCTGTCACGTACTCGCGGGTGATCACCACCCCGCGTTCCGGGGAGAGGGGCGGCGTCGGGAACCCGGCCTCCTCCAGAAGCACGTCCAGGTCGGTGAAGCTGGTGTGGTCGGCGCCGGCGACCGTCAGCCACTTCTTGTAGCCGCCGAGGGCGGCCCAGGCCTGCCCCCACGTGGTGTCGTGGCTGCTGGGCAAGTGGTTGGCGGCCGCGCCCAGCATGAGGAACGGCCGGTTGATCCGGCCGGGCAGCGGGGCCGGGTGGAAGGAGCCGTCCATGTTCACTCCGGCCCGTACTCGCGGGTCGGCGATCATCGTGGCGGCGGCCGCCGCTCCGCCGATGGAGTGTCCGGCCATGCCGATCTCGTGCTTGTCGATGAGGTGTGCCAGGCGCCACGCGGTACTGCCGTTTGTCAACCGGTCGATCACGAAGGACACGTCCAGCGCGCGGCTGGCGGCGACGGAGTCGAAGTCCAGCGCCGGGTTGTTGCAGATCGCGCACGTCGGCGTCCGGCCGTTCGCCAGCGTCTCGCCGCTGTCCTCGTAGGTGTGGCCGACGAGCGCGACGACGTAGCCGTGACTGGCCAGGTCGGTCGCGAGCGAGGTGAGCGTCATGCGCTGGTCCTCGAACCCGGGTGAGAGGACCACCAGCGGATACTTGCCGCGCTGCGGCCGCGCGCCGTCGAAGGCGTGAGTGGTGACGCCGGAAAGGTTCTGTGGGGTGACGCCGGAGCTCGCCGGCATCCCCCGGAACTGGATGGCTCCGGCTGCCTCGGCGAGGGTCATGTAAGGGGCCGGCGTCCCGGTCCCGGGGACGGCCGGGTAGACCATCGTGACGGCCAGTTGGCGGGGGCCGGATGACGGCACCCACGGGTCGGGACGGCTCGCGTCGGTGAGGTGGATGACGTCCTCGCCGGCGGCGTAGGGGCCGGTCGGCGCGGGGAGCGTGCCTTGGAAGGACCGCGTGGGCGCGGTGGCCGTGGCCGTGGCCGTGGCCGGTGCGGTGTCGAACGCGTGCGTGGCCACCGGTGTGGCCCACGGTGTGGCCGTGGCGGCGAACCCGGCGCCGGTTCCGGTGACGAGGGCGGCGAGCGCCAGCACCGCGACAGCGCTGATACGGCGATTGCGTTTCATGGGATCGACGCTAGGTTCCGCGGCTCCGTGTCGAATCGGCCCGTGGATGTAAACACTCCGGTGTCGTTCGTAGCCCCCGCGAGGTACCGGAGTAATCCGCCGGGAGTATGTCGTGCGGCGCGCGGGTTCCCTTCGACGGCAGCCCACGCGAAGCCGCATGAACCCCCGAAGGATCAACGCGGCGCTGCACCAGGCCCCGGCATGGCTGGTCCGACCCTTGTGATCGAACTGGCGGAGCCTGTCCCCTCGGCTGCGCCGGCCGAGTTCAGCGCGTTGATGCGAGGGCTCTCCACCCGCTTCGAGCAGCGGCGCCATGGATACTTCGACGTCAACGTGCCTTCGGAGCGGCTGGGCTTTGAGGCGCCGACGGCGGCTGCTGCCCAGGAGATGGACGGTCACCGGCCCTTTCTGGTGCACCTGATGAAGCCGACGTTCGGCGACGAGAGCATCTTCGAGGCCGAACACTCGGGTCCGAAGCCGTGCGAGCGGTGGGCCCGGCCGTCGGCCCTACCCGGGCCAGCCGTTGCAGTTCTCGAAGCCGGTCTCCACGGTGCCGCGGAAGGCCAGCGCCTCGCGGCCGATGCCAAGGGCGTTGAGCAGGACACCGAGCGCCGCGTCCACATCGTCCACCGAGCGGCTCACCCAGACGAACGTGTACGGGACGGTCGCTCCTTCGAGCTCGCTCAACGCGAAGTCCGTCGTCCCGATGCGGAACATGGCAACGTCCACGTAGCCGAGGTCTTCCCAGCCTCGTTCGATGGTCAGTCGCAACCGGGCCGCGAGCGCCGCCAGGGGCGGTTGCAGCCCCGCCACCACTCGAAACGAGCTTGCCGCGTACTCCCACATGCTCGGCTGGAACGCAGGGTTGCGCTTCCCGCCCTGGTACGCGGGAGCTTCCTCCCACTCCGGTTCAGGTCCCGGAACGCTGACTGCCGCCATGTCGATCTCCCCCTCCGAACACCACTGCTGCCGCCCGGTGTTCACCGTATCCGGCGGGTTCGGAGCCGGCAGTGCCCCCTCGGCCCCGGTGCACGAGCGCCCGAGGCCTGACACCCGACCACCTCGCACAGGAAGTCGGCCCCGCCGACTTCCTGCTCACCCCCACCGGTCCCGCATGATGGTGATCATGACTGATGAACATCTGTCCGTGTCCTTCGCCGAATTGCGCAGCTCGTTCGACGTCGTACTCCGTCATATGGAAGCCGCTGCGGCGGGCGATGCCGTCGCCCTGGACAACGACTACTTCTGGTCCATCCCCCCGAACGACCTCTACGACGTCACCCGGGAGCCGGACGAACTCACCATCGGACAGCTCTCGGAATCCTGGCAGCACCTGCGGGACGTAGTCGCCGACCCGGACCGCGCACTGAGCCACCACCTGACGTGGCTCGCCGACGTCCTCCGGGCCATCGCCCACGAGCACCCGGCATAACCCCCACCCACTCCGCGCGGGAAGTCGAGCCCGTCGACTTCCCGCGCACGTCAACGCTCCGAAACAGCTGGACCCCGAGCAGTCCGGGAAGCCCGAACCCCGCTCATGAAGTTCGGCCTTGTTGGGACTGCTCGGATAGTGTTCGACCGTGAGCCTCGAAGAGCTGCGCGGCCAGTTCTGCTGGTTGACGTCACTCGTCCTGCGGACCGACCTGCAACCCAGCGAAGCTGTCCTCGTGCTGAGTTCGGAGAGCGCCAGTGCGACCTTGCGCCTGGTCGGCATCGTGCATGCGAGAGCCGACCTGGGCGACCCGGACGGCGGCTTCGTGGACGAGGTCCTCGTGCGGGAACTGCCTCAGCACGGCCCGTGGCCGCCCGAGGCCCGTCATCTCCTGCATCACCACGCCAACCGCCGCGTGCTGCACTGGCTGACGATCACCGGCCCGGGCGAGGAGGTGGAGATCCTCGCCGAGGAGCTCAGCGACCGCTGAAGGGTGTTCCGGAAGCCCGGATGCGGGGCACTTCCTCGATCCGGTCCGGGAGTTCGACCGGGCCGACGGAGGTCCCCGGCCGGGGCGGGCCCGGCCGGGGACGCGAACGGCTACAGGTGGACGTCGGAGACCTCGAAGGTCTGGACGCTGTAGGCACCGCAGTCGGACCAGAACCGCCCGCCGTTCATCACGGTGTCCGCGTAGTACTGGTAGCGCTGGCCGTCACCGGCGCCGACACCGGTGACCCAGCGCTTGACCGCGGCACCGTGCACGCCCGGCTGCGAGAACGCCGACAGGTCGAAGGTGAGCCACTGCGCGTCCTCAAGGAGGTAGGCGACCACGACCAGCTTGTGGTTGACGGCGTCGTAGGCCGCGACCGCGTTGTTGTGGCCGGTGTCCATGATCGTCATCCCCGGGCGGATGTGCCGCATGTACTGGGCGAGCACCCAGTACTTGGGGTTGACCTCGACCAGTTCCCCGCTGTCGAAGTTGATCGCACCGAAGCCGTGCCAGTCGAGGATCTGCCAGGCCACCCAGGCCGAAGGGTGGAGCAGGTGCAGGTCGGCGTGCAGGTTCTCGGCGAGGGCCAGGCCGTGCGCCCACCCGTCGCCGTACTCGGAGTTCCAGATCCGCTTGCCGTCGGCGGACACCGCGTCGTACAACCCGACCCGGTCGCCGCCGAGTTCGTCGTAGCCGTGCACGTTGACCCGGCCGACGGCAGCCTTGGTCACGTCGTCGAACTCCGGGCTGGTCCAGGTGTTGCGGGCCAGCGCGGTGCCGTTCTCGTCGAGGCCCGCCACCAGCGTCCCCGTCAGGCCCCGGACGTCCAGCTGGGCGCGGGTCCGCCGGATGAGGTCGGCCTGCTGGGCGTGGGTGTAGTAGCAGCCTTCCTGGGTGGTGTCCATCAGCGCCTTGTTGCCCCAGTTCAGGCCCGGCTCGTTGAACGGCTGGACCGAGGCGAAGTCGATGCCCCAGTGGTCGTGCGCATACCGTGCCACCGTCGCCAGGTAGGCCGCGTGGCGGTCGAAGTTGCCGTCCTGGAGGTTGCAGAGGCCGTCGGCGGCGCCCTCCGGGTTGTCGTTCTTGAGCATCCACCACATCGGCGAGTTGGCGAAGAGCTCGAACGTGTCCACGCCCCGGGCCTTCGCCTGCTGGAGCACGCCCCGCTGCTTGGCGTCCAGGGTCCAGTCGAAGCTCGACGAGGACGGGTCGTCGGAGCTCCAGTCGAGCTGGAAGCCCTCGATCTTCTTGAACCCGTCCAGCGGGGACGCCATCTTCCGGGAGCCGATGGTGTTGCTCCCGGACCCGCCGGCGCAGTACCGGACGATGTTCATGCCCAGGCCCGGCAGCTGGTGCCCGAGGAACGGGACGGTGTTGCGGGTGAACAGCAGGTCGGACAGGTCGTCCCGGGGCCCGATCCGGTTCGCCCACCAGCCCAGCGTGGTGCCCCACCCCTCCCAGCGGCGGGTCCACTCCACGTTCGGCGCCGGCGGCTTGACCTCGATCGTTCCGATCGGCTGGCCCGCCCAGGAACGCCCGGTTCCGGAGATCAGCGTCATCGCGCCGAGCGGCACTCCCACGAGTCCGCGCAGCAGCGTACGTCGTTCCATCGGTTCCCCCACAAGTCGTCATCCCCCCGCGGTCGCGGGGGTGCCAGTTGTATCGCGCACCGTCGAAATCGCGATGGGCTCAGCGCGTGGCTGCGGCGTACTGGGCCGACGACAGCTCGAACACCCGGACCCGCCTACCGCTGGTGGGATTGACGGTCTCACGGGCCGGATGCATCCCCAGTTTGGTCATGATCCGTTCGGAGGCGTCGTTGCCCACCTGGGCGATGCTGACGATCCGCTCCAGCCCTCGCTCCTCGAACCCGAACCGGACAGCGGCCACAGCCGCCTCCGTGGCCAAGCCCTGCCCCCAGTGGGAACGTCCCAGCCGCCAGCCGACCTCGACCGCCGGCAGGACCTCCGGCAGGAATGCGGGCACCGAAAGGCCGGTGAACCCGGCCAGCTCGCCGGTGGAACGGATCTCCACCGCGAACAGGCCGAAGCCCCGCGACTCCCACTCGCCCTCCCACGCCTGGATCCCGGCGCGGGTCTGCTGCTCGTCACGGACGCTGCCGTCCCGGATCCACCGCATCACCTCGGGATCGGCATTGACGGCAGCCATGGGCGCGACGTCCGCCTCGCGCCAGCGACGCAGGATCAACCGGGGAGTCTCAAGCGTGACCATTCCGTCATTCTGGATCAGCAAGTGGCTCTCCGCCATCCTCATCGGACACTTTCGATCCATGCCTGGTGCCGCGTCAGGCAGCGGCCGCCGCCGGCACGGGTGAGCCCGGCTCGCACGAGGTGGCACGCCGTCACGGTCGCGGCGGGTCCGCTCGCAGGAGCCGGCCCTCGCCACCGGCGAAATTGATGCCCTGGAAGGAGGCGCCGAACTCCACCTGCTCGAAGCCGAGTTCCCGGTGCAGGTCGAGCGAGGCGCGGTTCCTGGCGGAGATGAAGCACCAGACGGCCGACCCTCCTCCCCACGCCCATTCCATCCGGCGCCGGGTCAGCAGCCTCGCGATTCCACAACGCCGCCAGGCGGGATCCACCGTGACACCGGTCAGGTAGTGGCCGGCCGGGGCACCGTCCCCGACGTGCTCGGGCAGGAACGCCGCGCTCGCGTACCCGACGGCCTCACCGGACACCTTCGCGGTGATCACCAGGCTGCGCTCAGCACACAGCGCCCGCCGGATTCGGTCCGCCCATGCGCCCGCCGAACCACCGCGCGCCCGGGCCTGGATCGCGGCCAGCCCCGGCACATCGTCCCCGGTTGCCTCCGCCACCACCGCGGTCACCGGAGCAGGCCGCTCGGCCGGGTCCGGAGCGTAGGCGGCGAACCGCGCGTCCTGCCCTGCCATGTCGCCTCCCCCGCCACCCGGCCCTCGCCCCGACCCCGGATCCGGCCCCGGCCCCGGCCCCGGCCCCGGCCCACCGGAGCGGAACGCCCGGCCGCCGGGCCGGGCCACGTGCGGGGCCGAGGTACGGGGGGCGGAAGCCGCCGTGCGCGGGGCGGGCGCCGTACGCGAGACTGCCGGGATGAACAGGGACGGGGATACGGCGGAACCGGTGACGGAGCTGGTCGGGCAGGCCCTCGGCGCGCAGGACCGGCACGCGTGCGAGGGACTGCTGCGGCGGGCCGCCGAGGCCGACGGGCGCGGGGCGGTGGCGCGCGCGCTGGACCTGCTCGGTTCGCCTCGGCCGGTGGAACGGGCCCTGGGCTGCGACCTGTTGGGGTTCGCGAGCGACGCGCACGAGGACGTCCGGGCCGGGGCGGCCGACGCCCTGGTCGCCCTGGCCGCGCGGGAGTCCGAGCCCGAAGTCCTCCGCTCGCTGGCCCGGGCCCTGGATCGGACCCAGGACCGGCGGGCCGTGCCCGTCCTGGTGGCCCTGGCCGGGCACCGGGACCCCGAGGTGCGGCAGCGGACGGCCATCGCCCTCGGGGGCTTCGACAGCGGGCTGCCCGACGGGCCGGACGTCCGCGCGCTGATCGCCCTCGCCCGGGACCCGGACCCGGAGGTGCGCAACTGGGCCACGTTCTCGCTCGGCTTCCAGTCCGGGGCCGACACCCCGGCGGTCCGGGCGGCCCTCTGGGAACGAACCCGGGACGCGGGCCCGGACGTCCGCGCGGAGGGCGTCCGCGGTCTGGCGCGGCGGCGCGACCCGCGCGCCACCGCGCCCCTGAGCGAACTGCTGGCGGATCCGGACGGCGCGGAGGTCCTCACCTTCCGGGCGGCGGAGATCCTCGGAGCCCCCGAACTGCTGCCGCTGCTGGAGGACTACGACCCGGACGACCACGGGGTGGCCGAGGCCCTCGCCGCCTGCGATCCGGCACGGAAGGCCCGGCTCGACGAGGCCGCCTGGGCGCTGGTGCGCGCCCTGGAGCGGCTGCGGCCCGAGCTGTCGGCCGCGGTCTGGGCGACCCGCTGCGAACCCGGCCTGACGCTCGGCCTCGGCAGCGGCCCCGACGCGCCGGGCTACGACGCACCGGGCGCCGGCACGCCGGGCCCCGACGCACCCGGCTACGACGTCGGGGCACTGCTCGCACGCGCGGGCCACGATCCGCTGCGGGCGGCCGAACTGGTCTGCGGCGACCACCCGGTGACGCGGTCGGACCGCACGGCCACCGGCCACCGGAAGGATTGAACTCCCCCTAGGGTGAAGGCAGTTGGCGATCAAGTGGAGGTCGGTCCAGCTGCGGCCCGAGGAGCCGGGCCGGCCGCCCGTCAGCAGGCGGAGCAGTCGGGAACAGGGGGAATCGTCGGGAAGGTGTCGTTCCCGAGGAGCCAGTCCGTGAGCCATTCCGCCAGGGTGACGTCCTGCGGGGAGGCGTAGTGGTGGTCGCAGGCGTTCTCGTCCATGCCCCACATGGCGCCCTGCGGGGTACTGAGGTCGAGGCACCACCAGATGACACCGCCGAGGGTCACCAACGGCACCACGCCGGGCGGAAAGCCCGGCTCGGTGGCCCATTTCCGGTAGGCGCGCGCCAGGGACCCTTCGTGGCTGAACCGCCGCTTCGACTCGGTGAGCGAGACGACGCCGCCGTACGGCCCGAAGCCGCCGTCGGCGACCTCGCAGTAGATCCTCCGCAGCAGCGGCGCCATCGGAAACCCGGTGAGGGCCTCGAACTCGTCGGCGGCCTTCGTCGGCGCGGGCAGGGGAAGACCGCGGGCCTCGGCGAACTCGTGGAGGCCGGCGACGATCTCGTCATCGGTCCAGGCGGGAGAAGTCACGGAGGAACCGTAGCGGCATGATCGCCGGTGCGTCCTCGCGGGTCGTCACAGCTCACCGCGGGAGGACGCGGAGGGTCGCGGCCCCGTCCCGGCGGGGTTCAGGGGCGGTCCTGGAGGAGCGCCTCGCCGAGCGGGGTCAGGGCGTGGCGGACGCCGGGGCCGGTGCGTTCGGTGGTGAGCAGGCCTGCGGCCCGCAGGACGGTGGCGTGGTGGCTCGCGGTGGCGGGCGAGGTGCCGGTGCGGCGGGCGAGTTCGGCCGTGCCCGCCGGGTCGGCCGCCGCCCGCAGGGTGCGGGCGCGGGTGGCGCCGAGCAGGGCGACGAGCGCGCCGCCCGGTTCCGCCGCGGCGGCCGGGGCCCAGACCGACCGGTAGGTGCCGAGGTCGCGGGCCAGCGGGTAGTGGAGCACGGGAGGGTGCTCGGGGCCGCGGTTGTCGGTCATCGCCATCGGCTCGGGCCAGAAGAAGGTGGGCGCGAGCACGATGCCGGTGCCCCGCAACCGCAGGTCCGCGTCGACGGGACAGGGCAGTTCCAGCACCGGCGACTCCCACCGGATGTCGGGGTGCAGCGAGCCGAGCAGGCCGTCCAGCCCGGAGTCCGCCGCGAGCAGCGCCCGCGCGGTGCGCTCGGTGTGCGCGGCGGCGAGCAGTTGGGACCAGTACGGGGCGATCGCGACGGAGTGGTACCCGCGCAGGCCGCGGCCGACGAAGGCGCGCCATTCGCGGTCGCCCCGGTGCAGCTCGCGGATCCAGCGGGGCACCCTCGGCCGGATGCGTTCCAGGATCCGCAGGTCCGCCGCCCACAGCCGGCCGGGCAGCGACCAGGTGTGGTCCAGGCTGTCCGCCAGGGTGGTGGCGTCGGCGTGCAGGAAGGCCTCCGGGGCCTGCGCCGCGCCGGCGGCGGTCGCCAGCTCGAACAGGAGCCGCGACTCGGGGCCCAGGAGCGTGCGGGTCCGGCTGCGCCAGCCCTCCAACGCCACCCCGCCCACGCCGCGGGCCTGCACCAGGGACAGGCTCAGGACCGTCTCGGTGAGCGGGTCGGGTGCCCGCGTGATCCGAACCCTGGTCAGGTCGTCGGGGGTGAAGTGGATGCGCAGCAATCCTGCTCCTCGCGTCACGGGGGCTCCCGAGGGTGCGGCCGCGTCCCGGCACCGGCCCCCCGCCGGGCCTCCGCCCCCTGCGGCCTTCCGCCCACCGTAGACGGACGGCTCCGGCTCGCGGTGGCGTTGCCCGGCTCTGACCGGATCTTGGCGTTTCGGCGGACGACGGGCGCCCGGATTCGATGGAACCCGAAGGGTCTTGGGAGCGAGCACAGCGCTTCGTGAGACTGGCCGCCGAGGGCGCCCCGAGGTGGCGCCCCGACTCTGGTGAGGAGTGAAACCGTCATGCGATTCACCCGTCAGTCCGTCGCCCGTTCCCTCGTCGTCCGCTCCCTCGTCGTCCGCTCCCTCGTCGCCACCGGCACGGTGCTCGCCGCCGCCACCACGCTGGCCACCCCCGCCCAGGCCGACCCGGTGCAGCACCGCTACGCCAACGTCTCCGCCTACAACAAGTGCCTCGACATCCGCGGCGGCTCCACCTCCGAGGGCGCGCTGCTCCAGCAGTTCGACTGCAAGCTCGCCTCGAACCAGTCGTTCTGGACGGACACCTACCTCGGCGACCCGTCCACCGACATGAAGGCCGCGAACTCCGGCCTCTGCCTCGAACCGACCGGCATGGACGCCGGCGCCACCATCATCCAGCGCCGCTGCAACTACAGCCAGGGCCAGCGCTGGGAGCACGTCGCCCAGGCCAGCGGGGTGATCGCCATCAAGAACCGGGCGACCGGCCTGTGCCTCGCGGACGCGGGCGCGCCGTCGGGCAGCCGGCGCGAGGTGCGTCAGCAGCCGTGCGACGGCACCACCACGCAGCTCTGGGTGGTGCGCTGAGTCCGGTCGACCACGACCCCGGCCGGGGGCGTTCGGACGTCCGGACGTCCCCGGCCGGGACGGCGGTTCGGGCGCAGACGTGCTCGTAGGAGACGAGCTTCCTGCCGACGACGCTCCCGAAGCCCACCTGATCGGCCGCGGTGCAGGAGGCCGGCGCGAGCCCGACGACCCCTGGAGCGGCGGCATCACGGCGCCGCGGGACAAGCCTCATCGCTTCCCCCCGGTTCACGACTGCTTCGAACCTAAAGTCAACTCCCCTGTGCGGAAACGGGAACGGCATACCGGGATCGCCGAGGCCCGCCCGGCCCGTTGATAGCGTGATCGCCATGACGGAGCTGGAAGAGTCGGAAGAACTGGAAGCGCTGGTCCTGACCCCCGACGAGCGGGCACGGGGAGTCCGGGTCGACCGGGTGATGTTCACCATGGACTGGACCGGCGAGGACCACCCGGGACAGCTGGCGGCATTCGTGGCCGGCCGGGTACGGGCCTTCGGGGCAGAACCGGCGGGCATCGACACCGAGGTGGTCCACCGGGCGGCCGAGGCCGACCCGACACTGCGCCGCGGTGACCTCCCGGTCCGCCAGCTCGACCACCTCGCCGGCGTGCTGGCGGACCTCGGCCGCACGCTCCTGGTGCGGGAGAACGGCACCGACACCTACGAACTGCTGGTCGCGCTGACCGGTGGGCACGAGCCGACCGGGCTGCTGCACGAGGGCCTCCCGGTGCGGGCCTGGGGCTCGGAGCCCGAGGAGACCGTGGTCAGCCTGAACTGCCCGGACTGCTCGCAGATGCTGGTGTGGGAGCTGCCGCCCACCGAGACCCTCGCCGACGAGCACTGCGACTGCGGCGCCGCCTTGTTCGACACCGAAGGCCGCCCGCTGCCCCACGTCACGCTCCACGCCTGAGCCGGGCAGGCGCGCCGCGCAGGACGTCGGGCCCGCCGACTTCCTGCGCGGAGCTGCGATGTGGAATGCCCCGAACCCGCCCTCGCCGCCTCGGACCTGCACGTGGTGATGTGCTGTGTGCTGTGCACGGTTACCTGTACGCGGTGCTGAGCTGCACTGTTGATGGGGAGTCGAACCCCGCGTTGCTCTTCACGCGCCAGGAGTGGGCCGGAATACCGCCGGCCCTCGGTGTGTGCACGCCTCCGAAGCTGCTACCTGCTCCACATCGTCCGAACATGCCGGACCGTCAGTCCAGCAGATCGACCTCCCAGTTCGTGCGCTGGATCCGCACATCGACCTCGCGGATCTCCCGCGCGAGCGCGTCCGCCTGGCCGCGCAGTTCGGCGACCGGGAGCGCGGAGAGCATCATCAGCTCGGACCGGAGCTGCCGGCCGTATCCCCGGTCACCCGTCCCCGCCGCCGCGTCCGCCGCCGCGGTGACCACGGAGTGACGCAACCGCAGGACGTCCCGGCGCGCGAGGGCATCGGTGAGCGTGCCGTCCGGACCCATCTCCACGGTGGCGTTGGTCCGGTTGATCCGCCGGATCAACGTCTCCAGGGCGTCCAGCACCTCGCCGACCTCGGCCAACAGCTGGGCCGCGTCCTCGGCGGGCGTCTCCCCCTCCTGGTGGCGCGCACTGCTGACGATGCGCGCCCGCAGCTGTTCCGTGCGGCGCGTCGCCTCCGCGCGTTCTGCCAGTGCCTCGGCAAGCTTCATTTCCGCACCTCCCCCTCTCTGAGCTCGCACGAGTATACGAGTGCGAACCGGCCCGTCCGCACCTGGTTTTCCGCTCCGCCGGGGCCCTGACCAGCGACAGAGCCGGAGCGGGCAGCCGGGCCGATGGCTGCTCAGGCCTCGCTCGGGGCGGCGGCCCGGCCGCGGAAGGTGGCGCGGTAGGCCTGGGGCGACACCCCGATCGCCGCGTGCAGGTGCTGGCGCAGCGAGGCACCGGTGGCGAAGCCGATCTCGGTGGCGATCCGGTCGACCGGGAGGTCGCTGGTCTCCAGCAGGTGGCGGGCGCGGTGCAGCCGTTGCTGGATCAGCCAGCGGCCGGGGCTGGTGCCGGTCTCCTCCTGGAAGCGGCGGGCGAAGGTGCGCGGGCTCATCCGCGCGTGCGCGGCCAGCTCCCGCAGGGCGAGCGGGCGGTCGAGGCGTTCCAGGGCCCAGGCCTGGGTCGCGGCGGTGCCGTTGGCGCCCTCCGGCGGCACCGGTTGTTCGATGTACTGGGCCTGGCCGCCCTCGCGCCAGGGCGGCACCACGCAGTGCCGGGCGACCTGGTTGGCGACGGCGCTGCCGTGGTCGGAGCGCACCACGTGCAGGCACACGTCGAGGCCGGAGGCGGCGCCCGCCGAGGTGAGGATGTCGCCGTCGTCGACGAACAGCACGTCGGCGTCCAGGGCGACGCGGGGGAACATCCGGCGGAAGGCCGGCGCCAGCGCCCAGTGGGTGGTGGCGGGGCGTCCGTCGAGCAGGCCGGCGGCGGCCAGGGCGAACGCGCCGGTGCAGATGGAGACGATGCGGGTGCCGGGGCGGATCCGGGCGAGGGCCGCGCGCTCGGCCTCCGGCAGGTCGGCGGTGACGCGGTGCAGGGCGTAGGGCGGGATGACGACCGTGTCGGCGCTCTCCAGCGCCTCGGGCCCGTGCCCGACGGTGATCGTGAAGTCGGCGTCGGTGGCGACCGTCCGGTCGTCGGTCGCGGCGCACGTCACCACCTCGTACGCTCCCGGCACGCCGGGGAAGACCCGGTTGGGGATGCCCAGTTCGAAGGGGTACACGCCGTCGAGGGCGAGGACGACCACGCGGTGCGGCGGCCGGTCGCCGGGGAGACCGCGGGCGCCGCGGAGACCAGAGGTGCCGCGGAGACCAGGGGCTCCGGAGCCGCGGTGGCCGCGGGGTGCGATCGCAGACATGGCACGATCCTATCGGTCTTTGGCAATCTTGCCATTTCGCAGGTCAGGGCCCCGGTCGCAGGCTTGGTCCATGACCACGAACACGATGCGAGCCGTCACCCAGACCACCCTCGGCGCCCCGGGCGTCCTCCACGAGGCCGAGGTCGAACGGCCCACGCCCGGCGTCGGCCAGATCCTCGTCGCCGTCCACGCCGCCGGGGTCAACCCCACCGACTGGAAGCACCGCGAGCGCGGCATCTTCCTCGGGCAGCCCCCGTTCACCCTCGGCTGGGACGTCTCCGGGACCGTCGAGGCGGTGGGCCTCGGCGTCTCGCTCTTCGCCCCGGGCGACGAGGTCTTCGGCATGCTGCCCTACCCGTACGGCGCCGGCTCGCACGCCGAGTACGTCACCGGCCCCGCCCGCGCCTTCGCGCCCAAGCCCGCCGCACTGACCCACGTCGAGGCGGGCGCGCTCCCGCTGGTGGCGCTCACCGCCTGGCAGGCCCTCGTCGACACCGCCGGGGTCCGGCCCGGGCAGCGGGTCCTGGTGCACGCGGCGGCCGGCGGCGTGGGACACGTCGCCGTGCAGATCGCCAAGGCGCGCGGCGCGTACGTCATCGGCACCGCGTCCGCCGCCAAGCACGACTTCGCCCGGGCCCTGGGCGCGGACGAGGTGATCGACTACCGCACCGCCGACTTCGTGCAGGAGGCCCGGGACGTCGACGTGGTCCTCGACCCGCTCGGCGGGGAGGACCGGCTGCGCTCCCTGGAGACGCTGCGGCCCGGCGGCGTCCTGGTGTCGATCCTGCCCCACGACCTCGACGGGCTGGCCGAGCGTGCCGCCGAGTTGGGCGTGACGGCGAAGACCCTGCTGGTCGAGCACGACCGGGCCGGGATGGCCGCGATCGCCGCCCTCGCCGAGTCCGGACAGCTGCGCGTGCACGTCTCCGGCACCTACCCGCTCGCCGAGGCCGCCGAGGCCCACGCCGAGGGCGAGACGGGCCGGGTCACGGGGAAGCTGGTGCTCACCGTCCGCCCGTGACAGCGCCCGGCGGTGTCACGGGCGGACGGTGAGCAGAACCGATCAGACCGGGGCAGAGTCGGACCGATTCGGGCGGGATGGGACGATACCTGCCATGCCAAGCAAGTCTCCCCCGGTCCGGGGCATCGACGCCCCGCCCGACCCGCTCCGCCGTCTGCTGCTCGAACTGGGCGAAGCCCTGCTGGGCGGCGGCCTGCCCGTCCATGACGTCGAAGAGGAACTCCACTGGCTGGGGCGGGCGCTGGGGGCGCCGGACGTACGGGTCGCCGCCCTGACCAACGGGCTCTTCGTCGCGCTGGGGCCGGACGACGCCACCCGGTTCCAGCCGGTCGGCACCGCGCTGCGGTTCGAGCAGACGGCCGACGTCCTCCACCTGGTGCACCGGCTGCGGGCGGGCGAGCTCGACGGGCCCCGGGCGCTCGCCGAGCTGGACGGGATCCGGCGGGCGCCGGCCCGCCGGCCCGCGTGGGTGTCGGACCTCGGGGCGCTGCCGGTCGGGGTGGGGGTCTGTCTCTTCCTGCAGCCGGTGGCGGCGAACGTGCTGGCGGCCGGGCTCGGCTCGCTGATCGTCGTGGGGCTGACCGTGCTCGCCCGGCGGCTGCCGTACCTGCGGCCGCTGCTGCCCGTCACCGCCGGTTTCCTGGTCGCGCTGCTGGTCCTCTCGCTCGCCCGGGCCGGGCTGCTGGAGGGCCCGCTGCGGACCATCGTGGCCACGCTGGCGATCCTGCTGCCGGGCGGACTGCTCGTCACCGGGCTGTCGGAGATCGCCGCGGGTGCGTCCAGCGCGGGTACGGCCCGGCTGGTGTCCGGTGCGGTGCAGCTGGCGCTGTTCCTCGCCGGGGTGGCCGCGGCCGCGACGGCGGCCGGCGTGCCGGCCGCCGCGCTGGCCGACGTACAGGTCGCCAGGCCGAGCTGGTGGGTGATCGCGCTGGGGCTGGCGCTCGCGGTGGCGGGCGTGGTGGTCAGCGTGAACACCCCGCCCTCGGCCGTCCCGTGGATCGTCGTGGTGATCGCGGTCAGCGTCACGGTCCAGGTGGTGGTGGGGTCGGCGCACGGCGCGGCGGTCGGCGGCCTGGCCGGCGCGGTCACCGCCGCGGCCGCGGCCACCCTGGTGCACTGGCTGCCGGGCGGTCCGCTCTGGCAGGTGCTCTACCTCCCGGCGTTCTGGATCGTGGTACCGGGCTCCTTCGGCCTGCTGCACACCGCGCAGATCGAGGTCGGGAACGGCGCGCAGTCGGTGCTGACGGCCGTGTCGGCGGTCTTCGGGGTGTCGATCGGCACCCTGATCGGCTCGGTGATCAGCCGGATCCCGCGTCCCTCCCGCGCCGTGCTGCTGCCCCGGGCCTGAGCCCGGGGCAGGCGGGGCCCCCGACGCGGGCGGAGCCCCCGCTCAGGGGTGGCGCAGGGCCTCGGTGAGCCGGTGGGCGGCCTCGACGACGGCCTGGGAGAGGTGGGCGCCGGGGTGCCGGGTGAGGCGTTCGATCGGGCCGGAGACCGTGACGGCGGCGACCACCCGGTTGGACTGGCCGCGGACCGGCGCGGAAACGGAGGCGACCCCGAGTTCGCGCTCGCCGACCGACTGGGCCCAGCCCCGGCGCCGCACCCCGCTCAGCGCGGTGGCGGTGAAGCGGGCGCCCTGCAGTCCGCGGTGGAGCCGTTCGGGCTCCTCCCAGGCGAGCAGGATCTGGGCGGCGGCGCCGACCTTCATGGGGAGGGTGACGCCCACCGGAACGGTGTCGCGCAGGCCGGTGAGGCGCTCGGCCGCGGCCACGCAGATCCGCACCTCGCCCTGCCGGCGGTAGAGCTGGGCGCTCTCGCCGGTGATGTCGCGCAGC
The DNA here is from genome assembly GCF_043198905.1 of Kitasatospora sp. NPDC048715. Lineage (NCBI taxonomy): Bacteria > Bacillati > Actinomycetota > Actinomycetes > Kitasatosporales > Streptomycetaceae > Kitasatospora > Kitasatospora sp. NPDC048715. Next base: position 241,063 of record NZ_JBICVH010000019.1, on the reverse strand, counting down.
TGGGTGAGGACCGAGCCGGCCGCGGCCAGCAGCCGGTCCTCCCCGGCCGCCGTCGCGAGCTCGCCGAGCCGCGGGCCGAGCATGAACCGGCCCTGGGTGTCCCGGCTGACCAGGCGGTGGTGTTCGAGTGCGACGGCCAGCCGGTGGGCGGTGGGCCGCGCCATGCCGGTGGCGGCGACCAGGCCGCCCAGCGTGACGGGGCCGGCCTCCAGGGTGCCGAGGATCGAGGTGACCTTGTCGAGCACGCCGACGCCGCTCGTGTTCTCCATGTGGGGGTACTCCAGTCTCGGGGCCCGGAGCAGCGGACGGTCGCTGCTCACGGCGGCTCCTGGCGGGGAGCCGGGGGGTGTGGTCAGCGAGGACGGGCCGGGGGAAACGGCCGAATGCCTGCGCCGGGCACGAGACGGGTACGCGAAAGCGCCGGGGCGGGAAGCGCCCGGGCGAAGGACAGCACAGAGAGCACCGTGTCTCCTCATCTTTCCCGCGCCACAGTGGCGACAGGCCGGAGTTGGCACTGCCCCCGGACGGCACGGCGCGTACTTCGGACGCCGGGTCGAACGGGGAGTTGCCGGGGCTTCGTAGGGCCGGTCCCTCCACCCCTCTGGATGATTCGCCAGGAACGATACAAGACTTCCCGGGCCGCTCGGCAAGCCCCCCCACCTCCGGCCCCCACCCCCGGCCGCCGCCCGCGGGCCCGCTCAGCGGTGGCGCGGCTCCGACAGGCCGGTGCACGGGGCCCGGTCCGGGCCGCCGGGGGCGGTGGCGTCCCAGGCATTCAGGGCGTCGAGGGCGGCGGCGCGTTCGGAGGCCGTCGGCCGGGTGCCCTCGGGGCCGAGCAGGTAGTCGGCGACCGGGGTGAGCAGCAGGGTCGCGTCGCCGGCCGGGAGCAGCAGGGCCTCGTCCCACCGGTGCCGGATGACGGTGCGGCGCAGCAGGGTGCCGTGGCGCGGCCGGAGCGGGCGGTGGCGGCCGCGGCGGCGGCGCCGTTCGGGGGCGACCTCGGTCTCCAGGACGGTGCGCACGTCCCGCAGGGAGCCGAGCGGCACGTGTTCGGCGGCGAGGTCGAGGAGGGCGGCGGCCTCCGGGGCGAGCCGGTAGGCGGCGACCACCGCGGCGGTCTCGACGGGGTCGAAGGGCTGCCCGGCGAGCTGGGCCACGTCGATCACGTCGCCCGCGAGGAAGGCCCGCCCGAGCCCCTCCTCGGCGAGGGCGATCAGGCATTCCACGTGGTCGTCGGCGGCCAGGTAGGGGCGGACCGGGACGGTGGCGAGGTCGCCGGTGAGCGCGGCGGTGGCGACCCGTACCTGGTACCACGGGTCCAGCAGCGGGTCCTCGCCCGGCCAGCGCAGGGTGACGGCGGTGTGCCGGGGCCGCTCGCCGAACAGGGTGACCTCCACGGACTCCACCGGGTGATCGGTGACCAGCCGGTTGACGGCCTGCCAGAGCGTGGCCTCGGTGGGGCTGACGAGGCCGAGCTCGGCCAGCGGCCGGGGCAGGTCGGGCGGGTAGTAGCCGGCCAGTGGCAGGTCGCGGATCGGACGGACCCCGGTGGCGTCGGCGAGGTCGCGCGCGACGCCCGCGTAGCACTCGGCCCGGTCGCGGGCGCGCTGCAGCTCGGCGCGGGCGTGCCGGCCCATCCGGACGCCGTCCCGGGCGAGCGCGGCGAGCACCAGGTACGGGAGGTGGCGCTCGCCCCGGGCGCGGTGGAGCAGGTCGACCGGTCCGGCGGCCGGGTCGACGTCGAGCAGCCGGTGGAGCAGGTCGGTGTTCATGGGGGTCCGCCTCCGAGAGCCGTGGTGGTCGGCCGGACGGCGGCCGGGCGACCGGGGACGTGGCGGGTCCGGCGGTCGGGGCCGGGCCGACTGCGGGCGCCACACCGTCGATTGTGGTCACGGCCGATCAACGCCGGATCACCACCGGGTCGATGATCCCTCGACATCCGCGGGGTGCCGTGGGTTGATAGGGGCTCATCGAATCGGGGGGCGGCACGTGCGCGGACGGGGGCGAGCACATGAGGCGGGCAGGTGCAGGGATGGATGATTTCCGGTTCTCGGTGCTGGGACTGATGAGAGCGCAGCGCGGCGCGACCGCGCTGAAGGTGGGCAGCCCCCAGCAGCAGGCGATGCTGGCGGTGCTGCTGCTGCGGCCGGGCCACGGCGCGAGCGCCACCGACCTGATCGACGCCCTGTGGGGCGAGGAGCCGCCGGGCACCGCGATGACGACGGTGCGCACGTACGCCTGGCGGTGGCGCAAGGTGCTGCACGGCGAGGAACCGGACGCTCCGACCGTACTGACCTCGGTCGGGGACGGCTACCGGCTGGTGCTGCCCAAGCACGCGGTGGACGCCGCGCAGGCGGAGGAGCTGGCGGCGCAGGCCGAGCGCACGGCGGCCGCCGGGCAGCCGCAGCAGGCACGTGATCTGCTGAACCAGGCACTGGAGTTGTGGCAGGGCGAGCCGCTGGCCGGCATCCCCGGCCCGTTCGCGCAGCGCCAGCGCCAGCGGCTCCAGGAGCTGCGGCTGACCCTGCTGGAGGAGCGGATCGCCCTGGACCTGGCGCTCGGCCGCTACTCCCGGTGCATCCCGGAGCTGACCTCGCTGACCACCGAACACCCGCTGCACGAGCGGGCGTACGGGCTGCTGATGCGCGCGCTGTACCAGGCCGGGCGGCAGGCGGACGCGCTGGCGGTGTTCCGCGGCGCGCGTCAGCTGTTCCTGGCCGAGCTGGGCGTGGCGCCCGGAGCGGAGCTGGACCTGCTGCACCAGCGGATCCTGGAGGGCGACCCGGCGCTGGCCGCCCCGGCGCCGGTCCTGCGGCCGGTGTCCGCCCTGCCCGGGCCGGCCGCGCCCGTGCCCGGCCCGGCGGAGCGGACCGCGCCCGGGGCCGGATCGCCGGAGCCGGCCGGCGGACCCGCGGCGCCGGACGCACCCGCCGCCGCCCCGGCCGGGAACGGCGTGCCGGCCCCCAGACCGGCCCAGCTCCCGCCCGACGCGGCCGACTTCACCGGCCGTACGGTGCTGGTGGAGCGGCTGGGCGGGGCCCTCGGCGCGCCCGGCCAGCAGGCGCTGGCGATCGCGACCGTGGTCGGCATGGGCGGGGTCGGCAAGACCGCGCTGGCCCTGCACGTCGCCCACCGGGTGCGCGAGGCCTACCCGGACGGGCAGCTCTACGTCGACCTGCGGGGCGCCGACGCCACCCCGGCCGACCCGGAGGCGGTGCTCAGCGGCTTCCTGGTGGCGCTCGGCGTGCCGGCCGACGCGGTGCCGGACGGACTGGACGCCCGCTCGGCGCTGTTCCGCTCGGTGGTGGACGGCCGGCGGCTGCTGCTGGTGCTCGACAACGTCCACGACACGGCGCAGATCAGACCGCTGCTGCCGGGCGCGGTCGGCTGCGCCGTGCTCACCACCAGCCGCACCCGGCTGTCCGGACTGCCCGCGACCGTCCAGGCCGACCTGGGCGTCTTCGAACCCGAGGAGGCGCTCGAACTGCTGGGCCGCACCATCGGCGCCGAACGGCTGTCCGCCGAGGCCGAGGCCGCCCGGGAGCTGCTGCTCGTCTGCGGCCACCTCCCGCTCGCGGTGCGGATCGTGGCGGCCAGGCTGGCCGCCCGGCCGAGCTGGACGGTGCAGACGCTGGGCCGCCGGCTGGCGGTCGAGCGCCGCCGGATCGACGAGCTGCGCATCGGCGACCTGGAGGTGGCGGCCGCCTTCGAGCTGAGCTACCGCCAGTTGACGCCCGCCCAGGCCCGGGCGTTCCGGCTGGCCGCCTCGGTGGACGGTCCGGACCTCGGACTGCAGGCCGCGGCCGCCCTGCTGGACCTCGACGAGTACGACGCCGAGGACCTGCTGGAGGCCCTGGTGGACGTGGCGATGATGGAGTCGCCCTTCCCCGGCCGCTACCGCTTCCACGACCTGCTGCGCGCGTTCGCCCGGCGCCGTCCGGACGATCCCGGCGCGGCGGTGGCGGCCCGCGACCGGATGCTCGACCACCTGCTGGCCACCGCGTGCACGGCCTTCCAGCACGCCGTTCCCGGGGATCCGGCGGCCGGCGCGCTGGGGCCCGCCCGCAGCGCGGGCGTTCCGCTGGACGGCCCGGACGGGGCGCGGGCCTGGGCCGAGGCGGAGGGTTCCGGGGCGATCGCGCTGGCCGCCCAGGTGGCGGGCTGGACCGTCGCGGACGACGCCGCGGCCGCCCCACCCACCGCTGCCGACGGCCGTGCGCCGGGGCAGGGGCCTGGGCCCGAGCCGCTGCGCGCCGCGATCGATCTGCTGATCGCGCTCACGCCGTTCGTCCTCGCCCCGCCCAGCCGTCAGCTGGCCACCACCGCACAGGCCCTGGCCGCCGCCGCGGTCCACCGCGCCGACCACCGGGCAGCTGGCCGGGCGCACTTCCTCCGCGGCAACGTCGCCCTGGCCGCCACCCGGCTGGAGGAGGCGGAGGCGGCCTCCCGGCTGGCGGTGGCCGCCTCCCGCTCGGCGGGCGACACGGTGATCCTGCGCCAGGCGCTGAACGACCTCGGCCTGGTCTGCCAGTTCCTCAGCCGCTACGACGAGGCCGTCGGGCACTACGACGAGGCACTGCTGCTGGCCCGCGAACTCGGCCACCGCTCCGGGGCGCTGGTGACGACGGTGAACGCGGCGCTGGCCCGGGTGCGCAGCGGGCGGGCCGCCGAGGCGGTGCCGATCTGCCACGAGGCGCTGGCCGAACTGCGGACCCGGCACGACGATCCGGGCCGGGCGTACACGCTGTACGTGCTGGGGCTGGCGCTGCACGGGCTGGGGCGGCACGAGGAGGCGGTCACCTGGTTCGGCGAGTGCCTGGCGGTGGCCTCGGCGGCCGGTCTGCGGGCCCGGGCGGCGCACGCCCGCTACCGGATGGCGGACAGTCTGCGGTCGCTGGGCCGGACGGACGAGGCGCTGGAGCACGCCGGGCAGTCGCTGGAGCTGTGCGAGGAGCTGGGTGCCGAACGGGACCAGGGCCACGCGCTGGTGGTGCTGGGCCGGACCCTGGCCGACCTCGGGCGGGAGGCCGAGGCGGGCGGCCGGCTGCGGGAGGCGCACCGGATCTTCGTCCGGCTGGGGCTGCCGGAGGCGGCGGAGGTGGCGGGGCTGCTGTCCCCGCGGGAGGGTTCTGCCGCATCGGCCGCGTCGGCTCCGTCGGCCGGATCGGCTCCGTCGGTCCCGTCGGCTCCCTCGGTTCCGAAGGGGCGGCGGGCCGCCGACCGGCTGTCGTCGGGCTGCTGAAGAATCGATCCTGCGCCCGGCTTCGGCGCGCTCAGGAACCTGCGTGCACGGGGCCCGGCACGCTCAGGAACCGGTGCTGTTCCAGTCGCCGGTGCTGCCGTGCCCGGTGCTGGTCGGGGTCGGGGTGGGGACGGCCGTCGGCGTCGCGTCGCCGCTCACCACCGTCGCCGTCCCGGTGCCGGCCGACTCCGCCACGGCGACCGTGGCGGAGAGGCCCGCGCCCAGGGCGACGACCACCCCGAGGCCGACCGTGAACAGCCGCAGGCGGGTACGGGCGGTGGCCGGACGCTGCGTCATCTCTGGTGCTCCCTTGGGTCGCTTCCCCGGGGGGAAGGGGTTCCGTCGTGGTGTGGCACCAGTCTGGCCGGGGGCGGTCAACGGCCGATCTACAGCCGAGCACCGGTGGTCACCACTGATCACCGGTGCCCGGCCGAGCCGCTTCTCAGACCTCCGAACGGAACTCCGAACGAATCTCCGAACGGTTCTCCGAACGAATCTCCAGGGTGCAGCACTTCACGCTGCCGCCGCCCTTGAGCAGCTCGCTGAGGTCCATCCCGATCGGCCGGAAGCCGCGCTCGCGCAGCCGCGCGGCCAGGCCGACGGCCGCCTCCGGCAGCACCACGTGCAGGCCGTCGCTCACCGCGTTGAGGCCGAACACCGCCGCGTCCTCGCCGCCCACCAGCAGCGCGTCCGGGAACAGCCGCCGCAGGACGGCACGGCTGCCGGCCGAGAAGGCCTCCGGGTTGTACATGATCTCGTCGCCGTCGAGCACGGCGAGCGCGGTGTCCAGGTGGTAGTAGCGCGGGTCGACCAGCTCCAGCCCGATCACCGGCCGGCCGAAGAACTCCTGGGCCTCCGCGTGCCCGTCGGCCACGCTGCGAAAGCCCCGCCCGGCCAGCACGGAGCCCGCGGTCAGCAGCAGGTCCCCCTCGCCCTCGTTGACGTGCTCCGGATCGCGCGTCTCGTAGCCCCGGGCGCGGAACCACTCCAGGTAGGCCGGGCCCTCCGCGGCCCGCTCGGCGTTGCGGAAGCGCGCGCCGAGCACCTTGCCGTCCACCACGGTGGCGCCGTTGGCCGCGTAGACCATGTCGGGCAGGCCGGGCAGCGGGTCGATCAGGTCGACCCGGTGGCCGAGCTCGCCGTAGAGGGCGTACAGCCGCTCCCACTGGGCGACGGCGAGGTCGGTGTCCACGGGCTTGGCGGGGTCCATCCACGGGTTGATCGCGTAGCTGACCTCGAAGTGGGTCGGACGGCACATCAGGTAGTGGCGCGGGCGGGCGGTGCGGGTCATCGGGGCCTCCGGGTGAGGGCGGATCGGGAGGTGGCGCGAGGTGGCGCGGGATGGGGCGGGGCGGCGCGGTCAGGCGGCGGGGTCCGACGGCCGGGTCGGGAAGTCGCGCAGGCCGCGCAGCGGGCTGGCCAGCAGCACCCCGCCGGCCGAGAGCAGCACGCCCGCCATCAGCCAGATGGTGCCGCGGGCGCCGATCACCTCGCCGAGCCAGCCGCCGAGCAGGGCTCCCACCGGGATCGCGCTGTAGTTGAGGGTCGCGGAGCTGGCCCTGATCCGGCCGATCATCTCGGGCGGGCAGTAGGCCTGGGAGAAGCTGCCGGCCAGGACGTTGCCCGCCACCACGCCGCAGACCGCGACGGCCCAGGCGAGTGCGCTGACCACGAGCGGCAGCCGCTCGCCCGCCAGCGGCAGCAGCAGGATGAAGGGCGCGACCACCAGCTCGCAGACCAGCAGCCCGCGCGCGGTGCCCAGCCTGCGGGCGATCCGCCCGGCCAGCATCGCACCGGCCAGCCCGCCGACGCTCACCAGCGCGAACACCGCGCCCACCGCGCCCGGTTCGATCCCCACGCTGCGCACCAGGAAGACCGTCTGCACGGCCTGGATGCCGTTCAGTCCCAGGTTGCCGACCGCCGCGAAGCAGGCGAACGTGCGCAGGTAGGGATCGCGCAGCAGGAACCGGACGCCCTCGCCGATCTCGCGCGGGATGCCGCGCCGTTCGGACACCGGCGGGGGGCGCTCCTCCGTCCTGATCCGCCGCAGGCAGAACGCCGACACCAGGTAGGTGAGCGAGTCGGCGAGCATCCCGCTGGCGGCGCCGAAGGCCTGCGCGAGCAGACCGGCCGCGCCCGGGCCGGCGATCTCCGCCGCCGAGGCCCCGGAGCGCAGCTTGACGTTGGCCTCCAGCAGGTCGGCCTTCGCCACCAGGGTGGGCAGCACCGCCCCGTAGGCGGTGGAGAAGAACACCTTCACCGCCCCGGTCAGCAGGGCCACCACCACCAGCTGGGCGAGGGAGAGCGCCCCCAGCCACGCGGACACCGGGACGCTGGCGAAGAGGACGAGCAGCAGCAGGTCGCAGACCAGCATCACCCGCAGCCGGGGCCAGCGGTCCACCCAGGCTCCGGCCGGCAGGCCGAGGAACAGCCAGGGCAGCCAGGCGGCGGCGTTGATCACGCCCACCGCGAAGGGGCCGGCGCCCAGGGTGACCACGGCCACCAGGGACAGCGCCACGCTTCCGACGGCCGTGCCGAGGGTGCTGGTGGTCTCACCGATCCAGAGCCGGCGGAAGTCCCCCTGGGCCCACAGGCCCCACCGGCCGCGCGGCCGCTCCGGCCGCGCCGGTGATTCGATCGGGACGGTGGTGGTCATCGCGGGTCACGCTCCCGGCTTCTGGGTGTGCGGCTTCTCGGTGTGCGGCTTCTCGGTGTGCAGCTTCTCGGTCAGCACGGCGGCGATCCGTGCGAGGGGTTGCGGCCGGGTCAGCTCGCCGTGGGCGCAGGCCAGGCGGTGGCTCTCGATCCGGCCGTCCAGGTACGGCCGCCAGCTCTGCTCGTACGGCCAGTCGGCGGGCTTGCCGGTGGTCGCCCCGAAGAAGACGGCGTCCCCCCGGTAGCGGGCCGGCACGTGCTCGGCCATCAGCTTGCGGTGCCGGTCGAAGACCTCCGGCAGCACGGCCACGGCCTCCCCGAGCACGGCCCGCAGATCGGCGAGTCCCCGGCCGTCCGCCGGGTCGTGGCCGAGCGAGTGCAGCAACTCCGCGAGGGTGTCGGCGGTTTCGACGGGCGGGGCGTCGGCGGTGCGGACCGCCGGGGCGCCGTCGAGCAGGGCCAGCAGGCCGACCTCGGCGCCCTCGGCCCGCAGCCGCACGGCCATCTCCTGCGCGACCACCGCGCCGAAGGACCAGCCCAGCAGGTGGTACGGGCCGTCGGGACGCACCGCGCGGATCTGCCGCACGTAGTCCTCGGCGATCTCGGCGACGCTCGCCGGCGCGTCGCCGCGCAGGCCCCGGGCCTGGAGGCCGTACACCGGCTGCTCGGGGCCGAGGTGGCGCAGCAGCCCGGAGTAGACCCAGCTGATGCCGGCCGCCGGGTGGACGCAGAACAGCGGGGGCCGGTCGCCGCCGGCGCGCAGCGGCAGCAGGACGTCCAGCGCGTCGGGCGCCGGGCCGTGGCCGAGCCGTCGGGCGAGCCCGGCCACGGTGGGTGTCTCGAACAGCGCCCGCATGCCGGGGTCCGTGCCGAGGGCGCCGCGGACCTCGGCGAGCAGCTTCATGGCGAGCAGGGAGTGGCCGCCGAGGTCGAAGAAGTCGTCGTCGATGCCGACGGCCTCCAGGCCGAGCACCTCCGCGAACAGCCCGCACAGGATCGACTCCTGCGGCGTCCGGGCGGCGCGGCCGCCGGCGAGCTGCCCGAAGTCCGGTGCGGGCAGCGCCGTCCGGTCGAGCTTGCCGCTGCCGGTGAGCGGCAGCGCGGCCAGCGGGACGACGGCGGCGGGCAGCATGTAGCCGGGCAGGTGGCCGGCGGCGAAGGCGCGCAGTTCGGCGGGGTCGAGCGGGCCGTCGGCCACCACGTAGGCGACCAGGCGCAGTCCGTCCGCGGCGGGCAGCACGGCGGCGGCGCCGACCCGCGGGTGGAGCGTCAGCACGTGCTCGATCTCGCCGAGTTCGATCCGGAAGCCGCGGATCTTCACCTGGTGGTCGGTGCGGCCGAGGTACTCCAGCTCCCCGTCGCGGGTGCGGCGGGCCAGGTCCCCGGTGCGGTACATGCGCACGCCCGGTTCGAACGGGCAGGCGACGAAGCGTTCCGCCGTCAGGCCGGGGCGGCCCAGGTAGCCGCGGGCCAGGCCCGGGCCGGCCAGGTACAGCTCCCCGGGCACGCCCGCCGGGACGGGGTTGAGGTACTCGTCCAGGAGGTACGCCCGCACCCCGGCGACCGGGCCGCCGAGACCGGGGCGCTCCGCCCCGCCGAGCGGCCGGCCGAGGGCGTAGACGGTGGCCTCGGTCGGGCCGTACAGGTTGTAGGCGGTGGTGCCCGGCGCCGCGCGCAGGCTCGTCCAGAGCTGCTGGCCGACGGCCTCGCCGCCCAGCACCAGGACGGCCGGGGCGGCGCCCTCCAGCAGGCCCTCGGCGAGGAGCTGCTCGGCGTAGGACGGGGTGACGTCCATGGCGCCGATGCCCTCCGCGCGCACGTACCGCACCAGCGCGGCCGGGTCGCGGCGCAGTTCGTCGCCGATCAGGTGCAGCTCGTGCCCGGCGAACAGCCAGAGCAGGCTCTCCAGCGACCCGTCGAAGCAGAGCGAGGCGGTGAGCGCGACGCGCAGTCGGCCGTGCGCGGCCTCGGCGGCGGCGATCGGCCCGGCCCGGTGGACGGCCAGCAGGGCGGCGAGGCTGCTGTGCTGGACGACGACGCCCTTGGGGCGGCCGGTGGAGCCGGAGGTGTAGATCAGGTAGGCGGCGTGGCCGGCCGAGGCGCGCGGGGCCGGGTCGGTGTCCGGCCCGGTGGCCTCGGCGAGGGCCAGCACGGGGGTGCCGGCCAGCGCCTCGGGCCGGGGCCAGCCGTCGTCGGTGAGGACGAGGGCGGGGGCCGCGTCGGCGAGGGTGCGGGCGGTGCGGTCGGCCGGGTGGTCGGCGTCCAGCGGCAGGTAGGCGCCGCCGGCCTTGTGCACGGCGAGCATGGCGACCACCGTCTCCGCCGAGCGCGGCAGGGCGAGGGCGACCACGGACTCGGGTCCGATGCCCCGCCCGATCAGGTGGTGGGCGAGCCGGTTGGCGCGGGCGTTCAGCTCGGCGAAGGTCAGCCGGACCTCGCCGCAGACCAGCGCGACCGCCTCCGGGGTGCGGGCGGCCTGGGCCGCGAAGGCGGCCGGGACCAGCGGGAGTTCGTCCGGCAGGGCGGCGCCGGCCGCCGGGAGCGCGGCGCGCTCCTCGGCCGACAGCAGCTCGATCCGGCCGATCGGCAGCTCGGGCCGGGCGGCCACCGCCGCCAGCAGCCGGCCGAGGCGCACGGCGATCGCCTCGACGGTCTCCCGGTCGAAGAGGTCGGTGGCGAAGTCGATCGCGCACTCCAGGCCGGCGGGTGCGCCGTCCGCGTCGAAGGACTCGCCGAGGCCCACGCTCAGGTCGAACTTGGCGACCGTCCCGGCGGAGGACACCGCCGAGGCGTCCAGGCCGGCCGCGGCGAGCGGCGCCGAGTCGCCCCGGCCCTCCAGCAGCAGCATCACCTGGAAGAGCGGGTGACGGGCCAGCGAGCGGGCCGGGTTCAGCTCCTCCACCAGGCGTTCGAAGGGCACGTCCTGGTGGGCGTGGGCGTCGAGTTGGGTCTCCCGGACGCGGGCCAGCAGCTCGGTGAAGCTCGGATCGTCGGACGTGTCGGTGCGCAGGACCAGGGTGTTGACGAAGAAGCCGACCAGCTCGTCCAGCGCCTCGTCGCCGCGCCCGGCCACCACCGAGCCGATCGGGATGTCGGTGCCCGCGCCGAGGCGGGTGAGCAGCGCGGCGAGGGCCGCCTGCACCGTCATGAACATCGTCACCCGGTGCCGGCGCGACAACTCGCCGAGAGCGCGGTGGAGTTCCGCGCCGTACGGGACGACGACCCGCTCGCCGCGGTGCGAGGCGGCCGCGCGGCGCGGCCGGTCGACGGGCAGCGACAGCTCCTCGGGCAGGCCGGCCAGCGCCTCGCGCCAGTGGCCGAGCTGGCGGGCGAGCAGGCTCTCCCCGTCCTCCTCCCGGCCGAGCAGTTCGCGCTGCCAGAGCGCGTAGTCGGCGTACTGGACGGGCAGCGGCGCCCACTGCGGGGCCGCGCCGCCGGTGCGGGCCGCGTAGGCCGTGGCGAGGTCGCGCAGCAGCGGGCCCATCGACCAGCCGTCCCCGGCGATGTGGTGCAGGACGAGGGCGAGCAGGTGCTCCCCGGGCCCGGCCGGGATGACGTGGGCGCGGACGGGCAGGTCGGCGGCCAGGTCGAAGGGACGGTCCGTGCAGCTCGCCGGCTCGGTGCCGGGCGGCAGCAGCTCGACCCGGACGCGGGCCTGCTCGACGGGCAGGATCCGCTGGTAGGGGGTGCCGTCGAACTCCTCGATCAGGGTGCGCAGGCTCTCGTGCCGGGCGACCACGTCGCCGAGGGCGAGCTCCAGCGCGGCGGCGTCCAGCTCGCCCGCCACGCGCAGGACGAGCGGCAGGTTGTAGAGGGCGCTCGGGCCTTCCATCCGGTCGATGAGCCACAGGCGCTGCTGGGCGAAGGACAGCGGGACGCGCTCCGGGCGTTCGCCCGCCGCGCTCAGTGCCGGTCGCCGCGAGCCGGTGCCGAGGCGGGCGGCCAGCCCGGCCGCGCTCGGCGCCTCGAAGACGTCCCGGATCCCCAACTCGGCACCCAGCGCCGCCCGCACCCGGCTGAGCAGCTTGGTGGCGAGCAGCGAGTGGCCGCCCAGGTCGAAGAAGTCGTCGTCGATACCGACGCCCTCCAGGCCGAGCACCTCAGCGAACAGCCCGCACAGGATCTCCTCCTGCGGGGTGCGCGCCGCCCGGCCGGCCGACAGCGCCCCGAAGTCCGGTTCGGGCAGCGCCCGGTGGTCGACCTTGCCGCTGCCCGTCAGGGGCAGGGTGTCGAGCAGGACGACGGCGGCCGGCACCATGTAGCCGGGCAGCGCCCCGGCGGCGAAGCGCCGCAGTTCGACGGCGAGTTCGGGCGTCTCCCGGCCCGCCGCGCGGTGGCCCACCGCGCAGTGGGCGACCAGGCGCCGGTCGCCGGTGTCGCTCTCCCGGACGGTGACCACGGCCTGGCGGACGGCGGGGTGGCGGGCCAGCACCTGCTCGATCTCGCCGGGTTCGATCCGGAAGCCGCGGATCTTCACCTGGTGGTCGGTGCGGCCGAGGTACTCGAAGCCGCCGTCGCGGGTGCGGCGGGCCAGGTCCCCGGTGCGGTAGAGGCGCGCGCCCGGCTCGAAGGGGCAGGCGACGAAGCGTTCCGCCGTCATTCCCGGCCGCGCCAGGTAGCCGCGGGCCAGGCCGGCGCCCGCGAGGTACAGCTCCCCCGGCACCCCCACCGGGACGGGGTTGAGGTACTCGTCCAGGAGGTACGCCCGCACCCCGGCGATCGGGCCGCCGAGCCCGGGGCGCCGCGCCGCGTCGAACGGCTGGGTCAGCGCGTAGACGGTCGCCTCGGTCGGACCGTAGAAGTTGTGGCCGGCGGTGTCGGGGTGCTCCCGCAGCCGCTGCCACAGCGCCTGGCCGACGGCCTCGCCGCCGAGCAGCAGGAGGCGCGGCGCGGGTGCGTCCAGCAGCCCCTCCTCGATCAGCTGCTCGGTGTAGGACGGGGTGAGGTGCAGGGCGTCGATCCCGGCGGCGGCCGTGTGGCGGACCAGCGCCGCCGGGTCGCGGCGCAGCTCGTCGCCGATCAGGTGCAGCTCGTGCCCGGCGAACATCCAGAGCAGGGGCTCCAGGGAGGCGTCGAAGCAGAGCGAGGCGGTGAGCGCGATCCGCTGCCGGCCGTGGGCCTCCTCGGTGCCCCGGATCAGGGCGGCGCGGTGGGCGGCGAGCAGGGCGGCGACGGCGCCGTGCGGCACCACGACGCCCTTGGGGCGGCCGGTGGAGCCGGAGGTGTAGATGACGTAGGCGGCGTCGCCCGGGTCGAGGGCGCACCACCCCGGGTCGGGCGCGGCGCCCTCGGCGTCCTCGGCCGGCGGGGCGACGTCGGACGGCGGGGCGGCGTCCAGGACGGCCTGGCCGGCCAGCACCTCGGGCAGCGGCCAGCGGTCGTCGGTGAGGACGAGCGCCGGGCGGGCGTCGGCGAGCATGTGGGCGGTGCGCTCGGCCGGGTACTCGGCGTCCAGCGGCAGGTAGGCGCCGCCGGCCTTGTGCACGGCGAGCATGGCGACCACCGTCTCCGCCGAGCGCGGAAGGGCGAGGGCGACCACCGACTCCCGCCCGGCGCCCGCGGCCCGCAGGCGGTGGGCGAGCCGCTCGGCCCGGGTGTCCAGCTCGGCGAAGGTCAGCCGGACCTCGCCGCAGACCAGCGCGACGGCCTCCGGGGTGCGGGCGGCCTGGGCCGCGAAAGCGGCGGGCAGCAGCGGGAGTTCGTCCGGCAGGGCGGCGCCGGCCGCCGGGAGCGCGGCGCGCTCCTCGGCCGACAGCAGCTCGATCCGGCCGATCGGCAGCTCGGGCCGGGCGGCCACCGCCGCCAGCAGCCGGCCGAGGCGCACGGCGACGGCCTCGACGGTCTCCCGGTCGAAGAGGTCGGTGGCGTAGTCGAGGGCGCAGTCGATCCCGGCGGGCTCGCCGTCGGGGCCGAAGGACTCCTCGGCGATCAGGCTGAGGTCGAACTTGGCGGAGCCGTTGCCCGCCGCGAGCGGCTCGACGTGCAGGCCCGCCGTGGCCGGCTCGGCCCGCTCATTGCTCTGGAGCACCAGCATGATCTGGAACAGCGGGTGGCGGGCCAGCGAGCGGGCCGGCCTGAGCTCCTCCACCAGGCGCTCGAACGGCACGTCCTGGTGGGCGTAGGCGCCGAGGGCGGTCTCCCGGGCGCGGCCGAGCAGTTCGGCGAAGCTCGGGTTCCCGGACGTGTCGGTGCGCAGCACCAGGGTGTTGACGAAGAAGCCGACCAGCTCGTCCAGCGCCTCGTCGGAGCGCCCGGCCACCACCGAGCCGATCGGGACGTCGGTGCCCGCGCCGAGGCGGGTGAGCAGCGCGGCGAGGGCCGCCTGCACGGTCATGAACAGGGTGACCCGGTGGGCCCGGGAGAGGGCGACCAGTTCGCGGTGGCACTCGGCGTCCAGGGTGAGCGCCACCCGGTCGCCGCGGTGGGAGGCGACGGGCGGGCGGGGGCGGTCCAGCGGCAGCGTCGCCTCGTCCGGGAGGTCCGCCAGGGTCTCGCGCCAGTGGGCGAGCTGGCGGGCCGCCAGGCTCTCGGGGTCGCTCTCCTCGCCGAGCAGCTCGCGCTGCCAGAGCGCGTAGTCGGCGTACTGGACGGGCAGCGGCGCCCGGCCGGGGGCGGTGCCCTCGGTGCGGGCCGCGTAGGCGCCGGTGAGGTCGCGGACCAGCGGGCCGAGGGACCAGCCGTCGCTGGCGATGTGGTGCAGCGCCAGGACCAGCACGTGCTCCTCGGCCGCGACCCGCAGCAGGGCGGCGCGGACGGGGAGTTCGGTGCGCAGGTCGAAGGCGTGGCGGCACAGCCCGGCCACCGTGGCGGCCACCTCGTCGGCGGGGCAGTCCCGGGTGTCGAGCGGGACCACGGCCTCCCCGGCCGGAAGGACGCGCTGGTAGGGGGTGCCGTCGAACTCCTCGATCAGGGTGCGCAGGCTCTCGTGCCGGGCGACCACGTCGCCGAGGGCGAGCTCCAGCGCGGCGGCGTCCAGCTCCCCCGTCAGGCGCAGCGCCAGCGGCGCGTTGTAGAGGGCGCTCGGGCCTTCCATCCGGTCGATCAGCCACAGGCGCTGCTGGGCGAAGGACAGCGGGACGCGGTCGGGGCGCTCACGGCCCGTACCGAGCGCCGCCCGCTCGGAGCCGGCGCCCAGGCGGGCGGCCAGCCCGGCCGCGCTCGGCGCCTCGAAGACGTCCCGGATGCCCAACTCGGCACCCAGCGCCGCCCGCACCCGGCTGAGCAGCTTGGTGGCCAGCAGCGAGTGGCCGCCGAGGTCGAAGAAGTCGTCGTCGATACCGACGCCCTCCAGGCCGAGCACCTCCGCGAACAGCCCGCACAGGATCTCCTCCTGCGGGGTGCGCGCCGCACGACCGGCCGACAGCGCCCCGAAGTCCGGTGCCGGGAGGGCGGACCGGTCCAGCTTGCCGTTGGCGTTCAGCGGCAGCGCGTCCAGCGGCACGATCGCGGCCGGCAGCATGTAGCCGGGCAGCGTCCGGGCGGCGGTGGCGCGCAGCTCGGCCGGGTCGAGCGGGCCGTCGGCGACCACGTACGCGACCAGGCGCAGCCCGTCCCCGTCGGGCAGGACGGCCGCCTGGAGCACCCGCGGGTGGGCGGTCAGGGCGCGCTCGATCTCGCCCAGTTCGATCCGGAAGCCGCGGATCTTCACCTGGTGGTCGGTGCGGCCGAGGTACTCCAGCTCCCCGTCACGGGTGCGGCGCACCAGGTCCCCGGTGCGGTACATGCGCGCGCCCGGCTCGAACGGGCAGGCCACGAAGCGCTCCGCCGTCAGGCCCGGCCGCGCCAGGTAGCCGCGGGCCAGGCCGGCGCCCGCGAGGTACAGCTCCCCCGGCACCCCCGCCGGGACGGGGTTGAGGTACTCGTCGAGGACGTGGCAGCGGGTGCCGGCGACGGTGCGTCCGAGGACGGGCCGCCCGGTGGCCTCCAGCGGGTGGGTCAGGGCGTCGACGGTGCACTCGGTCGGGCCGTAGAGGTTGTGGGCGGCGGTGCCCGGGGCCTCGCGCAGCCGCGTCCAGAGCGCCTGGCCGACGGCCTCGCCGCCGAGCAGCACCAGGGCCGGCGCGGGCTCCTCCAGCAGGCCCTCCTCGATCAGCTGCTCGGCGTAGGAGGGCGTCACCTCCAGGACGCCGATGCCCTGCCGGCGCGTGTGGCGGACCAGGGCCCGGGCGTCGCGCCGCACGTCGCCGCCGATCAGGTGCAGCTCGTGGCCGGCGACCAGCCACAGCAGGCCGTCCCAGGAGGCGTCGAAGCAGAGCGAGGCGGTGAGCGCGACGCGCTGCCGGGCGACCCCGGCCATCACGCCCGCGCGGTGGGCGGCGAGCAGGGCGGCGATGCCGCCGTGCGGCACCACGACGCCCTTGGGGCGGCCGGTGGAGCCGGAGGTGAAGATGACGTAGGCGGCGTCGGCCGCCGTGGCCCGCGGGGCCGGGTCGGTCTGCGGGCCTTCCGCGCCCTCGGCGAGGTCGAGCGCGGGGTGCCCGTCGAGCACCTCGGGCAGCGGCCAGCGGTCGTCGGTGAGCACCAGCGCCGGGCGGGCCTCGGCCAGCATGTGCGCCGTCCGCTCGGCCGGGTACTCGGCGTCCAGCGGCAGGTGGGCGCCGCCGGCCTTGAGCACCGCGAGGACGGCCACCACCGTCTCGGCCGAGCGCGGCAGGGCCAGCGCCACCACGCGCTCGGGGCCGATGCCCCGGGCGATCAGCGCGTGGGCGAGCCGGTTGGCGCGGGCGTTCAGCTCGGCGAAGGTCAGCGAGAGCTCGCCGCAGACCAGGGCCACCGCGTCCGGGGTGGCCGCGGCCTGTGCCTCGAAGACGGCCGGCACCAGGGGCACCGTCGCGGGCGGCGGGGTGTGGTCGGCCGCCTCCGCGGCGCGCCGCCCGGCGGGCAGGACGTCCAGCTCGGCGACGGACCGCCGGGGGTCGGCGGCGACCTGGCGGAGGACCGACTCCAGGGCGGCGGCCAGCTGTTCGGCGCTCTCGCGGTCGAACAGGTCGGTGGCGTACTCCAGGACGCCGGCCAGCCCCGCGGCGGCGCCCTCGGCGCCCTGCCGCTCGACCAGGCGCAGGGTGAGGTCGAAGGTGGCCGTCCCGAAGTCGACCGGCTCCTCCGTCACCGTCACGCCGGGCAGGTCCGGGCCGTCCTCGGCGGCGCCCGCGAAGGCCAGCATCACCTGGAACAGCGGGTGGCAGGCGGTCGAGCGGGTCGGGTTCAGCTCCTCCACCAGGCGCTCGAAGGGCACGTCCTGGTGGGCGTGGGCGGCCAGGTCGCTCTCCCGGACCCTCGCCAGCAGCTCGGCGAAGCTCGGGCGGCCGGACAGGTCGGTGCGCAGCACCAGGGTGTTGGCGAAGAAGCCGACCAGCTCCTGCACGGCCTCGTCGAGGCGGCCGGCCAGCGGGGTGCCGATGGGCAGGTCGGTGCCCGCGCCGAAGCGGTGCAGCAGGGTGGCGTACGCGGCCCGCAGGACCATGAAGAGGGTCACGCCGTGCTCGGCGGCGAGCGCGGTGAGCCGGGCGTGCAGGTCGGCGTCGAACTCCAGCGGGACGACCGCGCCGCGGTGGGTGGCGACCGGCGGGCGGGGGCGGTCCAGCGGCAGCGGGAGTTCCTCGGGCGCGCCGGCCAGCGCCTCGCGCCAGTGGGCGAGCTGGCGGGAGAGCGGGCTCTCGGGGTCGTCCTCGTCGCCGAGCAGTTCGTGCTGCCAGAGCGCGTAGTCGGCGTACTGGACGGGCAGCGGCTCCCACGGCGGGGCGTCGCCGGCGAGGCGGGCCCGGTAGGCGTCGGTGAGGTCGCGGTAGAGCGGGCCCAGCGAGGCGCCGTCCCCGGCGATGTGGTGGACGACCAGGACCAGCACGTGCTCCTCGGCCCCCTCGGGCCGCAGGTAGGCGTGGACCGGGAGGTCGGTGGCGAGGTCGAAGGTGTGGCCGGCGAGTTCGTCGCTCGGGCGGTCGGTGACGGTGAGCAGGCCGGTCGCGGGGGCGTCGAGGACGCGCTGGTACGGGGTGCCGTCGTGCTCGCCGAAGACGGTGCGCAGGGCCTCGTGCCGGTGCACGACGTCGCCGAGGGCGGCCTCCAGGGCGGCGGGGTCGAGCGGGCCGCGCAGCCGCAGGGCGAGGGTGACGTTGTAGGTGGCCGAGGGGCCGTCGGCCCGGGCCAGGAACCAGAGCCGGCGCTGGGCGAAGGAGAGCGGCACCCGCTCGGGCCGGACGACGGGCCGCAGCGCCGGGCGGGCCGGGGCGGGGGTGCCGGTCGCGCGGTCGGCGAGCCGGTCGGCGAGCCCGGCGACGGTCGGGGCCTGGAAGAGGTCGCCGATGGCGAGTTCGACGCCGAGCTCGGTGCGGGCCCGGCCGACCAGGCGGGTGGCGAGCAGGGAGTGGCCGCCGAGGGCGAAGAAGTCGTCGTCGATGGTGATGTCGTCGATGCCGAGGAGTTCGCCGTAGAGCTCGCAGAGCACCCGTTCGCGCTCGTCGCGGGGGGCGCGCCCGGTGTCGTCGGCGGCGAGGTCGGGGGCGGGCAGGGCGCGGCGGTCGACCTTGCCGTTGGCGTTGAGCGGCAGCGCGTCCAGCAGGACGACCACGGCGGGGACCATGTAGCCGGGCAGCGCGGTGCCGGCGAAGGCGCGCAGCTCGGCCGGGGCGAGCGAGTCCTCGGCGGTGCAGTAGGCGACCAGCCGGGTGTCGCCGGGGCGGTCCTCGCGGGCGATCACGATGACCTGGCGGACGGCGGGGTGGCGGGACAGCGCCGCCTCGATCTCGCCGAGTTCGATCCGGAAGCCGCGCAGCTTGACCTGCCCGTCGATCCGGCCGAGGAACTCCACGGCGCCGTCGGCGCGCAGCCGCACCAGGTCCCCGGTGCGGTACATACGGCCGCCGGGCAGGTACGGGCAGGCGACGAAGCGTTCGGCGGTCAGGCCGGGACGGCCCAGGTAGCCGCGGGCCAGGCCGGCGCCGGCGAGGTACAGCTCGCCGGGGACGCCGGGCGGGACGGGGCGCAGCCGGGCGTCGAGGACGTAGCTGCGCATGTTGTCGAGCGGGCCGCCGATCGGCACCCGGGGGCCGTCGAGGTCGGCGGGGGCGAGCGGGTGGTGGGTGGCGAAGGTGGTGGTCTCGGTGGGGCCGTAGACGTGGGCGAGCAGCAGCCCGGGGCAGGCCTCCAGGACCCGGCGCAGCAGCACCCCGGAGGCGGCCTCGCCGCCGGTGCAGACGACGCGCAGGGCGGCGAAGGTCTCCGGGGCCTGTTCGGCGACGAGGTCGAACAGGGCCTTGGTGAGGAAGACGGCGGTGACGTCGTGGCGGGTGGTGACGGCGTGCAGGGCGGTGGCGTCGAGGGCGCCGGGCGGGGCGACCACGACGGTGCCGCCGGCCAGCAGCGGCGTCCAGATCTCATAGGTGGCGGCGTCGAAGGCGTGCGGGGAGTGCAGCAGGACGCGCTGGTGGCGGCCGTCCTGCCAGCGCCGGTCGGCGGCGAGGTCGAGCACGTCGCGGTGGCGCACGGCGACGCCCTTGGGGCGGCCGGTGGAGCCGGAGGTGTACATCGCGTAGGCGAGCTGGTCCGGGTGGACGGGCACGCCGGGGCGGTGGGCCGGGGCGCCGGCCTCGTCGCCGGGGCGGACCACGGCGGCGCCGTGCGGGAAGCCCGGGTCGGCGCGGTCGGTGAGCAGCACGGGGGCGCCGGTGTCGGCGAGCACGCCGGCCATCCGCTCGGGCGGCAGGCCGGGGTGCATGGGGACGTAGCAGCCGCCGGCCTTGAGGACGGCCAGGGTGGCGACGACGACGTCGGCGGAGCGCTCCATCAGCATCGCGACGGGGGTCTCGGGGCCGACGCCGAGGGCGGTGAGGTGGTGGGCGAGGCGGTTGGCGCGGGTGTCGAGTTCGGCGTAGGTCAGGGTGCCGCCGTCGTGGACGAGGGCGGTGGCGTGCGGGGTGCGGTCGGCCCGGCGCTCGAAGGACTCGACGAGGGTGCCGCTCCACCGGGGGGCGTCGGTGGCGTTCCATTCGACGAGGATGCGGGTGCGCTCCTCGGGGGCGAGCACGTCCAGGGTGGCGATGGGCGCGTGCGGGTCGGCGGCGGCGCCGGCCAGCAGCCTGCCGAGCCGGTCGGCGAGGGCGGTGACGGTGGCGCGGTCGTAGAGGTCGGCGGCGTACTCGATGGAGCCGGTGAGCCCGGCGGGGGCGCCGTCCGGGCCGTGCTGTTCGGCGATGCCGATGTTGAGGTCGAACTTGGCGACGCGCAGGCCGATCGGTTCCGGTGCGCTCTCCAGCCCGGGCAGGTCGGGTGCGGCGTCCTGCCCGTGGTTCTGCAGCACCAGCAGGGTCTGGAACAGCGGGTGGCGGCCGAGCGCGCGGGGCGGGTTGAGCTCCTCGACGAGGCGCTCGAAGGGGAGGTCCTGGTGGGCGAAGGCGTCGAGCTGGGCCTCCCGGACCCGGCCGAGCAGCTCGGCGAAGCTCGGGTCGCCGGACGTGTCGGCCCTCAGCACCAGGGAGTTGACGAAGAAGCCGACCAGGTCGTCCAGGGCCTCGTCGGCGCGCCCGGCGACGCCGGTGCCGAGCGGGATGTCGGTGCCGGCGCCGAGCCGGGTGAACAGGGCGGCCAGGCCGGCCTGGAGGACGGTGAACAGGGTGGTGCGGTGGGTGCGGGCGAGGGTGAGCAGGGCGGTGTGCAGGCCGGCGTCCCAGGCGAGGTCGACGGAGTCGGCGGCGCCGGTGGGGGCGGGCGGTCGGGGGCGGTCGGTCGGCAGCTCCAGTTCCTCCGGCAGGCCCGCCAACGCGGTCCGCCAGTAGTCGAGTTGACGGGCGAGCAGGCTCTCGGGGTCGCGCTCGTCGCCGAGCAGGTCGCGCTGCCAGAGCGCGTAGTCGGCGTACTGGATCGGCAGCGGATCCCACGACGGGGCGCCGCCGGCGAGGCGGGCCCGGTAGGCCTCGGCGAGGTCGCGCAGCAGGGGGCCGAGCGACCAGCCGTCGCCGGCGATGTGGTGGAGCACGACGAGCAGCACGTGCTCGGTCGGGGAGAGGGTGAACACCGTGACCCGGATGGGCAGTTCGCGGCTCAGGTCGAAGGTCTCGGCGGCGGCCGCGTCCCGGTGGGCGGGGTAGTCGGCCGGTGCGCGGTCCAGCACCAGGAAGCGCGGCCGCGCCTCCTCGGCGGGCAGGATCCGCTGCACCGGGACTCCCCCGACCACCGGGAACACCGTGCGGAGGGCCTCGTGCCGGGCGACCACGTCCGCCGTCGCGGCGCGCAGCGCGGCGGTGTCGAGCTCGCCGCGCAGGCGCAGGGCGAACGGCAGGTTGTACAGCGCGGTCGGCCCCTCGATCTGGTCGATCAGCCAGAGACGCTGTTGGGCGTACGAAACCGGGATCACGGTGCTTCCTCTACTCACGTCACGGCACGGCACGGGGTGTTCGGGATGGGGGCGGTCGGTCGGCGGTCAGACGGCGGCCAGGTCCGGGCGGACGCTGGGCCGGCAGTCCAGGACGTCGACCGGCTGTCCCATCGAGACGGCGATCCTGCGGTCGCCTCGGTACGGGTCCCGGCCGTGTGCGCAGAGCACGTTGTCGACCAGCATCACGTCGCCGACCTGCCACCGCTCGCGAACGGTCGCGGCGTGGTACGCCTCGTTGAGGGCGTCGACGTCGGCGCTCCCGAGCGGTTCGGCGTCACCGAATCCGGTGTTGAACGGCAGGCCGTCCGGGCCGAACTCCTCGGTCATCGCCTCGTGGATGTCCGGGTCGAGCGACCACTCGTTCCAGAACGCGAGGTGGTTGAACCAGACCTCCTCACCCGTGCGCGGGTGGTGGATGGTGGCGGGGCGCAGCTGGCTGGTGCGCAGGTTGCCGTCCGGGCGCCACTCGCAGGTGATGCCGTTCTCCCGGCAGTAGGCCTCGACCTCGGCGGGGTCCTCGGTGGCGAAGGCGGTGCGCCAGCCGAGGGAGACGTAGTCCGAGTAGGCGCGGGTGAGCGTCCAGCCGGAGGTCCGCCCCCGCTCGACCAGGTGTGCCGGCAGGTGGTCGAGCACCTTGCGGCAGTCGGCGGTCGGGGTGGCCCCGCCCTCCTCGGGGGCGATCAGGCAGGCGAAGAGCAGCCGGCCGGGGAACGTGAGGGTGTAGCTGTTCTCGTTGTGCATCCGGATCGGCTGGGCCGGCGGCAGGTCGGTCGAGGAGAAGACCCCGTTGCCGTAGTCGCTGCGCGGGGTGGCCTTCTCGCGGTAGGGGGTGCGCTCGGGGATGAGCACGTCGCGCACGGCCGCGACGTCCTCGGTGCTCGCGACCGGCAGGCCGCGCAGGAAGATCGTGCCGTGGCGGTGCAGGGCGTCGGTGAGCTCGGTCTCGTTCTCCCGCAGCCAGTCGCAGGCCTCGCCGAGGTCGGCGGTGCGCGGGGCGTGGGCGAGGGCCGGGCGGCCGGGGTTCAGTTCCCAGGTCGGCATGGCGGCGCTCACTGGTGGGCGAGGGAGGCGACCAGGCTGGCCGGCCTGATGTCGGTCCAGTTGGCCTCGATGTAGTCGAGGCAGCCCTGGCGGGTGTCCTCGCCGTGGACGGTGGTCCAGCCGGCGGGCACGTCGATCCAGACCGGCCAGAGGGAGTGCTGGTTCTCGTCGTTGGCCAGGACCAGGTAGCCGGCGTTGTCGTCCTCGAACGGGTTGCTCATGGTGTCCTCCTTGGGTTGATTCGAAGGTACGGGCGGCCCGGGGCCCGCAACGGCAGGAGGCGAGGCAGGTACGCGGCAGTTCGGTGCGGGTGGCTGCCGGCGCCGGACGTCAGCGCGGGAGGAGGCGGACCGGGAAGCGGTCCAGGCCGAAGTTGATGATCGAGCGGTTGTGGGTGACCGGCCCGGTCGGTTCGATGACGGCGACGCGTTCCAGCATCGCCGTGAACAGGGCGCCGAGTTCGGCCTTGGCCAGCGGTGCGCCGATGCAGTAGTGGGCGCCGAGGCCGAGGGCGAGGTGCTTGTTGGGGCTGCGGTCGAGCAGGATCTCCTCGGGCCGGTCGAAGGCCTCCGGGTCCCGGTTGGCGGACCACACCCAGACGGCGACCCGGTCGCCGCGCCGGATGGTGTGGCCGTCGAGTTCGGTGTCCCGGCTCGCGGTGCGCAGGGTGTGCAGCCCGACCGAGGTCCAGCGCAGGAGTTCGTCCAGGGCCGAGTCCATGCCGACCTCGCCGCGCTGCAGCTTCCGCCACAGTTCCGGGTTCCGGGTGAGGGTGTGCAGGCCCATGGCGGCGGTGTGACGGACCGTCTGGACGCCGCCGACCACGATGTTGTCCAGGTTGAGCACGACGTCCTCGACCGGCAGCAGCTTGCCGCCGACCCGGTAGGTCGCCATCTTGCTGATCAGGTCGTCCTTCGGGTTCGTCCGGCGCAGCATCACCTGGTGCAGCAGGTACGGGATGAGCTGCTGGTGGCCGGCCCGGCGCTCCTCGGGGGTGTTGCCGAGGAACGCGACGTCGCAGACCCGTTCGACCATCTCGCGGTCCTGCTCGGGGACGTCCAGGAGGTCGCACATGACGGACAGCGGGAGGGCGGAGACGGCGTCGACGAGGTCGACCTCGCCCAGTTCGACGGCCTTCTCGACGATCGAGGCGGCGAGGTCGGTGATGCCGCGGGCGGCGCCGCGCACCGGGCCGGGGGCGAAGAACGGGTTGGCGGGGGCGCGCAGTTCGCGGTGCCGGGGCGGGTCGGTGAGGGCCATCATCCGGCCGGAGCCGACCGGGACGTTGCCCTCGCCGGCGCCGAGCAGCGAGCCCTGTTCGGAGCTGTAGAGGGCGGCGTTGCGCAGCACCTCGGCGGAGTGCCGGTAGGAGAGCACCGACCAGACCTGCCCGTCGTCGACGGTGTCGGTGCGGTGGACGGCGGACTCCCGGCGCAGCTCCGCGACCAGCGCGGGGGTGTCGGGGCGGGCCCACAGGTCGGGGTCGGTGAGGTCGACCGCGGTGGTGGTTGGCATCAGTGCTCCGTCGTGGACTGGTGGGCGGCGCCGGGCCGCGCGATGAGGGAGGAGAGCAGGTCGACCGGGCCGGGCCGGTCGACGGTGGCGAGCAGGTGGCCGCCGGGGACGACGTGGTGGCCGGAGCCGCCGCGGGTGTGGGCGGCCCAGCCTTCGAGGCCGCCCACGGCGAGGAGGGGGTCCTCGACGCCGACGACGGTGTGCAGGGCGGAGCCGATCGGCGGGTGGGGCCGGGGCCGGTAGGTGTCGACCACGGCCAGGTCGGTGCGGATGCCGCGCAGCGCGTTCTCCTTCAGGTCGGCGTCGCCCTCGACGAGTTCGCCCATCCCGGCCAGCCGCAGCAGTTCGTCGGCGGTGTACCGGGGGCGGTCCGCCCCGGCCCAGGCGGCGGGCGGCGAGGCGGCGGCGGCGACGACCAGCTCGGGGCGCCGCTCGGCGGGCAGCGCCCGGGCGACCTCGTAGCCGAGCAGGGCGCCGAAGCTCTGCCCGTAGAAGCCGAACCGGCCGGTCAGGTGCGGGGTGAGGGCCTCCAGGACGGCGTCGACCAGCAGGTCGAAGCTCGCGGGCATCGGGTGGCCGAGCCGGCCGCCGCGGGCCGGCGGTCGCAGTGCCCAGACCTCGGCGGCCGGGGCGAGGGCGCGGGCCAGCGGGGTGTAGGCGGTGGCGTCGCCCCCGGCGTGCGGGAAGCAGAACAGCCGGTAGGGGCGGTGGGGTTGGGGCACTGGGACGAACAGCCAGTCCCCCTCGACGCGGGGCCGCACCCGCAGCGCGGTGGTCATGCGCCGGCCGCCCGGGCGCGGGCGGTCAGGGCGGGCCGGGGGGCGGCGGCGCCGGCCGCGGCGGCCTGCCCGACGGTGGCGGTGAAGGCGGCCAGGTCGGCGGAGTCGAGCAGGTGGCGCAGCTGGAGTTCGATGCCGAGCCGGCGGCGCAGCAGGTGGACGACCCGCAGCGCGGCGATCGAGTGGCCGCCGAGCGAGAAGAAGTCGTCGGTGGGCCGGACGCCGGTGACGCCGAGCACGGTGCTCCAGACCTCGGCGACCTGCTCCGCCAGTCCGCCGGTGCCGGCCGCCGCCTCCTGCGCGGGGGCGGCGGGGGCGACGGGGACGGGCAGCGCCGCCAGGTCGACCTTGCCGTTGGGGGTGAGCGGCAGGGCGTCCAGCACGGTGATCACCGAGGGCACCAGGTGGGCGGGCACGGTGGCCCGCAGCCGCTCGGTCAGCTCGGCGGCGGTGACGGCGCCGGTGACGTAGCCGGCCAGGCGCCGGTCGCCGGGGGCGGGCTCGTGGACGGTGACGGCGGCGGCCTGGACGCCCGTCAGCCGGGCCAGGGCGTGCTCGACCTCGCCGAGCTCGATCCGGTAGCCGCGCAGCTTGACCTGGCGGTCCACCCGGCCGACGTACTCCAGCCGGCCGCCCTCGCCGCGCCGGGCCTGGTCGCCGGTGCGGTACATCCGGGCTCCCGGCCCGCCGGACGGGTCGGCGACGAAGCGCTCGGCGGTCAGTGCGGGCCGGCCGACGTAGCCGTGGGCGAGTCCGGGCCCGGCCAGGTACAGCTCGCCGACGACGCCGTCGGGGACGGCGGCGAGCTTCTCGTCCAGCAGGTGCAGGCGCACCCCGGGCAGCGGTTCGCCCAGGTGCGGCCCGGGGCCGCTGATCGGCGCGGTGACGGCGTCGACGGTGCACTCGGTGGGCCCGTACAGGTTGAGCGCGTCGATGCCGCCGTCGGCCAGCTCCCGCCAGGTGCGCTCGGGGACGGGCTCGCCGCCCATGAACAGCCGCGGCACCCGGGCGCTGGCGAGCGGCTCGCGCAGCAGCTCCCAGTGCGAGGGGGTCAGGTCGAGGTCGGTGACGGCGTGCTCGGCCAGCAGGGCGGCGACCCGGGCCGGGTCGGCGCGGTGCTCCTCGCCGATGACCAGGACGGTGTCGCCGCGGCAGATCCGGGCCCACTGCTGGACGGAGGCGTCGAAGGAGACGCTGGCGTTCCAGCCGACCACGCCGGGCTCGGCGCGGTAGGCGCCGGTGGCCTCCAGGGCCTCGACCAGGGCGGCGACGGCGCCGCGCGGCACCTCGACGCCCTTGGGGCGGCCGGTGGAGCCGGAGGTGTGGATGACGTAGGCCGGGTCGAGCGGGTGCGCCCCGGTCGGCAGGTCGGGCCCGTCGGCGGCGGCGTCCGGGCGCAGCACCGGCACGCCCTCGGCGGCCGGGAGGCCGTCGGCGCTGATCAGGGCGGCGAGCCCGGCGTCGGTGGCCATGAAGGCGAGCCGCTCGGCGGGGTAGGCCGGGTCGAGCGGGACGTAGGCGGCGCCGGCCCGCCAGACGGCGAGCAGGGCGACCGGCAGGTCGGCGGTGCGGCCGAGGTGGACGCCGACCCGGTCGCCGCGGCCGACGCCGAGGGCGCGCAGGGCGCGGGCCAGGGCGGCGGTGCGGCGGTCGAGTTCGGCGAAGTCCAGGCGGTCGGCGCCGGCCAGCACGGCGGTGCGCCCGGGGTGGGCGGCGACGGTGGCGCACAGGCGGTCCAGCAGATCGGTCATGACGGGTCCTCAGAGGTCTCGGGCGGCGGCGGCCATGATGTGCAGGGCGGTGGCGTAGGTGTCGATGAACTGCTCGGCGGTGCTGTCGGTGACCAGCGAGCGCTGGTGGTCCACCGCGAGCAGCACCCGCTGGGTGACCGGGTCCTGGATCACCGAGGCGCCGAAGGCGAAGCTGTTGGGTTCGTGGCGCAGGGTCGGCTCGGTGCCGATCCGGCCGTCCACGATGCGGGCCGAGCTGAGCCGGCCGAGGGCGTGGAAGCGCAGGTAGCCGAACTGGCTGTCCAGCGCGGTGTCGGTCATCAGCCGGGCGAGCCGGGCGAAGGGCACCCGGCGGTGCGGCATCATGTCCAGCTCCTCCCGGTGGACCTCGCGGACCAGGGCGAGCAGGTCGCCGGTGGGCTCGCAGCTCAGCGGGACGGTGTTGAGGAACAGCCCGTACACCTCGGTGCCGCCGAGCCGTTCCAGCCGGCCGTTGACGGCCAGGCCGGTGGTGACGCGCGGCTTCCCGGTGACGGCGGCGAGGGCGTGCAGGTGGGCGGCGAGCGCGACCGACTTGACCGGCACGCCGAGCGCGTCGGCGACGGTCCGCAGCTGGTCGGGCGCCTCGGGCAGCACCCGTTCGACGGTGCGCGGCGCCTCGTGCACGGACTCGCTGCCGGGGAACAGCTGGCCGCTGACGCCGGACAGCCGCTCGCGCCAGTAGCCGAGCGAGCGCTCGTCCCCGGCGGCCTGCCGTTCGACGGCCACGAAGTCGCGGAAGGCGGTGCGCGGCGGCGGGGTGGGCGCGCCGAGCGGATCGGCGGCGAGGGCGCCGTGGCGCTCCAGGATCTCGGTGAGCAGCGAGGTGAAGCTCCAGCCGTCGAGGATCGCGTGGTGCTCGGAGACGGTGAGCTGGAAGGCGTCCTCGGCCAGGCGCTGCACGGTGATCCGGAACAGCGGCGGGGCGGTGAGGTCGAAGGGCGTCCACCGGTGGGTGTCGAACACCTCGCGGATCGCGGTGTCCTGGTCCGCTTCGGCCGCGCCGCGCAGGTCGGCGAACTCGACGGGGGCGGGCAGCCGGCCGTGGACGAGCTGCAGCGGTTCGCCGTAGCCGGACAGGTCCAGGCCGGTGCGCAGCACGGCGTGGCGGTCCAGGGCCTCGGCGACGGAGCGGCGGAAGGCCTGCTCGTCGAGGTCGCCGGAGATCCGGTAGGAGTTGACGTTGTGGTAGCTGTCGGTGCCGCCGGCGATCTCCATGTGGAAGACCATGGAGAGCTGCATGGACACCATCGGGTAGGCGTCGACGACGCCGGGCGGCAGGTCGGCGCGGTCCTCCGGGGTGATCAGGGCGAACGGCTCGTGGGCGTCCGGGTCCTCGGTGACGGGCTTCGCCAGCGGCAGCAGGGCGGCGACGGTGGGGGCGTTGAAGACGTCGCGCAGGCTCAGCCCCCAGCCGCGCTCGTGCAGCGCGCCGGCCAGCTGGACGGCCCGGATGGAGTCGCCACCGAGGTGGAAGAAGTCGTCGTGGACGCCGATGCCGTCCACCCCGAGGACCTCCGTCCAGACGGCGGCGAAGGCCTCCTCCTCCGGGGTGCGCGGCTCGACGTGGCGGCCCGCCGCGGCGGCGCTGCGCTGTCCGGGGGCGGGCAGGGCGGCGCGGTCCACCTTGCCGTTGACGGTGAGCGGCAGCGACTCCAGCACGGTGAAGGTCGCCGGGACCATGTACGGGGGCAGCGAGCGGCCGAGGAAGGCGCGGACGTCGGCGGGCTCGCGTCCGGTGACGTACGCGGCGAGGCGGTCCTCGTGCACGGTGACGACGCAGGCGTCGACGTCCGGGTGGGCGGCGAGGGCGTTCTCGATCTCGCCGAGCTCGATCCGGAAGCCGCGCAGCTTGACCTGGAAGTCGGCGCGCCCGATGTACTCCAGTCCGCCGCCGGGCAGCCGCCGGGCGACGTCGCCGGTGCGGTAGAGCCGGGCCCCGGGCGGGCCGTACGGGTCGGCGACGAAGCGCCCGGCGGTGAGGCCGGGGCGGCCCCAGTAGCCGTGGGCGAGGCTGCCGCCGCCGATGTACAGCTCGCCGGCCGCGCCGGGCGGCACCGGCCGCAGCCAGTCGTCCAGGACCTGGGCGCTCAGGTGCGGCATGGGCGTGCCGATCAGGCTGCGTTCGAAGCCCGCGCTGCCGGCCAGGTCGTGGGTGGTGACGTGGACGGTGGTCTCGGTGATGCCGTACAGGTTGCAGAGCCGGGCCGGGGGCGGCGGGTCGAGTTCGAACCAGCGCTGGACGACGGCCGGGTCCAGCGCCTCCCCGCCGAGCATGATCCACTTCAGCGCGGGCAGGGCGCGCGGGCTGCGGCGCAGCACCGGCTCCAGCTGGCGCAGCGCCGAGGGGGTGAGGCAGAGGCGGGTGACGCCCTCCTCCTCCAGCAGCTGGGCGAACTCCTCGGGCGAGCGGCTGGTCACGTACGGGACGACGACCAGGCGGGCGCCGTGCAGCAGGGCGCCCCACATCTCCCACACCGTCCAGTCGAAGGCGTAGCTGTGGAAGAGCGTCCAGGTCTCCTGCGGGCCGAAGCCGAAGTGCCGCTCGCCGTCCGCCATCAGCCGGCTGACGTGCTCGTGGGCGACGGCGACGCCCTTGGGGCGGCCGGTGGAGCCGGAGGTGAAGATGACGTAGGCGACGTCGCCGGGGCGGCCTGCGGCCGGCGGGCGGGTGTCCGGCCGGGCGGCCAGGTCGGCGGCCCCGGCGCTCAGGTCGTAGGCCTGCCAGGGGCCGTCGGGCACCAGGTCCGGGCGGTCGGTGACCACCAGGGCGACGCCGGTGTCGCCGAAGACCAGGGCGGCCCGGTCGGCGGGGGCGGCCAGGTCGACGGGCACGTAGGCGGCGCCGGTCTTGAGCACGCCGAGGACGGTGACCAGGACGTCGGCGGTGCGCTCCAGCAGCATGCCGATCCGGTCGCCGGCGCCGGCGCCGCGGGCGCGCAGGGCGTGCGCGAGGCGGTTGGCCCGGCGGTCCAGTTCGGCGTAGCTCAGGGTGCGGTCGGGGTCGCTGACGGCGGGCCGGTCGGGGTGGGCGTCGGCGGCCCGCTCGAACAGGTGGTGCAGGCAGTGGCCGGGGGTGTCGGTGGCCGTGCCCGCGTCCACGGGGCGGGTGGTCAGCCGCAGCACGGTGGCGTCGGGGTCGTCCAGGGCCGCGGTGAGCAGGGCGTCGTACTCGGCGGCCAGCCGGCGGACGGTCTGCGGGTCGAACAGCTCGCCGCGGTACTCGGCCTCGCCGCGCAGCTCGCCCCCGGCGTCCCCGCCGTCGAACACGGACCAGGTGAGGTCGAACTTGCTGGTGCCGTTGGAGCGCACCCGGCTGCGGGCGGTGGCCGCCGGGCCGAGCGCCAGCGGGCTGCGGTCCTCGCCGTGGGCGCCGAACACCACCTGGACCAGCGGCGGGTGCTGGGCGCTGCGGGCGGCGCCGAGCCGGTCGACGATCTGGTCGAAGGGCAGGTCGAGGTAGCCGTACGCCTCGAAGGCGACGTCCTGGACGTGCTCCAGCAGGTCCCGGAAGCCCAGCGCCGGCGCGAGCCGCAGGCGCAGCGGCAGCAGGTTCACGAAGTAGCCGAGCAGGTGCTCCAGTTCGGGGCGGTCCCGGGTGGTGACGGGGGTGCCGACCACCAGGTCGTCGGCGCCGGTCCAGCGGTTCAGCAGCAGGGCGAAGACGGCCAGCTGGACGGTGAACGGGGTGACGCCCTCCGCCTCGGCCAGCGCGCGGACCCGCGCCGCCGTCCCGGGCGCGAGGCCGAACTCCTCGGTCCGGCCGGCCGCTCCGCGCTCGGCGGGCCGGGGCCGGTCGGTGGGCAGCTCCAGCAGGGCGGGGGCGCCGTCCAGCTGCTGCTTCCAGTAGGTCAGGTGCTCCTCGTAGGAGGTGCCGAGCTCCTCCTCGGCGCAGTCGGCGTACTGCACGGTCAGCTCCGGCAGCCGGGCCTGCCCGCCCCGCACCGCCGCGCCGTACAGCTCGGCGAGCTCGCGTTCGAAGACTTCGGCGGACCAGCCGTCCCAGACGATGTGGTGGACGGTGAACAGCACCGTGGTGCGCTCGTCGGCGAGCCGGAAGGCCTCGGCGCGCAGCAGCGGGCCGGCGGCCAGGTCGAAGGGCTCGGCGCAGCGGGCGGTGAGCAGGTCCTCCAGGCGCTCCTCCTGCCCGGGGCCGCTCAGCGGGCGCAGGTCGGTCACCGCGAGCGGCACGGCGAGGCGGTGGTGCACCTGCTGGCGGGGGCCGTCGGGGTGCAGCGCGAAGGTGGTGCGCAGCGTCTCGTGCCGGGCCGTGACGGCGTCCAGCGCGCGCTGGAGCAGGGCGAGGTCGAGCGGGCCGGTGACGTCGAGGGTCCAGGGGGTGCAGTAGGTGACGGCCCGCGGGTCGAGGCGGTCGAGGAACCAGAGGCCGCGCTGCAGCCCCGAGACGGGCGCGGTGCGCGCCGGGCGGTCGGACGGGCTCACGGCCTCGTTCCCTTCGTGTGCGGTGCGGCCCGTCATCGGGCGGCCAGCCGTTCGGCGATGGCGCTCACGGTCCGGGCCCGGAACACCAGTTGCGGGGGGACGCGGCTGCCGGTCTCCCGGGACAGCCGCATCGCGACCCGGACGGCGGCCAGCGAGTTGCCGCCGATCCGGAAGAAGTTGTCCTCGCGGCCGACCTCGGCGAGGTCGAGGACCTCGCGCATCGCCTCGGCGACCAGGCGTTCGGCCTCGGTCAGCGGGTCGGCGGCCCCGGTCGTGCCGGAGCCGTCGACGGCCCCCGTGGCGTCGGCGGCCCGGCGGCCGGCCGGGGCGGGCAGCGCCTTGCGGTCCACCTTGCCGTTGTGGTTGAGCGGCAGGGCGTCCAGGACGTCGAGGGTCGCGGGCACCATGTGCTCGGGCAGCAGGGCGGCCAGGTGGTCGAGCAGCGCGTCCGGGGCGGGGGCGCCGGCGGCGACGGTCACGTAGGCGGCGAGCCTGCGGTCGCCCGGGGCGGGCTCGTGGACGACGACGGCGGCCTCCCGGACGGCCGGGTGGCGGGTGAGCGCGTCCTCGATCTCGCCGGGCTCGACCCGGAAGCCGCGGATCTTCACCTGGTCGTCGATCCGGCCGGTGACCTCCAGCAGGCCCTCGGCGTTGAGGTGGCCGAGGTCCCCGGTGCGGTAGAGGCGCTCGCCGGGGGCGCCGTACGGGGAGGCGACGAAGCGTTCGGCGGTGAGGCCGGGCCGGCCGAGGTAGCCGTGGGCGAGACCGCCGCCGGTGGCGTACAGCTCGCCGGTCGTGCCGGGCTCGACGGGGCGCAGCCGCTCGTCCAGGACGAGGACGCCCTTGCCGTTCAGCGGGACGCCGATCGGGACGGAGGCACCGGCGGTGTCGGCGGGGCCGACCCGGTGGCAGGTGGTCAGGCCGAGGCTCTCCACCGGGCCGTAGCCGTTGGCCACCGCCAGGCCCGGGTAGGCCTCCAGGGCCTTGGCCACATGGGTGACGGAGGCCCGCTCGCCGGCGGTGAAGGCCAGCTTGAGGCCGTCGTAGGTCTCCGGGAACTCCTCCAGCAGGAAGTTGAACAGGCTGGCGGAGAGCTGGAGCTGGGTGACGCCGTGGCGGCGGGTCAGCTCGGCGATGGTCTGCGGGTCCGGGCGCCGGCCGGGCTGGAGGACGCAGGCACCGCCGAAGCAGAGCGCGCCGTACAGCTCCAGGGCGAAGGCGTCCCAGGAGACCGGCGAGCACTGCAGCCAGACCTCCTCGGGGCCGAAGCGGGCGTAGTCCTGGCCGAGGTAGGTGGTGGTGAGCGCGCGGTGCGGGACGGCGACGCCCTTGGGGCGGCCGGTGGAGCCGGAGGTGAACATCACGCAGGCGAGGTCGGCGCCCCCGACCGGCAGGCCGAGGTCGTGCCCCGCGTACCGGGCGAGTTCGGCGGCCGAGGCGTCCAGGTCCACCTGCCGCCCGACCGGGAAGGGCACGGTGGCGCGCCGGTGGGTGACCACCGTGGCGGCGCCGGTGTCGGCGACCGCGCCGGCCAGCCGCTCGGCCGGGAAGTCCGGGTCGAGCAGGGTGTAGGCGGCGCCGGCCTTGAGGGCCGCCAGCAGGGCGACGACCAGCTCGGGCCCGCGCTCGGCCAGCACCGCGACGGTGTCGCCGCGTCCGATGCCGAGGCCCGTCAGGTGCCGGGCGAGCCGGTTCGCGGCGGCGTTCAACTCGCCGTAGCCGACGGTCCGTTCGCCGGAGATCAGGGCGACGGCCCGCGGGTCGCGGGCGGCCCGCGCCTCGAACAGGGCGTGCACCGGCACCTCGACGGCGGCGGCCAGGGTGCCCAGCCACTCCTCGCACAGGCCGGCCATGGTGTCCGGGGCGAAGAGGTCGCTGTCGTACTCGAAGCGGCCGGTGAAGCCGGCGCCCAGGTCGTCCACCGAGACGGACAGGTCGAAGCGGGAGACCGGGTTGGAGTGCAGGGCCCGGGTGACCTCGTGCCCGCCGACCGTGAACGGCCGGGGGTCCAGCGGGTGCAGCTCCAGCAGCACCTGGCAGAGCGGGTTGCGGTCCTCGGGGCGCTCGTCGAGCACGGCGCCCGCGATGTCGTCGAAGGACACCTCCTGGTGGCGGTAGCCGCCGATCGACACCTCGCGCACGTGCCGGACCAGGTCGCGGAAGGAGGCGCCCTCCTCCAGCTTCAGCCGCAGCGGCAGCAGGTTGACGAAGTAGCCGATCAGGCCGTCGAGTTCGGCCCGGCCGCGGACGTTCACCGGCGAGCCGAGCACCAGGTCGCGCTGCCCGGACCGGCGGTGCAGGGTGAGGGCCAGCCCGGCCAGCAGCACCATGAACGGGGTGGCGTCCTCGCTGCGGGCGAGCGCCCGGACGGCCTCGGCCACCGGGCCGGGCATCGCGAAGCGGTGGAAGGCGCCGCGGAAGGCCTGCTCCTCGGGCCGGGGCCGGTCCGGCACCAGCGCGCCGGCGGTCGGCGCGTCGCTCAACTGCTCGCGCCAGTAGTCCAGTTGCCGCTCGGCGGTGTCGTCCTGGTACTGCCAGGCGGCGTAGTCGCCGTACTGGACGGCGAGCTCCGGCAGCTCGGCGGGCCGGCCCTCGGCCGAGGCGGCGTACAGCTCCTGGAGTTCGGCCTCCAGCACGGCCAGCGAGCCCTCGTCCCAGACGATGTGGTGCAGGAGCAGCAGCAGCGTGGTCGCCCCGTCGGCCCGGAAGACCCGGGCCCGCACCAGCGGCCCCCGCTCCAGGTCGAAGGGCTCCAGCGCGGCCTCGGCGACCAGGGCGTCCACCTGCTCGGCGGTGGTCTCGGTGAGCGTGAACGGAAGCTCCACGAAGGGGTGGACGACCTGGCGCGGACCGTCCTCGGCGAGCTCGAAGGTCGTCCGCAGGCTCTCGTGCCGCTCGACCACCCCGGCCAGTGCCCGCCGCAGCAGCTCGGGGTCGACCGGCCCGGAGAAGCGGAACACCCAGGGCACCACGTAGGTCGGCGCGTCCGGGTTCCACTGGTCGAGGAACCACAGCCCGCGCTGGAACTTGGACAGCGGGGCGTGGGCGGCGCCGGAGCGGACCGGGCCCGGGCGCGCGCCGCCGGACGCGGAGGTCACCGCGGCGGCGAACTCGGCCAGCGTCGGCGCGTCGAAGATGGTGTACGGCGACACCATGCCGAAGACGTCGAAGACCCGGCCCACCACCCGCACGGCCGTCAGCGAATCGCCGCCCAGGTGGAAGAAGTTGTCGTCGGCGCCGACCTCCGGCACCCCGAGCACGTCCGCCCAGACCGCCGCGATCAGCTGCTCGGCGGGGGTGCGCGGCGGGCGGCCGGCCGGCTTGCCCTGCGGCACGGTCCGCGGCTCGGGCAGCGCCCCGCGGTCCACCTTGCCGCCGGCCGTCAGCGGGAAGGCGTCCAGCGCGGTGAGCGTCGCCGGGACCATGTGCTCGGGCAGCCGCTCGGCCAGCCAGGCCCGGGCCTCGG
This sequence comes from Kitasatospora sp. NPDC048715, assembly GCF_043198905.1. Taxonomy (NCBI): domain Bacteria; kingdom Bacillati; phylum Actinomycetota; class Actinomycetes; order Kitasatosporales; family Streptomycetaceae; genus Kitasatospora; species Kitasatospora sp. NPDC048715. Next base: position 206,784 of record NZ_JBICVH010000019.1, on the reverse strand, counting down.
CGTACCCCGGCGCGGCGCCGGTGACGTACGCGGCGAGCCGGCCCTCGTGCGCCACCACGACGCAGCCGGTGACACCGGGGTGACCGGCCAGCACCTGCTCGATCTCGCCCGGCTCGACCCGGAAGCCGCGGATCTTCACCTGGTGGTCGCCGCGGCCGAGGAACTCCAGCGGGCCGTCCTCGGCGGTGCGGCGCACCAGGTCGCCGGTGCGGTACATCCGGGCCCCGCGGGCCCCGTCGGCCGCCGCGAACGGGTCGGCGACGAAGCGGCCGGCGGTGAGGCCGGGACGACCGAGGTAGCCGGAGGCCAGCAGCGGCCCCCCGACGTACAGTTCGCCCGCCTCGCCGGGCGGCACCGGCCGCAGCCGCCCGTCCAGCACGTGGAGGCGGCGCGCGCCGACCCCGGTGCCGATCGGCACCCGGGCGGCGGGCTGCTCCGGCGTGCCGTCGAGCCGGTGGGTGGTGGCGGTGACCACGGTCTCGGTCGGGCCGTAGGCGTTCAGCAGCGGCACCCCGGTCGCCGACCACCAGGCGGCGGCGGTGGCGGGCTCCAGCTTGTCGCTGCCGGAGATCATCAGCCGCAGGGTGCGCGGCACCCGGTCGCCCAGGGCCGCCACCACGTCCTGGAAGTAGCCCGCGGCCAGGTTGGCGACGGTGACGCCCTCGGCGTCCAGCAGGTCCAGCAGCGCGGCCGGGGCCAGGAGCCGCTGCTCCGGCAGGACCAGGCAGGCCCCGGCGGACAGCGCGCCGAGCACCTGCTCGACGGCCACGTCCACGGTCGGACGGGCGAACTGCAGCACCACGTCCCGCTCGGTCAGGCCGAAGGTCTCGACGACACCGGCCAGGTGGCCGGCCAGGGCGGCGAGCGGCACGTGCACGCCCTTGGGGCGGCCGGTGGTGCCGGAGGTGTAGATGACGTAGCCGGCGCCGGCGTTCCCGCCCGCCCCTGCGCCGATCTCGGTGAGCTCCTCGCCGTCCAGGGCGAGATGGGCCCCGGCGTCCTCGGCGATCCAGCGGTTGCGCTCCTCGGGGGCCTCCCCGTCCAGCGGCAGGTAGGTGGCGCCGGCCCGCAGCGCCGCGAGCAGCGCGACCACGTGGTCCAGCCGGTCGCGGCCGGTCACGGCGACCGTCCGGCCGGGGGCGAGCCGGGCGGCCAGGGCGGCGGTCAGGCCGTCCAGCTCCCGGTAGCCGACCGTCCGGCCGCCGGCCCGGACGGCCGGCCGCTCCGGGAAGCGGGCGACGGCGGAGGCGAACGGCGCGAAACCGGGCGCCGTGAATTCGGTGGGGAAACCGCGCGAGGACATCATCCAACCCCAGATCGTGAGAGAAATCGGCGACGAAAGCGACGATAGGGGGAATTCGACGGCCCTATCGGCAGAATGAGCGGAAGGAAATCGGCAGTTTCATCATGCCGCTTTCCAGGCAGGCCAGGGCTACCGGCCGAGGGTGTTTCAGGAATTCTCGGGGGACCAGACGTCCGCCCCGTCCAGGGCCTCGGGGGAATATTTCCCGAGCGAACTGATCAGCAGCCGGAGTTCCAGCGCCAGGCATTCCGCGAAACGGCGCAGACCGGATTCCCGGTCCTCCGCGACGGCGAGCAGCGCCGCCCGTCCGAGGCCCACCGCACGGGCCCCCAGCGCCAGGCTCTTGACCGCCCGGGCGCCTTCCCAGATCCGCCCGGAGACCAGCAGGGAGGGCGGCGGCGCGGCCGCCAGCCGGCGCAGGCACTCCGCGAGCGGCAGGCCGACGTGCGGCAGGAACACCCCCGGCGCCCAGCCGGTGCCGCCCTCGGCGCCGTCCACCACGACGGCGTCCGCCCCGGCCTCGTGCGCCACCCGGGCGGCCTCGGCCACGTCCCGGCCGGGGTAGAGCTTCACCCAGATCCGCACCCGCGGGTAGTTGTTGCGCATCAGCCGGATCTGCTGGCGAAGGATCTCCGCGGTGAAGGTGCCCGGGGTGGCGGCGCGCAGCACCCGGCCGTCGCCGAACAGCGGGTCCAGCCCGAAGCGGTCGCCGAGCGCGGCGGCGGCTTCCGCGTCCAGCACGGTCATCCCGCCCAGACCCGGCTTGGCCCCCTGGCCGACCTTCAACTCGAAGGCCAGCCGGCCGGATTCGAGCAGCGGCAGAGCGGCCGGATCGCTGTGGACGAGGTTCCACACCTCGGCGTCGGCGTCCTCGGTGCTCTGCTGCACGGCCACGCCGCCCAGCCCGTCCGGGAGTTGCTCGCCGTAGGCGCGCAGCCGGCCGAGCAGGGTGCGGTCGGCCGCCTCGCCGAGCCGGCCGTAGCCGTTGACCGGCACCACGTTCTCGCCGATCACCATCGGGATCCCGAGCGCCCCGGCCTGCCGGCTCAGGGCCAGCCCGAGGTCGCCGCCGGCCGCCCGGGTGGAGCCGGTCGCGGACACGTAGACCGGCAGCGCCGAGGCGAACCCGCCGATGGCGGTGGCGAGTTCGACATCCCGGTAGTCGGGTTCGCGGCCGAGGTCGATCAGCTTGGCGAGCCGCTGCGGCAGGAACAGCGGCGGGACGATCCGCAGGGCGTCGAGCGCGTCGTTCGGCGCGGGCTCCCCGGGCCGGCCGGCGCCGAACAGCACCCGCCCGTACTCCTCGGCGGGCGGGAACGCCGCGGCCGCCCCGACGCGGGCCCGCCGCCGGACCTCCTCCTCCGGAAAGCCGGGCGCGGTCAGGTCCTTCACGGCGGCGGCGCCCGCCCCGCTCCGCTCGACGGTGAGCTCGCTGTGCTCCCTCACGGTGACACCACCCCGGCGACCTTGGGGAACGCGCTGGCCTGCCAGACGGCGTCCAGCCCGGCGACGTACCGGGTGAGCCGCTCCACCCCGATGCCGAAGCCCGCGCTGGCCGGCACGCCCTCGCGCACCAGGTCCAGGTACCAGCGGTACTTCTGCGGGTTCTCGCCGGTCTCCCGCATCCGGGTGACGATCTCCGCGTAGTCGTTGGTGCGCTGGCTTCCGCTGCACAGCTCGCCGTAGCCCTCGGGCGCGAGCAGGTCGAAGTTCCGCAGCAGGCCCGGGTCCTCCGGGTGCTCGCGGTCGTAGAAGCCGCGCGAGCCCTTCGGGTAGTCGGTGACGAAGAACGGCCGGTCGCGCCGGTCCGACAGCAATGCCTCGCCCTCCCAGTCGAGTTCGGCGTCCAGGCTCTGCGGGTGGCCGATGCCGCGCAGTTCGGCCACCGCCTCGGCGTGCCGGACGCGGCCGAACGAGCCCTTCAGGAGCTCGGCGAAGGCCTGCGGGTCCCGGCCGAGTTCGGCGAACTCCTTGGGCAGCTCGCGCACCGTGCTGTCGACCATGTGCACCACCAGCTCCTCGGCCAGCTGGACGGCGTCGTCCCGGCTCGCGCCGGCGACCTCCACGTCCAGCTGGTGGAACTCGGCCAGGTGCCGGCTCGTCCCGGCGGTCTCCAGCGGCTCCAGCCGGACGTTCGGGGCGATGCAGAAGATCTTGTCGAAGGCGAGCAGCGAGGCCTGCTTGTACAGGATCGCGCTGGTCATCAGCTTGTAGCGGTGGCCGTAGAAGTCGATGTCCACCTGCTTGGAGCCGCGCGCACCGGGGTCGGTGACCGGGCCGATGATCGGCGGCAGCAGCTCGGTGAAGCCCCGGCCGCGCAGGAACTCGCGCGCGGCGGCGAGCAGTTGCTGCTGGATCCGCAGGGCGCTGCGGGTGGTCGGGGCGGTCAGGTGCCGGCCCGGATCGACCGGGGGCCGGGGCGTGGTGTCGGGCATGGTCGGGGTCCTGTTCTCTCGGGTGGTCCGTGGCCCGCCGTCAAAGGCGCGGGCGGTCGTCGGTGGTGGAGCGGCGGGCGGGCGGGGGTGCTTGAACGACGGGCGGGCGGGGGTGCTGGAGCGGCGGGCGGGCGGGCCGGGCTTCGCGACCCGGCGGGCGGCTCAGCGCGCCACGGGCAGGCCCCGGGCGGCGGACGCAGCCGCGGCGGCGGCCGCGTACTCGGCCCGGCCGTCGTAGCCGCGCCGGACGTGGGAGAGGGCGGCCAGCAGCCCGGCCGAGCCGAGGATCGGCGCCCGGCCGCGCTCGACGAGCCCCGCGATCGGCATCGAGCCGACGCCGGACCAGTGCAGCCGGCCGTCCGGGCCCAGCGAACTGCCCGTTCGCCCGGCGTTGTCGGGGTGCAGGCAGTACGGCACGTCCAGGTAGCCGGCCGCGAACGCCCGCACCAGGGCCCGCCCGACGTCGGCGTCCAGGTCGAGCACCGCGCCGATCAGCGCCCTGGCCTCGGCCTCGATCCCGGTGTCCGGCACGGCGGCGGGTCGTGGCCGGCCCCGCTCCGCCGCGGCGGCCGCGGCCGCGGTCTCCAGCGCCCGGACGTTCTCGGCGACGGTCGGGATGCGGTGCGCCTCGGCCGTGGTCTTGACGATCAGCCGGGCCGCGCCGCCGCGCACCGCGAGCCGCGCCGCGTCCTCCAGCAGCAGCCGCGCGCCGCCGGGCGAGAGCGGGTACACGCCCATGTACGCGTACACCACGAGGTGCCGGTCGACGTCCGCGAGCAGCTCCCCCGCGATCCGGCCGAGCGCGGCCAGCGCCTCCTCGTCCTGGCGGGCGTTGGCCTGCTGGGCGTAGCTGAGCGAGATGCTGCGCAGCCCGTTCTGACGGAAGAACAGCGCCTCCAGCACACTGATGGCGATCAGCAGCGAGGGCGGGCAGAGCTGTCCCATCATGCAGCCGCCGAACGTCTCCAGGTGCGGCTCGGCGCCGAACTCCCGGGCGGAGGCGAGGATTTCGCAGCTGCGCCGCCAGCGCGCCACCGCCTCGTGCAGCGGGGTGCGGCCGTACGGCAGGCAGTAGGAGACCGGTCCGCCCTCGGTGGCGTCCAGGCCGGCCGCCAGCAGCGCCTCGACGATCCGCTCCGGCGCGGCCGAGCCGTGCCGGACCTGCACCGGGAAGACCGCGTCCGCCACCCCGCGCAGCACCTCCCGGGTGACCTCGACCGGGTGGGTGACGATCGGGTAGCCGTTGAGGCCCGCGCCGGCGGCCAGGGCGCGCCGCGCGGCGTCGAGGTCGCCGGTGCGGGTGTAGCTGTCCAGGGTGATGGTGCCGACGGTGACGGCGGCCGCCCCCCGGGTGGCGAGCAGGCCCTCCCGCATCACGGCCGCCCGCGCCATGCCCATCCGGGGCTGGACCACCAGGGCGCCGGCCTCGGCGGCCTGCGCCACGAACGCGCCGAAGCCCGCCCGGGCGGGACCCGCCGCAGCGGGGCCCGTCACCGCGGCATCCGTCGCGGCGGGGCCCGTCACCACAGGATCCGTCACAGCAGGACCCCGGAGCGCAGCCCGCCGACGAACTCGCGGAACCCGGCCACCGCGGCGCCCTCCTCGAAGACCGCGTCGAAGCCGGCCGCCAGCAGCGTCCGCTCGCGGTCGGGGTCGTCGGCCCCGGCGATGCCGAGCTTGCCGCCGATGACGGTCGGGGTGCGCCGCAGTTCCGGGCAGGCGCGGAGGGCCTCGATCACCCGCAGGCCCTCCTGGAAGCCGTGCCCGTTGACGCTGCTGATCACGATCAGGTCCGGTTCGATCCGGCGGCATTCGGAGATCAGCAGCGCGTCCGGGACGCACGCGCCCAGATTCGTCACCCGGTGGCCCGTCTCCTCCAGCAGGAACTGGAGGAAGACCAGGTTCCAGGTGTGCGAATCCGAGGCCGTCGTCGTCACGACGACGTCCAGACCGTTCTGTTCGGCGTTTCCGTGCTCCACGACTCAGCCCTCATCGGTAGAGATCCTCGATGGCGTTCCGGCGCGTTCCCGCGGCGGTCCGGCCCCACGGAGAACGCTAGGAACGATCGGGCCCGGCAAGCGGCAGCTCCTGCGGCATTAAGCGGCAGAATCGGCAGAATCGGCAGCCGTTCGACGCCTCGCGGTCAGCCCGCGACGGCCAGCAGCGGGCCGTCCCCCGCCGGCCCCAGCCGGATCCCGGGCTCCTCCCGGACGAGGCGCCGGCACAGGTTGAGCACCGTGAAGCGCACGCCGTCCCGGGCGGGCACGCTGCGGATCAGCCCGCGCGACAGCAGCTCGTGCACCGTGGCCAGGCAGGCCTGCAGCGTCCAGCCGCTGCGGACCACCGCGTCCTCCCCCGACCAGTCCCCCGGCTCGTCCACGAGCACCTCCAGCAGGGCGCGCTGGCGTTCCGTCAGGCGCCGGATCGCCGGCTCCACCTCGTCCCGCAGGTCACCGCGCGCCCCGAACACCACGGGCGGCGCCGCCAGCGTGAACGGGACGACCGCCAGCCCGGCCACCAGCTGGGAGGTGGACTGCACCAGCGCCCACCCCGCCGCGCGCTCCAGCGCGCCCGGCAGGCCGTCCAGGCGGCGGCAGAGCTCCGCGACGGCGGGCGCCTCGGAGCGCTCCAGGGTGTAGCCGGGGCGCAGCCGGCACAGGTGCGAGAGCAGCAGCCGGACGGCCCCGACCTGCGCCAGCGCCTCCGGTTCGGCGTCGAGCTCGGGGGCCGGGACGGGCAGCGGCGCGAGCGGGATGACCTGTCCCCCGGGCAGCGGCCGGGCCTCCCGGGCGGTGATCAGCACCCGCAGCCCGGGGCAGCGGTGGAACAGCCCGTCCAGCTGCCCGGCGTCCACCCCGCCGTCGGCGCCGTCCAGCACCAGCAGGGCGGGCCGCTCGCCGATGTTCCGGGCGAGGTCGTCCAGCGGCGCGCGCCAGGGGTGCGGGCCGCCGCCGCAGTCCACCCAGCGCACCGACCAGCGGACGGCCAGGTGCAGCCGGCGGGCCACCTCCAGGGCGAGCCGGGTCTTGCCGACCCCGCCCAGGCCCACCAGCGAGACCAGCCGGTCCCCGTGCACGGCGAAGGCGTCCGCCAGCACCTCGGCCTCCATGTCCCGGCCGACGATCGCCCCGCGGGCCACCGGCGGGGCGGCCGGCTCGGCCACCGGCTCGTCCGCGAGCGGGTGCCGGCGGGCGGTCTCCTCGAAGTCCGTCCGGCTGCGGCCCTCCAGCCGCAGCGCGTCCGCCAGCAGCCGGACGGTCTCGTTGCGGGGCCGGCGCACCCGGCCGCTCTCCATGTCCCGGATCGCCCGCACGCTCAGGGTCGCGTGATCGGCCAGGCACTGCTGGGTCAGCCCGACCCGCTCGCGCCGTAGCCGCAGCAGCTCGCCGAAGCCCGCCGCCGTTCTCACCGCTTGCACCGACTGCCCGCCGTCCATGCCTCGTCTGCCCTTCGTGGTCCGGACTCCTCCTGGCGTCGGGACGGTGGCGGCCTCAGCTCCGGGCGCCCGCACGGCCCGTGGTCCGGCCGTACGGGACCCGGCGATCAGGCTGTGGCCTCCGACCGGCTCCCTCCGGTTCCCGATGCTCCTGGCTCGCCGTCTACGCCCGATCAACGGCCGATCACCGGCCCCACCCACGACCTTCACCCGGGCCTCACAGGCCGTCCCGCCGCCCGTCCGGGCCGGACCAGGGCTCCCGGCCGGGACGGCCGCGGCGGGGCGGCACCGATCCTCCCGGTGCGCACGCGAAGGCCCGGACCTCGGCGGATGCCGGGATCCGGGCCGGTGGCGCGGTCAGGGACGGGCCTGCTCGGAGGTCACTCGGCCGCCGCCTTGAGGCCGCCGTGGCACAGCCCCCAGATCACGAGGGCGTCGATCGCGATCAGGACGATCGCCCACGCCGGGTAGTAGGGCAGCCACAGGAAGTTGGCGATCATTCCCAGGCCGGCGAGGGCGACACCGAAGATCCGGGCCCAGAGGGCGCCGCTGAAGACCGCCACGCCCGCCACGACGATCAGGACGCCGATGATGAGGTGGATCCACCCCCAGCCCGCGCTGTTCAGCGAGTACGCGTAGTTGCGGGTGACGACGACCAGGTCGTCCTTGGCGATGGCGGAGATCCCCTCGAAGACCGCCATGAGACCGCCGGTGATCAGCATGACCCCCGCGAAGATGGTCCACCCGGACGCGTATGGGTGGTGCTGGGGCTGGGGGATCTGGCTGCTGCCGACTCCACTGACGCTGCTCGTCATGACGGTGACTCCTTCGATGGCAACCGCCTCGCGGACCGCGGTAGGCGGGAGGGTGGAACAGAAGTCCTACGTTCACGGTAGAACCGGATCCCCGTCCTGTCGTGGCGTCGTACCGGCCGCGGCCGCGGCCCGGACGGCCCTGGTGGAGCCCCGTCAGCCCTCCTCCCGGGGGTTCTCGGCGCCGCCGCCTCCGGAAGCGCCACCCCCTCCGGACGCCCCGCCGCCTCCGGACGCCCCGCCGCCTCCGGGTGCACCGACCCCGCCCCCTCCGGGCGCGTCGACCCCGCCGGGCGCACCGCCCCGTCCCGGGCCGGCGACCCGTCCGGAGGCGGCGAGCAGGGCCAGGACGGCGAGGACCACGAGGAGCACCAGGACGAGCAGCAGCACGGTCAGCACCGTCGGGTGGTTCCAGAGGGCGAACACCAGGGCCACGATCAGCAGCGCCGCGAGGGCGAGCCAGCGGCGGTGGGCGTCGGTCCAGGTTCCGGCCCGTCCGGTGTGCACGCCGTGCGCGCCGCTCCAGCCGGCGACCGAGTCCGCGGCGTGGTCGGCCCCTCCGCGCACGGCCCGCGGCAGCCGTCCCGCCCCGGAGAGGTAGGCGCCGAGCGCGACCACCACGCCCAGGACGATGAGGGTGCGCAGGCTGACCTTCAGGAACCTCAGCAGCGTGTCGAAGACCGCGGCCGCGGCATCCCGGGACTGCACGGCGGGCGGCAGGTGGTCGAGGTAGTAGTGCCGGGCGATCACCAGGGCGATCGCCACCACCAGGCCGGCCCCCGCCGCGCCGAGCGCCGTGGACACCAGGGCCCGGCGCCGGCGCCGGGCCAGCAGGACGCCGACCAGACCGATCACCACGGTGATCACCGGCAGCCAGTTGCCCAGCACGTCCAGCGCGTGCGCGGCCCCGCGGACCTTGGCCAGCTTGTCGGACTGGAACAGCACCAGCTGCTTGTTCACGTCCGGGATCTTCTCGGCCGGTGTCAGACCCGCGGCCACCAGCTGGTCCTTCAGCTGGTCCACGGCCTTCCCGACGTCGAGGGTGACCGTGCCGTCGCTGACTCCGACCGCGCCGCGGCCGTGTCCGGTCAGGGCCTGGACCACGGCCGTGTGGGCGGCGCGGTTCGCCTGGGTCCAGACGGTGTCGAAGGCGTCGCTCCGCACGACCTTGGTCGCCGCCTTGGAGACCACCTGGTCCACCGCGTCGTCGATCTTGGGCCCCAGCGACTTGACGGCGGACGCGGCCCGGGGCGGCAGGCCCTGCGACTGCAGCCAGGAGGCCAGGTCGGAGGCGACCTGCGGGCCGTCCACCTTCACGTCCACCGCCTGGGTGATCCGCTTGACCGCGGCGTCCTGGACCGCGGGGTTCGTGGCCAGCGGCGCGACCGTGCTGACGTACCGGTCGGTGTCCAGTGCGATGTCGTGCACCCAGACGGTGAGCAGCGAGACCGGCACCAGGATGCAGGTCAGCGTGATCAGCACGGCCGAGACGGTGCTCCTGACGATCCGGCCGGCCCGGGAGGGGTGCCGGGGCCCCGCGGTGGCGCCTCCGTTCACCGGCCCGCCCGTCGGGGGCTCGGACGGCTGGGGTTCACTCGGCCCGTTCAACGGCCCTCCCGGCATTGGCTGCGCGGCCACGGCGCCGCTGGACACCATTCACGCCGCAGGGGCCCCCGCCCGGCACCCCGGGCTGGGCCACCCGGACGAGGAGCGCGACGCGGCCGCCCGCCCTCCGGCCGGGGTCCGGGGCGTGGCCGGCACCGGGCTGCCGCCTCACCCCGGGCAGGTGATCCGCCGGCGCGTCGGCGGCCCGTACGGTCGGTACCAGCGCCCGGCCCGCCGGGACGGGCGAGGGACTCCCCCGAAAGGAGCACCGCCATGGCCGAGGACGTCCTCGCCGAGACCGGGCCCATCGACTACGTGGTGGTCGAGTTCCCCGGCAACCGGATGACCGGGGAAGCGCTCCCGCTGCTGGTCGACCTGGTGGACCGGAATGTGATCCGCATCCTGGACTTCGCGTTCGTGCGCAAGGACGCCGACGGCACCGTCACCGGCATGGAGATCGCCGATTTCGACGGCGACGGCCGACTGGACCTGGCCGTCTTCGAGGGCGCCGGGTCGGGACTGCTCGACGCCGGCGACCTGAGCGAGGCCGCCGGGGTCATCGAGCCCGGCAACTCGGCCGGTGTGCTCATCTACGAGAACACCTGGGCCGCCCCGTTCGCCACGGCCCTGCGCCGGGGCGGTGCCCGGGTGGTCGCCAGTGGCCGGGTGCCGATGCCGGAGCTGCTGCACTCGCTGGACGAGCTGGACGGTGCCGGCGGGAGCGACCTGACGGACGCGCCGGGCGGCTCCGACTCCGGGACGTGAACTCGCCGAGACACGAAGCCACTGTGACCTGAAGCCACCGAGAGGAGTACGCGTCATGCCTGGACTGCTGCGCGGTGTCGCGCGCACCGCCGTCGTCGCCGGAACGGCGACCGCCGTGTCCAACCGGGTGTCCCGCCGCCAGGCGGGCCGTTGGGCGCAACAGGAGGTGGTGGCCGAACCCGCGCCGCCGCCCCCGCCGCCGGCTCCCGCCGCACCCGCCGCACCCGCCGCGCCCGCCCCGACGGGGATGGACGCGAAGATCTCCCAGCTGCAGCAGCTGGCGCAGCTGAAGGACCAGGGAGTCCTCACCGAGGAGGAGTTCGCCACGCAGAAGCAGCGGCTGCTGGCCGGCTGACACCGTCGGCACGGCACTGAGCACCGTCGGCACGGCGGCGGCCTCACCCGCCGCGGGTGGTTCAGTGCCCGACGGCGACCTTGGCCGCCACGATGACCAGGCCGAGGAGCAGGTTGACCACCCCCTCGGCGGCGATCTGGCCCGGCGAGGCGCCCGCCCGGCGGGCGCCCAGCGTCGCCCAGGCCACCTGCTGCGCCACGGCGACGCCGAGGGCGAGCCAGGCGTTCTCCCCCGCCCCCAGCCACGGGCTGACCAGCACCGCCAGGGCGGGCAGCGCCGACGCCTCCACCAGCGGCCACTCGTGCCGGCCGACCTCGCGCACCTGGCTCCAGGCGACCTGGCGGCCGGCCTCTCGCTCCCCGGCCACCAGCGCGTAGACGTGCGCGATCCAGAACACGATCCCGGTGATCACCAGCAGCAGGATGAGCGACAGCCGGGGGTGCGGTTCGGTGAGGCTGGAGGCCGCGATCACGGAGGCGGCGAGCATCGAGCCGTACACCGCTCCGGCGTAGTCGGTCCGCTTCCGGATTCCGCCCCGGGCCGGGTCGCGCGGGGCGGGGGTACGACCGCGGGCCGTTGTCACGAAGCCTGCTCCCGTCATCGCCGCGGAGACGGCCGATGGGGTCCGTCGCGGCCATCATCACCCGCACCGCGGGTTCCGGCACGGCCGCGGTCACCCACGCCGGGTGACCCGGGCTCCGGCCACCGCCCCTAGCGTGAGGGAAGGATGTTTCCCTCCCCTCCCCCCGCAAGGAGGCGAGCCCCGTGCTCGGTAGCCACCACCAGGCGTCACGTCCCACCACCACGACCTCACCCGACGAGCTCGGACGCGTCGGATGGATCGTGCTCGGCATCTCGATGCTCATGGCCGGCGCGATCGGCCACGCGCTGTCCGGCATCGCCGCGATCGCCAGGGAACTCCTGCGCCCCGCGCCGCAGCGCGCGCCCACGCCCGCCCGCCCCGTGCACCCCGCCGACCTCGACGTCAAGGAGAAGAGCGGCTGGATCCTCATCAGCCTCCTGTTCGTCCTGACCGGCACGATGGCACACGCCGTCGCGCACGTCGTCGAGACGATCAGACAGGCCACCCACGCGACGCACGGGCAGGTGCGGGCATGACGTCGGCACCGACCGGGGCACCCGGCCGGCCCCCGGGAGCCGACGACGGCGAGCGGGTGGACCCGCCGGCCGCCGACCCGGTCTCGGCGGGGCGGCGGGCCCGCCGGACCGTGCCGCGCTCGGCCCACGGGGCCTGGACCCCCGGGCCGGACCGCGCGGACCCCGTCGACATCCTGGAGGCCCAGGCCGCCACCCGCGTCCCGGAGCTCGTACCGATCCGCTACGGCCGGATGGCGGCCTCCCGGTTCGCCTTCCTGCGCGGCGCGCCCGCCATCATGGCCACGGACCTCGCCGCCGCCCCGAACACCGGCCTCACCGTCCAGCTCTGCGGGGACGCCCACCTGTGCAACTTCGGGCTCTTCGCCTCGCCGGAGCGCGCCCTGCTCTTCGACCTCAACGACTTCGACGAGACCCTGCCCGGCCCCTTCGAGTGGGACGTCAAACGCCTGGCCGCCAGCATCGCCGTGGCCGCGCGCGAGAACGGGGAGTCCGACGGGTCCGCCCGCGCCGTGGCGCTCTCGTCCGCCCGGGCGTACCGGCTCGCCATGCGACGGCTCGCCGGCCTCGGTGAACTCGACGTCTGGTACGAACGGGTGGACACCGCCGAACTCCTGCCGCTGATCCAGGCGTCGAAGTACCGCAAGCGGGTGCGGACCACGATCGCCAAGGCACGCTCGCGCACCAGCCTGCAGGCCCTGGCCAAACTCACCGAGCCCGGCCCGGACGGCGAACCCCGGATCGTCGCCGACCCGCCGCTGCTGGAGCCGATAGACCGCGACGACCTGCCCCGCCTGCAGCAGATCCTCCTGGACTACCGGGACACCCTGCCGGAGGAGCGGGCGGCGCTGCTCGACCGCTTCGAGCTGATCGACGCGGCCCGCAAGGTGGTCGGCGTGGGCAGCGTGGGCACCCGCTGCCACATCGGCCTGTTCCGCGCCCGCGCCACCGGCGAACCGCTGTTCCTCCAGGTGAAGGAGGCCGAACGGTCCGTGCTGGAACCGCACCTCGCGCCCAGCGCCCACCGGCACCAGGGCCGGCGGGTGGTCGCCGGCCAGCGCCGTCTCCAGGCCGTCAGCGACATCTTCCTCGGCTGGGCCACCGGCCCCGCCGGCCGCCACTTCTACTGGCGCCAGCTGCGCGACATGAAGGGCTCCGCCGTCATCGAGGGCATGCCCAAGGACCTGCTGGACGGGTACGCCGAGCTGTGCGGCCGCACCCTCGCCCGCGGACACGCCCGCACCGGGGACCGCGTCGCCATCGCGGCGTACCTCGGTTCCGGCGACGTCTTCGACCGTGCCATCGCCGACTTCGCCCTCACCTACGCCGACCTGACCGGCGCCGACCACGCCGCGCTCACCGCCGCGATCGACAGCGGCCGGATCACCGCCCGGCCCGGGGTGTGAGCCGCCCCCGGAGGGCGGGGCGGCCGGCGTCGGCGTCCACGGGCGAGCCCCGAGCGGGGATCCGGTGCGGCCCTACGCCCCGGCCGTCCCCTCATTCTCGCCCGTCGGCTCGCCCCCGCGCTCCGGCCCGCGCCCGCCCGGCGCCCGCCGGGCGGGCAGGTGACCGGTGAAGGCGAAGCCGGTGAGCGTGATCGCGGCGGCCGCCAGCAGCGACACCTTGAGGCCGTCGAGCTGGGCCGCGCGGTAGGAGTCGACAATGGCGGTCGCCTCCTGCGGCGGGACGGCGGTCTGCGCGAGCGCGGTGGCGAGCTGGTCCGCGGGCACGAAGGTGACGCCCGCCTCGATCCTGATGCCCGCCTGCTGCTTCACGGCGCCGGAGATCTCCGGGTGCCCGGCCACGGCGTTGCCGAACGCCACCGTCAGGGCGCCGATCAGGATGGCGCCGATCAGCGCGGTGCCCAGGGACGAGCCGAGGTTCTGCGCGGTGTACTGCAGCCCGCCGACCTCGCTGCGGTCCTCCTCCCCGACGCTCGACTGCACCACGTTGCCCAGTTGCGAGGCGAGCAGTCCCATGCCGGTCCCCAGGGCGGCCATCGCCAGCGCGAACGACAGGTCGTCGAGCTCCGGCTGCACGGTGCCCACCAGCCACAGTGACGAGGCGAACAGCACCAGCAGCCCGATCCGCACCACCGTCCTCGGCGAGGCGAAGCGGGTGAGCAGCGGGCCGGACATGGAGGCGGCGAGCATCGTGATCGACACCGGCAGCAGCCGCAGACCGGTCTGGAAGGCGTTCTGGCCCTGGACGGCCTGGAGGTAGAGCGGGATGACGAAGAACAGCCCGAGGAGGATCAGGTTCTGGCTGAAGAGCATCAGCAGGCCGGACCTCAGCGGTGGGATGCGGAACAGCGCGAACCTGACCAGCGGATGCTCCCGGCGCAGTTCCCAGGACCGGAACAGCACCAGGAGCACCCCGCCGAGCGCGACGGCGAAGAGCGTCGGCGAGAACCCGAGGACGGTGAACGGCGGATCGCGCGGCTGGAGCCAGCCCCAGGTGCTGCTCTGCAGCACGGCCAGCACCACCAGCCCCAGCCCGGACACCGACAGCAGCACACCGACCAGGTCGATCCGCTCGTGGTGCTCCGGTGGCGGTTGCCGCTCGATCCAGCGCATCAGGAAGAGGATGACCACCACCAGGACGACCTCGCCGGCGAAGACCAGCCGCCACGTCAGGTAGGTGGTCAGCCAGCCGCCGAGCAGCGGCCCCACGGCGATGCCCGCCCCGGACAGGCCGCCGATGACACCGTAGGCGGTCGCGCGGTCCCGTCCCCGGTAGGCGCCGGCCACCAGCGCGGCCAGCGCCGGAAGCACCAGCGCCGCGCCCAGCCCCTCGATCACCGACCAGCCGAGCGCCAGCAGCCCCAGGGTGGGCGCCACTGCCGTGATCCCCGATCCCACGGCGTAGACCACCAGCCCCACTATGAACATCCGGCGGCGCCCGAACATGTCGCCGAGCTTGCCGCCGGTGATCATGAACGCCGCCATCACCAGGGTGTAGAGCGTGATCACCGCCTGGATCGCCGTGACCTCGGTGTCGAAGTCCTCGACCAACTGGCTGATGGACACGTTCATCACCGACGCGTCGAGCACCATCAGGAACTGCGCCATGCCCAGGACGATCAGCGCTCTCCAGCGGTTCACCGTGACTCCTCCCGCCCACCGGCCCACGCGGTTCGTACGCGCCTGCCTCGTACCCTCGCCCCCTCGTGACCGGGTCGCCCGTCGAGGGCGGCGGCCGCGGCCGGTGGTCCCCCGCGGCGCGCCGACGTGCGGCCCGGTCCCACCGGATCGCCGGGTACTCCGGGGCAGGTGGGCGCCGGTGCCCGCGGGTTGCGCCGAACGGCGGACCGCCCGAGGTGCCGCCCGCCGTCCCGTCGCCCAGTCTTGGAGTCCTCGGCGCTCGGCCGACGACGGGCCGCGACGGACCGGGGGCAGGCATCGACCGGAGGGAGCCCGGGGTGGCGGCACAGCGTGGTGAGCCCGGCCGCGCCGCATGGTTCCGCGCCAGGACCGCCTGGCTGAGGGGGCACACGGCCACCCTGCGCGACGTCCCGTTCCTGCGCCGGCTCGCGGCCCAGCTGCTCCACCTCCGGGTCCTGGACATGGCCACCCGCCTCGCGGCCCAGACCTTCCTCACCGCCATCCCGGTGCTGTTCGTGCTGGCCGCCTTCATGCCCCAGGACGTGCGCAACACCGTCTCCGAGTCCCTGCGCACCGTGCTGGGGCTCCAGGGGGCATCGCTCGACGAGATCAAGGGGGCGCTCCACCCCAGCGGCCAGGAGGCCACCACCGACACCTTCGGCGTCATCGGGATCGTGGTGACCCTGCTCTCGGCCACCAGCTGCAGCCGCATCCTGCAGCGCCTGTGCGAGCGGAGCTGGTACCTGCCCCACCTCGCCGGGCGCCTGGCGGCCTGGCGGTGGCTCGCCTGGCTCCTGGTCTGGATGACCGCCCTGATCCTCCAGGGCCAGGTGCGCTCCGGGTTCGGGGCGGGCACCGGCCTCGGGGTCCTGCTCTACCTGGTCACCGCCACGCTGCTCTGGTGGTGGACCCAGCACCTGCTGCTCGGCGGCCGGATCCCCTGGCTCCCGCTGCTGCCCGGGGCGCTGCTGACCGGGGCCGCGCTGACCACGCTCGCCTGGGCGTCGCGGCTCTACGTCCCCCGCTCGCTGAACCGCAGCGTGACCCAGTTCGGCCCGCTCGGCCTGGTCTTCACCCTGCTCAGCTGGCTCATCGTGGTGTTCACGGCCATCACCCTCGGCATCGGCATCGGGTACGTGGTGGCGAGCCAGGGACGGCTGGCCCGGCTCCTGGGGACTCCGGAGCCGGCCCCGGCGGACGAGGACTGAGGGCCGCCGGACGGGACCCGAAGCGGCGGCCGGCCCCCGCCGGCGGGCCGGGAGGCCCCTTTGCCAGGTCGGACGGCGTCGGCCAGGATGGGATCTGTCAGCGATCCGCGCTCACCATGCGCCGTACCCCACCCTGAGGTGAGCACCATGCCCCTCAGCCCAGCCGTCGACTCCCCCGTCCTTCCGGCGGACGCACCTCGACACCGCTCCGCCCGGCCGACCCGGATACCCGGCGGCAACCCCGTGCTCGCGGCCCGCTTCGCCGTCCCCCCGGTTCCGGGGACCTTCGTGCACCGGCCGCGGCTGGCCGAGCGCCTCGGCGACGGTCTCCGGACGTCCCTCCTGCTGGTGAACGCCCCGGCGGGGGCCGGGAAGACCCTGCTCGTCGCCGACTGGCTGGCCACGACGCGGCTGCGCGGTTCCGCGGTCTGGCTCACCGCGGAACGGGAGGACAACGCGCCGGGCGTCTTCTGGGCCTACCTGCTGGAAGCCCTCCGGCACCACGGCGTCGCCCTGCCGGACGACATCGGCACCCCCGCCCGGGCCGACCAGGTCGATCACGCGCTGCTGGCCCGGCTGGCCGCCCACCTGAGCCGCCGCGAGGCTCCCGTGGTCCTCGTCCTCGACGAGTTCGACCAGGTGTCGTCCGCCGAGGTGGCGTCCGGACTCCACTTCCTGCTCGGCCACGCGGGCCAGGGGCTGCGGCTGGTCCTGATCGGCCGCACGGAGCCGCGCCTGCCGCTCCACCGCTACCGCGCCTCCGGCTGCGCCACCGAGATCCGGGCCGCCGACCTGGCCTTCCGCCCGCGGGAGACCGCCGCGCTGATGCGGCGGCACGGCCTCGCCCTCTCCGCCGGAACCGTCCGGACGCTGACCGAGCGGACCGGCGGCTGGGCCGCCGGTCTGCGACTGTCCGCCCTCGCCGCCCAGGGCGCCGCCGACCCCGAGGCGTACCTGAAGGAGTTCGAGGCCTGCCGCAGCACGGTCGCGGACTTCCTGCTCGCCGAGGTCCTCGACACCCAGCCCGCCGAGACCCAGGACCTCCTCCTGCGCACGAGCGTCCTGGACCGGATCCACCCCGAGCTGGCCGACGCCCTGACCGGCCGGCCGGACGGCGCGCGGATCCTCGCCGACCTCGCGCGCGCCGACACCTTCGTCGAACCCGTCGGCCACTCCTGGTACCGCTGCCACCCGCTGTTCGCCGAGATCCTGCGCGTCCAGCTGGCGGCACGCAGCCCGGGGCTGGACCGGGCGCTCCACCGCAGGGCGGCCCGCTGGCTCACCGCGGCCGGGCACCTGACCGACGGGCTGGTGCACGCCGCCGCGGCCGGTGACTGGGAGTTCGCCGCGACGCAGGTCGTCGACCGGCTGGCCATCGGACGGTTGTTCACCGGCCGCGACGCGGACCGGCTCGACCGCCTGTTCGCCGACATGGCGCCCGACGCCCGGGGGCCCGCCCCGGAACTGGTCCGGGCGGCCCGCGCCCTCGCCCGCCACGACGTGGACCGCGGACTCGACCACCTCCGGCGCGCCGAGACGCTGCTGTCCGAACGCGATGCCGGGGACGTTCCGACGGCCCTGCTCAGCGCGGCCCACCTCCGGGTGCTGGCGGGCCGGCTGCTCGGCTCGGCCGACATGGCCCGGGCCGCCGCCGTCGAGGCCGCGCGGCTGGAGGAGGACGTCCCGCCGGGGCTGCTCGGCGAGCACCCGGAACTTCCCGCGCTCCGGCTGGCCGACCTCGGATCCGCGCTGCTCTGGAGGGGCAGCCTCGACGCCGCCGTCGCGGCCCTGTCCGCCGCCACCGAGGCGGCCGACGACCCCACCACGGCCTGTCCGCGCCACGAATCGCTCACCCGACTCGCCCTGATCGACGTGCTGCGGGGCAGGCCGGGGCCGGCGGAGGCCCACCTGCGGAAGGCGGGGGCCGAGGCCGAACGCTCCGGGCTGTCCCCGGAATCCCGCACGGGGGCCGGTCAGCTCGTGCTGGCCGCGCTCGCCGTGGACCGCGACGACCTGCCCACCGCGCGGGCGGCGATCGACCGGGCCGCCCGGTCGGCCGCGGCCGACCACGACCCGGCCGTCACCGCGGGAATCGCCATCGTCCGGGCGAGGACGCTGCTGGCCGAGGGCCGCCCCCGCGCGGCCCTCGACCTCCTCGGCGGGCTCGCGGACGGCGGTCCCGCCACCGACCCCCCGCCACCCTGGGTGCGGGAGGCGGTGGCCGTGGCCGTCTCGGCCGGGCACCTCGCCGAAGGGGACCCGGCCGCCGCGCTGGAGGCGCTGGAGCGCAGTGGCGCGGACGGTCCGGAACACGCCGTCGCCACCGCCCGGGCGCACCTCGCCGCCGGGGAGAACCGAGGCGCCCTGCGGATCCTGGAGGCGGTCCCGGAGCGCGACGGCCACGGGCCCGCGATCACCGTACGGGTCCTGCTGGCCCGGTCCCAGGCGGCCTTCGCCCTCGGCGACGAGGCCGCGGCCCAGCGCCTGCTCGCCCGCGCCCTCGCGGTCGCCCGGCCGGAGCGGCTGCGCCGGCCGTTCCGGGACGCCGGGCCGTGGCTGCGGCACCTGCTGCACACCCGGCCCGAACTGGCGGACTCCCACGGCTGGCTGCCCGCCGACCTCCTGCCCGGCCTCCCGGCCGGGGCGTCCGGGGACACCGCCGCGACCGACGCCCTGGTCGAACCGCTGAGCGACCGCGAACTGGACGTCCTGAGACTGGCGGCACAGATGCTGTCCACGGAGGAGATCGCCGCCGGGCTGTTCCTCTCGGTGAACACCGTCAAGACGCACCTCAAGAGCATCAACCGGAAGCTCTCCGTCACCGGGCGCAACCGGGCCGTACGCCGGGCGCGCGAACTGGACCTGCTCTGACCCCGTGCCGCCCCCGCGGCGGCCGGGCCGCGCCTATCCCGCCCGGGTGCGCCGCTGCCTCCGGGCACGGAACCAGCGCCAGCCGACGGCCACCGCGCTCGCCCCGAGCAGCAGGAGGAACACCGCGAGCCACGCGTGGCCGGCGACCCGGGCCCCGGTGAGCAGCACGAACAGCACCGCGCCCGCGGTCGCCAGGCACGCCAGCACGGTCCGCAGCGCCACCAGGAGCATGCCCGGGCGCAGGATCGACGGGGTCCTCCTCGCCTGGGCCGCCGTGGACGCCGTCAGCCCGAACCGGAGGAGGGCCCGGTCGGCGAGCTCGCCGGTGGCGCGGCAGTACATCTGTCCGCAGGCGGGCACCCACACGAACGGCACCACGGTTCCGACCAGGAGCAGCACGCCCAGGCCGGCCCAGCCGAGCCACTTGCGCACGGCCGAGCGCGCCGGGTCCTCGGGGGTCAACAGGCCGATCAGATAGGCCTGGCGGCGGACGACGGACGGCCAGGAGGCCTTGTCCCGCCCCCCGGTTCCGGCCCGCGCCGCCTTCCGCAGGGCCTCCTGCGCCTGCTCCACCGTCGGATGGACCCCCTGCACCACCAGGATCTGTGCCGCCGCGTCGTCGCCGCGGGGGTCGTGTCCGGCCAGGGCGGCGAGCTCCAGCACCATGCGCAGCTGGGCGAGCAGCGCGGCGACGAACGCGACCGGGAGCAGGAGCAGGAACGGGCCCCCGAGGAAGGAGCCCTCCACGACGGTCCGGCGCACGCCCCGGTCGATGATCTGCTCGGTGGGATCCTGTCGGGCCGTCCCCTCCTGCCCGGGTCCGCGCAGCGCCGCGGCCGTCTCGGCCGCCTGGGGGCCCAGGTAGTCGACCACGAAGGCCGCCAGCCGCTCGGGCATGTGGGAGGGATCCGCCCTGACCGTCCTCAGCAGTCGTCCCACCACGCCGGGCCGTCGTCGCCGCGCACTCTCCGATCCGCCCATCAGCCGCAGAATAACCCCGCCGGTGGGCGGCCGCCCCGGGGCCGGATCACCCGGCCCGGGTGATGCCGGGACGGACCCGCGGCGCGTCCCTGGAGGGTGGAGCACCTCACGGCTTCCCGCCCGGACCCCGACACCCCGGGTGGCCGCTCGGGGCGCACCCGCCCGGCAGACCGCGCCCGCGGCAGCCCGTTCGGGGCACGCCGTCGATGTCAGGAGGCTCGCGGTGGACTACCCACTGCTCGACATCTTCTTCACCACCATGTGGATCTTCCTGTGGATCATGTGGTTCTTCCTGCTGTTCCGCGTCTTCGGGGACCTCTTCCGCGACGACGGCGTGAGCGGCTGGGGCAAGGCCGGCTGGTCCGTGTTCCTGCTCGTCCTGCCCTTCCTCGGCGTGTTCGTGTACCTCATCGCGCGGGGCAAGGGCATGGGGCGGCGCGAGGTCCTGCGGGCGAGCGACGCGGAGCGGGAGTTCCGCGACTACGTCCGGCAGACGGCCGCCGACAGCCCGGCACCCGCCTCCCACGTCGACGACCTGGCCCGGCTCGCGGAGCTCAAGGACAAGGGCGCCATCACCGAGGACGAGTACCGGCGCGCCAAGGCGAAGGTGCTCGCCTGACCGTCCCGGCCCCGCCCGGTTCCTCCCTCCCGGCCGTTTGACCTTGACACGGTGACAAGGTCTTCACTGCTGCCGAGGAGGTGGTCCTGATGGTCGGGGCGGAAGAGGACACGAACACCCTGCGGGCCCTGCGGGGGCTGGCGCACGAGGACTCGTCGGTCCGGTTGCGGGCGGCGATGGCCGTCGGCAGCGACCCGCACCCGCGGTTCGTCGGCGGGCTCGTCGAACGGTGCGCGGTCGAGCCCGAGTTCACCGTGCGCGAGATGCTCACCTGGGCGCTCACCCGGCACGGGGCGGCGGTGACGGTCCCGCTGCTGCTCGACGAGGTGCGCGCGGACGGTGCCCAGGCGCGGAGCCAGGCCCTGCACACCCTCTCCAAGATCGGGGACCGGCGGGCCTGGCCGGCGATCACGCCGGCGCTGCTGGCCGACGCCGACGAGGAGGTGGCCCGCAGCGCCTGGCGGGCCGCGGTCGTGCTCGTGCCCGAGGGTGGGGAGCGCGAGTTGGCCGTAGTCTTGGCCGCTCAGCTCGGACGCGGCGGACGCGAGACGCGGTTGAGCCTCAGCCGGGCGCTGATCGCGCTCGGGGAGGCGATGCTGCCGGCGCTGGACGCCGCGACGGCGGACCCCGACCCCGGGGTGCGCGCCCACGCGCTCGCCACGGAGCGGCTGTGGCGCGACCCGGACGCCGGATTCGAGTTCGCGATCGAGGAGGCGAAGCGCACGGCGGTCCTCGGCGAGGGCCGCCGGGAGGGACGGTAGGCAGTGTTGATCGGCGACGTCGCACGGCGCTCCGGGGTCAGCGCCCGCATGCTCAGGCACTACGAGTCGCTCGGGCTGGTGCGGCCGACGGGCCGTACCGGCTCCGGCTACCGCCGGTACGCCGACGAGGACATCCGGCGGATCTTCCACGTCGAGAGCCTGCGGTCGCTGGGCCTGTCGCTGCGCGACGTCGGGCGGGCGCTCGACGACCCCGGTTTCGCGCCCGCCGAACTCGTCGACGACCTCATCCGCCGCACCCGCGAACGCATCGCGGCGGAGACCGAGTTGCTCACCCGGCTGCGGCGGATCGACGCCGCGGAACCGGCCGGCTGGGAGGAGGTGCTCCAGGTCGTCGCGCTGCTCCAGGCCCTGGAGTCGAAGAGCCCGGGGGCGCGGCAGCGCGCCGCGCTGTCCGCGGGCGAGGACGTCGCGGTGCCGGTGGAGGCGCTGGTCGCGGCCGTGCTGGGCGAGTCGGACCCGAACGTCGCCGGGGCCCTCCGCTGGGCGCTGGCGCAGGCCGGCGGCGCCGGGGCGGCCCTGCTCGCGCAGGGTCTGGGCTCGCCCGCGGCCGAGGTGCGCGAACGTGCCGTGCGGTCCCTCGCCGAGCTGCCGGACGGCACCGCGACCGCGCTGCTGCGGGACGCCCTCGGCGGCCCCGACGCCGTGGTCCGCAGGTACGCGGCGCTGGCGCTCGGCGCCCGTGGCGTCGCCGACGCGGTCCCGACGCTCATCGACATGATCGTCGAGGCGGCGAACGACGCCGACGCGGCCGACACCCTGGGCGAGCTGGCGAACGACCCCGCGGTGGCGGACCGGATCGCCACCGGGCTGGTCGACCGGCTCGCCCTCGACGGCGTCGGACCGGACGCCCGCCGGAGGCTGGCCCAGGCGCTCGCGGACGTCCCGGGGAGCACGACGTCGCGCGCCCTCGCGGAGCTGACCCGGGACGAGGACCGTGCGGTCGCGCTGACCGCGACGTACATTCTCAAGCTGCGCGACACGCGGTAGTCGCGACCGCGATCGGGGATCCGATCGGGGCAGGGGTGACCGGGGGTTCGAGGGTGGGGGTGGCGTGACAGGGGCCGGGCGGTTCCGTCGGCAGCGGCGGCTGTTCCTCTCGGTGGCGATCGACACGTTCGGCTCCGGCGTCTTCCTGCCGCTGTCGCTGCTGTTCTTCGTCACCGTCCAGCACTTCCCGGCGGCCGCCGCGGGCACCGCCGTGACGGTCGGGTCGATCGCGTCCTTCGCCGTCGTTCCGCTCTGCGGACGGCTCGTCCAGGCGGCGGGGCCCAAGTCCTGTCTGCTCGTCAGCAACGTCCTGACCGCGCTCGGGTACGGCCTGTTCTTCGCGGCCGGGAACCTGCCCGCCGTGACCGCCGTGAGTTTCCTCGTGACGGCCGCCGACCGCCTCTACGGGGCCGCCTGGCCCACGCTGGTGGCGCGGTTCGCGAAGCCGGCGGAGCTCACCGAGTGGTTCTCCGCGGTCACCGTGCTCAAGACCACCTCGCTGGGGGTCGGCACGCTGGGGGCGACCGCCCTGATGGCGCTCGCCGGCGGAGACGGCCTGCGGGTCGCGCTCGCCCTGAACAGCGCGAGCTCCCTGCTCGCGGCCGTCCTCCTGCTCGGGGTCGCCGTGCCGGCCGCCGAGCGGCCCTCGCGCAGGGCAGCCAGGTCGAACACCCGGGCGGCACTTCGCGACCGGCCCTTCATGTCGCTGGTCGCGTCCCAGACACTGCTGTCGGCGGCCTGGCTGATCCCGACGGTCGCCTTCCCCGTGTACCTGGTGGCGAGCCTCCATCAGGCCGCCTGGTGGCCGACCGTCGTGGTCGCCGTCCGCTACGCCACCGCCACCACCCTGCAGATGCGGATCAGCCGACGGCTCTCCGGCTGGAGCCGCTCGCGGGTCCTGCGCCTGTCGATCGGCGCGGTGGCCGTCGCCATCGCCCTGACCGCGACCGTCTCCACCGCCCCGCACGCCCTCCAGGGCCCGCTCGCCGTCCTGGTGGCGGCGGTCCTGGCCCTGGCCGAACTGGCCTCGAAGCCCACCGCGGCCGCGGCGGCGGTCGCCATGGCCCCCAAGGGCGACGAAGGCCCGTACATGTCCCTGTTCCAGCTGACCTGGACGGTGTCCTACGCGGTCGGGCCGGCCGTCATCGGCCTGGGCCTGCAGAACCCGCCGCTGCTCTGGACCGCACTGGCCCTCTGCGTGGCCGCCGCCGCCCTGGCCCACCGCCTCCGCACCCCACTGCGCCGCCCCGCGGCGCAACTCCCGCACGCCGCACGCGATCTGCGGGAGGAGGCCGAAGTCCCGTAGAGCGGCGCCCGCCCCTTCAACCGTCCTGCCGCAGCGATCGGTCGGAGTCTCCGCACGCCGACTCCCCTACACCGCCCGGGGATCCGCACCGGCAGGCCGACCCTCCGGGGCCCGGCAGGCGTCAGCGCCGTACCGGCAGCTCGTCGACGAGCCCGTAGGCGCGCAGCTGGTACGGGAGCGCGGCCGGGCGGCGCCACTGGAGGTCGAGGCCGCAGGCGCCGAGGACGGCACCGAAGGCGTGCCGCATCGCGTCCTGGACGGCGGTGCGGGCCCGGGCGGCGCGCTCCGCGGCGGGGGTGTCGCCGTCGGCTGCGGCGGACAGCCGGCGGGAGGGGTTCCAGCGGAGGTCGGCGACGCCGGTGGTGTCGTCCCCGTCCTCGACGGCCGGGCACGGCGTGAGGGTGATGCCGGGCGCGTGGAGGTGGTCGGCGACCGGCAGGCCGGCGAGCCCGGCGGTGCGGCGCACCGCGGCGACGACGTCCGCGCCGATGCCGAGGTCCTGCGGGCGGGAGCCGGCCGGGGCCGGGGCGGCGGCGTCCTGGCCGGTGGCCGGAGCGGGTCCGTCGGCCCGGCCGACCCTGGTCTCCCCGTCGAGCCGGCCGGCCACGACCTCGATGCCGAAGGCCGGCAGGAACTCGGCGAGCGCGTTCCGCATGGTGCTGCCGACGACCCGTCGGGCGGCGAACGCCGGCTGCTGGGGCTGTTCCATGGCCGCGGCGGCCGCCAGCCGGGGGCCGGGCTCCCAGTGCAGGGCGATCAGTCCGGCGCAGTCGTCGGAGTCGTCGTGCGGCCGGGCCGGGCGCAGGTGGACGCCGGGCCCGTGTCCGCCGTACCCGACGGGCAGACCGGCCAGCAGGAGCGCCTCGGTGACGCGGTCGACGAGCACCGGGTCGGTCCGGGGCCCGCCCGGGGACGTGCGTTCCGCAGCCGTGTCCACGCCGTCCTCCTCCGGGCCCCGGGCGGCGGCCGACCGCCGGCGCCCCGAGCGTACGGCGTACCCCGACGGCCCGTCGGCGAATCCCGGAACCGGCCGCCGCGACGCGCCCGCCGGGAGGGCGGGCGCACCGGCGGTGTCCGTCCGGTCGGTTCCAGGGGTTGGCCGGCACCGGAGCCGCCCGCACCCGAGCCCCCGCCCGCGGCTGCAACGGACCGGCGCGCCACCACGGCGCCGACGCCCCCGTGACCGGCCCGCGGCGGTCCCGCCCGGCCGGACCGCGGCTACAACCAGCCGCGCCGGGCGGTCTTCAGCCCGGCCTCGAAGCGGCTCGCCGCGTCGAGGCGCTCCATCAGGGCGGCCATCTGCCGCCGGACGGTCCGCACCGAGACGCCGAGCCGCTTGGCCGCCGCGTCGTCCGTGAGCCCGGTGGACAGCAGCCGCAGCAGCTCGCGCTCCCCGGCGGTCAGGCTCAGCGGGGCCACCCCGTCCCGGTCGCCGGCGATCGGGACGGCGGTCTCCCAGGTCTGTTCGAACAGGGCGACCAGGGACGCGACGATCCCCGGCTCGCTGGTGCACAGCGCGCCGGCCCGGGTGTTCTCCGGGTCGATCGGCACCACGGCCGTGCTCCGGTCGAAGACCAGCATCCGCGGCGGCAGCACCGGCGCGGTCCGCACCTCGCCGCCGAGGCCGGCCATCCAGCGGACGTAGTCGAGGGTCTCCGGGGCGTCGTGGATGCTGTCCTGGTAGATGGTGCGCAGGCTGACCCCGCGCCGCAGGGCGTCCTCGTCCAGCGGCCGGGACGCGGCCAGGCTGGCCGCGGACTGGGCGCCGCCGGGCATCACCGCCAGGACCTCGCTGGTCAGCCGGGAGGTCAGCACCTCCAGCTTGTCCTGGATGGCGTCCAAGCCGAGCAGCCGCTCGCGGTCGCCCACCGGGTTGTCGGCCCGTACCTTCGCGTACTCCCCCAGGGCGCGCGCGACGGCGGCCTTGGAGGCGGCGACCTCCTGCTGCCGGCGCGCGAGTTCCTCCTCCTGACGGCGCAGCAGGATCTCCAGTCCGCGCTCCGGGCTGACCGGCCGCAGGGTGCCGGGCCGTTCGCGGGAGGCGCGCAGCAGGGTGAGGTCGGCGAGCCGGTCGAGGGCCGCGCGCACGGCGGCCTCGGGGAGGCCGAGCCGCTCGCAGAGTTCCGCGACCCCGCCCTCGGGGTCGGCGAGCATTTCCCGGTAGACGGCTTCCGCAGTGGCATCCAGCCCCAGCAGTTCCAGCACTTATCGACCCCTGATCCCCGTGGACGGTTCCGTATGCCCGGTCGGCCCGGGGCTGATCATTCCTTCGGCCGGAACGCCCTCGCAAGGGCATGATCCGGTCAACGCCCCGCCCGGGCCTTCGACGCCCTCGGCGGGGCCCGCACAAAGGCGGAATTCGGGCCGCTGCCCGGCACGGTGTTGCAGCATGCTGCCTGTCCTGATCCTGCCCGCGGATTCGCTTCCCGTGACGGGCCGGGGAACGGGAGGATTCCCGGTGCGCGCACTCCCCGTCTTTCCGGACACCCAGAACTGCGGTCTCCCTCAGCGCAGTTCCCGCACAGAACAGGACTCTCCCGTGTCCGTCCGTCCAGTTGCCGCCGTCCTCCTGACCCTCGCCCTCGCCGGCTCCGTCGCGCCGGCCTTCGCCGCCGGTTCGACCGCCCCCGACGCCGCCCCGTCCGCCGCCCAGGGCCCGGGCGGGGGGATCGGCTGGGACGGCCCCGCCGCTCTCTCGATCGGCTGGGACACCCCCTCCACCCGGTCGATCGGCTGGGACGGTCCGTCGGCCGACGCCGCTGTCGGGCAGGTCTGACCTGCCGTGTTCGCGGTGCATCTGACCCTGCCGACCGATGCCGCCGCCCCCTCGGGGGAGGCGGCGGCCGCGGAGGTCCAGGTCGGGCTGTGGGCGTGCGCCGGCCCGGACGACGGTCTGGAGCACGTGCGCGCCCGCGCCGTCGCCGACGGCATCGGCCTGGTGCTCTACGTCCGCGCTCCCGACGAGACGGCGGCTCTGGCCCGGGCGCGGAGCCTGCTGGACCGGGCGCTGGCGCTCACCGGCCGGAACCCGTCCGGCCTCCGGTAGTCCCGCCGACCGACGGGGTCCGCGTCGGCCACCCGTCGTCCCGCCCGAACGGTTTCCGCTGTTCCGGACGGGTTTCCACCGATCCCGCCCGGCCCGGAAATTGGCCGGTTCATTGCTATCGCTTTACCCCGGCATGGCCGACGGGCCGTCGGCGGCCCGGCCGTGCCCCCGTTCTTCCACCCCCCTTCCCTCCCACTGAGAACAATCGAGGAGTTCCATGTCACGCCCCCCGGGCGGATCATCACGGCACCGGTCCGAAGCCGGCTCGCCGCCCCCCTCCACGCAGCGCCGTCGCAACGGCGTGCTGCGCAACACCGCCGTCGCGCTGGCCGTGGTGCTCTCCGTCGAGGCCGCCGCCGTCATCATGACGACCGGTCAGGCCGTGGCCGTCACCACGGAGCAGGCCCCGAAGCCCGCCAAGGCCCTGGGCCCGGCCGAGGCCAAGGACATCGCCACCGCCCACCTCAAGGCCCGGCTGGAGAACCGCCGGATCGAGGTCGTGGACGAGCGCACCGAGTCGACCACCACCTGGATCAACCCGGACGGCACCACCACCCTGGACCTCGCCTCCGGGCCGGTCCGCTACAAGGACGGGTCCGGCAGGCTCCAGCCGATCGACACCGACCTCGCCCGGCAGCCGGACGGCAGCGTCAAGGCCAAGGGCCACCCGCTCAACCTCTCGCTGGCCGGCGCCACCCCGCCCGCCGCCGCGTCGGCGTTCAAGGCTGCCGGCGCCCCGGCCGGGGACCCGAAGGCCCCGACCACCCCGCTGGTCTCGCTGGACAACGGCAACGGCACCGCCATGTCGCTGTCCTGGCGCGGCGCCCTGCCCGAACCCTCGGTGGACGGCGCCAGGGCCCGGTACGCGAACGCGCTCACCGCCACCGACCTGGTCGTCGAGTCCACCCGGACCGGCTTCGAGCAGTTCCTGGAGCTCAAGGACCGCTCGGCGGTGGCCGCCAACGGCAGCGTGACGCTCACCCTGGACGCGGCCGGCCTGCAGGCCCGCCACAACGCGGACAACTCGGTCTCCTTCCTCGACCCGAAGACCGGCGAGGAGAAGGGCCAACTGCCCGCCCCGGTGATGTGGGACGCGCAGGTCGACGAGCGCAGCGGCGACCACACCCGCACCGCGCCGGTCGCGCTGAAGGTCACCCAGAACGGGAACGCGATCGACCTGACGCTGACCCCGGACGCCGCCTTCCTGACCGACCCGAAGACCAAGTACCCGGTCACCATCGACCCGGCGGTCAACATCGGCGTCGGCTTCGACACCTTCGTGCAGCAGGGCTACGCCACCGACGTCTCCTCGCAGACCGAGCTGAAGCTGGGCAACAACGGCTCCGGCCAGGTCGCGCGGTCGTTCCTGCAGTTCCCGATGGCGAAGATCAGCGGGAAGCAGATCACCGGCGGCAAGCTCAACCTGTGGAACTTCCACAGCTGGTCCTGCACCGCGAAGAGCTGGGAGGTCTGGGACACCGGCACGGCCACCACGGCCACCCGCTGGACCGCCCAGCCCGGCTGGAACAAGAAGTGGGCGACCTCCACCGCGACCAAGGGCTACTCCAGCTCCTGCAACGACGGCTGGGTGAACCAGGACATCACCTCGCTGGTCAAGGCCTGGGCCGCCAACGGGAACACCAACAACACCCTGGGCATCCGGGCCACCGACGAGAGCGACCCGTACGGCTGGAAGAAGTTCAACTCCGGCAACGCGACGTCCAACACGCCGTACCTGTCGGTGACCTACAACACCCCGCCGGCCGTCTCCACCCTGATCTCCCCGGCCGACGCCGCGCTCACCGGCGACTCCACCCCGACGCTGTCCGCCAAGGCGACCGACCCCGACGGCGGCAACATAGCCCTCGACTTCGAGCTCTGGGCGTCCAACGGCGCGGCCGCGCTGCAGTCCGGCCGCACCGCCATGGCCGCCTCCGGCTCCACGTTCACCTGGACCCCGGGCACCGCGCTGCCGGCCGGCGCCTACAAGTGGCGCTCCCGCTCCTGGGACGGCACCGCCAACAGCGCCTGGTCCGCCTTCCGCACCCTCACCGTGGACACCACCGCGCCCGGCGCGACCACCGTCTCCTCCGGCGACTTCCCGGCCGGCCAGTGGGCGGGCACCCCGGACGCCAACGGCGACTACAGCGGCACCTTCACCTTCACCCCGCCGAGCAGCGACGTGAAGGACGTCCAGTACAAGCTGGACGGCGGGGCCTGGGTCACCGCGGCCACCACCGGCACGCCGGTCAGCGCCAAGCTCACCTTCAAGGCGGGCGCCCACACCGTCACCGCGCACAGCCGCGACGCCGCGGGCAACGTCTCCGCCGACCGGACCTACGCCTTCTACGCCGGCAAGGGCTCCGCCCTGGTCGCGCCCGGCGCGGGCGAGCGCCCGGCCCGCCGCACCTCGCTGCAGGCCGAGGGCAACAGCACCTACACCGGGGTGCGCTACCAGTACCGCCGCGGCGAGACGGACGCCTGGAAGGACGTCCCGGTCGCCAACGTCACCACCACCGCCGGCCAGCCGGTGACCGCCTGGCCCCATCCCGCCCCCGGCGGCAAGCCGGCCGCGCTGACCTGGAACATCACCGACACCCTGGCCGAGAACGGCCCGGTCGACGTCCGCGCGGTGTTCACCGACGGCACCGCCACCGACGCCACCGAGCCGAACACCGTCACGGTGGACCGCAACGCGGGCACCGCGCCGGAGACCAAGGTCGGCCCGGGCTCGGTGAACACCCTCACCGGTGACCTCACCCTGTCCGAGACCGACGCCGAGGCCTTCGGCCTGCACGCCGAGCGCTCCTTCTCCTCCCGCCGACCCGCCAACGGCTCGGCCCAGGAGGGCCAGGCGGCGATCTTCGGCCCGCAGTGGAGCTCCGGCACCACCGCCGAGATCACCGACGCCGACTACTCCTACGTCCGCAAGACCTCGGCGACCTCCCTCTCGGTGGTCTCCGCGGACGGCTCCGAGGTCGGCTTCACCGCCACCGGCGCCGGCGGCTGGAAGCCCGAGCCCGGGGCCGAGAACCTCACCCTGACCGGCGCGTTCACCGCTGCCTTCACCCTGAAGGACACCGAGGGCATCACGGTCACCTTCGCCAAGGTCGACCCGGCCGCCACCACCTGGCAGGCCTCCGGCTCCTCGCTGCCCAGCGACAACTCCACCACCTCGGTGGTCTCGGAGAAGGTCGTCTCCGGCGGAAAGACCCTGGCCCGCCCGAAGTACGTCGTCGCGCCCTCCTCGGCGACCGCCTCCGCCAACTGCGCCGCCGTGCCGTCCACGGCCGGCTGCCGGGTGCTGGAGTACGTCTACGCCGACACCACCACCGCCACCGCGTCCGCCCCGGGCGACACGGCCGGCCAGGTGAAGCAGATCCGCCTGTGGTCCACCGACCCCGGCGCCGCCACCGCCACCCCCGTCGTCGTCTCGCAGTACGCCTACGACGACCAGGGCCGGCTGCGCGAGGTGTGGGACCCGCGGACCAGCCCGGCGCTGAAGACCGCGTACGGCTACGACGCGGCCGGCCGGGTCACCACCGTGACCGACCCCGGCGAGCTGCCGTGGACCCTGGAGTACGGCAAGGCCGGCAACGCCGCCACCGCCGGCGACGGCATGCTGCTCGCCGCCTCCCGTCCCACCCTCAAGCAGGGCAGCAAGGACGTCACCGACGGCACCGCCACCACCTCGGTGGTCTACGACGTCCCGCTGAGCGGCGCCAACGCGCCGTACCCGCTGGCGCCGTCCGACGTCGCCGCGTGGGGCCAGACCGACGCCCCGACCGACGCCACCGCCGTGCTGCCGCCCGACGCCGTCCCGGCCACCCACGACGGCAAGGCGCTCGGCACCGCCGGCTACAACCGCGCCTCGGTGACGTACACCAACGCCTCCGGCCGCGAGGTCAACACCGCCACCCCCGGCGGCGGCATCACCACCACCGAGTACAACGCCTACGGCAGCCCGGTGCGGACCCTCTCCGCGGAGAACCGCATCCTCGCCCTGGCCACCACCGGCAACGACCTCAACAAGCTGCGCGCCCTCGGCATCGCCGGCCGCTCGACGGCCGACCGCGCCCAGGTGCTCTCCTCCACCTCGCTCCACTCGGCCGACGGCAAGCGCCTGCTGGAGCAGTACGACCCGCTGCAGCTGGTCACCCTGGAGCACGACGTGGCCGCCTCCGGCACCTCCCCGGCGCTCGCCGCCGGCGACGAGGTCGCGGCCCGCGCCCACACCGTCAGCGGCTACGACGAGGGCCGCCCGGCGGGCGCCGCGGTCAGCGACATGGCCACCTCGGTGACGGTCGGCGCCCGGATCGACGGCTACGCCGCCGACGCCGACACCCGCACCACCGCCACCGGCTACGACTGGGCCCAGGGCCTGCCCGTCAGGTCCGTCCAGGACCCGGCCGGCCTGAAGATCACCACCTCCACCGGCTACGACGCCAGCGGCCGGGTGACCTCGCAGAGCCGCCCGAACTCCACCGGCTCCGACGCGGCCACCACCGTCACCACCTACTGGACCGGCACCGGGACCGGCGCCTGCGCCGGCCACCCCGAGTGGGCCGACCTGGTCTGCTCGATCGCCCCGGCCGCCCAGATCGCCGGCGGCGGCGGCAACCCGCTGCAGCTGCCGACGACGTCCTTCCAGTACGACCGCTGGGGCAACGTCACGGTCCAGACCGAGACCGCCAACGGCGTCACCCGCACCACCACCCGCAGCTACGACGCGGCCGGCCGCCGGGTGAAGATCTCGGTCACCGGCGGCACCGGCACCGCGGTCGCCGACACCGTGCTCGGCTACGACCCCGCCAACGGCGAGCTGGCCTCCCTCAACAACGGCAGGGCCACCATCACCCTGGGCTACGACAGGCTCGGCCGCCAGGTCTCCTACGACGACGGCGCCGGCAACGTCACCACCACCGAGTACGACAGGCTCGACCGCCCGGTGAAGAAGTCCGACTCGGTGCCGTCCACCGTGACCTACGGCTACGACACCGCCAAGGACCCGCGCGGCCTGCCCACCTCGCTCACCGACTCGGTGGCCGGTACCTTCACCGCCGGCTACGACGTCGAGGGCCGGCTGGTCTCGCAGACCATGCCCGGCGGCAACACCCTCACCAGCAGCTACGACAGCCGGGGCATCCAGACCGGCAAGACCTACACCAACCAGGCGGGCACCGTCCTGCTGGCCGACACCGCCGACTACACCGTCCACGGACAGCAGGCGGGCCGCACCCAGAGCGACGGCAACAGCACCACCAGCGGCTACACCTACGACGCCACCGGCCGCCTCACCAAGGCCGCCGACAGCACCGGCCTGGCCTGCTCCACCCGGACCTACGCGTTCGACAGGAGCAGCAACCGGACCAACCGCACCAGCGTCACCGACGACTGCGACCCGGCCACCGCCGACGCCGTCACCCAGGCCGAGAACCACGGCTACGACACCGCCGACCGCCTCACCGACACCGGCTACGTGTACGACGCCTTCGGCCGCACCACCGCCCTGCCGAAGGGCACCCAGGTCGGCTACTACACCAACGACCTGGTCCGCACCGAGACCCTCGGCGACACCCGCAGGACCTGGGACCTGGACGCCTCCGGCCGCCTCGCGGTCGGCACCACGGAGACCAAGGGCACCGACGGCGCCTGGGCCGTCACCGAGCAGGAGACCAAGCACTTCGACGGCGGCAACGACAGCGCCTCCTGGTCCAAGGACGCGGCCGGCAGGCTGACCCGCAACGTCCTGGACCTGACCGGCCAGCTCACGGCCGCCACCGGCACCGACGGCGGCGCGATCCTGCTGCTGACCAACCTGCACGGCGACGTCTCCGTCCAGATGTCCCCGGACGGCCTGGAGGACCTCGCGGTCTACCACTACGACGAGTACGGCAACACCGTCGACTCCACCGGCTCGACCGCGTACGGCTGGCTCGGCGGGGCGCAGCGCGAGGCGGACAGCCTCTCCGGCCTCACCCTGATGGGCGTGCGCCTGTACGACTCGACCACCGGCCGCTTCCTGCAGACCGACCCGGTCCTGGAGGGCTCGCCGAACGCCTACGGCTACCCGGTCGACCCGATCACCATGGACGACCTGACCGGTCTGAACTGGCGCAAGAAGTGGACCGCCTACTTCAGCCGGGCCGAGGGCAACACCATCGGCACCCTGCTGTACGTCTCCGGCAAGATCGCCCAGGGCATCTCGAAGATCCTGCGCAGGCTCCCGCACATCGTCGCCCGGGCCGCCGGCTACGTCCTGTGGGCGCTGTCCTACCTGATGAAGAGCATCGGCAAGAAGTTCATCAAGGCCGCCAACAAGCGCGGCAGCCACGGCGTGATCTTCACCTTCGGGATCTGGGACTCCAGCTGGTGGGGGGTGCCGGACCGTCCGATCTACCGCGTGAACCCGCGGTACTGAGCCGGGAGGAGGCCTCTCCGACGATCCACTGATGCGGGACAGGTAAGGCCGGGCCCGGGGGTGATCCCCCGGGCCCGGCCGCTTGCGCACATCGATGATCATCCCGGCGTAGGCTCTCGGCTGATCACAGGGGCAGAGAGGGAGACAATGGGCCAGAAGATCATCCGGTTCTCGGACCTGACCGGCCGGCACGCGGAGAACGACCGGGACCTGGTGCGGGTGGTGGTGCTCCAGCACCCCGACCTGACGGACGGTCCGGTCGAGATCGACGCGCTCGCCCGGGAGTTGGGCGAGGTGCGGGAGCTGACGCTCGACCTGGTCACGATCGAGCTGCACCACCCGGACCGGGCGGAGCCGCAGACGGTGGTGATGGAGGCCGAGACCTTCAACCGGCTGGCCTCGGCCGCGCCGATGGCCGAGGTGCTGCGCGGCGCCAGGCCCGCCGCCCGGGCCGCCGCCTCCGCGACGGCCCTCGCCGGCAACCGGGAGCGGGTCAACTACGCCAGCCTGGAACACGCCGGGCGGCCGCACAAGGGCCGCACCACCGACGCGGAGAAGCAGGTCGTCCAGCAGCACCTGGACGAGATCAACGAGCGGCTCGCCGCCGAGGGCGTCCGCACCATCGACCCGGACAACGCCGAGCACGTGACCCGCTACGGCCTGGACACCCTGGCCCGGGAGACCGGCGTGATGTTCGGCTGACCGGCCCGGACGGCCGGGCCCGCCGGGCGCTCCGTCGGGCGGGCCGGTCCGGGCACTCCCCGGACGGCTCCCCGTCGGACCGGTCGCCCGCGGCCCGCCCCATGATCGGCCCCGCCGCCCGTTCCGGCGACCGCGGTGCGGCCGGGCGGGCGACCGCCGAGCAGGTGAATCGCCGCGACCGCCCCTCGTGTCGCCGACCGGCCCGGCACGGCGATCGGCTGGACTGCGCGCTATGCGTATTCCACACCGGACCGGACGGATCGTCTCGGTCCTGGCGCTGGTGGCGGGCTCACTGCTGAGCAGCAGCGTGCTGGCCCCACCGGCCCAGGCCGCGATCTCCTTCACCAAGAGCGTCGACAAGGCGACCGTCTCCCCGGGGGAGAACGTCACCTACACCCTGCGCTACACCTGTTCCATCACCGAGTGCACGGGCGGGAACATCCTCGACACCCTGCCCTCGAACATGCAGTTCCTCGGCTGGACGCCGGACCCGTCCTCGGTGGACGTGGCCGCCTCCACCGTGCCCGCCGCGGGCGCGATGGGCGGCACGATGGACATCCGGCTGAAGGACCTGAGTCCGGGCACCACCGCCACCGTCACGGTGACGATGAAGTACCCGAACTTCACCACCCCGAACGGCGCCACCTCCACCAACTCGGCCACCATGTCGGCCAACGGCGAGCCCTCGCAGACCGCCACCGCCGACACCGCCGTCCAGGTGCAGCCGCAGTACACGGTGACCAAGGGCGTCCAGACCTCCAGCAGTGACGGACGCACCGTCACCTACCAGTTCAGCGCCTGCGCCACCGACAACGTGCCCAACGTCGACCTGGACACCAGCCGGCTGCTGGACACCCTGCCGCCCGGCGCGGTGGTGGACACCGGCCGCTCGCCGGGCTGGTCGCCGGCGGCACCCGGCCCGAACACCTGGGGCTACGACATCGGCCCGTTCGTCTCCGGCAACGGGCGCGGCGGCTGCCGCATCCCCGGCGTCCTGGTCGTCAACTACCCGGAGGCCTCCTTCCCGGACGGAACGACCTCCGAGAACGTCGTGGCCCTGCACGGCGACCCGATCGGGCCGGACCCGGAGCGCCAGCTCGACACCGCGAACGCCACCACCAGCCCGTTCCAGCCGCCGGCCACCGGCGTGGTGGTGACCGCCAGCAAGGTCTGGCGCGACACCACCGTCAACGGCGACCTCAACTCCTTCAGCCTGTCGGCCACCAACACCGCCGGACCGGCCACCAGCCTCACCGTCACCGACCCCGGGGCCGGCAGCACCGACGGCATCTACAACTGGATCTTCCCGCAGTCCCTCCAGCTGGAGCCGTGGAACCCCACCAGCATCCTGCTGACCCTGCAGTACCGCCTCAACGGCGACCCCACCTGGCAGACCTTCACCCCGGGCACCCCGTTCAACGGCTCCGACACCCGCCGGATCACCTTCGAACCGGGCGCGGGCGACCCGGCCAACGACGTGCTCGGCATCCCGGCCGGGCGCTGGCTGGACGGCCTCCGGTTCACCTGGAACGGCCCGATCCCCACCGGCTGGAGCCCGGGCAACGCGGTGCAGCTGGTCACCCAGGTCGCCACCCCCGGCCACGACGGACGCCAGGCCCCCGAGCCGCTGACCAACTGCGTGGACACCACCGCCACCGACGGCACCAACAACGCCTCGGCCAACGCCTGCGCGCAGACCACCATCACCCAGGCCACCAACCTCGGCGCGGCCAAGACCACCGTCGCCGGCGAGCTGTCCGCCCCCGGCGGCCGGGCGACCTTCCAGGTCATCCCGTACAACCGCAGCGCCCGCGACCTGGACCGGCCGCTGGTGCTCTACGACGTGCTGCCGGCCGGCGTCGTCTACATCGACGGCTCGGCCCGGCCCGACCCCAACTACCCGGACGCCAAGGCCCCTTCGTCGATCACCGTGACCCCCGGCCCGGACGGCCGGCAGATCCTGCGGATGGAGTGGCCGGCCGGCGCGCCGGACATGACCTACCTGCACGACCAGCTGGCCTACCGGATGCTCTTCGACGTCCAGGTCGCCAACAGCATCCGCTCCGGTGACCTCACCAACGACGTCTACGTCACCGTGGACCAGCCCACCGCCCCCGTCGCCTGCATGTTCTCCGGCTCCGACAGCGGCAGCACCCCGGACGTGCTCGACCTCAACGGCAACGGCAACACCACCGAGCTGCTCTGCCACGCCTCCTCGCAGATCCGGGTGGACGTGCCGTCGGTGCTGCGCTCGTACAAGGAGGTCAAGGGCGACCTGGACTCCGACTACGTGAGCATCGGCACCGCCACCCCGGGCGGCCAGATCTCGTACCGGATGACCGTGCGCAACGACTCCCCCGACCCGGTCACCGACTTCATCGCCTACGACAGGCTCCCCACCCCGGGCGACAACTACGTGCTCACCCAGGACGCCCCGCGCGGCAGCGCCTGGACCCCGTCGCTCAGCCAGCCGATCACCAGCAGCGACCCGACCGTGGTGATCGAGTACACCACCGACCCCAACCCCTGCGTGGAGCCCGTCGTCGTCAACCGCACCGGCTGCAACAGCGCGGCGGTCTGGAGCACCACCTTCCCCGGCCCCGGGACGGCCACCTGGTTCCGCATCCACCGCCCCGGCACGATGGCCTCCGGCGAGTCCTTCACCCTGACCTGGCCGATGGTCGCCTCCTACGACGCGCCGGAGGGCGAGTACGCCTGGAACAGCTTCGCGTACACCGCCACCGACGCGGCCGGCCGCCAGCTGCTGCCGGCCGAGCCCGCCAAGGTCGGCGTCGCGGTCAAGCGGGTCACACCCTCCAACAACGCGCTGGGCGACTTCGTCTGGCAGGACAAGGACGGCTCCGGCGTCCAGAAGCCCGGTGACACCGGGATCGCCGGGGTCACCGTGCACCTGCTGGACGGCAACGGCCAGCCGGTGCGGGACAAGGACGGCAAGCCGGTCACCGCGGTGACCGACGCCACCGGCCACTACCTGTTCGACAACCTGCCGGACGGCAGCTACGCGGTCCGCTTCGACCTGGCCACCCTGCCCAAGGGCGCCACCGTCACCAAGCAGCACGCCGGCACCGACCCGGCCAAGGACTCGGACGCCGACCCGGCCACCGGCCTCACCCAGACCGTCACCCTCAGCGGCGGACAGCGCGACCTCGACCTCGACATGGGCGTGATCCTCCAGACCACCTCCCCGTCGCCGTCGCCCTCGCCGTCGCCCTCGCCGACCTCCTCCCCGTCGCCGACCTCCTCGCCCTCGCCGACCTCCTCGCCGACGCCGTCGCCGAGCCCGAGCCCGAGTTCGTCGCCGTCCCCCTCGCCGTCGCACTCGCCGTCCCACTCGCCGAGCCCGACGGCCACCGCCACCCACACGCACACCCACGTCCCGAGCCCGTCGGAGAGCGGCGAACTGCCGCACACCGGCGGCTCCTCCCCCGACACCCTCGTCGCGGCACTCGGCGCCATCGCCCTCCTCGGCGGCGGCACCCTCTGCTTCGTCGCCTACCGCCGACCGGGCCGGCACGGCTGACGCCCACCCGGACCCCGCTGAACGCCAGTGGCGCCGCCCCGTCGAGGGCGGCGCCACTGGCGCGTTCGGGAGCGGGCCCGGCGGTCCTAATCCAGTTGGGACAGCGCGTCGGTGACCAGCTTGGTGGCGAAGTCCTCGCCGTTGCCGGAGATCCGGTTGACGTACTCCGCGAGCAGGACGGCCGTCGCCTCCAGGGGGTTCATCTCCTCCTTGGTCCACGGTCCGTACTGGGCGCGCCACAGGTTGGGGCTCAGCCCGGTGCCGGCGGCGATGAGCAGGCCGGCCATGGTGGGGATCACCTCCGGACTGAAGGTCCTCGGCATCATGCGCATGGTGGCCACCAGGCTGGGGATCGCGTGTTCGAGCACGTCCTCCTCGTGCTTCTCGAAGGCCGAGCGCAGCCAGTTCATGTACATGTAGACGAGCGTGCAGGCGCCTTCCACCAGCGCCTCGGCCTCGTCGGGCCCGAAGGACGCGGTGAGCTGCTCGACCATCCGCCGGTGCTCGGGGCCCGTCCCGGACTTGCCTTCGTAGACGGACCTGAGCCGGGAGTCGATCACCATGAGCGCTGCGCTCACATCGCCGACGGGAGCGTGTTCGGGGTCGCAGGACGACACGGGACTCCTTCTGGAACGGCCACGGCCGGGACGGCCGGTCGGTTCGTAGGGTAGGCGACCGATCGGACGGGATCCGCCGGATCCGGCCGGGGCGTCCTCGGGTGACGGTGCGCGAGTGCCGTCCCGGGCGGACCGGGGCGGCACGGCGGCGGTGGGACGGGCCCTGTCCCCCGCCTCCGTCACCCGGCAGCGACGTCTCACCCGTCAAGGTGACACTCCGGCAGCCGAGTTGACGACGACGGGTGGCGGGCGGCCGGCCGCGGTCCGCGACGGCCCCGGGCCCGCGGGCGACACGCCCGGCGTCACACGGCCGTCACGTTCCCGCTGGATACTCGGAAGGCCCACCGCCCGCGCCCCGTACGACGGAGGACCACCGCAGATGACCGCCGGCCCCGACCGCCCCGCCTTCCTCCTGGTCCACGGCGCCTGGCACGGCGCCTGGTGCTGGGACGCGGTGCGCACCGCCCTCGCCGCCGACGGGTGGCGCACCCACACCGTGGACCTGCCCAGCTCCGCCGCCCACCCCGATGCCGCCCGCCCCGACGGCGCCCACCCCGATGCCGCCCGCCCGGCGGGCCTGCTGGAGGACGCCGACGCGATCCGCGACCGCCTGCGGCGGATCGACGGCCCGGTGGTGACGGTCGCCCACTCCTACGGCGGCGCCCCCACCACCGAGGCCATCGCGGGCGCCGCCAACGTGGTGCGGGCGGTCTACCTCGCCGCCTTCCAACTGGACGTCGGCGAAAGCGTGTTCTCCTTCCTCGGGGCTCCCGTTCCGGAGGACGACACGGGCCGCACCCCGCCGAACGCCGACGCCCGCCGCCTGCACTACACCGACGTGCCCGCCGCCGAGGCCGACCGCGCCCTGGCCCGGCTGACCCCGCAGAGCGTCCGGTCCTTCACCCGGCCGGTGACCACGGCGGGCTGGCGCACCGTGCCGTCCAGCTACATCGTGTGCGAGCACGACCGGGCCCTCGAACCGTCACGGCAGCGCGAGCTCGCCGCCCGCGCCGACACCGTCCACCGGCTGCCCAGCGGCCACGCCCCGTTCCTGTCCATGCCCGGGGAGCTCGCCACCCTGCTGGGCCGGATCGCCGGCTCGGCCGCTCCGCAGGGTGCCGACGTCCGGAGTGACGAGGGGCGCTGACGGCGGGCGGGACGACCCGACCGGCTCCGGGCCGCCCCGTCCGCCCCGCCCCACGGTCTTCGACCCGGGTCAGCCGGCTTCCGTGCGCGGCTCCAGCCGGGTGCCGCTGCGGAGGGTGATCGACATCAGGTCGCTGGGGGCGTCGAGCTCCAGCCGGTGCCAGCGGCCCCGGGGCACGATCGCGGCGGTGCCCGCCGCCAGCCGCACCACGGACTCGGCGTCGCCGGGCTCGACGGGGCGGAGGTGGAGGCGCACGGCGCCGGCCAGGCAGCAGACCGCCTCCTCCGCCTCGGGGTGCATCTCCCAGTGGTCGGCGTGGACGTCTGCGTCGCTCTCCACGTGGAAGGTCGCGATCTGCCAGACCCCGGCGTCGCCGGCGGCCATCCGGCGCCCGGCCGCCCGGACGTCGCCGTCGGGGTGGATGTGCAGGGCCGAGGCGAACAGGTCCACGGCCGCGAGCGGAGTGGTCGTCATGAGCGGGTTCCTTCCAGTCGGTTCTCTGCGGGGGTGAGCGGGGCGGGGTGCCCTGGCGCCTGCGGCCGGCGCCGGGGCAGCACAACGATCGCCACCAGCGCGGCGAGGGCGAAGAGCCCGGCGGTGGCGGCCAGTCCGGTGGCGTAGCCGGAGTTGAGGGCCGACGGGTCGGTGGCGCCGCCGGAGCGGTGGGCGGCGACGGTGGCCAGGGCGGCCAGGCCGACGCAGCCGCCGAGCTGGCGGGAGCTGTTGAGCAGGCCGGAGGCCGTCCCGGCCTCGTGGGCGGCCACGCCGGTGGTCCCGGCGGCGGCGACCGGGGCCAGGACCAGCCCGGTGCCGATGCTGGTGACCAGGGACGGGCCGAGGACGTCGGTGAGGAAGCCGCCGTCCGGGCTGATCAGCGAGAACCAGGCCAGGCCCGCGGTGGCCAGCACCGCCCCGGGCACCAGGGCGGCCCGGGGAGTGCGGCGCGCGACGACGCGTGTGGCGAGCACGGTGCCCGCGACCAGTCCGGCCGAGAAGGGCAGGAAGGCGAGGCCGGTGGCGGCGGCGCCCAGGCCCAGCACCTGCTGGAGGTAGAGCGAGACGAAGTAGAAGGCCGTGAACTGCCCGGCGGCGGCCAGGAACACCAGGACGTTGGCACCGGCCACCCAGCGGCTGCGCAGCAGGCCCGGGCGGAGCAGCGGTGCGGAGGTCCTGGCCTCGGTGACGGCGAAGGCGGTCAGCAGCGCGAGCGCGGCGGCGAGCGTCCCCAGGGTGGCCGGGGAGCCCCACCCCCGGACGTCGGTGCGGACGACACCGAACACCAGCAGCCCGACCCCGGCGGTCGCGAGGACGGCGCCGAGCACGTCCGGCCGCTCCCGCCGTACGGGCGGTGCCTGGGCCGTTCCGGTCTCCTCGGCGGGACCGCCGGCCGGCAGCAGCGCGAGCGCCGTCGCCACGATCGGCAGGTTGACCAGCATGACCCAGCGCCAGCTCGCGTACTCGGTCAGCAGTCCGCCCGCCAGCACGCCCAAGGCCCCGCCCGCGGCGTTGGCCGCGCTCCACACGCCGAGCGCGCGCACCCGCCGGGGGCCTTCGGTGAACGTGGTGGTGAGCATCGCGAGCGCGGCCGGGGCCGCCGCCGCCGCGCCCGCGCCCTGTCCGGCGCGGGCGGCGACCAGCTGCCAGGGCGACTGGGCCAGTCCGCCCGCCAGCGAGCAGAGGCCGAACACGGCCAGGCCCAGCAGGAGCAGCCGCCGCCGGCCGTACAGGTCGCAGGCGCGGCCGCCGAGCAGCAGGAGCCCGCCGAAGGTGAGCGCGTAGACGTGCACGACCCAGGAGAGGTCCAGCGGCGCGAATCCCAGGTCGGCCCGGATCGCGGGCAGGGCGACGTTGACCACCGACATGTCCAGGGCGAAGACGAACTGGGCGACCGTCACCGCCGCCAGCACCCGGCCGGGGCGCCCTCGTAAGTTTTTGTACATGTATAGAAAGTAGTCCCGGGCGCCCCCCGCTGTCGAGCCCCGGGTGATGATGGGGGCATGCAGCAGCCCTCCGCCCAGCCGCCCGCAGCCCCGCAGCCTGCCGCCCCGCAGCCTGCCGCCCAGCCGCCCGCCGGATCGCAGCCGACCGGACCGCAGCCCGCCGGGGTGCCCGCCGCCCCGCGGCCCGGCGCGCGGCGCAAGGCCACCGGCCGACCGCCCCGGATCACCCGGGAGGAGGTCGTCACCACGGCGCGCCGGATCGTGGACGAGGAGGGCGTCGAGCGGCTGACCATGCGCCGCCTGGCCACCGAGATCGGCAGCACGCCGATGGCGCTCTACCACCACGTCCGCGACAAGGAGGAGCTGCTCGTCCTGCTGCTGGACGACTACGCCGCGCGGACACTGCGACCGACCGAACCGCCGGCCGACCCGCGCGAACGGGTCGTCACCGCGGCGGCCGCCATCCACGAAGCGCTCGCCGCCTGCCCGTGGATCGTCGAGGTCCTGACCGGGGACAGCGTGATGTCCGCCCACTCGCTGTGGTTCGTCGAGCAGATCGTCGACGGCCTGGTCACCTGCGGCCTCTCACCGGAACGGG
Organism: Kitasatospora sp. NPDC048715; assembly: GCF_043198905.1. NCBI lineage: Bacteria > Bacillati > Actinomycetota > Actinomycetes > Kitasatosporales > Streptomycetaceae > Kitasatospora > Kitasatospora sp. NPDC048715. The sequence continues at coordinate 165,087 of NZ_JBICVH010000019.1, read as the reverse complement.
CCGTCCAGGGCTACCGCGCGATCTGGTACTACACCGCCGGCGAGATCATGGTCCGCGCCACGGCCACCCGCGGCCGGCCCGCCGACGACCGCCCCACCCACCGCCAGCAGGTCTTCGCCGATCTCGACCCGGAGCGACTCCCCCGCCTGGCCGGGCTCGCGGACCGCTGGGCACCGCTCACCGCCCAGGACACCTACCGGGACGGCCTCGACGCCCTGGTGGACGGCCTGCTCGCGGCCCGCTGAGCGGCTGCGCGGCCTTCCGCGCCCCGGCCGCCCGCCGGGCGGAGCCGGCTACCTCCCGACCAGAGCCCGGACGACGAGGCCGCTGAGCGCGCGGGGCGCCAGCCGCCGGGCGGTCCACATCGCGTGGGTGCCGCGCCCGGGAAAGGCCCACAGCCGGCCCCGTGCCAGGGCGCGGTCCATCGAGTCCAGCACCTTCTCCGGGCTCAACCCCCGGCGTGGACCGATCACTTCAGGGGTCTCCACCCGGATGCGCGACAGCATCGGGGTCTCCACCGCGGGCGGGCATACGCACAGCACCCGGATGCCGTCGCCACGGTGTTCGGCCGCGACGATCTCGGCGAGGAAGTGGACCGCCGCCTTGGCGGCGCCGTAGCCGCCGCCCAGCGGGATGGGCACCCAGCCGCCGATGGAGCCGAAGAGCACGACCTGGCCGCCGCCCCGTGCCGCCATCGCCGGCACCACGGCGCGGACCATGTGGAGCGTGCCGCCGTACACGACGTTCATCAGGCGCAGGGTCTCCGCCGGGTCCTGATCGAGCAGCCGGCCCATCACGCCGACGGCCGCGCAGTGCACCAGCCGCCGGGGCGGGCCCAGCTCGCGGCCGACGTCGCGGACCACGGCGGCGACCGCCGCGTAGTCCGTGACGTCGCAGACGAACGAGCGCACCCCGGGGGCCCGCTCCGACAACGCGTCCAGACCGGCCGCGTCGACGTCGACCGCCGCGACCGCCCAGCCCGCCCGGGCCAGCCGCAGCGCCGCCGCCCGGCCGATCCCGCTGGCGGCACCGGTGACGATCGCCACCTCACCCGGCACGGACGCCATCTGTCACGCTCCCACGGCTGCGAGAAGTACCGGACGCGCCCTCGGCGCCGGAGGCCGAGCCTCCCGAGCAACCATGCCTACCCGGCCGACGGCGCCCCGACTCTCACCCGGCCGGACGACCGTCGGCCTCAGCCGTTGCCGAAGAAGCCGAGCGCCCCCGCCGCGCAGACCCCGCCGGCCCCCATGAACACCGGGGTCAGCACCTTCAGCTCCACCCAGCTGCCGGCCCGGAACCGCATGCCCTTCGGCGGCCCGATCGGGTACCAGCGCCGGCGCCCGATCGGGATCGGCCACAGCACCGGGCAGCCCGAGACGGTCAGCGCGTCACCCAGGCAGTGCACCAGCGCGCCGAGCGCGATCGGCAGCCCGATCCACAGGTACTGCTGCCCCGGCTCCTCGAACAGCCACTGCGAGCCGTTGCCGGGCTTGTCGAGGACCTCCGCGAGCATCCACGCGCTGGCCGCCCCCAGCAGCCACACCAGGACGTCACTGGAGACCCGGGCCTGCCGCCACAGCAGACCCTCGATCGCCAGCACCATGTGCACGAACAGCACCACCAGCACACCCCAGCGGCCGCCGAACACGGCCACCGCCGCGGCGCCCGCCCCGCACAGCACCGCCCAGAGCCAGGTGTGCGTCAGCGTCCGGTGCCCGCCCGAGCGCCTCGGGTCGCCCTTGCCCCGGGTGGCCTTGTACACCGCGTACGAGAGGTTGTCGATCACCTCGCACAGCGCCCGGGACACCGGCCCGAACGCCCGGGATATCGTCGCCGCCTTGTGGTCCAGGTCCGGCGCCAGCGCCGCCCCCGCGCAGATCAGCGCCCCCGCGAGCAGGACCGGCCAGGGCATCGGCTCCCCCATCCCGGCCGCCACCGCGCCCACCCCCAGCCATGCGGCCGCACCCGACAGCGAATGCGCCGGTCCCATCATGTCCGTACACCACCGATCCTCATCAGCTCGGCCCTCACCGCGAGGACCTGACGTCACGGCAGCCTATCCGTCCAAGATCACCGACCCCGCCCCTCGCCCCGGCCCGCCCCTCCCCTTCCTTCCCCCCGATCCGGCCGGGCGGGCCCCACCCGCTCCGCCCCGCCGGACCCTCCGGCGCCCCGCGGATCAGGCCAGGGCCTTCTCCAGCGCGGCGAGGTAGCTGCGCATCATGTGGTCGCGGATGCCCTCGCCGTCCGGCGAGAACGCCGCCGCGCCCAGGCCCTTGGCCCGGTCGGTCAGCCCGGGGACCAGCCCGACCTTCTCCGTGACGCGGCCCGAGGAGTCGATGTGGCGCAGCGCCTCGACATGGGTGAAGGCGGGCTCCGGCGGCAGCTCCGGGACGATGTCGTTGCCGTGCACGAAACGGTAGGTGCGCCCCCGCAGGCCCTTGTCGTACGCGGCGGCGAGCAGCCGGTCGCAGGTCCGGGGCTGGCCGAAGGTGTAGACGCCGTCGGCCGCCAGGCTCGGGTCCTCCAGGTCGAGCCGGGCCGCGACGAGCATGGCGAGGGCGCCGCCGAGGCTGTGGCCGGTGAACCAGACCGTCTGATCGTCGGTCCGCAGATCGGAGACGGCCTTGGCGACGTCCGGGTAGATCGATTCGAGGGCCTCGGCGAAACCGTAGTGGACATAGCCCGTCCGGGCGGGGCCGGGCCAGGGCGGGGTGGTGGCGTCGGTGAGCCAGTCACGGATCTGCGCGGGTTCGGTACCGCGGAACGCGGTGACGATCATGTCGTCGCCGGCCATGGTGTACGCCTGGGTGTCCTGGAGCGGGAACGGCGGGGTGAAGCGCGTCTGGTGGTGACGCACGGCGTCGAAGCCCCAGGCGTGGGCCTGCTCCTCGATCGCGGCCTCGTCCTTGTAGGCGAGTTCCGCGGCCTTCGCCAGCCAGTAGGCGTGCGGGAGGCTGTAGCCGGTGGCCTGCTGGTCGAAGTCGGTGGGTACGGCCATGGGGGGCACTCCTGTCGGGTCGTCGGACGGAACGGCGGATCGGCCCCCAGGCCCCGACCGGCATCCGCCGCCGGGTGCGCACCGCAGCGCCCTGGTGACCAGGAGTGACGCTACCCCGCACACAGTTCGTGAGCGACCGGGCCACACCCCCGCCCCATCCGCCGGGCGCCCGCAGCACCACACCCGCCCAGACCAAGCCCGCCCCGCCCCGCCAAGCACCGGCACAGGGAACCCGCGCTCCCGCGCCCGGATCACCCGCCGAGGCAGCGGCCACGGCAGCGGCCACTGCCGCCGATCCCCCCGCCGCCCACCGCAGTCGCCGTCAGTCCGCTTCCACCGACCGCGCGATCCGCTCCCGCGCCGCGACCGCCCGCGCGTCCTCGTACCCGTCCAGCAGCGCGAGCGCCTGCGTCCGGTGGCGCCGCGCCGCTTCCCCGTCGTCGGCGAGCACGGTCGCCGCCAGAGCGTCGAGGGCCAGTGCCTCGTGCCAGGGGTCGCCGAGTTCGTGGTGGGTGGTGGCGGCCCGGCGGAGGAAGGCGGCGGCCTCGGTGTGACGGTCGAGGTGGCGGTAGGTCTCGCCCGTGCCCTGCCAGGCGAGGGCTTCGCGGCTGCGGTCACCGAGGCGGCGATGGAGGACGGCGGCGCGCTGGTAGGAGTCGAGGGCGTCGGCGGGTTGGCCGTCGGCCCGTTGGGCGTCGCCGAGGGTGAGGAGCCAGAAACCCTCCAGGCGGTGGTCACGGAGGTTCAGGGCGATGTCCAGTGCCGCGTGTGCCGAGGCGAGTGCACCGGCCGGGTCGCCGTCCTCGCGTTGGATGTCGCTCAACAGGCGCAGGGCGTTTCCCTCGCCGCGCTGGTTCTTCAGTGCGCGGTGGGCGGTCAGTGCCTGGCCGACGGCGGCCGCGGCCTCGGGGAGGCGTCCGGCGCGACAGTGGGTGCTGGCGAGGTTGGAGAGTGCGGTGCCCTCCCAGTGGGCCTCGCCCAACTGCCGGAAGGCGGCAAGCGCCTGCTCGAAGTGCCGGGCGGCGTCGTCCAGTTGCCGGCTGTGCAGGTGGACCAGTCCCAGCAGGTTGAGCGAGTGTGCCTCGTTGAGCCGGTCGCCGAGTTCACGCCAGAGCGCCAGGGCACTGCGGTGGCACTCCAGGCTGTCGCCGAGGGAGTTGACCCGGGTGTACGCCATGCCGAGGTCGGTGAGCAGCACGGCGCGGGCCGTGTCGTCGGAGAGGCGTTCGGCGGCTGCCAGCCCGAGCCGGCCCGCCACCGGCCAGTCCGCGCCGGGGGCCGAGGGGGCCTGGGCGTTCCAGAGGACCGCGGCCAGCTGCCAGGTCCGCCGGTCCTCGCCTGCCGCGGAGGCGGTGTGGACGACCTGGAGGAGGTTGGCGCGTTCGCGTTCGGCCCAGTCCACGGCGGCGTTGTAGTCGGCGAAGACCGTCGGCCGGACTCCGTCCGCCGCCTGGTCGAGCGGCAGCCGGGCTTCGGCCGGCCGCAGCCACTGCTGGGCGGCGTCGGCGGTGTGCAGGTACCAGTCGAGTACCCGCCGCAGTGCGGCCCGGCGCTGTGCGGGGGCTTCCTCCTGCTGGGCCTGGTCGGTGGCGTAGGCGCGCAGGAGGTCGTGGAACTGGTAGCGGTCGGGTGCGCCCTGTTCCACGAGGTGGGCGCCGACGAGGGAGTCGAGGAGCTGTCGGGTGCGATTGGGGGTGAGGTGGGCGAGGGCGGCCGCGGCGTGGAGCCCGAAGTCGGGGCCGGGATGGAGCCCGAGGAGCCGGAACAGGCGGGCGACCTGCTCGGGCAGGGCCCGGTAGGACCAGGCGAAGACCGTACGGACGGCGTCGACGTCCTCGTCGTCGCCCACGCTGAGGGCGTCCCAGAGCGCGGATTCGTCGCGGAGGTCGTCGATCAGGTCGTCCAGACCCATGTGGGGCAGGCTGGCCGCGCGTTCGGCCGCGATCCGCAGGGCCAACGGCAGTTGGGCGCAGAGACGGGCCAGTTCGGCGAGCTTCGCGGGGTCGTCCTCGGGCCTGTGCCCGGCGGTGACGGCACGCAGCAGGGCGACGGCCTCCGCCTCGGGCAGGGTCCCCAGGGTGAGCCGACGGGCGCCGTCGCGTACGGCGAGGCCGGACAGACGGCTGCGGCTGGTGACCAGCACGAGGCTTCCGGCGCTGCCGGGCAGGAGTGGCCGGACCTGGTGCGCGCTGGCCGCGTTGTCGAGGACGACCAGGAGACGGCGCTCGGCGAGGAGCGAGCGGTAGAGGGCGGCGGCCGCGTCGGGGTCGGACGGAACGGACTGGGCAGCGACGCCGAGGGAGATCAGGAAACGGTGGAGCGCCTCCTGGGCGGTGACGGGCCGGCCCGGATCGTAGCCGCGGAGGTTGACGTACAACTGGCCGTCGGGGAACCGATGCCGGGCCTGGTGGGCCCAGTGCAGGGCGAGTGCGGTCTTCCCGGCACCGGCGGTCCCGGCGATCACGACGACCGCGGCGGACGTGGTGCCGGCGGAAGCGACGGCATCGGGCGGGTTCCGGTCCTCGCCGGTCAGGGCGGAGTCCAGCTGGTGAAGCTCGTCCGTACGGTTCACGAAACCGCGTACGTCCGCAGGCAGTTGGCGGGGAGTCGGGGCGGCACTCGACCGGTCGGGCCGGCCGTGGAAGTGGATGCCTCCGCTGACGTCCCTGGCCTGGACGACGTCCTGGGCCGAGGACCCGGACACGGTGGAACGCGTGCTTCCCGGGCCGTCGATGCTCCCGCCGTGCTGCTCTGCCACTGCGCTCCGTTCCTATGCGGGTGGGAGGAGGTGTGCCACCTCACGATCGAAGTACACCAGGACGTCTTCGCCCGCCCGGTGGAGATCCGTGATGTAGCTCTCCCACCGGCGGACGAGATCGGGGTCGGTGTATCTGATCGCCCCGACGGGAATTCCTGTTTCCGAATACCGGACCTGATAGAGCGTACGACCACCGAGAATGACGATTTCCGGCAGCTGCCCGGATTCCTCGGAAGCGGCCAGCGTCATGGCGTCGACGATATGGATTCGCTCGCCGCATTCGGCCCTGATCCGCAACGAGTGCAGCTCCCACCGCAGGTACGGCGTCAGCGGCATCTCGACCACCCGCACCCGGTGAAAGCAGGACTGGCGCTCCTCGTCCTCCCGGCCGATCTCGCGCAGCGCCTCGCGTCGGCCTTCCAGGAGGTGCAGCGCCTCGCCCCAGTCGCCTCGACGGGCGGCCTCCCAACTCGGGCTGCCCTGCTCCTCGAAGTGCTGGCGCCGCTCCAGCTTCCAGGAGTCCCGGCCTCGCACCAGCGCGTCCCGCTCGCGGAAGTCGCGCTTGTAGTCGTCCCGGGCGAGAACCTCTCCCCACTCGGCCCTCAGCTCGGGAGCCCGCCGATCAGGCATCCGCGATGTCCGCTTTTGCCGTGCTGAGCATGACGCCCGGAATGACGACGAGCCGCTCACCCGGCCCCAGGGCAACGTCCTCGGGAAGTCGGTCACGGTAGTTGTCGGTGAGGTCCCGGCCGATCACGGCGATGTCACCGTTCGAGAGCTGCCAGATGTCCGGGCATTCGTCCCGGTCCTCGGACGTCCCGAGCTCCTTCGCTGACTTTCCCAGACGCTTCGCCAGAAAAGCGGAAGGATCGGCTTCCCATCCACGAGCCATGCCCGCCCCCTATCGATATTGCTTTCGGCGCAGAACCGCGGGTTTGGTCACCCTACACCTGACGGTGAGCCAGGGGAATATTTAGTACATTCGCTATGTACTTCTAAATGATCACCATCGCAGCACATCGGCACCATTTGCGGCGGTATTCATCCACCCGGGGCGGGAGAAGCGGTCCGCCGCGCATATGCCACTGGCTCATGGACTGCGGCAAATTCTCCTTGGGGAGTCAACAGTTCGTTGCAGCACTGGAGTTCACACACCAACACGCCCAGCCATGCAAGAGATGCCCACCCACCCCATCAGGCCAGGTCGCGGGAGGAACCCTCCCACACCCACGGGGGCCGGCCGGCTCCCGGGGTGACGTCGATCTCGGGGACACCGCGTTCCCCGCACCCACGAGGACCAGCTGGTCGCTGTCCTTGGCCTCAGGGCGTGCGTGTTCCGTTGAGGTAGGCGAGGACGGCGAGGACGCGGCGGTTGTCGTCGTCGGAGGCGCCGAGGTCGAGCTTCGCGAAGATGTTGGAGGTGTGCTTGCTGACCGCGCCCTCGCTGAAGTGCAGCCGTTGGGCGATGGCGGCGTTGGAGCGGCCCTCGGCCATCATCGCGAGGACGTCGCGTTCGCGCGGGGTGAGGAGGGCGAGGGGCTGGTCGTAGGCGTTGCGGGCGAGGAGGCGGGAGATGACCTGGGGGTCCATGACGGTGCCGCCGGCGGCGACGGTGTGGACGGCGTCGACGAACTGGTCGGCCTTGGAGACCCGGTCCTTGAGGAGGTAGCCGACGCCGCCGGTGCCGTCGGCGATCAGTTCCCGGGCGTAGAGCTGTTCGACGTGCTGGGAGAGGACGAGGACCGGCAGGCCGGGCCGTTCGCGGCGGGCGGCGAGCGCGACCTGGAGGCCCTCGTCGGTGTAGGTGGGGGGCAGGCGGACGTCGACCACCGCGATGTCGGGGCGGTGGTCGGCGATCGCGGCGGCCAGTTCGGGTCCGCTCTCCACCGCGGCGACGATCTCGTGCCCGTGGGCACCGAGCAGCAGGGAGAGGCCGTCCCTCAGCAGGACGAGGTCCTCGGCGAGGACAACACGCACGGTAGCTCCATGATCAGCCTGGTCGGACCCCCCGGGGGGCTGGTCAGCGTGAGCGTACCGTCGAACGGGGCGAGCCTGCGCCGGATGCCCTTCAGGCCGCTGCCGCCGTCCGGGTCGGCGCCGCCGCGGCCGTCGTCGGTGACCTCGGCGCGGAGCAGTCCGGCGGCGTGGGTGAGGTGCACGGCGGCGTGCCGGGCGTCGCCGTGCTTGACGGCGTTGGTGAGCGCCTCGCTGACCGCGAAGTAGACCGCCGACTCCACCGGCGCCTCGGCCCGTCCGGGCAGTTCGGTCCGCACCTCGACCTTCAGCGGGACGTCCAGGGCCAGCGCCCGCACGCCTTCGGCGAGTCCGCGTTCGGCGAGGACCGGCGGGTGGATGCCGCGCACCAGGTCGCGCAGTTCCTGGAGCGCCTGGGTGACGTTCTCCTGGGCGTCGGTCACCACCCGCTTGGCCTGCTCCGGATCACGGTCGATCAGTGCCGCCGCCGCGCCCAGGCGCAGGCTCACCGCGACCAGCCGGGCCTGCGCGCCGTCGTGCAGATCCCGTTCGATCCGGCGCAGTTCGGCGGCCTGGGCCTCGGTGGCGTCCAGCCGGATCTCGGTGAGCTGCTCGACCCGCCGGGCGAGCCGGGAGCGTTCGGTGGGCCCGAGCAGGGTGCCGGTCCACCGGCCGTGCAGGCGCAGCGCGGGGCGGGCGAGGGCGAGCCCGGCGACGATCGGTACGGGCCCGAGGAGGCCGAGGAGCAGTGCGGGCAGACCGCCGAACGGCAGGTCGTACGGCAGCGGCGCCTGGACGATCCCGTACAGGCCGGTGCCGACCAGCAGCACGGGTGCGGCCGCGACGGCGCCGCCGACCAGCGGGTCGGCGATCAGCCACAGGGCGTCGCGCCAGGTCGCCGGGTCGGTCCAGAGCCAGCGGACGCGCAGGGCCAGGCCCGCGAGCCAGCGGTTCCTGTGGTAGTCGTGGCCGGTCCAGTACCAGCCGTGGAGCGTGCGTTCCAGGGCCGGGCGCGGCCGGTACGGCGGCGGCACGGGCACCCCTGACCAGTGGCCGGCCGCCCACCGGGCCGCCTCGGCGGCGGAGCGGACCATCCGGGTGGCGGCCGGGAAGAGCGGGAAGATCCCGAGGCAGCCCCAGAGCAGGAAGGACAGCAGGAAGACCGTCGTCAGCGCCGCCCCGACGGGTATCAGCAGTGTCAGGACGGCGAGCCACCCGAGTGCCCGGGCGGCGGCGCGCAGCTCGCGGGCCGCGGCGCCCGGCTCGCGGACGGCGTCGGCCCAGGCGCGGACGGCGTCGGCCCGTTCGCGGGCGTCGCCACCGGGCGGGCGTGCGTCGCCGCCCGGCTCGCGGGCGGCTGGGGTCTGCGGGCTGCTCACGAGTCCTCCGGTCGGGTTCGGTGGTGCGGGTCGTTCATGATCGCAGTCGTCCGCCCGGGCAGCCGCGCCCGCGTCCGGACCCGAGCTCGGCCCCGCATCCGGCTCCGCATCCGCCCCGGTGTCGAACGCTGCTGACCGCGGGTCAGCCGGTGGAACGACCCGCGCGGCAGGGGCAGCTCGCCCCCGTCGACGGCCACCACCGAGCCGAACCGCTTGCGCAGCCCCGACAGCCGCAGTGCCGGGGCCCTCTGCCCCGCACCCGCCGCTTCCCGCACCTCGTCCTCCCCGCGTCGTCACGGCCGCCCAGGGCGTCGGGCGGCACGCGATCAACGCTAGGGACGGCGGGACGACGGCAGAATCCACCTGCACCCCCGCCGGGGGTGGGGCTGGACCCACCCCGCCCCGATGCCTCCACCGCGGGCGGGGGCGCGCCCGGGACGCGCGGAGGGTGGCACAGTGACGGGCTTCCCACCACACACTCCTTCCCCCCGGGCCACAATGGTGAGCCCCAGCACCACCAGGAGGACGTCGTGAGCGACCGGATCCCGTGCGACCGGCAGGGCCAGTGGCGCAAGCAGCGAGGCCTCGGCTCCCGCGGTCCCACCAGGGTGCCCGCCCACCCGCCGATGCCATTGCCGATGCCGTTGCCGGACGGGATCGCGGCTCCTGAGGAATCCGAGCAGCGGCCGTCGGGCAAGGGAACCGGCAGGCTCGGCGAGCCACCCCCGGACGGCCCGACCCCGACCCCGCCCGCCGACCCGCCGCGGTAGCCCGGGCCGCGCACCAGGTGTTACGCGGCCTCGAACTTGACCATCGCGTCGCCGGCCGCGGCGGCCGCGGCGAAGAAGTCCCTCAGCCTGCGGAGGTCGGCGGTCAGAGCGCCGGCCCACGCCTGGGACCACGGGGTGGCGAACCCGAGGGACACGACCTCGGCCGCCACCGCGGTGTCCACGGTCCTCACCAACCCGTCGACGCCCACCGCGTCCAGGAAGCCCGATGCCGTCCGGACCTCATCGGGCCGGAGCACCCACACCTTGATCTCGGTGAACTCGTCGTCACAGTCGGGATCCCCCTCGACGACCACCCGTTCCTCACCACCGAACACCGGCAGTCGGGCTGCCGGGGAGTCCGGGCCCGAGCTGCCGGCCGCCTTCGTCAGCGCGACGTCCATCAGGTACCCGTTGCGCTCCACGCCCAGCACCGCACCGGCCTCGTCCAGCGGCCCGAAGTCGTCGTCGAACCAGCCGGGCACCAGGGCACGGAGCTCCCTCGGCGACAGTTCGTCCAGAACCGCTCCGTCCACCCGCCGCCAGAAGAAGTCCACGCTCATGCCCCGCCCCTTGTCCTGTTCTCTGCGCCAGGTTAGGCGGGCCCTCCGACAGCCGCCGTCGTGGACGACCGGGCGCGGCCCGGGAGCCCGGGCCTACGGGCGCCGGCCGCGGAAGCCGTGGCTCAGGCCCACGGCGGCCTGCCCCGCCCGTCCGCCCACAGGGCGAGCGCCCGCTGGTCGACGGCGCGGATGCCGACCTGGGTGCAGAACGCGGCGGCGGCCTTGGTGAACGAGCCGGTCGTCACCACGGCGGCCAAGTCGCAGTGGTGGACGTCGCGGTAGGTGCCGTTGACCTTCTGGACGTCCTGGGAGCCGACGGAGGTCCGCGGCCCGTACCGCTTGGCCTGGATGAGGATCCGCTGCCCGGCCGGGGTGGTGGCCAGGACGTCCGCCGCGAGGTCGCCGGCCCCGCCGACCACCTTCACCTTCGCGCAGCCGTCCCGGCGGCACAGGTCCGCCAGCGCGTGCTCGAAGGCCTTCGGGGTCATCGCCAAGAACGGCCCGATGTGCCGCAGTTGGGCGGTCCGCGCATCCAACTCCCGCCGCCGGGCCCGCACTCGCGAGCGCAGCACGGCGACACCCGCACCCGCGCCGGCCACCAGCAGCACGGCGACCAGCACGAGGTGCTGGGCAAGCCAGCGGACCACCAGCGAGGCCAGAACGACCGCGACCACCCCCAGCAGCGGCGCGTTCCGCTTCATCCACCGCACCCGGCGGGCGGTCATCGACCGACGTCGCCGGACAGGACTACGGGCCACGGCACTCCCCCTCACGCCACGGTATGCGGACGAGCGTAGAAGCAGCCGTGCCGGTACGCCCGCGATCCGGGCGAACTCCGGTGGCCGGACGGCCGAGTTGACCGAATCCCGGCAACCGACGGCCGAACCCCCGCCGCCCCGGCCTCCCGCGCGTGCGGGCAAGGGCGCTCTCCGACCTGCGGCGCAGTACAGCCTTTGCCATTTCTTGACTATGCTGCGGTGCCGAGGCTGCCGGGTCGGACGGTGCCATGAGGCGTGCCCATCATGCCCATCGCGCCCGTCGCGCCTGTCATGCGTCGTGCCCGTCGTGCCACGCGTCCGGTGGCGAGGGGCAGCCGCGGACCTCCGCTTCGGCCCGCCGCACTGGATGTCGCCGCGTCAACCCCCTGGAAGGCTCAACACCATGACCCGTCTCTCCTGGCTGTCGCGGGCTGCGGCGACCGTGCTGCTCGTCCTGGAGTCGGTGGCGGTGGTGCTGTACTTCGGCATCGCGGTGCCGCTGCTCTACAACGGCATCGGGTTCGAGGACGAGGTGGCGCCGAGGTCGAAGGTGGTGCCGCACCTGCTGGCGCTCGGGGGGTACACGATGGCCGGGATCAACGGGTTGGCGGTGCGCGAGCTCTGGCGTCTGCGGCCCGGTGACGGCAGGGTCCTCGTCGTGGCGATGGCCGGGGTGCAGGTGCTGCTGCTGGGGTATGCGGCGCTGTCGGGCAACTACCTGTTCGCGATCTTCGCGGCGCCGGTGCTGCTGTTGCTGGGGGCGATGGCCGTCTCCGAGTACCGGAGCGGTGCCCGCCGGGCCGCCACGGGGTGACGGGGCCGGCCCGGGGCTTCCGCCGGGCCGGCGGCACCGTCCGGACGGGCAGCGCAGCGAGCCGCGGCCGGCTCAGCCCGGGCCGCTCGGCCCCCGTCCGCGTGCTTCGGCGTACTCCTTGAAGCGTCTCAGGTCCCCCTTCACCCGGTGGTCGACCGCGGCCCTGGCCTCGCCGGCCTTCTCCCCCGGCCGCTCGGGCCGGAGGTCGACGGCGAGGGTGACCCGGGTGTGGCCCGGGTCGAGCCGCCGGAAGGTCACCTTCTCCTTCCGGTCCGTCTCGCCGTCCACGGCCCGCCAGGCGATCAGTTCCTCGGGCTCCTGGTCGACGATCTCGGTGTCGTATTCGCGGGCGACGCCGTCGATGCTGGTGCGCCAGTGGATGTGGCGGTCGTCCAGCCGGGTCACCGAGTCGACGCCCTCCATGAAGCGTGGGAACTCCTCGAACTGCGTCCACTGGTTGTAGGCGGTGTGCAGGGGCACGGCCACGTCCACGGATTCCTTCACCGTGCTCATGAGGACCTCCTCGTAGGCTGCGGCCGGGGCCTTCCCGCCCGTCTGTGCACCTGCCCGTCCGGCACCGGCGCAACCATCCCGCGTCCCGCCACCGTCCCGGCGGTCGGGTCCGACCCGGACCGGCCCGGACCAACCGACCCGGACCAACCGGACCGGCCCGACCGGCCCGCCTCAGGGCGCGGAGCGCGGCCCGTCGCCCTCGGCCAGGTGCCGGGTCACGGTGTCGAGGTCCGTGCCCAGCCGCTGGGCGGCGCCGACGAGCAGGCTCAGCGCGGTGTGCGGGGTCACGTCGAACCGTTCGGCGGTGATGCCGATGGCGAGGCCGGTGGCGTGCCGCCGGTCCAGCAGGTCGGCGACCGCCCTGGACAGGGCGAAGCGGTCGAGGGCGGCCGACGCCTGGAGGGCGAGCACCTCCACCAGGCCGAGGGCCGGGGTGCCCGGCTCGACCGGGGTGCGCAGGTAGGCGCTGAACACGGTGCAGCCGTGCGGGTGGGTGCGCAGGTGGGCGCCGGCCACGGCCCGTACGCCGCAGCGCCGGGCCCGGTCGGCGAACCGGTCCGACCGGCCGGGGTCCAGCCGGACCACGACCTGTCCTTCGCCCTGGCGGCGGAGCCGGGGCAGCGGGCCCGCTTCCGAGCCGCCCTGCGCGCGTTCGAGGGCGAGCAGGTAGGAGGGGGTCGCCGCGAAGGTCTCGACCGAGCCGTCGTCGTGCCAGGTGCTGACGGCGGCGCCCACGCAGTCCGGGACCGTGACCCGGGTCAGCTGCACCACGTCGTGCAGGCTCTGGAGGGGCCCGGACCGGACCCGTTCGTGGGCCGCGAGTTCGCCGAGTTCGGCCAGGAGCGCCGCGCGGGCCCGGTCGTTCGCCGGTGCCCCGGCCGCCGCCGTGGCGACGTCGGCCGGGCCTTGGCGTGCCAGCAGCAGGCGGGCCCTGGCGACCGCGCGGACCGCGTCGGCCTCCCCGGTGTAGATGCCGATCGTGTAGCAGACGTCGCGCAGCCGCTGCCCGGCCTCCGGCGAGCTCGACGGGGACAGGGCCTCGTACTCCGCGACCAGCCGGCCGAGCGCAGCGACATCCACCATGGGCATGAGCACCTCCGTGTGTTTACGGAAAGTATGCGCCGATCACGCAGCGAAACCGCGCTGTCGGTCGCCTCACCCCGGTGGTCGGCCCGCCGACGGCCGCTGACACCCGCCGGAGGCCGTCAGCGGACGTCGGGGGCCGTCAGCGGACGTCGGGGGCCGTCGAGGGTGTCCGGCCGTCGGCACAGGCGCGGAGCACCGCGAAGGCGGTCGCCAGTGTCAGGGCCCAGCAGCCCGCGAGGCCCCAGAGGAAGGGGGTCTTCGACGCCCCCAGTCCGGCGGCCAGGAGTCCCAGCGACAGCAGGGCGAGCCCGAGGACGGTCCGCGGCCGCAGGCCTCGCACCAGGTCCCAGGCCCGGCCGCGCAGGCCGAGCCGGACGGCGCGCAGCCACGGTTCCGGGGCGCGGTCGCGGCGCGGCGGCCTTCCGGTTCCGCGCGGTCGCGCCCGCTCGTGTCCGCCCATGGTGTCCGCCTCCTCGCCGCGCCGTCCCCCGTGGTCCCGCACCGGGTACCCCGGATGCGCGATCGCTAACGCCCCGGCCCCGGCCGCCGCCCGACCGCCCGGCGGCCCGGCGGCCCGACGACAGACCCGAGGCTGCCCCGCAGCGGCCACCCGCCGTCTCAGCCGACGCCCTCGGCCGCTCCGCCGGCTCCGTCGGCCCAGCCGGGGGCGTCGCGGTCCTCCAGTTCCTCGCGCAGCCGGGCCAGGGTGGCGCTGAGCAGTCGGGAGACGTGCATCTGGGAGACGCCGATCCGCTCAGCGATCCGGGACTGGGTCCAGCCGTTCCAGAAGCGGAGTTCGAGGACGGTCTGCTCGCGTACGGGCAGCCGGGCCAGCAGGGGGCGCACCGCGATGCGGAAGTCGGCGAGTTCGATGCCGGGGTCGCAGCCGCCGAGGTGGTCGAGCAGGGCGCTGCCGCTCTCGTCGGTGTCCTGGTCGCGCAGGGCGTCCAGGGAGTTGGGGCGGTAGACGCGGCCCGCCATCAGTCCCTCGGTGGCCTGTTCGACGGTGAGGTCCAGGTCCTCGGCGATCTCCTCGGGGCGGGGCAGTCGGCCGAGTTCCTGTTCGAGGCGGTCCGAGCCGCGGGCGACGCAGAGGTAGAGCTCCTGCGTGCCGCGCGGGACCCGTACCGGCCAGGAGGTGTCGCGGAAGAACCGTTTGATCTCGCCGGTGATGGTGGGGATCGCGTAGGTGAGGAATTCGACGCCGCGCTGCGGGTCGTAGCCGTCGACGGCCTTGATCAGGCCGATCGTGCCGACCTGGAGGATGTCGTCCATGTCCTCGGCGCGGTGGCGGAAGCGGGCCGCGATGAAGCGCACCAGCGGCATGTTGAGCTCGATGATCGTGCCGCGCACGTAGCTGTAGGCGTGGGTCTCGCGGGCCAGCCCGGCCAGCCGTCCGAACAGGGCGTCGCTCAGTTCGCGGGCCTCGGACTTGCCCATCCGGCGCAGTTCGGCCGCCGTCGGTCTTCGCGGCAGGTCGGGGGGCAGGCCCTCGGGCGGGGCCTCCCGGTCGGTCGTTTCCAGGTGGATGGACACGTGATCACTCCTGGGCATCGGGGTGAACGCCCGGCGACGCGTGCGGATCCGCACCTCGTGCGTCGCGGACCTCTTCCCCAGGACCCGTGCCCGGTCTCTTCGAGCGCGGTCCCGGCGGCACCGTCCACGGTGCCGAGCGGCCGGAACGGTCACGGCCGCTGCATCAGTCTTCCTACCCCGGGGAGACGTTTCCGAACTCACGTTCCGGGTGTTCTCCCGCCCGTCTTCCGGGCGGTCACGCAACGGCACGACCCGCGCGGGCGGTCGGGCACGCCTCCCGACCGGTGTCCGCGCTGGTGGTCGGGCGTGCCGCCTCCCGACCGCCGTCCGCCCGGCCGGGAGGCGGCACGCTCAGTGGTCGAGCGGGCGGGGCCGTCCCGGCCAGGCGGGCCGGCCCGGCTCCCGGGGCAGCCGCGGCTGGACGTAGTCGACCAGCTGCATCATGCCGAGGTCCTCGTGCTGGAGCTGGTGGCAGTGCAGGACGGTGCGGCCGGTGAAGTCCTCGTACTTGACCAGGAGGGTGACGGTGTCGCCCGGCTTGCCGCCGAGCAGGTCGACGGTGTCCTGCCAGACCGGCGGGTCGAGCCGTCGGCCGTTGCGGTGGGTGACGAGGACGTGGTTGGTGTGCAGGTGGAAGGGGTGGTGGAAGGCCGGCATGGAGTCGTCGGTGTGCAGGGTCCAGCGTTCGACGGTGCCGAGTTCCAGGGTGTGGTTGACGAACTCGGGGTCGAACAGGCCGTAGGCGGGGTCGCGGGTGAGGTCGCCGCCGGGGTCGGCCGCGGGGGTGGGGTGGCTGCCGAGGACGCGGTAGGCGTTGGGGAACGGCGGGTCGAAGACCTTCGCGTCGACGTGGAAGACCACCTCGCGGTCGCCGCCCGGGTCGGCGAGGTCCTTCTCGTCGAGGAAGGGTTTGCCCTGCGGCAGCGTGGTCGGCAGTTCCATCGGCGGCCGGACGGCCTCCCCCGCCACCTCGATCGTCATCAGCGGCACGGGCACGCCCTTGGCCCGCAGTTCGTACGTCCCGGCCTCGCCGCCCCGGACCAGCACGTCGGCGCGGTTGCCCACGGCCAGGGACACCGTCTCGGCGGCGACCGGCGCGGGGAAGGTCACGCCGTCCATCGCGATCTGATGCATCGTCAGTTTCCGCTCCCCGGAGGTGACCTGGAGCGAGAGGGTGGTGAAGGCGGTCGCCGCGACCAGGCGCCAGCGCTGGACCTCGCCGGGGCGCAGCACGAGGGTGGGGTTGACCGCGCCGTTGACGGTGAAGGTGGGCGGGACGGCGGCCAGGGCGTCGCCGGAGGTGAACTCGGGGACCTTTCCGTCCTTGAGCCGGAGTTCGTTGACGCAGACGACCAGGTCGGCGGCGGCCTTGATCTGCGGCACCTCGTCGACGTCGCCCTCGACGATGATGACCCCGGCCATCCCGCCGGCGATCTGTTCGGCGGTGGCGCCGTGCGCGTGGGGGTGGTACCAGTAGGTCCCCGCCGGGTGGCCGGGCGGGATCTCGACGGTGGTCAGGTACCGCGGCTCGGGGGCGCCGGCCGCGGCCTCGTCGGCGCTGCGCGGCGGGAATTCGCGCAGGACGTTGTCGGCGTTCCCGGAGGGCGAGACGTGCAGGCCGTGGGTGTGCAGGTTGAAGCTGTTCGCGCGGTGCGGCCGGTTGTGCCCGCCGTGGTGCGGCGGATTCGGCGGGTTCGGCGGGTTCGGCGGCAGGCCGTTGACCTGGGTCAGCCAGAGCGTGTCCCCGGCGCGCACCCGCAGGGTGGGCCCCGGGATGGTGCCGTTGTAGGTGCGCGTGGTGACCGTCCCGTAGCCCGGGACGGCGGTGTCCGTGAACCGGACGTCGAGCGCCTGGTCGAGCACCGCCCTCGACCCGTCGGAGGCGGACCGGGAGCTGCGGACGGCCGGCTGCGGGAAGGGGGTCGCGGCCGTCGCGGCCGTCGCGGGCCCGACGAGGATCCCGTCGGAGCCCGCCACGAGGACG
This sequence comes from Kitasatospora sp. NPDC048715, assembly GCF_043198905.1. Lineage (NCBI taxonomy): Bacteria > Bacillati > Actinomycetota > Actinomycetes > Kitasatosporales > Streptomycetaceae > Kitasatospora > Kitasatospora sp. NPDC048715. The sequence goes on along the minus strand of NZ_JBICVH010000019.1, from coordinate 147,951 downwards.
GCGACTGCGGGAACGGCCTTGAGTACCGATCGTCGACTGATTCCGACAATTTCTCTCATAGCCGGGCAATCTAGGTCGACTTCCGCGGGCCCCCGGTCAGGCACACCGCGCGCCTGCCGGGGGTTGGGCCTTCCGTGCCACGCTACGAACGCTCCGGATGGGTCAGGTTGGCCCCGTCGCGGGGGTCGAAGACGTGGATGCGCGACGTGTCCACCCACAGCTCCAGCGGGCCGCCCTCGGCGGCGCGGGTGGCCGGGTTCAGCCGGGCCACCACGCGGTGCTCCTGCATGCCGGTGTCGGCCCGGCCCGAGTCGGCGGCGAGTTCGGCCAGTTCGGCAAGTCCACCGAGGCCGGCGAGGCCCTCGGTCGCCGCCGGTCCGCCCGCCTCCGCGAAGTGGACGTAGACGTCCGAGCCGACCGACTCCCGGACCTCGACGGTCACGGTGACGGTGACCCCTCCGGTGTGCCCCTCGGCCAGGGCGGCGTCCTCGAAGTCCTCGGGGCGGATGCCGACGATCAGTTCGCGCGGCGCGTCCGCGCGCTCCAGGGCGCGCCGGGTGCGGTCGTCCAGCGGCAGGTCGCCCAGCGAGGTGCGCAGGACGCCCCGCTCCAGCGCGGCGCCGAGGAAGTTCATCCCGGGCGAGCCGATGAACCCGGCGACGAAGAGGTTCACCGGCTCGTCGTACAGCTGCTGCGGCGAGCCGACCTGCTGGACGACCCCGGAACGCATCACCACCACCCGGTCGCCGAGCGTCATCGCCTCGACCTGGTCGTGGGTGACGTAGACGGTGGTGGTGCCCAGCCGGCGCTGGAGGGCGGCGATCTGGGTGCGCATCTGCACCCGGAGCTTGGCGTCCAGGTTGGACAGCGGCTCGTCCATCAGGAAGACCTTGGGGTCGCGGACGATCGCCCGGCCCATCGCGACCCGCTGGCGCTGCCCGCCGGAGAGGTTGGCGGGCTTGCGGTCGAGGTGCCGGGTGAGGTCCAGGATGCGGGCGGCCTCCTCGACCTTGGCGGCGATGGTCGGCTTGTCGACCTTGGCCAGGCGCAGCGCGAAGCCCATGTTGTCGCGCACGCTCATGTGCGGGTAGAGGGCGTAGCTCTGGAAGACCATCGCGATGTCCCGGTCCTTGGGCGCGCGGTCGTTGACCACCTCCCCGGCGATCCTCAGGGTGCCCTCGGTGATGTCCTCCAGCCCGGCGATCATGTTGAGCGTGGTGGACTTGCCGCAGCCGGAGGGGCCGACCAGGATCACGAACTCGCCGTCGGCGATGGTGAGGTCGACGTCGCGGACGGCGAGGGCGCCGTCCGGGTAGCGCTTGGTGATGCCGTCGAGGACGATCTCGGCCACGATCCGCCTTCCTGGTCCGCCGGGTGGGGCGGGCTCAACCTCGGGAACTCGACAAAGGGACTCGATGCGGGAACTGGATGCGGAAGCTCGATGGGGGTCTCAGCCCTTGACCGCGCCGGCGGTGAGCCCGGCGACGATGCGGCGCTGGAACAGCAGCACGAAGACCACGATCGGGATCGTGATGATCACGGCGGCGGCCGCGATCGAGCCGGTCGGCTGCTCGAACTGGGAGCTCCCGGTGAAGAAGGCGATCGCCGCCGGAACCGTCCGGGCCGAGGTGGTGGAGGTCAGCGAGATCGCGAACAGGAAGTCGTTCCAGCAGAAGATGAAGACCAGGATGCCGGTGGTGAACACGCCGGGTGCCGCCAGCGGCGCGATGACCAGCCGGAACGCCTGCCACGGCGTGGCGCCGTCCACCTTGGCCGCCTTCTCCAGGTCCCAGGGGATCTCCCGGAAGAACGCCGAGAGCGTGTAGATCGCCAGCGGCAGCGAGAAGGTCATGTACGGGATGATCAGCCCGGCCCAGGTGTCGAACAGCCCGAGTGCCCGCTCGATGTCGAACAGCGGCGACACCAGCGAGATCGGCGGGAACATCGCGATCAGCAGCGACACCCCGATGAGCAGCCGCTTGCCGGGGAAGCGCAGCCGGGCCACCGCGTACGCGGCCATGGTGCCGAGCACGACGGCGATGGTGGTGGCGATCACCGCGATGCCGATCGAGTTGATCAGGGCGCGGGTGAACTCGGAGGTCTGGAAGATGCCGCGGTAGTTGGCCAGGGTCCACTGGCGGGGCACGAAGGCGCCGTCGGAGAGGGTGCTCGGCTCCTTGAAGGAGAGCGCCACGATCCACCACACCGGGAAGAGCGCGTAGAGCACGACCACCAGGTTGGCGATGCCCCAGCCGGTCAGGGTCCGGGTGTGCCGGCCGCTCATCGGTGCTCCGGTTCCGCGCCGGGCGCGGCCGCGCCGAACAGCTTGACGAAGACCAGCGCGATGAGGGCCACGCAGACGAAGATCAGCACCGAGATCGCCGAGCCGATGCCCAGGTTGAGCGCGGTGAAGAGGTTGTCGTAGCCGAGGATCGACACCGAGCCGGTGCCGTTGGAACCGCCGGTCAGCACGTAGATGTTGTCGAAGATCCGGAAGGCGTCCAGGGTGCGGAAGAGCAGGGCGACCAGGATCGCCGGCTTCATCAGCGGCAGGATCACCAGTCGCAGCCGCTGCCCGAAGCTCGCGCCGTCGACCATCGCCGCCCGGACCGTCTCGTCCGGGACGAGGGCCAGGCCGGCGAGCAGCAGCAGCGCCATGAACGGGGTGGTCTTCCACACCTCCGCGAGGATGATCAGACCGACGGCCGGCCACTGCTCCGTCAGCGGGGCGCTGCCCTCCGGCAGCAGGGCGGCCAGGTAGCCGGTGCCCGGGGTCCAGGCGTACTGCCAGGAGTAGGCCGCCACCACGGTGACGATCCCGTACGGCACCAGCACCGCGGTGCGCACCGTGCCGCGCCCGAAGAGCGTCCGGTGCATCACCAGCGCGAGCGCCAGGCCGAGCACCAGCTCGACCGCCACCGACACCACGGTGATCAGCACCGTGACGCCGAGCGCCTGCCACCAGAACGGCGAGGTCAGCACCGCGCCGTAGTTGGCGAGCCCGATCCAGTGCGCCTGCTCGGGGAAGCGCAGGTCGTAGCGCTGCAGGGACAGGTAGACGGCGTAGCCGATCGGGTAGGCGGTGACGCCGAGCATCACGATCACCGCGGGGGCGCACAGCAGCAGGCCCAGCCGGCGTTCCTGGCGGGCCCCGCGCGAGGGCCCGGCCGGTTGCGGTGCGGCCGCGGCGGCGGTCTCGGTGGACGGTGTCACGGGATCAGCCCCTTCGAGCCGAGGGCGTCCTGGATCTGCCCGCGGAGGTCGGCCACGTCCTTCTCCGGGTGGATGCCGGCGGGCGGGGAGAGGGTGTGCGAGATGGCGATGGAGACGTTCTGGTAGGCCGGGGTCTGCGGGCGCACGCTGGCGGAGTCGAGGGCGGCCAGCACGTCGGCGGCGAACGGGTAGCTGGCGGTGAGCTCGGCCGTCTCGTACAGGCTGCGCAGCGAGGGCGGCAGGCCGCCCTTCAGCGCGTTGGTGAGCTGGTTGTCCCGGTCGCGCAGGCAGAGGGTGGCCTCGGCGGCGAGGTCGGGGTGCCGGCTGTACGCGCCCACCGCGAGGTCGATCCCGCCGATGGTCACGCTGGCGGGGCGGTCGGCGCTCACCGCGGGGTACGGGGCCCAGCGGAAGTGCGGGAACAGCTCCGGCCGGTTGGCCTTCATCGAGGGGTAGACGAAGGGGTAGTTGAGTTCGAAGGCGGCCGTCCCGGACTCCATCGCGAGCCGGTTCTGGTCCTCCATCTGGTTCGGCAGCGAGGGGTCGGCGGCCACCGACGTCGCCAGGTCGTGCATCACCCCGGCGGCCATGACGGCGGGCGCCCCGAGCGAGGGCGCCTGCGCGTCGGGGGTGAGGATCGTGCCGCCCGCGCTGGTGACCAGCGTGTTGAACCAGACCGTCAGCCCCTCGTACTGGGCGCCCTGGATCTCCACGAAGTGCGGCTTGCCCTCGGCGGCCAGCTGCTGCGCCCGGGAGAGCATCTCCGCCCAGGTCCCGGGCGGGGTCGGCACCAGGTCGTCGCGGTACCAGAGCAGCTGGGTGTTGGAGTTGTACGGCACGGCGTACAGCCGGTCCCGCCAGGTCGCGGTCCGCACGGCCGCGTCGAGGGTGTCGGCGGTGGCCCGCGCGCGCATCTCCCCGGTCCACTCGCGGATCCAGCCGGCCTCGGCGAACTCGGCGGGCCAGGTGACGTCCAGGCCCAGGACGTCCACCTCGGTGTCGTGCGCCGCCATCCGGCGCACCAGCTGCTGGCGCTGGCCGTCGGCGCCGCGGGGCAGCTTGTTGTAGCGGATCGTGTAGCGGCCGCCGGACTGCTGCCCGCAGCGGTCGGCGGCCTGCTGGAGGGCGCCCGAGTCGTCCGGGAAGTTGTACCAGTTCAGGGTGACCGGGCCGCCGCTCCCGCCACCCCCGCAGCCCACCAGGGCGGAGGCGAGCACGGCCAGTCCGGCGGCGGCGCTCGCCCACCGCGAGCGGAACGTGGGGACCCTCGGCATCGTTCTCCCGCGCTGGGACGGACCGGTCCGGCCGACCCTAGCCGGGCTCCCCCGGCCCGCCCCGGCCTGCCGGGCCGCCGGGCCGGGCGACCAGCCGGACGGCGGAACCGGGCCCCGGGCTCCCGGGAGGCGCCGGTCCGGGTCGGCACGGATACTGGCCGCACCGAAACCTCCGGAGGCTGGGACCGCACCGGAACCGAGGAGCACGCCGTGACCGGACCCGTCGTCGTCGGATTCGACGGCTCACCCGAGAGCCTGGCCGCCGCCGCCTGGGCCGCCCGCGAGGCGCAGCGCCGCGGCCTGCGCCTGGACGTCCTCCAGGCCTGGCCCCGGCCGAAGCAGATCGCCCCCGGGAGCAGACCCGGCGACCACCCCGCGCTGGCACAACTCGCCGAACGGGAGAGCGAGTTGCGCACCCTCGCGCCGACGGTGGAGGTCGCCGCCACCTCGGTGGCCGCCGATCCCGTCGAGGCGCTGGAGGCGGCCGCGCACGGGGCCGCCCTGCTGGTGCTCGGCTCGCGCGGGCTGGGCACCCTGCGCGGCTTCCTGGTCGGTTCGGTGAGCCAGGAGGTGCTGCGCCGGGCGGACTGCCCGGTGGTGCTGGTCCGGGCCGGCGGGGACGAACCGGACGGACCGGTGACGGTCGGCCTGGACCTGGCGCACCCGGCGGACGAGGTGCTGGCCTTCGCCTTCGAGGCCGCCGCCCTGCGCTCGGCGTCGCTGCGCGTCCTCCACGTCTGGTCCCCGCCGGCCGGCAGCGAGTACATGTCCTACGGGGCGATCGGTGGCCTGGAGGGCGAGGTCTCCGCCGTCGAGCGCAGCGGGCTCGACGGGGCCCTGGACCCCTGGCGGGCCCGGCACCCGGAGGTGACGGTGACCACCGACCTGATCCGCGGCAAGCCCGCCGTCGACCTGGTGGACGCCGCCGCGACGGCCCGGCTGCTGGTCGTCGGCCGCCGCGTCCGGCGGATGCCGCTGCGCCACCACCACCTCGGCCCGGTGGCGCACGCCGCGATCCACCACGTGCACTGCCCGGTCGCGGTCGTCCCGTACGGCTGACCGGGAGCCGGCCCGGGCGCGCTACAGTCCGGTGCCATGAGTGAGTCCGTACGCCCGCCCTTCGGGAACTTCGCCTCCGCCGTGGCCGCGCTGGAGGCCGGCGCGGAGCTCGCCGCGCCCGTCGCCGACGCGCTGAAGAACTGGGACGACCAGGAGGCCGCCGCCTCGGTGCTCTACGTGGACAGCGATCCGCTGAAGGCGGACACCGCCGTGTTCTGCGCGGCCTACGACACCCCGCCGGAGCTCTCGGCGAACTGTGTGGTGGTGGCCGCCAAGCGCGCCGGGGAGGTGACCCTGGCCGCGTGCCTGGCCCTGGCCACCACCCGGGTGGACGTGAACAGGGCGGTGCGCACCCACCTGGGGGCGCGCAAGGCGTCCTTCGCGCCGATGGACACCGCGGTCGAGCTGACCGGCATGGAGTACGGCGGGATCACCCCCGTCGGCCTGCCCGGCGACTGGCCGCTGCTGATCGACGAGGCGGTGGCCGCGGCCCCGTACGTGCTGGTCGGCAGCGGGCGGCGGCGGGGCAAGCTCATCCTGCCCGGGTGGGCGCTGGCGAAGCTGCCGGGCGCCCGGGTGCTGCCGGGTCTGGCCGGCTGACCGGCCCGGCAGCGCCCGGGCCCGGGGCCGGCGGGGCCGGAGCCGGCGGGCCCGGGGTCAGCGGGTCCGGGGGGCGAGACCGACCGGGCAGACCACCGGGGTGCCGTGCACCGGGTCGGTGAGGATCACGCTCTCCACCCCGTACAGCTCGCGCACCAGCTCCGGGGTGACGATGTCGCGCGGCGCGCCCTGGGCGGCCACCTCGCCGTCGCGCATGGCCACCATGTGGTCGGCGTAGCGGCAGGCGGTGCTGAGGTCGTGCAGGACGAGGACGACGGTGCGGCCGCGCCCGGTCGTCAGGCCGCGCACCATCTCCAGCACCTCCAGGGCGTGGCCCATGTCCAGCGCCGAGGTGGGTTCGTCGAGCATCAGGATGTCGGTGTCCTGGGCGACGGCCATGGCGATCCAGGCGCGCTGGCGCTGGCCGCCGGAGAGGGTGTCCAGCGGGCGGTCGGCCAGCTCGTGCAGGTCGGCGGCGGTGAGCGCGTGCTCGACCGCCTCGGCGTCGGCGGCGGACCACTGCCGCAGCAGGCCCTGGTGCGGCTGGCGGCCGTAGCGGACCAGGTCACGGACGGTCAGCCCGTCCGGGGCGGTGGCGGACTGCGGCAGCAGGCCGATGATCCGGGCGATCGCGCGGGTGGACAGCGAGGTCAGCGGCTTGCCGTCGAGCAGCACGGCGCCGGAGCGCGGGGCGATGGTCCGGGCGAGGCCGCCGAGCAGGGTGGACTTGCCGCAGCCGTTCGGGCCGACGATGACGGTGACCTGCTGCCGCGGCAGTTCGAGGTCGAGCCCGCGGACCACGACGGTGCGGTCGTGGCCGAGGCTGAGCGCGCTGGTCGCCAGCCGGGGCGCTCCGGCAGCAATCCCATCGGTCGCGGCGGGCACGGCGGTCGCGGTACGGGCGGTCATGCGGTCCTCCGGGGACGGGTGGTGAGCAGCAGCCAGAGCAGGTACGGGCCGCCCACGACGGCGGTGACCAGGCCGGCCGGGACCTCGATCGGCGACAGGACGGTGCGGCCGAGCAGGTCGGCGAGCAGGGTGAAGGCGGCTCCGGCGGCGGCCGAGGTGAGCACCGGGACGCAGCGCGGTCCGGCGATCCGGCGGGCCGCCTCGGGCGCGGCGAGCGCGATCATGCCGAGCGGTCCGGCGACGGCCACCGCCAGGCCCGCGCAGACCACGGCGACCACCAGGACGCCGACCCGCAGGCCGCGCACCCGGACGCCCAGCCCGGTGGCGACGGCGTCGGAGAAGCGCAGCAGCGACAGCCGGCGGCCGAGCAGCACCGCGGCGGGCAGGCAGACCAGCAGGCCGAGTTGGAGGAGGCCGACGGCGTCGGCGTCCCGGCTGTTGAGGGTGCCGACCGTCCAGGCGTACGCGGAGTTGGCGGCGTCGATGGCGGCGCGGGAGAGCATCAGGTTGGTCACCGCGCCGAAGACCGCGCCGATGCCGAGGCCGACGACCAGGAAGCGGTAGCCGTTGCGGCCGGCCCCGCCACCGAGGGCGAAGGCGAGCGAGGCGGCGGTGGCGGCGCCCACCAGGGCGGCGGCGGAGGGCAGCAGCTGGGTGGCGACGCCGGTGACGGAGGCGACGGCGAAGGCGGTGGCGCCCTCGTTGAAGCCGACGGTGTCCGGGGTGGCCAGCCGGTTCTGGGCGAGGGTCTGCATCAGGCAGCCCGCGACGCCGAGGGCGGCACCGACGGCCAGTGCGGCCTCGGCGCGGGGCAGCCGCAGCTTCTCCACCAGCAGCACGTCGCGTGCGGTGCCGTCACCGAAGGCGGCGCGCAGGGCGGTCACCGGGTCGAGGTTCGTCTCACCGACGGCCAGGCAGACGGCGGTCACCGCGACCACGACGAGCAGCAGGGCGGCGCCGCCGAGCAGCGGCCGGACCGGGACGAGCACCGAGCGGCCGCCGAGGGCGAGCAGCCGGGTGCCGGGCGGGGTCGGCAGCCGGGTCGCGGCCGGGGGCGTGCCGGGGCTCGCGGCGTTCTTCGCGGCGGCGGCTTTCGCGGTCTTCACGGTGGGGGTCACAGCGCGGGCATTCTGTGCGAGCGGACGACGGCGACCAGGACGGGGGCGCCGCACAGGGCGGTCATCACGCCGAGCGGCATCTCGTACGGGCGGGCCACCAGCCGGGAGGCCACGTCGGCGAGCAGCACGACGGCGGGCCCCAGCAGGGCGGAGACCACGAGCAGTCGGCGCAGGTCCGGGCCGACCAGGGCCCGGGCGGCGAAGGGCACCACCAGGCCGACGAAGGAGACCGGTCCGGCGATCGCGGTGGCGGCGCCGACCAGCAGGGCGACGGCGGTCACCGCGAGGGCGCGGGCCCGGCGGGGCTTGTGGCCGAGGCCGGTGGCGACGTCGTCGCCGAGGCTGAGCGCGGTCAGCGCCGGGCCGGAGAGCAGGGCCAGGACCAGACCGAGCAGCAGCACCGGCAGCACGGCCAGCAGTTGGTCGGTGCCGCGGCCGGCGACCGAGCCGATGGTCCAGAACCGGATCTCGTCGGCGGCCCGGGCGTCGGACAGCAGCAGGACGGAGGAGCCGGCGTTCATCAGTCCGCTCAGCGCCGCGCCGGCGAGCACCAGGCGGACGGGGTCGTCGCCGGCGCCGCGCAGCCGGGCCGCGCCGAGCGCCAGCAGGCAGCCGGCGGCGGCGCCCAGCACGGCGACGTACGGGCCGACGCTCGCGGCGCTGGCGCCGAGCACGATCGCGATCACCACGGCGAAGGAGGCGCCGGTGCTGACGCCGAGCAGGCCGGGCTCGGCCAGCGGGTTGCGGGCGGCGGCCTGCAGCACGGTGCCGGCCACGCCGAGCGCGAGCCCGACCGCGAGGGCCACGGCGGTCCGCGGGACGCGCAGGTGGAAGACGGTGAACCGGGAGTCGGAGTCGCCGTCACCGAGCAGGGTGGCGAACGCCCGTGACGGCCCCACGTCTCCCGCGCCGAGCAGCAGGCTCGCCAGCACGGCGAGCAGCAGTATCGCGCCGGCGGGCAGCAGTCCGCGCAGCAGGAGTGATCGGAATGTCACACCGGGCCTCCCCGTCAGGGCCTTACGTATGGTTAGGCTAACCTCAGAAAAACGGTTCGTCCGTAAACTACCATTCCTCGGAGAACACCCATGCTTGGCACCCGCTTTACCAAGACGCTGCTCGGAACGGCCGTCGTCGGCGCCCTCGCCCTGGGCCTGACCGCGTGCGGCTCCTCGGGTTCCGGCAGCTCCGCGGGTGGCTCCGACTCGTCCTCCACCGCCGCGAAGGGCGGCAAGCGCAGCATCGACACCGCCTTCGGCGCCGTGGAGGTCCCGGCCGAGGCCAAGAAGGTCGTCGCCCTCAACGACACCTCGCTGGACACCGCCCTCGCACTCGGCGTCACCCCGGTGGGCACCAGCGCCAGCCGCGGCGGCACCACTGCCCCCGCCTACCTGAAGGCCGACGCCGTCCCGCTGGTCGCCACGGTCAAGGAGCCCAACATCGAGGCCATCCTCAAGGCCGGCCCCGACCTCATCCTGGCCTCCTCGGGCATCGAGAAGTCCCAGTACGAGAAGCTCTCCGCGGTGGCCCCGACCATCGTCCCCAAGGCCAGCGACTGGCGCTCGGTGCTCGCCGTGTACGGCGACGCCCTCGGCCGCAAGGACGACCTGACCGCCAAGCTGGACGCGCTGGACAAGCGCGCCGCCAAGGCCGGCGAGGGCAAGGCCGGCAGCGCCGTCGTGATGCGCTGGATGCCCAACGGGCCGATCGTGATGAACACCACCAACATGCCCGGCGACCTGCTGAAGAAGGCCGGCGCCGGCACCATGCCGATCGCCGACGGCCTGGGCGCCCAGCCCCACTCGGACCCGCTGTCCCTGGAGAACCTCAACAAGGCCGACGCCGACCGGGTGTTCGTCGCCACCCTGAACGCCGAGGGCGAGAAGGCCCTGGAGACCGCCCGCAAGCAGGAGGCGTTCACCCGCCTCAAGGCCGTCGGCACCAACCAGCTCATGGGCGTCGACGGCCAGGTGTGGAGCAGCAGCTCCGGCCCGATCGCGGCGGAGAAGGTCGTCGAGGACATCGAGAAGGCCTTCGGCGCGAAGTAGTCGCCGCGGCCGGGGAATTACCCCCCCCCCCGAGCATTCCGAAGGGCCGTCGTCGCAGCGCATGCGGTGACGGCCCTTCCGGCGGTTCCTGCCGGCGGCGCGGGCGAGCGGCAACGCGTTGTGAACGGCGGACCCCCGGGCAGTCGCCCGGGGGTCCGCCGTCATGCCTCCAGGACCAGCCGCAGGAGTTCGCGCAGCGCCCCGCGCTGCTCGGCGTCGAGCCGGGCCAGCGGGTCGCCGGCGAAGGGCATGCGGGCGCGCAGATCGGCGGCGACCTCGCGGCCGGCGGCGGTGGCGGCGACGTGCTTGACGCGACGGTCGGCGGGGTCGACGCTGCGCTCGACCAGGCCGCGGGACTCCAGGCGGTCGACGATCACCGTCACATTGGACGGCTCCGCGTGCAGCCGCTCGGCGATCCGGCGCGTCGGGACCGGGGCCTCGGCGGCGAGCAGCGCCTTGGCCTGCAGCGCGGTCAGGTCGTGGGCCGCCGCGGCCGCCTCGGACTCCCGGCCGTAGCGGCGGTTGACGGCCGCGAAGAGTCCGACGATCTCCTGGGTGAGGTCATCCGGTGGGTGGGACATGACCACCAGACTATCCAGGTGCTTGACAAAGTGAAATGTCAGCCCACATAGTTATGGATCATATTGGTTATGATCCATAAGCACTGGGAGTCCAGCGAGATGAGCGACCGGACCGTCCTGATCACCGGCACCTCCTCCGGCATCGGCCTGGCCACCGCCGTCGCCGCCGCCCGCGCCGGCTGGCACGTCATCGCCACCATGCGCAACACCGCCAAGGCCGGCCCGCTGCTGGCGGCCGCCGAGGAGGCCGGGGTCACCGTCGACCTCCGGACGCTCGACGTCACCCACCCCGCGTCGGTCGAGGCCTGCCTGGCCGGCGTCGACCGGCTGGACGCGCTGGTCAACAACGCCGGCGCGGGCCACATCGGCACCCTGGAGCAGGAGAGCGTCGACGACGTCCGCGCCGTCATGGAGGTCAACTTCTTCGGGGTGCTGCACGTCACGAAGGCCGCCCTGCCCCTGCTGCGGGCGAGCAAGGGCCGCGTGCTGACCGTGACCAGCGTCGGCGGCGTGGTCGGCCAGCCCTTCAACGAGGCCTACTGCGCCGCCAAGTTCGCGGTCGAGGGCTACATGGAGTCCCTCGCCCCGGTCGCGGCCACCGCCGGCGTCTCCGTCAGCGTCGTCGAGCCGGGCGCGGTGGCCAGCGAGTTCGTCAGCAACGTGGGCCTGACGGACGACGCGGCCGAACAGGCCGGGCCGTACGCCCCCGCACTGGCCGCCTACCTGGACCGCACCCGCGGCGCCTTCGCCAACGCCCAGGCGGCCGAGGACGTGGCCGCCGGGATCCTCGACCTGCTCGCCGCCGAGCGTCCCGCCTTCCGGATGCTCACCTCCGACGCCGCCCGGGCCTTCGCCGGGGTCAAGCTCAAGGACCTCGACGGCTCGGCCGTCCAGGGCCTCACCTCCGGCTGGGTCGCATAGGGCCCGGCCCGTCGATCACCGGGGCAGGAGGCCCGCGACCGGCACGGTGGCCGGCCGGGTTCCGCGGACGTCCGCGACGCGGCAGCCGGGCACCGCCAGCGGATGCGGCTCCGGCTCCCCGCGGGCCCGGCGCTCGCGGTCGAGCTCGGCACCGGCCCGCACCGCCCGGTACACCGCCCGGGCCAGCCGCGCCCCCCACAGCGAACGCGGGCCGCCGAAGGGGTCGGCGGGGGCGTCGGAGGACGCGGCGCGCACGGCCACGCAGACCGCGTCGGATGGGGTGCCCGAGCAGTCGTAGCCGGCGTCCAGCAGGGCCTGGACCTTGGCCTCGGTCGCGGTGGCCAGCAGGTTGACCAGTCCGGCGTCCGCGACCGCGGCCGGCACCACGGCCAGGATGTTGATCGTGCCGGGCCGGTACTCGGCCGGCGCCGCGGCGGGGTCGGCCGCCCAGAGCGCGACACCGATCCCGGTGGTCACCAGCGCGGTGACACCGCCGTCCTCGGCCCGGGTGCAGTCGTCCACCGGGGCCGCCGTCATCAGCCCGACGCCCGGGCCCGTCAGCCCTTCCGCGGCGGCCAGTTCGGCCAGGTGCTCGGCCGGGTCCATTCGCGCATAGCCGGGCCGCACCTGGGCGTTGAGCACCCACCCGCGGCCCCCGAGCCCGCCGCCGAGCACCGCGCTGCTCACCATCCGCCAGCCGGGACCGGCCCGCCACACCAGCAGGTGGCGGCAGGCGCCGTCCTCGGTCCGTACCGTCCGCCCCACCCGTACCGCACCGTCGTCCACGCCCACTCCCCCTCCACCGGGTACGGCACCCCGGCCCGCCGGACGCGGTCCGTCCGCTCGCAGGTCCGACAGCCGGGGCCGGTCGGGGTGGCCGTTCGCTCGGCTGCGGCGCCGACCGGTCCGGGCGGCGGTTGCGAAGGTATCACCACGCCGGTTCGCGGGATTCGCAGGTTCACGGGGTGCGGATGGATCGATTCCCCAGCGAGCCGGATCACCGACCGGGACCGGGGTGGGCGCGGCAGCCTTGCCGCGCCCACCCCGGCCGCCGTCAGCCGGCCAGTTCCTCGCGCAGCAGGCGGGCGGCGCCGACCAGGCTCTCCAGCGAGGCCCGGGTCTCCGTCCAGCCGCGGGTCTTCAGCCCGCAGTCCGGGTTGACCCAGAGCCGCTCCGCCGGGATCGCCGCCAGGCCCGCGCGCAACAACGAGACGGCTTCGTCGGTACTGGGGACGCGCGGGGAGTGGATGTCCCAGACGCCGGGGCCGACCTCGCGCGGATAGCCCGCCTCGGCCAGCTCGCCGGCCACCTCCATGTGGGAGCGGGTGGCCTCCAGGGAGATGACGTCCGCGTCGAGTTCGTCGATCGCCGTCATGATCGCGCCGAACTCGGCGTAGCACATGTGGGTGTGGATCTGGGTGTCCGCGCGGACGCCGGAGGTGGCGAGGCGGAAGGCCTCGGTGGCCCAGGCCAGGTACGCCGGGCGGGCGGCGGCCCGCAGCGGGAGGGTCTCGCGCAGCGCCGGCTCGTCGACCTGCACGACGGCGGCGCCGGCCGCCTCCAGGTCGACGACCTCGTCGCGCAGGGCGAGGGCCACCTGCCGGGCGGTGTCGGCGAGCGGCTGGTCGTCGCGGACGAAGGACCAGGCGAGCATGGTGACCGGGCCGGTGAGCATGCCCTTGACCGGGCGGTCGGTCAGGCCCTGCGCGTAGCGGAACCAGTCGGTGGTCATCGGGTGCGGACGGGAGATGTCCCCGGCCAGCACCGGCGGGCGCACGTACCGGGTGCCGTACGACTGGACCCAGCCGTGCCGGGTGGCGAGGTAGCCGGTGAGCTGCTCGGCGAAGTACTGGACCATGTCGTTGCGCTCGGGCTCGCCGTGCACCAGGACGTCCAGCCCGGCCTTCTCCTGGTAGGCGACGACCTCGCGGACCTCCGCCTCCATCCGCTCCCGGTAGGCCGGGGCGTCGATCCGACCCGCCGTCAGATCGGCCCGGGCGGTGCGCAGTTCGGCGGTCTGGGGAAAGGAGCCGATGGTGGTGGTCGGCAGCAGCGGCAGCCCGAGCCGGGCGCGCTGGGCCTCGGCCCGCTGCGGGTACGCCTGGGCGCGCCGGGTGTCGTCGGCGGTGACGGCGGCGGCGCGGGCGCGCACCGCCGGGTCGCGGGTGATCGGGGAGTTGGCGCGGGAGGCGAGGTCGGCGCGGTTGGCGGCGAGCTCGGCGGTGATCGCGCCGGTGCCCTCGCGCAGGCCCCGGGCGAGCAGTGCCGCCTCGCCGGCCTTCTGTCGGGCGAAGGCCAGCCAGCGGGCGATCTGCGGGTCGATGTCGCGCTCCGCGGCGGCGTCGATCGGCACGTGCAGCAGCGAGCAGGACGGCGCCACGTCGACGGTGCCGGCGAGGCCGAGCAGGGTCGCCAGGGTCGCCAGTGACTTCTCCAGGTCGTTGATCCAGATGTTGCGCCCGTCGATCACCCCCGCCACCAGCCGCTTGCCGGGCAGGCCGCCGGCGGCGGCGAGGTCCTCCAGGTTGGCGGCGGCCGGGCCGGTGAAGTCCAGCGCCAGGCCCTCGACCGGGGCCTTGGCCAGCACCGGCAGCGCCTCGCCGAGCCGGTCGAAGTAGCTCGCGACCAGCAGCTTGGGCCGCTCGGTGAGACCGCCCAGCTCGCGGTAGGCGCGGGCGGCCGCGTTGAGCTCGGCCGGGGTGCGGTCCTGCACCAGCGCGGGCTCGTCCAGCTGCACCCACGCGGCGCCGGCGGCACGCAACTCGGCCAGCAGCCGGGCGTAGACGGGCAGCAGCCGGTCCAGCAGGGTGATCGGCTGGAAGTCGGCGGCCACCCCGGGCGCCGGCTTGGCGAGCAGCAGGTAGCTGACCGGCCCGACCAGCACCGGCCGGGCGGCGTGGCCGAGCAGCAGCGCCTCGCGCAGCTCGCCGACCGCCTTGGCCGGGTTCGCGGCGAACACCGTGTCCGGGCCCAACTCAGGTACCAGGTAGTGGTAGTTGGTGTCGAACCACTTGGTCATCTCCAACGGGGCGACGTCCTGGTTGCCGCGCGCCATCGCGAAGTACCCGGCCAGCGGGTCGGCGTCGACCGCCTCCCGGTGCCGCGGCGGGATCGCGCCGACCGCCACCGTGGTGTCCAGCACGTGGTCGTAGAGCGAGAAGTCGCCGGTCGGCACCTCCGCGACCCCCGCCTCGACGAGCTGCGCCCAGTTCGTCCGACGCAGGTCGGCGGCGGTCGCCAGCAGCGCCTCGGCCGCGACCGCGCCCCTCCAGTACCCCTCGATCGCCTTCTTCAATTCACGGCCCCGGCCCTGACGGGGGTATCCGTGGGCGGTGGCGACGCTCGCCGCGGCTGCGGACTTCGTGGTCAAGGGACTCTCCTTCGCGAGTCTGGATCCTCAAGTGCCCGGTGACGGCACGAGGACGCGAAGGGATGACGGACCGGACGGACGACCGCACCCGTGCGCGGCTCCGCCCGATGTGGTCGCCGACCCGCCCACGAGGTCACCGGATGGCCGCGCGCGAACGCTCGCGCACGGGCAGTGGCAGGTCTTCGGACTCGCGGGCACACCCACCTCGGCCGAAACCGGGGCGGACACCTACTGGCCGTCGCTTCCCAGACCCGTCCCGGGTCCAGTGCGTATGACGGCGGTCGTTCCCACTCACCGCTGCGGGGCAGTCCCGGATTCCCACCGGGTTCCCTCTTGCGACGCACCTGCCTGGCGGACAGGGCGAACCAGCTGCACCGCCAGCTTAGGGGCAAACCGTCGGCGTCGAGGCGGAAATCTCGCAAGGCGTCCGCGTGGTGAGACGCGGGCTCCGCGCCCGGCCCCGGGCGGCGCACCCGGGGGCGAACGGCAGAATGGCTCCCATGCGGCACATCTTCGTCATCGGCATCGGCGCGGGCGACCCCGACCACCTCACCCTGCAGGCGGTCAAGGCGATCGGTCGCACCGACGTCTTCTTCATCCTCGACAAGAGCGAGGAACGGCAGGACCTGATCGCGCTGCGTCGCCGGATGCTGGCCGACCACGGACGGCCCGGGCACCGCGTGGTCGCGGCGCCGGACGCCGAACGGGACCGCGCCACCCCCGCGTACGCGGCCGCCGTGGACGACTGGCGCGTCCGCCGCGCCGATCTGGTCGAACGGCTGGTCGCCGAGCACCTCGGCCCGGGCGAGAACGGCGCCTTCCTGGTCTGGGGCGACCCCGCCCTCTACGACAGCGTCATCGCCGTGGTGGACGACGTGTCGAACCGGGGCGGCGTGCCCTTCGCGTACGAGGTGGTCCCGGGCATCAGCAGCGTCTCCGCGCTCGCCGCCCGGCACCGCACCACATTGACCCGGGTCGGCCGGCCGGTGCAGATCACCACCGGCCGCCGCCTCGCCGAGGGTTTCCCCGAGGGGGTGGACGACGTGGTGGTGATGCTCGACGGCCGGGCCGCCTTCGCCGGGATCGACCCCGAGGGGCTGGAGATCCACTACGGCGCCTACCTCGGCACCCCCGACGAGGTGCTCGTCTCCGGTCCGCTCGCCGAGGCCGCCCCGCGCATCCGCGAGCTGCGTGAGCGGGCCCGGGAGCGCAAGGGCTGGATCATGGACACCTACCTGCTGCGACGCTCGGACGGCTGACCCGACGCCTGCCGGAAGTCCGACGGCCGGCCGGCACGCCCGGCGCCCGGCGATCCGGGCGTCGCCGACGGCGATGGCGATGGCGATGGCGGAACAGTTCCCGAACAGCCCGCACGATCGGCGTGCGGGCCTGCGGAGAACGGAGACTGACGGACCGTCAAGGGCAGTGGGTCCCGGCGGTCGGCAACACGGCAGCACGGCAGCACGGCAGCACGGCAGCACGGCGGAACGGCGGAACGGCGGAACGGCGGCGGAACGGGAACAGCGGCCCGGACTCATGCGTGCCCGTCTCCGTCCTCGCGGAGAACACGGACCACCCGCGACCGGTGTCCCGACTCCCGGATCCACGCCCGCCGCGTCGGGCGGCAGCCCTCAGTCCAGGAGCTTCGCCACCACCCGGTCGAGCGCGCGGAGGTCCTCCGGCGGCAGCGCGAGCAGCGCGTCCGGCGGCGTGGCGAGGATCCCGGTGGCGAGCGCGGCCTTGGCCTCGCCCTCCTCGGTGAGGTGGACCAGCTTGGAGCGCCGGTCCGCCGGGTTGGTGATGCGCTCGGCGAGCCCGCGCCGCACCAGGTCGTCCACGATGACGCTGGTGTACGGCGGGTCGGCGGTCAGCCGCTCGGCCAGCTCCCGCAGGGTGATCGGGCCGGCGGCGAGCCGGCGCAGCGCCCGGACCCGGCTGAAGCTCATGCCGAGGGCTTCGGCGACGGTCCTGCGGCGGTCGTGGCGCTCCAGCACGAGCGCGTACATCCCCTGCCAGACCCGGGCCGCCGTCGCGGCGTCCGTCCCGCTCCCCTCCGGGTGCCCACCGGTGTCGAGGCGCTCCATCAGGCGTCCACCGTCTCCTTCGTCTCCGTGCTTCCCTCGGCCGCCTCCTCGGCGGCGAGCCGCCGCGCCGTGCGCTCGGCCGTCGCCCGGGCCCAGCGGCCGGAAGTGAGCGTACCGGTGACCAGCACGGCGGCGCCGCAGCCGGCGATGATCCACCATGCCGTCCGGGCCGCCCCGGTGAAGGCCGCCGGGTCCGCGAGGGCGCTGCCGGCCATCAGCGCGCCGGTGACCGCGACGCCCAGGGACTGGCCGACCTGTCGGCTGGTGGAGGCCACCGCCGCCGCCACCCCGGCCTGCGAGCGGGGCATCCCGGAGACGGCGGTGTTGGTGATGGGCGCGTTGACCAGGCCGAAGCCGGTGCCGAAGAGCAGGAAGGCGAGGACCAGCAGCCAGGTCGGCAGGTGCTCGGAGTAGCCGACCGCCTGGAGCACGGCGCTCGCGGTCAGTGCCGCCCCGGCCAGCAGCAGCGGCGTGCGCGGCCCCCGGGCGGCCACCATCCGGCCGGACAGCGGCGCGGTGAGCAGCGACATGACCGCCATCGGCAGCATGAACAGTCCGGCGTGCAGCGGGTCGAGCCCGCGGACGTCCTGGAGGTACAGGGAGGTGAGGAAGAGGAAGCCGCCGAGGCCGGCGAAGGCGGCGACCGCGATGACGGTGGCGCCGGAGAAGGGCGCGGAGCGGAAGAACCGCAGGTCGATCAGCGGGTCGGTGCGCCGGGGTTCGTACCGCAGCAGGCCCAGCAGCGCGCCCAGGGAGGCCGCCGCGCAGCCGAGCACCACGGGCGAGGTCCAGCCGCGCTCCGGCGACTCGATGATCGCGTAGGTGAGGGCGGCGAGCACGACGACGACCAGCAGTTGGCCGACCGGGTCCACCCGGCGGGTGCGGGCCGCCCGCGACTCCGGCACGTAGCGGGTGGTGAGGAAGAGCGCGGCCAGGCCGATCGGGACGTTGATCCAGAAGATCGCCCGCCAGCCGGCCGACTCCACCAGCGCCCCGCCGATGATCGGCCCGGCGGCCATGCTGATGCCCACCACGCCGCTCCAGACGCCGATCGCCCGGGCGCGCTGCCGGGAGTCGGTGAAGGTGTTGCTGATGATCGACATGGCGACGGGGTTGAGCATCGATCCGCCGACCGCCTGGAGCATCCGCGCCGCGATCAGCCAGCCGAGCCCGGGGGCCAGGCTGCACAGCAGGGAGGCCGCGGTGAACACCACCAGTCCGATCCGGAACACCCGGCGGCGGCCGATCCGGTCGGCGGTCGAGCCGGAGAGCATCAGCAGGCTCGCCAGCACCAGGGTGTAGGCGTCGACCGTCCACTGCAGGCCGGACACCGTGGTGTCCAGGTCGCGCCGGACGGCGGGCAGGGCCACGTTCAGGATGGTGTTGTCGAGGCTGACGATCAGCAGGCTCATGCAGCAGATGGCGAGCACGAGCCAGGGCCGCGGTCGAGCGGCATCGGGCATGACGAACGCTCCAGAGTTAGTTGTATTGTTGTAATCATTGTGATGCTACAACTAATCCGGGCGGCGACTCCACCCCCGACCGGCCCTGGACAGCGCGACGGCCGCGCCCCGCCGATCTCCTCGACGGGGCGCGGCCGCTGGGGGCCCGCGGATCAGGCCTTCTTGACCACGCCGGACTTGAGCTGCATGGCGCCGAAGCCCTCGATGCGGCAGTCGATGTCGTGCCCGTCGACGCCGTCCACCAGGCGGATGTTGCGGACCTTGGTGCCGGCCTTGATGCCGGAGACGCTGCCCTTGACCTTCAGCGCCTTGACCACCGTCACGGTGTCGCCGTCGCTCAGCACGTTGCCGACGGCGTCCTTGATCACGCGCTCGCCGGCCGGCACGCCGGCCTGGTCACCGCCGCCGGGCACCCACTCGTGGGCGCACTCGGGGCAGACCATGAGGGCGTTCATCTCATAGGTGTACTCACTGGAGCACTGCGGACACGGGGGAAGGTTGTCGCTCATGTGTTCAGGATATCCAGCTGTCCGGAGCTGGTCCGGGCACGAGTGAGGAGGTCAGCAGGGGTGCCGGCACCGGTCGGCCGCCGCTTCCGATGGGCACGGGGTCATGGCCGGCGGCCGCGTCCGCCCGGCCTTCCCCGCCCGCCTCCGCCGCCGGGCCGTCACCCGCCCAGCGGCGCGGGCAGCGGACGGGAGTGCAGGACGTCCAGCCGGGAGACCGCCCGCGTCACCACCACGTACAGCCGGTGCAGGCCGCGCGCCTCGGCCTCCACGATGGCGGCCGGCTCCAGCACCACCACGTGGTCGTACTCCAGCCCCTTCACCAGCGAGGCCGGCAGCACCGTCACCCGCGCAGTGGTGCCGACCTGTTCGGCCGCCCCGGTCGGGATACCCGCCGCGAGCAGCGCCTCGGCGGCCTCCGCCACCGCGCCGTCCGCCGCGATCACCGCGATCGAGCCCTCGCGCTCCAGCGCGGCCCGCACCGCCGCGACCGCCGCTCCGCCCAGGCCGCCCCCGGCCACCCGCCGCACCGTCAGCTCCCCGTCCTGCCGCAGCGACACGGCCGGCGGCACGTCCACGTCCAGCGCGCCCAGCAGGGTGTTGGCGAGGGCCGTCACGGCGGCCGGGACCCGGAAGCCGGTGGTCAGCGGCACCACCGCGGCCTGCGGCTTGCCCAGGTGGGCGAGCTGCTCGGGCCAGCTTCGGGCGGCCCACGGGGCGGTCGCCTGGGCGAGGTCGCCGAGGACGGTCAGGGAGCCGAAGGCGCTGCGGCGGGCGATCGCCCGGCACTGCATCGGGGAGAGGTCCTGGGCCTCGTCCACCACGACGTGGCCGAAGCCGGCCGGGCGCTCGATCAGGCCGGCCACCTCGTCCAGCAGCATCAGGTCGTGCTCGGACCACTTGGCGCTCTTCGCCGAGCGCGGCGGCCGGCGCCACAGGATCGCCGCCTGCTCCTCGGGGCCGAGCACCCCGTCGGCGGCCTCGGCCAGCAGGGCGGAGTCGCTCAGCAGCGCGGCGACCACGGCCTCCGGGCGCAGATTCGGCCAGGCCGCCTCCAGGAAGGCGGCCACCGGCCCGCAGCGGCCGATCTTCCGCGACCAGGCGCCGGACCGGACGCCGGTCCGCCGCTCGGCCTGGTCCTGGAGCATCGCCACCACCCGGGTGCGCAGGCTCTCCCGTCCGATCGCGTACGGCGGCGCCTGCTCGCGCAGTTCGGCGACCGTCCGTTCCAGCCGCTCCGGGGGCACCCGCCACCGGTAGGAGCCGTCCGGTACGACCAGCGGCTCCGGGCCCGTCGCCCGGATGCGGCCGTACAGCGCCCGGCGCAGCACCGTCGCCATTCGCGCGTCCTGCTTGACCGCGGCGGCCCGCCCGTCGTCCACGGCGGCGACCGGCCGGGTGGCGACCAGGTCCTCGACGGTGCGCTGGGTGACGTCGATCTCGCCGAGCGCGGGGAGCACCTCGGCGATGTAGCGCAGGAAGGTCCGGTTGGGGCCGATGACCAGCAGGCCGCCGCGCTGGATCCGCTGCGGGAAGCTGTACAGCAGGTACGCGGCGCGGTGCAGCCCGACCGCGGTCTTGCCGCTGCCGGGCGCGCCCTGCACGCAGACCGACTCGCTCAGCTCGCCCCGCACCAGCACGTCCTGTTCGGGCTGGATGGTGGCGACGATGTCCCGCATCGGGCCGGTGCGGGGCCGCTCGATCTCGGCGGCCAGAATGCCGCCGGCACCACCCGCGCCACCGTCCGCCGCGCCACCGTCCGCCGCGCCGTCGCCCGCCGCGACGCCCACCGCCGGGCCGTGCCCGCCGTCCGCGCCGAGGGGTTCGTCCTCCAGCCCGGTCAGCTCCTCCGGCGCGCCCAGGCTCCACGGCGCCCAGCCGAACCGGCGGCGCCGCGCGAGCCCGAGCGGGGCGTGGGCGCTCGCCCGGTAGAACGCCCGGGAGACCGGGGCCCGCCAGTCGACCACCAGCGGCGGCACCGTCGGGTCCTCGGAGATCCGCCGGCGGCCCACGTAGTAGTGCTGCCGCCGGTGCTCCCCGGCCTCCGCGGTGTCGGCGAAGTCGAGGCGGCCGAAGAAGGACGGGCTCTCCGGCAGCTCCTTCATCCGCTTGGCGCGGGTGCGCAGGTATCGGCCGAGCGCCTCCGCGCTGGCACCGTCACCGGAGACGTCCTCCGCGGCGACGACCTGGTGGCCCGCGTCCTCGACCTGCCGGGCCATCGCGACCCGGCAGACCTCGACGTAGGCCCGCTCCCGTTCCAGTTCGCCGTCCAGGTTCCGGATTTTCGAGGTCATCGTTCGCGCCCCTTCCCGCACAACGGGCTCGTCCGCCGTTCGGAGTCCAGCATAACTTAACTCAGTAAAAATACTGACTTGGTTGCTGCTCCAGGGGGCGGCTTCGGCCCGGGCGCCTCAGGACACCAGGGGCGCCTCCTCCAGCTCGGTCAGCGTCACGGTGCACAGGCCGCCGCGCTCCGCCCGGACGTCGGTGACCTCCAACTGCGTGCCGGGCAGCAGGATGAACTCCTCCTCGCCGGTGAACGCCGAGAAGTTCCTGATGCCGGCGGCCCGCACCGGACGCACCTCGAACAGCGTCCGCTTGCCCCAGCTGCCCAGGAAGGACCGCGCGACCCCGAGCTCGGAGGTGCAGGAGGAGACGCCCCACCACGTCACCGTCCTCCCGAGCGGGTACTGCCGCCGCAGGTCCAGCGAGACCCCGCGCCACAGCGGCGCGGTGCGGACGGGCAGCCGCGACACCGCCGCGAACAGCAGCCGCAGGTACGGCAGGTAGGGCACCAGCCGGCTGCGGTCCGGCGAGCGCAGCACCGCGTTGATCTCCCGGTAGAACGCGGACTCGCAGGTGTACAGGTACAGCGCGGCGATCTCGTCGGCGGACAGGCCGGTGGCCGCCTCGTCCGCCCGCCGCTTGCCGAAGTCGTGCGACAGCGACACGTGCCGGTCCAGGCCGCGCAGCAGCTCGGCGACCGGCGACACCGCCTCCCGGAAGCCCGTCGGCGGGGTGTCGAACACACCGGTGATCGCCGGCAGGACGAGGCCCTCGTCCTTCACCCCGGCGAGTCGGTCCAGATAGAGCTGGTGCAGCTCCATGGTGGAGGCGATGAAGGCACCCATCCGCTCGGCGACCCCGGCCTCCGCCCCGCCGCCCTGCGCCGACGGCGCGTTCCACCCCGTGCTGGGCAGCCAGTCGACCTCGTCGGCACCGAGCGAGGCCAGGGCGGCGTTCACCGTGGCGAAGTGCTCGCCGTCGCAGAAGATGTCGCCCTGGGCCGCCGGGTTGGCGTGGTCGATGTGGCGGACCTCGACCTCGGGGTACTTCTCCTGCAGCCGCAGCACGACGTTCTTCAGGCTGCGGGCGTGCGCGCCCCACCAGGCGAAGACCACGTAGCGGTCCTCCTCGGCGGCCCGCTGCTTGGCGCGGAGGATCTCCTCGACGATCCGCTCGGCGACCGGCCGCCAGAACCCGGTGTGCTCGTCCGGCCCCATCGCGCCGTCGCTGCTCGCGGTGAGCGCCGCGTTCAGCAGCAGCACGCCCTGGGTGAGCATCGCCTGGAACCACTCCGGCGGCTGGACCGTCTCCTGCTTCTTCAGCAGCGCCCGTATGTCGGCGATCGGCGTCTTCTTGGGGATGCCGTACTTCCACATCGCCGCGGCCTTGATCAGGCAGCGGATGCTGATCACCCGGCCGAACTGGCTGTCCTTCCAGTCGTGGAAGGTGTTGTCGAACATCGCGATGCCGGTGGCGCTCTCCGGCCGCGGGTACGGGTTCTGGCCGAAGACGACGACCTTCCACCGGTGCGGCGCGTGCGGCTTGAGCGCCTGGAAGGTCAGCTCGCGGACCGGGACGACCTCCGGGCCGCGGCCCGGGCCGATGAACGAGGCCGCACCGGGCTGCGCCTCGATCACCGGCTTCAGCAGCGGCAGCCACGGCTCGCCGCCGCCGGTGAAGAGGTCGGCGAGGGCGAGCGGGTCGTTCGGGTCGGGCTGGGTGGCGGGGGTGTCGACAGCGCTCATGGTGGTGCGACTCCGGCTGGTCGGGACCGTACGAATGTCAGACGAACGGCAGGTGATGGACCGTCAGCTTCCCTGGCGGACACCACAGTCCTACCAGCAGGGTCCGACAGTCCGGCCCGCGCCGACCGGCCGCCGACCGGCGCGGGCGAGGTGCCGACGGGGTGCCGACGGGGCCCGGACGGATTGTCAGTGCCGGGCGCTAGCTTCGTCGGTGTCACCAAGGAACCGGCCCACCGGGCACCCCCGACCGACAGGAGCCCAGCATGACCACGGACCGCACCGAGCCGCCGCTCAAGGTGGTGCTGACCGACCTCAACGCGACGGTCGTGGAGTCCTGGCGGGCGGCCTTCGCCGACGTCCCCGGGATCGACATCCGGCACGCCTCGCTGCTCACCGCGAAGGCGGACGCCTGGGTCAGCCCCACCAACTCCCGCGGCCGGATGGACGGCGGGACGGACGCCGCGATCAAGCGCCACCTGGGCGCGGGCATCCAGCTGCGGGTCCAGAAGGCGATCCGCGAGCAGCACGCCGGCAGCCTCCCGGTCGGCAGCGCGGTCTGCGTCCCGTCCGGCGCCGTCAACCCGGCGTTCCTGATATCGGCCCCGACCATGCGGACCTCCTCGCAGAACGTCAGCGAGACCTTGAACGTCGCCCTGGCCTGCGCCGCCGCCTTCCAGGCCGTCCACCGGCAGAACCGGCTGCGACCGGGCTCGATCCGGTCCGTCGCCCTGGTCGGCATGGGCGCCGCGACGGGCAAGGTCCCGCCCCGGGTCTGCGCCAACCTGATGTGGTCCGGCTACACCCTCTTCAACGACCACCACTTCGAGGACGACGACGACCTGCGCGCCACCGTCCTGGCCCAGTTGGACGACCTCGAAAAGGCGCCCGCCACCGAGCGGGTGCGCATCGTGCCGCCCGCACGCCGCGGTTCGCCCGCCCGCCGGGGCTGACCCCACTCCGGAGCGGGCCACCCGCACCGCCGCCCGCCACCCACCGCCGCACGGCCGCCGTGCGGCGGTGCCGACTCCGCCCCGCTCTCCCCCGGCCGCCCGCCCCGCCCGTCCCGCGCGCCCTCAGCCCGCCGTGAGCGCCAGCCGGATCCAGCGCTCGGACTCGGCGACCGCCAGCCCCACGTCGAAGACCTTCGGAGCGGCCGCAGCCTGCACCACCAGCCCCTTGAGCAGCCCCACGAAGGCCAGCGCGAAGGCGCCCGGGTCCACGCCGGGGCGCAGCTCGCCGTCCCGCTGCCCCTGCCCGACCACCTCGGCCGCCCACTCCCGGGTCCGGGCGTCCAGCTCCGCCACCGCGGCGGTCAGCTCCGAGGCCCCGGCGAGCGCCTCCGCGCCCAGCACCACGAAGGCCCGGCCCAGGTCGGTCGGGTTGCGCACGCCCTCCAGACAGCCGCGCGCGAACCCGCACAGCTCGTCCACAGCGCCCGCCCCGCTGCGCTCCGGCGCGGCCGCCGCCATCGCCTCGGCCAGCGCCGCCTCCTGGAGCCGGGCGAGCAGTGCGGCCTTCGACCCGAAGTAGTGGGTGGCCAGGCCCCGGCTGAAGCCCGCCTCCTCCCCCACCCCGGCCAGCGTGACCCCGGTGCTGCCGTGCTCGGCGATCAGCCGGGCGGCGGCGGCGATCAGCGCGGACTCGGCCCGGGCCCGCCGTTCGGCCTGGGTGCGGCGCGCGGGCGCCTCCCGGAGCGTCCCGGGTCCGCCGGTTCGGCCCTCATCGTGCGTAGACATGCCACCATGCTACGGTGAACTTGCTTGTTGGATAACAAGTAACTTCCGGAGCGGCGGACACTCCCCGGCCCGCCGCCCCCGCGAGAAGGGAAGTCCTGATGACCGCCACGATGCTCGCCGGCCGGCTCGACGTCGCCAAGGGCGCCTTCGCCGTGGAGGAGGTCCCCGTCCCGGCGCCCGGTCCGGGCGAGGTGCTGATCAAGGTCGAGGCCGCCGGCGTCTGCCTCTCCGACGTCCACCTGATCGAGGGCATGCTCAAGCCGCTCTTCCTCAAGGGCGACAAGGTCACCCTCGGCCACGAGGTCGCGGGCACCGTGCACACCCTCGGCGAGGGCGTGACCACCGCGGCCGTCGGCGACCGGGTGCTGCTGCAGGCCGGCGAGAACCGCGACGGCGTCGTGCACACCCGCGGCGTGGACTACGACGGCGGCTGGGCCGAGTACGCGCTCGCCACCGCCACCACCCTGGTGCCCATTCCGGACGAACTCCCCTTCGAGCAGGCCTGCTTCATCCCCGACGCGGTCTCCACCCCCTGGGCCGCCATCACCGCCACCGGCGCCGTGCGGCCCGCCGAGGCGGTCGGCGTCTGGGGCGTCGGCGGCCTCGGCGCCCACGGCGTGCAGCTGCTGCGGGCCATCGGCGCCTTCCCGATCGTCGCCGTCGACCCGCTGCCGGCCGCCCGTGAGCGCGCCCTGGCCTTCGGCGCCGACGCGGCCCTCGACCCGACCGACCCCGCGTTCGCCCAGCTGCTGCGCGAGGCCACCGGCGGCCGCCCGCTGTCCGCCGCCTTCGACTTCGCCGGGGTCGCCCCGGTGCGCGAGCAGGCCATGGCCGCCCTGGGCGAGCACGGCCGCCTGGTGCTGGTCGGCCTCACCGACAAGCCGCTGACCGTCACCAACGGCACCCTGGTCAGCTACCTGCGCCAGCAGATCCGCGGCCACTACGGCTCCGAGGGCCAGGACGTCGTCGACCTGGTCAACCTGGTCCGCGGCGGCCGGCTCGACTTCTCCCGCTCGGTGAGCGGCACCTTCCCGCTGGCCGAGGCGGCCCGCGCGGTGGAGGCGCTGGAGCGCAAGGAGGGCAACCCGATCCGCCTGGTGCTCAAGCCCTGACCCGGCCCCGCCGACCCGGCGCCGCACCTCCGGACTGAGCCCGGCGGGTGCGGCGCCGCCTTTCCCCGGCCGCTCCACCGCCGGGACCCGCGGCACCGGGCCCGGCACCGTCGCCGCCACCTCGGCCGGCTCCCGGGACAGCACCGCCCGCACACCCCGACCCCGCGCCTCGATCCCGAAGCCCGGCCTCGCACCTCGACCCCGCAACCCGCAACCCGCAACCCGCAACCCGAACGCCCCAACTCCGCGCCCCCGCACAGAAAATGGCATGCACGCCACTAGCCAACCGGCCAGTAGCACCCCTACCGTCGACTCTTCCGTGAGACTTCGACGGAGGAGTCCGCCTTGCGTTCACGCCAGCGCCCCCGCCCCCGCTCCCTCCGACTCCCGGCCGCCGCCCTCGCCTCGGCCCTGCTCGTCACCGCCGCCCTGACCACCAGCCCCACCGCCACCGCCGCCCCCACCCCGGCGACGACCGCCGCCGCCGACGACTACTGCGGCGGCCACTGCGCCGACATCCTGCCGCCCGGCGAGAACGGCAACGCCACCCTCGCCGACATCCTGCTCAACCGGGCCTTCGGCACCCGCCCCGCGCACACCGACGACCAGCTCGGCCCCTACGCCGCCCTCGCCTCCGGCTACCCCGGCCTGACCGAGGCCAAGCTGCGCGACTTCTTCAACGACGCCTCCTTCGGCGTCCCCGCCGACCAGGTGGCGAGCACCACCAGCCCGCGCCCGGACGTCACCATCGTGCGCGACAAGGCCACCGGCGTCCCGCACATCTCCGGGACCACCCGCTACGGCACCGAGTTCGGCGCGGGCTACGCCGCCGCCCAGGACCGCCTCTGGGTGATGGACCTCTTCCGGCACGTCGGCCGCGGCCAGTTGTCCGGCTTCGCGGGCGGCGCCGCCGCCAACCGCCAGCTGGAGCAGACCTTCTGGCAGGCCGCGCCGTACACCGAGGCGGAGCTGCAGCAGCAGATCGACGCCATCGCCGCCCGCGGCGGCCGGGCCACCCAGGCACTCGCCGACGCCAACGCCTACCTCGACGGCATCAACCAGTACGCCAAGGAGTCCTACAACGCCCGCACCTTCCCCGGCGAGTACGACCTCACCGGGCACATCGACCCGATCACCAACGCCGGCTCGATCGAGCCGTTCAAGCTGACCGACCTGGTGGCCCTCGCCTCCGTGGTCGGCGCGCTGTTCGGCTCCGGCGGCGGAGGCGAACTGGCCTCCGCCCAGGTCAAGTCGGCCGCCGAGGCCCGGTACGGCAAGGACGCCGGGGACGCGGTCTGGAAGTCGCTGCGCGAGGCGGACGACCCGGAGGCCGTCCAGACCCTGCACGACGGGCAGAGCTTCCCGTACGCGACCGTCCCGGACCAGCCGCAGGGCGCGGCGCTGCCGGACCCCGGCTCGGTGGTGCCCGAGCGGGTCGTCTACGACGCCACCGGCTCGGGCAGCTCCGCCACCACCAAGGCGAACGGCGTCCTGCCCGGAAACCTGCTGACCGCCAAGCACGGCATGTCCAACGCCCTGCTGGTCTCCGGCGCGCACACCGACGACGGCCACCCGGTGGCCGTGTTCGGCCCGCAGACCGGCTACTTCGCCCCGCAGCTGCTGATGCTGGAGGAGATCCAGGGCCCCGGGATCAGCGCGCGCGGCGCCGCCTTCGCCGGCCTGAGCTTCTACGTGCAGCTCGGCCGCGGCCAGGACTACGCCTGGAGCGCGACCTCCGCCGGTCAGGACATCACCGACACCTACGCCGTCCCGCTCTGCACCACCGACGGCTCCCCGGTCACCACCGCCGCCAACTCCTACCTGTGGCACGGCCAGTGCCTGCCCTTCGACCGGCTGGAACGCAAGAACGCGTGGAAGCCCACCACCGCCGACTCCACCCCGGCCGGCTCCTACACCCTGGTGATGTACCGCTCCAGGTACGGCCTGGTCAGCGCCCGCGGCACCGTCGGCGGCGCGCCCGTCGCCTTCACCTCGCTGCGCTCCACCTACCGGCACGAGGCCGACTCCATCATCGGCTTCCAGGAGCTGAACGACCCGGGCGCGGTGCAGGGCGCGGCGGGCTTCCAGCGGGCCGCGCAGGACATCAACTACACCTTCAACTGGTTCTACGCCGACTCGCGCGACATCGCGTACTACAACTCCGGCAGCAACCCGGTCCGCGCCCCCGGGGTGGACCCGGGGCTGCCCGTCCAGGCCCAACCCTCCTACGAGTGGGCCGACTTCGACCCGGTCGCCAACACCGCCCGGTACACCCCGGCGGCCGAGCACCCGCAGTCCGTCAACCAGGACTACTACATCTCCTGGAACAACAAGCAGGCGAACGGCTTCACCTCGGCCGGTTTCGGCAACGGCTCGGTGCACCGCGGCAACCTGCTGGACGACCGGGTCAAGTCCCTGCTGAGGAACGGCGGCAGGGCGAGCCGGGTCTCGCTCACCCAGGCCATGGAGAGCGCCGCCCTGGCCGACCTGCGGGCCGAGGACGTGCTGCCCGACCTGATCCGCGTGCTGCGCAGCGCGCCCGTCACCGACCAGGCCGCCCTCACCGCCCTGCAGCAGCTGGAGGCCTGGCTCGCCAACGGCGCCCTGCGGAAGGAGACTTCGGCGGGCAGCCACGGCTACGCGGACGCCACCGCGATCCGGGTGATGGACGCCTGGTGGCCGCTGGTCGCCGAGGGCGTCATGCGGCCCGGCCTCGGTGACCCGCTGTTCGGCGCGCTGACCGGCGCCCTCCAGATCAACGAGTCCCCCTCGGGCGGGCAGACCGGCTCGGCCACCGGCCCGGTGAGCGCCAACGAGGCCATCCCGCACAAGGGTTCGGCCTTCCAGTACGGCTGGTGGAGCTATCTGGACAAGGACCTGCGCGCCGTCCTCGGCGACCAGGTGGCCGGCCCGCTGGCCCGGCCGTTCTGCGGCGGCGGCGACCTCGCGGCCTGCCGGACCGTCCTGCTGAACACCCTGAAGCAGGCCGCCGCCCAGACCTCCGCCCAGGTCTACCCGGGCGACGCGGACTGCTCGGCCGGCGACCAGTGGTGCGCCGACACGATCATCCAGCGACCGCTGGGCGGCGTGACGGACGACAGGACCACCTGGCAGAACCGCCCGACCTACCAGCAGGTGGTCCAGTTCCCGAGCCACCGCTGACCGACGCGGCCGGTGCCCCCGGCGAGGGGCACCGGCCGCCGGTCACTCCGCCGCGCCTCGTCCACCGCGTCGACCATCGCCCGTACGCCACTGTCCATCGCGACCCCCTCGCCCCTTCGCTCCTCCGGTGTACTCCGCGAGCCTTCCCACCCCGCCCCCCACTCAGACCCGACCCGACGCGCGGCCCGCGGGAACTGCCCCTAGCGTGGTCCGGGGACCGCCCGACCACCCCCGGGCCGAGACCCGGGCCCCGCACCAGGAGGCATGCCGACCATGACCGCCAACCTCTCCGAGCTCACCGGCGACTACGTCCTCGATCCCACCCACACCCGGATCGGCTTCGTCGCCCGCCACGCCATGGTGACCAAGGTCCGCGGCGCGTTCCACCGGTTCGAGGGCACCGCCCACCTCGACGGCGGCAACCCGTCCGGTTCCTCCGGCCAGGTGGTGATCAAGGCCGAGAGCATCGACACCGGCGTGGAGCAGCGCGACCAGCACCTGCGCACCAACGACTTCCTGGACGCGCCGAACTTCCCCGACATCACCTTCCGCTCCACCGCGGTCGAGGTGCGCTCCGGCACCGACTACCGGGTCACCGGGGACCTGACCATCAAGGACACCACCCGCCCGGTCACCATCGACTTCGAGTACACCGGCAACGTCGTCGACCCGTACGGCAACCTGCGGGTGGGCCTGGAGGGCTCGGTCACCATCAGCCGCAAGGAGTACGGCGTCACCTGGAACGCGGCGCTGGAGGGCGGCGGCGTCCTGGTCGGCGACAAGGTCGTCCTGGAGTTCGACATCTCGGCGGTCCGCCAGGGCTGACTCCTCCCCCGAACGGCCGGAACCGGTACCGCCACGAACGGGTTCCCGCCGCGGCCCGCCAACCGCCGGACCGCACGGCGGCCGCCCGGCTAGTCTCCTGGCATGTCAGCAGAAGACTCCCTCGCGACCGGCCAGCGCTCCCTCGGCGACCCCGCCCTCGACTACCCGCTCTGGCCGCCGCTCACCGCCGGCTGCCCGCGCACCGGCACCGAGGACGTCTCCTACCCCGTCGAGGTCGACTACGCCTACGACAAGGCCGACCCGGCGGGCCTGTTCGCCCCCGCCCCGGTGCGCGGCGGCCTGGAGCGCTGGGCTCCGCTGCTGCCCCCGCTGCTCGCACCGGGTCTGGGCGAGGGCGCCACCCCGACGGTGGAGATCGAGCCCGGGGTGTACGTCAAGGACGAGTCCCGCAACCCCACGTGGAGCCACAAGGACCGGCTGAACCGCTGCACCACCAGCGCGGCCGTGGGCGTCGGCGCGCCGGGCCTCGCGGTCGCCTCCTCCGGCAACCACGGCGCCTCGGCCGCCGCCTACGCCGCCCGCGCCGGACTGCGCTGCGTGGTGTTCACCGGCCCGGACCTGCCGCCGAACGTCGACGCCTTCCTCAACGCCTACGGCGCGGTGGTGCTCCCGGTGCCGTGGGAGGCCCGCTGGCCGCTGCTGCGCCAGGCGGTCGACCGGCTGGGCCTGCACCCGGTCAGCAACCTGACCACCACCCACACCGGGCACGCGTACGGCCCCGAGGGCTACAAGACCGTCGCGTACGAGATCTTCCAGGACGTCGGCCTGCCGAGCGCGGTGTTCGTCCCGACCGGCTACGGCGAGCTGCTGTTCGGCGTCTGGAAGGGCTTCACCGAGCTGCGCCGGCTGGGCCTGACCGACCGCGTTCCGCGCATCCACTCCTGCGAGACGGCCGCCTCCGGGCCGCTCGCCCTGGCGATCGCCGAGGGCCTGCCGGCCGCCCGGGTGACGGTCGGCCCGAGTGACGCGTACTCGATCGCCTCCCCGGTCAGCGGCTACCGGGGCGTGCTCGCCGTCCGGGAGAGCGGTGGCCGGGCGCTGACCGTGGACGACGCTCAACTCGCTGACGCCCAGCGGGAGCTGGCCCGGGCCGGGCTCTGGACGGAGCTGTCCTCGGCGGCCGGCCTGGCGGGGCTGCGCAGCCTCGGCGAGCCGGACCTCGCCGAGGGCCCGGTGGTCTGCGTGTCGACCTCCAGCGGCTTCAAGGACAAGGGCGTCGGCACCGGTCGGACCGAGCCGGTCGCCCCCGACTGGGAGGCGGTCGCCCGCCGCCTGCGCGCGGCCGGAATCACCGGCTGAGCCCGGTCCTTCACCGCCGCGAGGCCCGCTGTTCGCCCGCCCGCCCACGCTCGTAGGGTCTCCGTAGGGTCGGTGTTCGCCGAGCGCCAGCAGGCTTGCACTCTCCGTCAACTCCCGTCACCTGCCGAAGGGTAGCCACCGTGTCGCGTTCCCTCCGCCGCCTGCTGCCGCTCGCCGTCGCCGTCGCGGCGGTGCCCGTGCTCGCCCTGCCCGCCCTCCCGGCCGGCGCGGTCACGTACGGCACCCCGACGATCACCTTCTCGGCCGGATACCTGTCCGGCGCGGTCGGCGCCACCGGCGACCCGACCGTGACCGTGACGGTCGCCCAGTCCGGCGCCGCGGCCTCGGCGCTGACCGTCGCCGCCTCGGCCACCACCCGCAGCTCCGTGGCCCGCACCGGCGACGTCACGGTGACCGGCACCGGCGGCACCCGCACCCTGGCGGTCGCCGCCCAGGGCGTCGGCTACGCCGACCTCACCGTCAAGGTCACCGGCCTCGGCGGCAAGAGCGCCACCCGCACCCTGCACTACGCGGCCTCCCCCGCCGTGCAGTCCTCCGCCACCAGCCGCTACCTGACCGGCTCCAGCGACGCCTCGGCCGCCGTGGACGCGGGCGGCGGCTACATCGTGGTCGGCGACGACGAGTCCAACACCCTGCGCCTGTACGACCGCGACAACTCCGGTGCGCCGATCCGCACCTGGGACTTCAGCTCGGCCCTCGGCGTCTCCAAGGAGATCGACATCGAGGCCGCCACCCGGGTCGGGAACACCATCTACTGGACCGGCTCGCTGGGCAACAACAAGGACGGCGTGGTCAAGCCCGACCGGCACACCGTCTTCACCACCACCGTCACCGGCTCCGGCGCCGACACCCAGCTGTCCCTGGCCGGCTCCTACGACGGCCTGCGCGACGACCTGATCGGCTGGGACAACGCCCACGGCAAGCGCTACGGCTTCGCGGCCGGCGCCGCCGACGGTCAGGCGCCCAAGCAGATCGACGGGTTCAACGTCGAGGGCCTGGAGTTCGCCCCCGGCAGCACCAGCACCGCCTACATCGGCTTCCGCGCGCCGCTCACCCCGGCCGTCACCGGCGGCCGGGCGCTGCTCGTCCCGGTCACCAACCTCCCGTCCCTGCTGAACGGTTCGGCCGCGCACGCGACCTTCGGCGACCCGGTCGAGCTGGACCTCGGCGGGCTGTCCGTCCGTGACATCCGGCGCAACGACCTCGGCCAGTACCTGATCGTGGCCGGTTCCTGGGCCGCCGAGGACAACTCCGCCCCGTACGCGCTCTACCGCTGGAACGGTCAGCCCGGCTCCGCCCCGACCAAGCTGATCGACCTGCCGACCAGCGACTACGGCGCCTGGGAGGCCCTCCCGAACGTCCCGGACCTGGACGCCCCCGGCGCCCGCGCCCAGCTGATCACCGACGACGGCTCCGCCGACCTCTACAACGACGGCACCGCCGCCAAGGACCTCACCCACCCCGAGTGGAAGAAGTCCCGCAGCACCTGGTTCACCCTGAACTGACCGTCCCGCACCGGCCGCGCGCCGGGGCCCTTCGGCACATCCGCCGAAGGGCCCGCGGGCGTCCTGGAACGAACACGCTCAGAGTTCGACCAGCACCTTCCCCTTGCTCGCCGACCGGTCCCGGTAGAGGCCGCGGTAGGCCGCCGGGATGCTGTCGAACCCCCGGTGCACCGTCTCCTGGTAGGTCAGCTCCCCGCTGCGGACCAGCGCCCCGAGGTCCCGCCGCAGGGCGGCCCAGTTCTCCTCGGTGAACCACTCCAGCGAGAAGATGCCCCGGATCGTGGTGCGCGGGAACATGATCATCGGCAGCAGCCGCGGCCCCGCCCAGTCCCCGCCGACCTGGCTCCCCCACTGCCAGCAGACGGCCACCCGGCTCTCCACCGCGAGCATGCCGAAGACCACGTCGGTCAGCGTCCCGCCGAGGCTGTCGAAGTAGCGGTCGATGCCCCCGGGAGCCAGCTCGGCCAGCTCCTTCTCCAGCCGCTCCGGCGCGTCGCCGTCGCGGTACAGCAGCACCCCGTCGAAGCCCAGCTCCCACAGCCCCGCCGTCTTCTCCGGCGACGCCGTGGTCCCGATCACCCGTGCGCCCCGGTGCTTGGCCAGCTGTCCGACCAGCGAGCCGACCGCCCCGGAGGCGCCGCCGACGAGTACCGTCGCCCCGGGGCGCACGTCCAGGAACTTCTCGACCGTCCCCCAGGCCGTCATCCCGGGCCCGCCCAGGATGCCGAGCGCGGTGGACAGCGGCAGGTCCTCGTCGTAGTCGGCCGGGTCCAGCCGGCGGAAGGCCGGGAAGACCATCGGGAACGTCCCGGTCTGCCAGAGCCTGGGCGCGCCGTTGCTGACCAGGTGGCTGCGCCAGCCGCCGAAGCCCTGCACCAGGTCGCCCGCCGCGAAGCGCGCGGCGGGCCCGGCGTCCAGCACCTCCATGATCGAGTCCGCGCCCATGTGGTCGCCGATCGGCGTGTCCAGCGCGATGCCCTGGAGGTACGGGTCGACCGAGACGTACCGGGTGCGCAGCAGCATCTCGTCCGCCGCGAGCCGGACGTCCAGCTCCTCCACGACCTTCCGGTACATCCGCTCGACGTCCGGCACGCCGTCCACGTGCTCCCCGACGACCCACTTCTCGATCCTCACGAGGTGACTCCAAACTGGCGGTCGGCGGGGCCGACCGGTTCGATGAGCACGGTGGGCAGCGGTGCGCTGTCGTCCACCTCCGCGGTGAAGGGCTTGCCGTCGTCCCGGCAGATGAACTGGACGACGTGCCGGCCGGCCGCCGCCGCCCGGATCAGTCCGCCGGTGGTCGCCCAGACCCCGGAGAGGTAGAAGTTCGCCAGGCCGGGCAGCCCCGGGCCGTTGCGCTTGACCTCCTCCTCCAGCGTCTCGCCGCTCTCCACGAAGGGCTGCCAGCCCAGCACCGTCCCGTTGTAGTTGCCGGTGTAGCGGACCTGGGTGAGCGGGGTGGAGACGTCCTTGACGGCCACCGCCTCCCGGAGCCCGGGGTGGTGGCCGTCCAGGAACTCGACGATGGCGTCGCGCACCCGGCGCTTCTGCCGCTGGTACTCCCGTCCCCGGCCGACCGGCAGGGTGTGCAGTTCCTCGCCGCGCCGCACCCGGGGCTCCTGCTCCGGCCCGGTGCTCAGTTCCCGCCAGGGTTCGATGTCGCAGAAGTAGCTGGCGTACACCACGGTGGTGTCGGCGGGCGACAGTTCCGGGTAGTGGCGGCTGCGGAACTGGACGTTGATGCTCGGGTGCCGGATGCCGGTGAGCCGTTCGGCGACCTCGTCCTCCAGCAGGTAGGTGGTGCACGGGTCCCCGGCCGGGAAGGGCCGGCGCAGGCCGAGGAAGACGGTCACGTAGCCGGGGAAGACCATGCCCGGCTCGGTGATGGTCTGGGTGTACAGCCGGCGGTAGGTGTCGCTCAGGTAGCGGCCCTTGAGCAGGTCCATCATGGTGGTCCGGCCGTCGCAGGCGGCCACCACGATGTCGGCCCGCACCTCCTGGCCGTCGCTCAGCCGCACCCCCACCGCCCGGTCGCCCTCGATCAGGACCTCGGTCACCTTGGTGTTGTACGTGATCTCGCCGCCCAGCCGCAGGTAGCGCTGCTCGATCGAGTTGGCCAGCCCCAGCGAGCCGCCCTCCGGCACCCCCGCCGACTGGCCGGCGTGGCAGGCGAGCTGGAAGTAGTTGGGCAGCACCGGGAAGTTGGGGTGCTTCTCGTACAGGATGAAGTTGAAGGCCTCGCGCAGCAGCGGGCTCCTGAACTTCGCCGAGTAGTCGCTCATCAGCACCGTGATCGAGCGCCGGATCACGTTGAAGTACGGCAGGAAGGAGGCGAGCATCCGCGTCCGCTCCCACCGGCCCATCAGCCCGACCGGCTTGAGGAAGGGGTAACGGGCCAGCGCCAGACGGAACTTGCGCAGCCCCGCGCAGAACTGCCGGATCTGCCGGGCGTCCTCCGGGGCCAGTTCCAGCAGGTGGGCCTCCAGCCGGTCGGGGTCGGAGTAGAAGTAGACCGCCCCGCCGTCCCGGGTGCGCACCACGTTGAAGACGTCGAAGTTGCGCATCCGCTTGCCCTGCAGCGCGCCGAGTTCGAGCCAGATCTGGTGCATCTCGTTGCCCGGGCCGCTGCCCAGCAGCCAGCTGATGCAGCAGTCGAAGGTGAACTCCCCGCGGTCCCAGCCGGTGCAGCAGCCGCCGGGGATCTCGTGCATCTCCAGGATCCGGGTGCGGTAGCCGTTCATCCGCGCGAAGCAGCCGGTGGACAGGCCACCGAGCCCTCCGCCGATGATGACCATGCTCTGCCGGCCGCCGGTCGTCGTCCCGCTCACTCCGCCACTCCCACTTCCGGCGCTCCCACGGTGGCCCGGCCAAGTTGCGGCAGCCGGCCCCACTTGCCCGCGTGCCAGGGTTCCCGGTTGTCGCTCGGCCAGGCCCGGAACGGCCGGCCGAGCTCCTGGCAGAGGTACTGCGCGGCGAACCGTCCGCTGGTGGCGGCCCGGATCAGCCCGCCGAGCGAGGTCCACTGGCCCGCCATGGAGAAGCCGCTCAGCCCGGGCAGCCGCATCCGGTCCCGGTTGACCAGCCGGTTGGCCGCGTCCTCGGCCTCGGAAAAGGCCTGCCAGGCGAGGATGCTGCCGTAGGTGTTGCCGGTGAACCGCTCGGTGGTCACCGGCGACGCCACGTCGACGAGTTCGATCCGCGGGCCGAGCTCGGGGTAGGTCCGCTCCAGGAACTCCCGGACGAACGCGGCGACTTCCTGCTTGCGCGCCCGGTAGGCCCGGCGGTCGCTGCTCCGCAGGTCCTTCCAGGAGCGGTAGTCGCTGAAGTAGGTGCAGTGCAGCACCGACTTGCCGGGCGGGGCGAAGCCGTCCGCATAGGTGGAGCGCAGCTGCACCACCAGGCTGCGCTGGAGCGAGCCGGGCAGCCGCGCACCGTCCTCGGGCGACAGCAGGTAGGTGGTGCTGTGCGGTTCGCCCTCGGGCAGCGGGCCGTCGACGCCGACGAAGGCGGAGACCACGGCCGGGTACAGGTTGCCCGGCTTGTCGAGCAGTTCGCCGTACAGCTTCTCGGTGGCGGGGCTGGAGTACCGGCCCTCCAGCAGCCGGTCGAGCACCGTCGGACCGTCGCAGGCGGCCACCACGTGGTCGGCGAAGTGCCGGGAGCCGTCCTTGAGTTCCACTCCGATCGCGCGCCCGTCCTCGATCAGGATGCGCTCCGCCCGGCAGCGGTAGCCGATCACCCCGCCGAGCGAGGTGTAGCGCTCCTCCACCGAGCGGGCCAGCCCGAGCGAACCGCCTTCCGGGAAACCCGCGTTGCCGTTGTGGGCGGCCGCCAGGGTGTACAGGTACGGCAGCAGCGGGAAGCCCTCGGGCTCCTGGAGGAACATGTTGGGGAAGGCCCGCCGCAGCAGCGGGTCCTGGAACCGCTCGGCGAAGCCGCTCATCGGGGTGGTCGCGGTGCGCCAGAACAGCCGGAACGCGGGCAGGACGGTGCGCAGGGTGCGCAGCCGTTCCGCCGTGGTGCGCAGCGGCGGCGGGGTGAGGTCCCAGGGCAGCTCGATCGCGGCGTAGCGGCGCAGGTCCCGGCAGAAGGCCCGGATCGGCTTGGCGTCGCCGGGCGCGAGGGCCAGCAGGTGGGCCTCCAGCCGGTCCGGGTCGCCGTAGAAGGTGACGGCCCGGCCGTGTTCGTCGACCACCCGGTTGAAGGTGTCGAAGCGGGTCACCGACTTGCCGTCCAGGGCGCCGAGTTCGCTCCAGACCTGGTGCGCCCCGGTGCCCTCGGCGGTGCCGATCAGCCAGTCGATGCAGTAGTCGAACAGGTAGCCGTGCCGGGACCAGGCGGTGCAGCAGCCGCCGGGCAGCACGTGCTTCTCGAAGATCCGGGTCTCCAGGCCGCTCATCTGCGCGTAGCAGCCGGTGGCGAGGCCGGCCAGGCCGGCCCCGATCACGATCACCCGGGGCGGGCCGCCGGCGGCCCGTTCCCTGGTGGACCAGTCCGGCCCGCGGTCAGCCGAGGACATCGGCGGTGCCCCCGGCCAGGATGGCGCCGGCCAGTTCGGCGTTGCGGGCGGCGAAGTCCCCGTCGAGCATCTCGGCGTGGGCGCCGTGTCCGACGTACACCGCGGTGCCCGTGGTGGAGGCGCCGTGCCAGGAGCCCGGTTCGCCGCCCACGTGCACGGAGAGCCGGTCGCTTTCGCAGACCACGTCCAACTGGGCCCTGACGGTTCCCGTGTTGGGCGTCCGGCTGCTGAACTCCAGGTAGTCCCTGGCCTGTTCGATGGTCTCCCGGGCGACGATCCGCGAGCCGGTGTGGCGGTGCAGGTGCTCGTGGAGTTCGCGTTCGAAGACGGCCAGGTGCTCCTCGCCGAGGTCGAAGGCCTCGGTGACCCGGTAGGCGTCCACCAGCAGCACCGAGGCCACCGTGCGTCCGCGCCGCTCCAGCTCCTTGGCCACCTCGAAGGCGAGGTTGCCGCCGAGCGAGTAGCCGAGCAGGACGTACGGCCCGGCGGGGTGCAGTTCCTCGACCAGGTCCGCGTAGCGGGCGGTCTTGTCGTCGCCGGTCAGGTAGTTGAAGGAGGCGATCCGGTGCTCCGGCAGGTGCGCGGCGAGCTGCCGGTAGACCAGCCCGTGGCCGCCGGCCGGCGGGAAGCAGAAGACCGTGCGGTCCTCGGGCGCCGCGGCGTTGAACCAGAGGTAGGGCTCGCCGCCGGCCACCTCACCGGTGATGATCTGCTCGACGGTGCGGGCCATGCCGTGCAGGGTGGTGACCTTGAACAGCAGGCCGACCGGGATGCTGATGTTGAACTCGCTCTGCAGGTGGTGGATCAGCTCGATGAGCCGGATCGAGCTGCCGCCGAGTTCGAAGAAGTCGTGCTGGAGGCCGACTTCGTCCAGGCCGAGCAGGTTCTGCCAGTGCTCGGCGACCCTCGTCTCGTAGAGCGTGACGGGCGGTTCGTGCTGGGCCCCGGCGGTGTCGGCCTTCGGCTCGGGCAGGGCCGCGAGGTCCACCTTGCCGTTCGGGGTGAGCGGCAGGGCGGGCAGTTCGGTGAGGTAGGAGGGGATCATCACGGTGGGCAGGTGCTCGGCCAGGTGGCGGCGCAGTTCGCGGCGGTCCAGCACGGTGCCCTCGGCGGGCACCACGTAGGCGGCGAGGGTGGCCTCGCCCCGGGCGTCCTGGCGGACCGCCACGCAGGCCTGGGCGAGTTCCGGACGGGCGGTGAGGTGGGCCTCGATCTCGCCGAGCTCGATCCGGTGGCCGCGGACCTTGACCTGGTTGTCGATGCGGCCGAGCAGGTGCAGGGTGCCGGCGGTGTCCCAGTGGCCGAGGTCGCCGGTGCGGTAGAGCCGCGCGGGTGCGCCGTCGAGCTCCAGGGTGACGAAGCGCCGGGCGGTCTGCTCCGGGTCGTTGGGGTAGCCGGCCGCGACGCCCGCGCCGCCGATCCACAGCTCGCCGGGCACGCCCACCGGGACGGGCTCGCCGTACGGGTCCAGGACGTACACCGCGCTGTTCGGGAACGGCCGGCCGATCGGCACCATCCGTCCGGGTTCCAGCTGCTCGGTCGCGCCCTCGTAGTAGGTGCTGTCGACGCTGGCCTCGGTCAGCCCGTAGGAGTTGACCAGCCGGGTCCGCGGGCCGCACAGGGCGCGCACCCGCTGGTGCTCGGCGGCCTTCCAGGAGTCGGAGCCGACGATCAGCAGCCGCAGGAAGTCCAGCGTCAGGCCCTCGCGCTCGCAGTGGGCCAGCAGCCCTCGGGCCACGGCGGGCACGAACTCGCCGCCGTCCACGGCCTCCTCGCGCATCACCCGGTACAGCCGGGCGGTGTCGAAGAGCAGCTCGCGGTCGACCAGGACGAGGGTGCCGCCGGTGCTGAGCGCCCGGGCGAAGTCCCCGGAGAAGACGTCGAAGGCGGTGCCGGCCATCTGGAGGTGCACCCGGACCTCGGTGTCCAGCCGGTACTCGGCGCGCCAGCCGGCGGTGACGGCGGCCAGGTTCCGGTGGTCGACCCGGACTCCCTTCGGCCGGCCGGTGGAGCCCGAGGTGTGGATCAGGTAGGCGGGCCGGTCCGGGTCGGCGGCGGGCAGCGGCACGGCGCCCCCCAGGACCGGCCGGTCCAGTTCCTCCAGGGTGACCGGCTCGGCGGGCAGGTCGGCGGGGAGCGGGCGCCGCTGGTCGACCACCACCAGCGCCGCTCCGGCGTCCGCCACCTGGTGGGCGAGCCGGTCGGCCGGGTGCCCGGGGTCGAGCGGCAGGTAGGCGGCGCCGGCCCGCCAGATCCCCAGCAGGGTGGTGATCAGCTCGGGCGACTTCTCCAGGCAGACCGCGACCACCGAGCCCTCGCCGACGCCGAGTTCGCGCAGTCTCACGGCGGTGCGCTGGGCCTGGCGCTCCAGTTCGCCGTAGGTCAGCCGGCGGACGCCGTCCCGGCCGGGCGCGACCACCGCGACGGCCTCGGGCCGTTCGGCGGCGGCCTTGGCGATCAGCTCGGGCACCGGGGTGTCGTGCTCGATCCGGCGCTCGGCGCCGCTGAATCCGGTGAGGAGCTCCCGCCGTTCGGCGTCACCGAGCATCCGCAGCCGTCCGACCGGCTCGTCCTCGGCGGCGCGGGTCATGGCGTCCAGCAGGTTGCGGTAGTGCGCGGCCAGCCGCTGGACGGTGGCGGGCTCGAAGAGGTCCGAGTTGTACTTGAAGACGCAGTGGAAGCAGCCGTCGGCGCGGTCCTCGTAGGCGGACAGCGTGAGGTCGAACTGGCCTTCCTCCTCGGGGAGTTCGATGTACTCCAGACGGTATCCGAAGCGCTCCACGGCGACCTTGTGGGTGAGCAGGATGAACATCGCCTGGAACACCGCGGAGCGGCTCGGGTCGTGCTGGAGGCCCAACTGCTCGACCAGCAGCGGGAAGGGGTACTCCTGGTTGTCCAGCCCGCCGAGCACGCTCTCCCGCACCCGGCCCAGCAGCTCGGCCACGGTCGGCTCCCCGGCCAGGCTCACGTGCAGCGGCAGCGGGTTGACGAAGTAGCCGTAGACGGAGGCGAACTCCTCCTGGGTGCGGCCGGTGACCGGGCTGCCGACCACGATGTCCGGCTGCCCGGACCAGCGGTGCAGCAGCAGGTAGTAGGCGCTGAGCAGCACCATGAACGGGGTGGCGCCGTTGGCCCGGGCCAGCTCGTGCACCCGGGCGGTGAGTTCGGCGTCCAGCTGGAAGAACTCGGAGGCGCCGTTGTGGGTCTGCACGGCCGGGCGCGGCTTGTCGGTGGGCAGGGCCAGCACCGGCATCTCGGCCGGCAGGTGGCCGCGCCAGTAGTCGAGCATCCGCCGCGCCTCGGGCCCGGCCAGGAACCGGTTCTGGCGGTTGAGGAAGTCCAGGTAGCGGGCGGGCACCGGGGGCAGTTCCGGGGTGCGGCCCTGGCGCAGCGCCTCGTAGGCCTCGAACAGCTCCTCGATGAAGGTGAAGGTGGAGATCGCGTCCGAGACGATGTGGTGGACGGCCTTCATCAGCACCCAGCGGTCCGGCCCGCGCCGGAACAGCCTGAGCCGCACCAGCGGGTCCTCGGCGAGGTCGTACGGCCGCCGGTACTCGCGGACGATCAGGTCGTGGATCTCCTCCCACGGCCGGCCCTCGACGTCGAACAGTCCGGTGTCGGCCTCGGCCTCCTCCCGGATCCGCTGGACCGGGCGGCCCTCCTCGGCGGTGAAGGCGGCGCGCAGCTCGGGGTGCCGGGCGACGAGGTGGCGGAAGGCCCCGAACATCAGCTCCGGGTCGAGCTCCGCGCGGACCTCGACGGCGCCGCCGATGTTGTACGCGAAGCCGTCCGGGTGCAGCAGGCGCAGGAACCAGAGCGCCTGCTGGTTGTGGGTGAGCGGGAAGCGGGACTCGTCGGCGTACAGCTCGACCTCGGCCTCGGCCGGGGCGCCGTCGGCGGTGAGCCGCTCGGCCAGGCCCTCGGTGAGCAGGTCGACCAGGTCGCCGACAGTGCCGTTGCTGAGCAGGGCCACCACCGGCAGGGCGACGCCCTGTTCGCCGTGCACCCGGGCGCGCAGTTCCATCGCGAGCAGCGAGTCCAGGCCGTGCGCGCCGAGCCTGGTGTCCGCGTCGATCCGTTCGGCGCCGATCCGCAGCACGGCCGCGGCGGCGGCGGTGAACCGCTCGACGACCAGCTCCCGGCGGGCCTGCGGGTCGGCCGCGCGGTAGGCGTCCAGGAAGCCGCCGGTCTCGACCGGGGCCTGCTCGGCGGCGCTCGCCGCCAGGTCGGCGACCAGCGGCGGCGGCGCCGGGTACCAGGCGAGGAAGGTCGGCCAGTCGACCACGGTGGCGACCAGCAGCTGGGCGCGGTCCTGGCCGAGGACGCGCTCCAGGACGGCCGTTCCGGCGTCCGGCGGCAGCGAGCTCATGCCCCGGGCGTCGCGGTAGTGGGCGACCAGGCCCAGCTCCTCGATCATGCCGGTGGCCCAGGGCCCCCAGTCCAGGCTGAGTCCGGGCAGCCCCTCGGCCCGGCGGTGGTGGGCCAGGGCGTCCAGGAAGGCGTTGCCGGCCGCGTAGTTGGTCTGACCGGCGGTGGTGAGCAGCGAGGCGACGGAGGCGAACAGCACGAAGTGGTCGAG
The DNA here is from genome assembly GCF_043198905.1 of Kitasatospora sp. NPDC048715. Classification (NCBI taxonomy): domain Bacteria; kingdom Bacillati; phylum Actinomycetota; class Actinomycetes; order Kitasatosporales; family Streptomycetaceae; genus Kitasatospora; species Kitasatospora sp. NPDC048715. The sequence goes on along the minus strand of NZ_JBICVH010000019.1, from coordinate 105,998 downwards.
CGGTTCGTCCCGCAGCAGCCGGTGCAGCAGGTGGCCGCCGATCACCTTGGGGGCGTAGCCGGCGTCGAAGGCCGGCCGGTCCATCTGGGCCAGCAGGGTGTCCCTGACCTGTCCGGCGAGGTGGAACACGCCTCGGATCGGCGGGAGTTGGCGCTGCCGGTAGTCGGCGAGCCAGTCGGCGAGGGCGGCCTCGTCGGTGACGTCGATCGGGGCGAGCAGCGGTTCGGCGCCGAGCGCCTGGAGCTCGCGCAGGAAGGCGATCCGCTGCCCGACGGGGGTGTCCGGGTCGGTGTACGCCCACTCGGAGCGCTCGGGCAGGGCGGTGCGGCCGACCAGGATCAGCCGCCGGGCGCCGCGCCGGACGAGGGTGCGGCAGAGCAGCCGGCCGAGGGCGCCGAAGGCTCCGGTGACCAGGTAGCTGCCGTCGGGGCGCAGGACCGGCGGCAGCGGCCGGGTGAGGCCCTCGGCCTGCCGCAGCCGGCTGGTGAGCCGGCCGCCGGACCGCAGGGCGATCTCCTGCTCGTCCCGGGCGGCGAGTTCGGCGAGCAGCGCCTCGGCCTGGTCGGCGGCGTCGACGGCCGGGTCGAGGTCGATCAGGGTGCCGCGCTGGGCGACCAGCTCCTGCTGCCACAGCACCCGGCCGATGCCCCAGGCGGGGGCGCCGAGCGGTTCGACCCGGTCGCCGGGGGCGGCGGGCTGGGTGCCCCGGGTGACGATGTGCAGCCGGCCGTCCGGGCGGGCGGCGGGCAGGGCCTGGGCGAGGGCGATCAGGGAGTAGGCGCCGAGGGTCGCGAGCGGGCCGAGCCGGTCGGCGGTGGTGGCGGCGAGGGCGGGCTGGTCGAGGTTCCAGAGGTGGACGACGGTGGCGAAGCCTGGGTCGAGCTCGGCGAACAGTCGCCGGACGTCCTCGGCGGAGTCGGGCCGCACGGTCGAGTGCCCCTCGCCGTGCCGGTACTCGGCGCCGGGCCGGACCAGGTGGCAGCGGGCGCCCCGGCCGGTGGCCAGGGCGGCCAGCCGCTCGGCGAGGCCGCCCTCGTCGGCGAACAGCACCAGGTCGCCGGGGGGCCCGTCGACGGCCGGCGCGGCGACCTCCACCCAGTCGACCTCGGTGAGCCAGCCGTCGATGGTGGCCAGCCCGACGGAGGCCGGGGCCTGGGCGACGTCGGCGACCCGGAAGCCGGTGACCCGGCCGACCGGGGTGCCGTCCTCGGTGTAGAGCGCGAGGTCGCCGACGAGTTCCTCGCCGCTGTCCCGGGTGACGGTGGCGTGCACCCACAGCGGGCGGTCGCCGATCTCGTCGAGCCGGACCTCGGCGATCGAGACGGGGAGCCGGACGCTGCCGCCCTCGGGCTCCTCCAGCCGGGTGGTGAGCAGGGTCTGGAAGCAGCCGTCCAGCAGCACCGGGTGCAGGTGGTGGTCGGCCGCGTCCGGGCCGAGCTCGGCGGTCGGCCGGATCCGCGCGAGCGCCTCGCGGGGGCCCGCCCACACCTCGGCGATGGCCTGGAAGGCGGGCCCGTAGTCGTAGCCGCGCGCGGCCAGCTGCCGGTAGCAGTCCGGGCCGTCGAGGTGCCGCCCCCGGGCCCGGAGGGCGTCCGCGTCCAGTGCGGGGCCGTAGCCGCGGCGCTGGCCGGTGCGGACCCGGCCGCCGGCGTGCACGGCGGGCTCGCCGCCGGCGGGGGTGGAGGCGATGGTGAAGCGGGCGTCCTCCGGCCCGTAGCCGAGCTGGACGGGGACGGGCTCGGTCTCGGAGAGGAACAGCGCCCGGTTCAGCTCGATCTCGGCCAGCGTCACCTCGGTGCCGCCGGTCAGGGTGCGGACGGCCTGGGCGGCCATCTCCAGGTACCCGGCGGCGGGGAAGACGACCTGGCCCTCGATCCGGTGGTCGGTCAGGTAGGGCAGCCGCTCGGGGTCGAGCGCCACGGTCCAGCCGGGCTGGGCGCTCCCGGTGCGGCGGCCGAGCAGCGGGTGGTCCAGCTGCCCGAGCCGGACCTGCTCGACCGGCTTGGGCTCCACCCAGTACCGGTCGCGCCGCCACGGGTAGGCCGGCAGCGGCACCGGACGGCCCGCCGGGTGCAGCGCGTCCCAGCTCAACTCGACGCCGAGGGTGTGCAGTTCGGCGAGACTGCGGGCGAGGCGCTCGGGCTCGTCCTGCTGCCGGCGGATCGACGGCAGGACGTGCGCCCGCTCCGCGCACTCGCGGATCGCGTGGCCGAGCACCGGGTGCGGGCCGATTTCCAGGAACAGTCCGTGGCCGTCCTCGGCCATCCGCTCGACGGCGGCCCGGAAGCGCACCGGGTTGCGGACGTTCTGCCACCAGTACTCGCCGTCCAGCTCCGGCCCGCGGGCGAGCCCCTCGCGGGCGGTCAGGTAGAGCGGCAGCCGCGCCTCCTGGGGTTTGATGACGGCGAGCGCGGCCACCAGCTCGTCCCGGATCGGGTCCATCCGCACGCTGTGGTACGGGACTTCGACGTCCAGCAGGCGGGCGAAGACGCCCTGCTGCCGCAGCTCCTCGGCCAGCTCGCCCAGCGCCTCGGTGTCCCCGGCCAGGGTCACCGCGGAGGGGCTGTTGATCGCGCCGAGCGAGATCCGGGAGCGGTACGGGCGGATGCGGCGCTCGGCCTCGGCCTCCGGCAGACCGACCGCGAGCATGCTGCCGCTGCCGGCCAGGCGCTGCTGGAGGCGGCTGCGGGCGAGCACCACCCGCACGGCGTCGGCCAGGTCGTACACCCCGGCCTCGTGGAAGGCGGCGACCTCGCCGGTGCTGTGGCCGACCACCGCGTCGGGGCGCAGGCCGTGGCTCCGCCAGAGCGCCGAAAGGCCCACCTGGACGGCGAAGTTGGCGGGCTGGGCGAGCCAGGTCTCGGCCATCCTGGAGTCCGCCTCGTCCCGGCCCAGCTCGGTGAGCAGCGACCAGCCGGCCTGCGCGCGGATCTCCTGGTCGACGGCCTGCACGGCCTCCCGGTAGACCGGCTCGTGCTCGTACAGCCCACGGCCCATGCCCCACCACTGCGGGCCCATGCCGGTGAACACCCAGGCCAGCCGGCGCTGCCGGCGTTCCCGGGCGCGGCCCTGGACCACTCGCGGGTGCTCCTCGCCGCGCGCGTACGCGGCCAGCGCCTCGTCCAGGTCCTCCCGGGTGGAGTAGACCACCCCGAGCCGCTCGGGCAGGTGCTGGCGGCGGTGGGCCAGGGTGTGGCCGAGGTCGGCCAGGGAGGTCCCGCCGGCGAGCTCCTGCCGTACGGCGTCGGCCAGTTCGGGAAGTGCGGCGGTGTCCTTGGTGCTCAGTGGCAGCACCGAGCGGGCCGGCCCGGCCACCGGTGCGGCGGGATCGGGCCGCGGCGGCTCCTCCAGCAGCACGTGGGCGTTGGTGCCGCCGAAGCCGAAGGAGTTGACGCCCGCGCGGGCCGGCCCCCGGTGCTCTGGCCAGTCCACCGGAACGGTCGGGATCTCGAACGGCAGCGCGTCCAGGTCGATGCCGGGGTTGGGCCGCTCCAGGTTGAGGTGCGGCGGGATGCGGCGGTGCTTGATCGCGAGCGCGGTCTTGATCAGCCCGGCGACGCCGGCCGCCGCCTCGGTGTGTCCGATGTTGGTCTTGACCGAGCCGACGTAGCAGCGGTCCCCGGGCCGGCGGCCGATGCCGAGCACCCGGCCGAGGGCGGCGGCCTCGATCGGGTCGCCGACCGGGGTGGAGGTGCCGTGCGCCTCGACGTACTGGAGGCTGCCGGGCACCACCCCGGCCTCGGCGCAGACCCGCTCGATCAGGGTGACCTGGGCGTCCGCGCTGGGGACGGTGATGCCGTTGGTGCGCCCGTCCTGGTTGACGCCGGTGCCGAGGATGACGGCGTGCACCGGATCCCCGTCGCGCAGCGCGTCGGAGAGCCGCTTGAGCACGACCACGCCGACGCCCTCGGCCCGGACGTAGCCGTCGGCGGAGGCGTCGAAGGCGCGCGACCGGCCGTCCGCGGAGAGGAAGCCGCCCTTGGTCTCGGCGATCGTGTACTGCGGCGCCATGTGCAGCAACGCCCCGCCGGCCAGGGCGAGTTCGGTCTCACCACGGAGCAGGCTCTGGCAGGCGAGGTGGACCGCGACCAGCGAGGAGCTGCACGCGGTGTCGATCGAGACGCTGGGCCCGCGGAAGTCGAAGCAGTGCGAGATCCGGTTGGACACCATCGTCATCATGGTGCCGGTGGCGGTGTGCGCCGCGATGGTGCCGAAGTCGAGGTCGGCGAACTGGAGGATCTTCCAGTCGAGGGTGAAGGCGCCCATGTAGACGCCGACCTCGCGGCCGGCCAGTTCGCCGGGGCGCAGGCCGCCGTCCTCCAGGGCCTCCCAGCTGACCTCCAGGAGCTTGCGCTGCTGCGGGTCCATGTGTTCGGCCTCGCGCGGGCTGATCCCGAAGAAGTCCGGGTCGAAGGTGTCGAAGCCGTCGATGTAGCCGCCCCGGCCACCGATCAGCCGCCCCGGCTTGGCCCGGTCCCTGCTGCCCAGGGTGCCGGTGTCGTAGCGGTCGGCGGGCGTCTCTGCGAGACAGTCCCGGCCCTCGATCAGGTTGCTCCAGTAGGACCGGTGGTCGTTGGCGTGTCCTGGCAGGCGGCAGCCGATACCGGTGATCGCGATGCGTTCGCGGGGCACGGCGAAGGGCGAGGAGGTCATGGTCCAATCCGGGGGTGATGGCGTGGCGCCGGGGACACGGGCAAGTGGGGGCGGCCGCTCGGGCCGGGGTTCAGACGGACTGCTCGGTGGTCTTCGCCCGGCGCCAGGGGTGCAGCAGCGTGGCACCGAGCTCCCCGGTGGTGGGGAACGCGGCCGGGTCGGTGAGGCCGACGGCCTTCGGCACCCTGCCGGGCCGCCAGGTGAAGCTCCCGAACACGTGGTCCCAGAGCGAGAGGTCGGAGGCGTAGTGGCCGGCTTCGGCGAGGTCGGTGCTGTGGTGCAGGCGGTGGAGTTCCGGCCCGGCCAGGACGTGGCCGAGCGGGCCGATTCGGACTTCGATGTTGGCGTGGACGAAATACCCCTGAGCCAGGACGAATATTCCGACCACGAACACTGAATCCGGCGAGAATCCGATCAGCGCCAGCGACAGTTGGACCACGGACTGTGCGACGAGCACGTCCAGGAAATGATTCACGCCGTTGTTCGCGACGTTCACCTTGTCCGGGACGTGGTGCACCCCGTGCAGCCGCCAGAGCCACCGGTTGCGGTGGGACCAGCGGTGCACGAGGTAGTCGCCGAGCGAGCCGACCAGCAGCGCGAGCGGGATCTCCACCGCGAACGGCAGCGCCGGGTGGGCCGGGCCGAGCACCTCAACCAGCGTCGCCACCAGCCCCTGGGCCAGCGCTCCGCCGACCATGCTCAGCACGAAGTAGACGCTGTACCAGCCGAGTTCGCGTCGGCTCGGATGCCAGTCGATCCGGTACGGGATCACCCGTTCCAGGACCGCCAGGTATCCGAGGACGGCGACCAGGAAGAGCGGGGAGACCCGGTCCGGCGCCCAGTGGAAGTGCAGGGTCGCGACGGCCGTGCACAGCACACCCAGGAGCAGCAGCGGGTGGGCGAGCCGGCGGGCAATGGCTGACAGCACGCGCCCCCCGTTCTTCGCGGACTAACGACTGGAAACGTCAGAGACTCTAGCGGCAGACTCGCGCCGTGACAGTCATTCGACGTGTTAACTCCATGAATGACCCGATCGGCGGACTATACGCTCACGAAGTTGACGTTCGTACGGCGTGAAGGGGGCGCATTTTCGAGAAGGCGTGGGAATTGGCGGCGTGCGACCGCATCCGTCCAGGTCGGCGGGCGCTGGTGTGCGCCCCTTCCGCGCCACCCCGCGCGGCCACCTGATCCAGCCAAACGGGCGACCGTCGCCACGGCCCCCGGAGCACCGCCCGATCAGGAGCGGGCCGGCTCCGCCAACCGGTGCGCGGCACGGGGCGCGTGCGCCGCGAGACGGTCGCGCAGACCGCGCAGCTCGTACTCGACCAGCGCGGGCAGGGCGGTCACGCCGGTCGCCTCCAGGGCGGGGCCGAGCAGTTCGACGGCCGTCGCCGGGTCGTGCGCGCAGACGTGGCAGTCGGCCGCCCGGACGATGAAGAGCAGTCGACTGGAGGGCAGTTGGTCCGGACCCAGCAGGCCGAGGGCGGTCTCGGTGGCGTCCAGCGCGCGGCGGGCCAGCCGGGGGTCGTCGGTGGCGGCGGCCAGGTCGCGCAGCGCGGCGGCCGCGGCGGACTCGACCCGCATCCGCATCGAGGCGATCGAGAGCCAGGGCACGTCGACCTCGTCCTCCGCGCCGATGTGGTCCAGGTGCGCCCGCGCCAGCCCGATCTGCCGGACGGTCGCCCGCACGTCACCGGTGAGCGCGTACGCCCGGGCCCGGCTGATCCGGCCCATCGCGCCGGCCCAGTGCCGGTCCGGAGCGACCCGTTCGATCTCGCGGGCGTAGCCGAGCGCCGCGACCGGGTCGCCGTCCAGCCGGGCCAGGACGCTCATGTCGCTGAGCGTGCCGACCTGGGTGGCCCGGTCCACGGCCAGCCCGGCCCAGGTGAGGGCGCGGTCGTAGCAGGCCATCGCGGTGGCGTTGCGACCGTCCTGCATCCGCAGCGCACCGGCCGCGTGGGCGTGCTCGGCGGCCAGCCGGACCAGCGGACCGCGCTGCGCGGCGGGGGCGCCGGCGAGCCGGGCGAGCACCGCGTGCAGGGTGCGCTCCACGGCGGCGGCCAGGCCCGGCCGGTCGCCGGTCTCGCCGGAGCGCAGGTGGGCGGCGAGCAGCCCGGTCAGGGCATGCGCGGTGACGTCGTCCAGCGGGCGCCCGGCGGCCGGGTCGGCCAGGCCCTCCGGGGCACAGAACTCGGCGTGCAGGGCGACGAGTTCTCCGGCCTCGGGGACCGCGCAGCCCTCGGCGCCGTGCAGCGGGCAGAGCAGGCCGTAGTCCGGCAGTCGCAGCGGAGCGGGGGCTGGGGGCGGGACGGGCGCGCCGGGCGCCGCCCCGCCCGGCAGCGGAGGTCGGAGCAGAGCGGGTGAGAAGGCGTCCAGCACGCACAGCTCGGCGCTCTCGGCGCGCTGGCACGCGGCGCTCAACTCGCCTTCCGCGCCGAGGAGCTCGTCGATCCGGTCGGCGACCCGGGGGGTGACCCGGCGGGCGCCGTGCTCGATCTTGCTGACCGCGGTGTGGTCGTAGCCGATCCCGGCGCCGAGCTGCGCCTGGGTGAGTCCGGCCCGGCGCCGCCAGTGCCGCAACCGGGCGCCGAACTCGCGCCAGGCGTCCTGCCCCCGGCCGGTCGGCGGTGCCGGCACCGCCGCCGCGGGGACCACACGGTTGCGCTGCACGGCTGCCTCCCCGGGCGGGTCGTCCTCGGCCGGTCGCAGGGACTGCCGACGGTTCCAGTGATTCCGACGACTCCGATGACGAGGACGGTACTCGATCGCCACCGGCTCCGTACATGAGGTGGTCTCAACCACTTGAAGGAAAGCCCAGCTTGACGCAAAGCCGGACCTGCGGGCTTGACGGAATTTGCCAACCCCTTGCCTCGCACGCACCAGGCATTGACCCGGGCATGACGTCGTGTGAGGGTTCGGGCACCCGAGCGCGGACGGCCCGCACGGCCGTCCCCCCGATGCGGCCCCCTGCGGTGTGCCACCGGCCTGCCGTCCGCGGTCGAGGACCCCCACACGCGAGGAGCCCCGATGCAACGCAGGATTTCCGCGGGAAGGTTGCTGACCGCGGCGACCGCCCTGACCGTGCTGGCCGGCATGATCGCCGCCACCGCGGGGCCGGCCACCGCCGCACCCGCCCCCTCCCCGGCGCCGCCGAGCGCCCTGGCCGCCGCCGTCAACGCCGCCGACGCGGCTGCGAACGCGGGATTGGACGGGCTGGCCAAGGGCCCGGGCGAGACGTACGAGCGCAAGGCCGTCACGCCCTGGCTCGGCGGCCTGTACTCCGTCTCGTACGAGCGCAGTTACCACGGCCTGCCGGTGGTCGGCGGCGACGCGGTCGTCCTCGCCGACTCCCGGGGCACGGTCCGCGCCCTGCAGTCCGCCGCCACCGGCCCCGTCGGCGGCTCGACCACCCCGCAGGTCAGCGCGGCGGACGCGGAGAGGACCGCCCGTACGAAGCTGGCCACCGTGGACTCGGTGGACTCCCGCCGCCTGGTCGTGCGGGTCAAGGACGGCACCGGCCGGCTCGCCTGGGAGACCGTCCTCAAGGGCCGCACCGCGTCGGCGCCCAGCACGCTGCACGTCTTCGTGGACGCGGCCACCGGCGAGGTGCTCGACAGCTACGACGACGTGCGCGCCGGCACCGTCAACAGCAAGTGGAACGGACCCGCCCCGGTCAGCATCAGCACCACGAGCTCGGGCGGCTCCTACTCGCTGCGCGATCCCAACCGGCCCGGCCTGTCGTGTTCCGACTACGGCACCGGGCAGGTCTTCTCCAAGTCGAGCGACTCCTGGGGCAACGGCAGCCCGTCCAGCAAGGAGACCGGCTGCGGCGACGCGATGTTCGCGGCCCAGAAGGAATGGGACATGCTCCGCGACTGGCTGGGGCGCAACGGCCACAACGGCAACGGCGGCAGCTGGCCCGTCAAGGTCGGCCTCAGTGACGTCAACGCCTACTGGGACGGCAGCACGATATCCATCGGCCACAGCCAGGCCAACGAGTGGATCGCCGCGATCGACGTGGTCGGCCACGAGTTCGGCCACGGCATCGACCAGTACACCCCCGGCGGCGCCAACAACGAGTCCGGCCTGGGCGAGGCCACCGGCGACATCATGGGCGCCCTCACCGAGGCCTACGCCAACGAGCCCTCGCCGTACGACTCCCCGGACTACACCGTCGGCGAGATGATCAACCTGGTCGGCAACGGCCCGATCCGCAACATGTACAACCCCTCCCTGGTCGGCAACAACCCCAACTGCTACTCGGCGTCCATCCCGAACACCGAGGAGCACGCCGCGGCCGGCCCGCTGAACCACTGGTTCTACCTCCTCGCCGAGGGCTCCAACCCCGGCGGCGGCAAGCCCACCAGCCCCACCTGCAACAACTCCTCCGTCACCGGCATCGGCATCAAGGACGCCGGCCGGGTCTTCTACGGCGGCATGCTCCTCAAGACCAGCGGCATGACCTACAAGCGCTACCGCACCACCACCCTGACCGCCGCCAAGAGCATCGACCCGACCTGCACCTTCTTCAACCGCGCCAAGGCCGCCTGGGACGCCGTCAGCGTCCCCGCCCAGACCGGCGACCCCACCTGCACGCCGTCCGGCAACAGCGACTTCTCGCTCTCCCTCGGCCCGGCCTCCGGCTCCGTCCAGCCCGGCGCCTCCACCACGGCCACGGTGAGCACCGCGGTGACCTCCGGCACCGCCCAGACCGTCGCCCTGACCGCCTCCGGCCTGCCGTCCGGCGTCACCGCGAGCTTCAACCCCTCCTCGGTCCAGGCCGGCTCCTCCGCCGCCCTCACCCTGAACGCCTCCGCGACGGCCGTGGCCGGGAGCTACCAGATCACCGTCACCGGCACCGCCGGCACCACCACCCACACCGCCCAGTACAGCCTCACCGTCGGCGGCGGGGGCAACCCCGGCGGTCCCGCGCCCGACATCGACGTCGCCAAGATCCAGGCCCACCTGTCCCAGCTGAACAGCATCGCGAGCCAGAACGGCGGCCACCGCCGGGCGGGCAGCGCCGGGCACAGCCAGTCGCTGGCGTACATCAAGGGCAAGCTCCAGGCGGCCGGTTACAGCGTCACCGAGCAGACCTGCACCTCCTGCACCTACCAGTCCAACAACCTGATCGCCGACTGGCCCGGCGGCCCGGCCGACCAGGTCACCATGTTCGGCGCCCACCTGGACAGCGTCTCGGCCGGCCCCGGAATCAACGACAACGGCTCCGGCTCGGCCACCCTGCTGGAGAACGCGCTCGTGCTCGCCCAGCAGAACCCCGGCCTGACCCGGCACGTGCGGTTCGCCTGGTGGACCGGTGAGGAGCAGGGCCTGCAGGGCTCGCAGTCCTACGTCGGCCAGCTGGGCTCCGCCCAGCGCTCCGCGATCAAGGCGTACTACAACTTCGACATGATCGCCTCGACCAACGCCGGCTACTTCATCAACAACATCAACTCCGCGGCCTCCGCACCGATGAAGGCCTACTGGGACTCGCTGAACCTCAAGCCGGAGGAGAACGTCGAGGGCCAGGGCCGCTCGGACGACTACTCCTTCCAGCAGGCCGGCATCCCGACCTCCGGCTACGCGGCCGGCGCCAGCGACACCAAGACCTCGGCGCAGGCGGCCAAGTGGGGCGGCACGGCGGGCCGGTCCTACGACTCCTGCTACCACTCCTCCTGCGACACCACCGCCAACATCGACGCGACGGTGCTGAACCGCAGCGCCGACGGCGTGGCGTACACCATCTGGAAGACCTCGGCCGGCGGCACCACGCCCACCAACGACTTCTCCGTCTCGGTGAACCCCACCACCGCCACCGTCAAGCCCGGTGAGACCACCACCGCGACGGTCGCCACCTCGACCACCTCCGGCTCGGCCCAGACGGTCAACCTGACCGCCTCGGGCGCACCGACCGGCGTGACGGTCTCCTTCAACCCGTCCTCGGTGCAGTCCGGCGGCTCGGCGACGCTCACCGTCGCCACCTCCGCCTCGACCCCCACCGGCACCTACAACATCACCCTGACCGGGACCGGCTCGGCCACCCACAGCACCAGCTTCTCCCTGGTGGTGGGCAGCGACTCGCCCAACCCCGGCGGCACCTGGACCGCCGGCACCACCTACCAGGCCGGCGACATCGTGACCTACAACGGCGTCAGCTACCGCTGCCTCCAGGGCCACACCGCCCAGGTCGGCTGGGAGCCGCCGATCGTGCCCGCCCTCTGGCAGCAGGTGTGACCGGGACGCCCTGACACCCGGTGAAGCCGCTGCGCCGCGGTCCGTCGAGGGGGACGGACCGCGGCGCAGCCGTGCGCCCGGGCCGCCGGGGTCCCGGCCCGGGCCGTCTCAGCCCGGGTGGAAGGCGACCCGGACGGTCTCGTTGAAGGGGACGATCAGGCCGCTGCCCGTCTCCCAGGTCCAGGTGCGCGGAATCAGGAACATCCGGCCACCGGATTGGGCCAGCAGGCGCAGGCCCTCGTAGCGGTAGCGGAACCGCTCCCCCGGCTCCACGCCCGGCAGCGCCGTCTCCCGCACCCCGGACCATCCCAGGTGGAGGTGCTCCGGGGTGTCCAGGACCACCGCCGGACGCCGGTAGAGGTGCCGGGCCAGCTGCTCCGCGTCGGCCGTGCCCTTCTGCTGGGCGTAGCCGCCGACCGCCCAGAACGCGCAGAGCACGACGATCGCCACGCTGATCCCCAGCGCCGCCCGCTCACCGGTCAGCGGGTACGGCGCGCCGGTGCCGCGCACGTACAGCAGCCGGGCCAGGACCGCGAGCAGCAGTCCGCCGCCGATCAGCAGCGGGGTGCCCATCGGGCCGGCGTCGAACACCTCGAAGCCGGCCAGGAAGCCGAGCAGCAGCAGCGGGACGACCAGTACGGCGACGGCCGAACAGGCCCGTCGCACCGTCCGGGCGCCGACCGTGCCGGCCTCGGCGGCCCTGGTCGCGACGTGGTAGCCGAGCGCGCCGACCAGCGCCCCGCACAGGGCGACCCCGGCCGGCACGTAGAGCGCGGGGGAACTGCGGAGCAGCAGGTCCTGAGTGGCGAAGCCGATCATGCCGGCGTCGATGCCGAAGTAGCCGTAGAGCGAACTGGTGTAGGCGTAGCCGAAGAAGAAGAGCAGCGCGGTGAGGAGGGTGGTCGGGGCGACCCAGGTGGCGAGCTTGGCGATCCAGTCCGACCAGGAGCGCGAGGACGGCCGCTCCGGCTCTCCCGGGGGTGCCTCCTCGGCAGGGCTCAGGGGGTGCTCCCGGAGCCGGTGGGGGCACCGGTGTACGGGCTCGACCCGCCGGTGGGGGTCGAGCCGTTGGTCCCGCCATAGCTGGGGGTCCCGCCGTTGCCGGTGGTGGCCCCGTCGTCGGGGCTGATGACCTCCACCGAACCCACGGCCTCGATCCGCTTGGTGGAGTCGTCGGCCGTCACCGTGAGGCAGATGTTCCGGCTCTTGGTGCCGGGCTTCCACGGCGGGAGCCGGAACTCGACCCGCTCGGTCTGCCCGTTGGTCACCTGGACCTGCTGCGAGGCGGGGGTGGCGTACTCCGTGCTGCCGCAGTCGGACACCTTGCTGATCACGGCCGTGAAGCCGGTCGTGGTGCTCGACGGGAAGGACAGGCTGATCCGGGCGGTGCGGTCGCTGCCCTGGACGTTCGCCGAGGGCTCGCCGGCGTTCCGGAAGCCGCCCTGGTCCCCCTCGTCCTTGGTCCGCTGGTCGTCCGGCTGCCCCGAGGCGCTGTTCTGGCCGGTCTGCCCGGCCTGGGGGGCACCGGCCGACCCGGAGCCGCCACCGCCGCCGCAGGCCGCGAGGGCCGGGAGGAGCAGGGCCGTCGCCAGCCACCGGGCCGCTCGGCGGGTCCGGCCGCCTCCGAAGTGCCGGGTCCCGGGCATGCGTTCTCCCATCCGCGCAACGAGCAGGGGCCGGTCGGCCCGGTCGCACGCTAGCCGTGCGCGGACGTCCCGGCGGGCCCCCGCGCCGCCCCGGGCCGGGGCCGCCACCCGTTCGGCGCAACCCGGGCGGGCCCGCCCTGGCATAGAGTCGGGCCGCAACGGACGCACCGTCAGCCGAACGGAAGGACCCGCCCCGTGAGCACGGACACCCGCCCGGTACCGGAGCTGGCCGCCGAGGCCGTCGAGCAGTGGCGGGCCGAGGAGGCCGAGCTCGTCGAGCTGCTGGCCCGGACGCGGCGCGGCGTCGGCGGCATCGCCGCGTTCCGGCTCGGCCCGACGCCGACCGTCCTGGTCACCGACCCGGCCGCCGTGCAGCACGTCCTGGGCCACCACCCGGACCGGTACGTCAAGCGCTCGCACCGCGCCCGGATGCTGGTCGGGGACGGCGTGCTGTCCGCCGCCGGCGACGCCTGGAAGCGTCAACGGCGGCTGCTGCAGTCCCAGTTCACCGGCACCGGGATGCGCCGCTACGAACACCGGATCGCCGCGGCGGCGCGCCGCACCGCCGAGCGCTGGGAGGGGTACCGGCGCACCGGGGAGACCTTCGACGTCGGCGAGGAGATGCGCGGCTTCGCCCTGGACACCGTCTGGCGGGCGCTCACCGGGCAGCCGCTGGACGACCGGACCGACGGCGAACTCCGGGCGGTGGAACGGGTGGTGGCCGCCATGCCGACGCTGCCGACCAACGCGGCGGACGCCCGGGACGCGGTCGCCGCGGACCTCGCCCGGATCGACGCGGTGGCGCACGCGGCGATCGACGCGGCCCGCTCGGCCGACCCGGCCGAGGAACCCGGGGTGCTGCGGATGCTGGTCGAGGCGGGCGAGCGGCACCCCGAGTACACCGACCGGCTGATCCGGGACGAGCTGGTCACCCTGCTCGTCGCCGGCCACGAGACCACGGCCACCACGCTCACCTGGCTCTTCCTGCTGCTCGACCGCCACCCCGAGGCCCGGACGGCCGATCCGCAGGCGCTGGTGAGCGAGACGCTGCGGCTCTACCCCTCCGCCTGGCTCCTCCCCCGGCATGCCCTGGAGGACGACGTCATCGCCGGGCACCGCATCGCCGCCGGGACGGACGTGCTGGTCTGCCCGTACCTCACCCACCGGGACCCGGAACTGTGGCCCGACCCGGAGCGCTTCGACCCCGCCCGCTTCGCCACCGACGCCGACCGGCCCGGGCAGCTCGGCGCCTACTTCCCGTTCGGCCTCGGCGCCCGCGCCTGCCTGGGCACCCGGTTCGCGCTGCGCGAGACCACGGCGCTGCTGGAACTCCTGCTGCCGATGGGGCCGTTGATGTTCCGTTCGCGGCCGGCGGGGGCGGCGTACAGCATCACCGTACGGCCGGACGGGCCGACGCCGGCGGTGCTGGGCTGAGGCCTCCTACGGCGCGGAGCCGTCCGGCAGCCCAGGTAAGAAGCCGTCGGCGAGCTCCTCGCCCGCCAGGGCGGCGTCCACCCGGGCGCTGATGTGGGCCCGGGTGGTCGGGCAGTCGAGCGGGCGGTCCCGGCTGCACAGCAGCATGTGGGTGAGGACGGCCGCGGCGTGCTCCAGCCGGCGGGCGCGGGCGAGCATCCCGTCCCGCTGGGCGTGCAGCAGCGCCCTGCGCTCGGCCGCCTGCTCGCTGGCCAGTACGGCGGCGGTCCCGCCGACCGGGATCATCCCGTCCACGTGCCAGAGTTGGACCAGGGCGAGGCGTTCCAGCGCCTCCCGGTCGTAGTAGCGGACCCGGCCTCGGCGCGCGGCGGGGGCCACCAGGCCGCACTCCTCGTAGTAGCGCAGGGCCGGCACCGAGAGGCCGAAGGCCGTCGCGACCTCGGTGATCGAGTGGAGCTCCGCCATCTGCCGCCTCCTCCGTCGGGGGTGGGCCCCGACCGAATCATGCCCGGACCGGATCGCGTTCGGGCCGGGTCGTGTTCGGACCGGATCGTGTTCGGGCCGGGTTGCGCTCAAGTGCGCTTGAGCGAGAAAGCTTAGGCAAGCCTAACCTCTTGCCGAAGCGAAGGGCCCTCCCCTCATGCCGCCCACCGATGCGCCCGCCACCACCGCGCCGGCCACCGCCGTACCCGCGCCCGCCGTACCCGCGCCCGGCACACCCCGGACCTCCGGAGCCCTGCTCGTGCTCGGCTTCGTCCTGCTCAGCCTCAACACCCGGGTCGCGTTCGGGCAGATCGGGCCGCTCGCGCCGGTCGCCGGGTGGGGACCGGGCACCGTGACGCTGCTCGCGCTGCTGCCGCCGCTGTGCATGGGCCTGTTCGCCCCGCTCGGCGCCCTGGCCCGGCAGCGGCTCGGCGAGGAGCGCGGACTGTTCTGGGCGAGCGTGCTGCTGCTGGTCGGAGCGGCGCTGCGGACGGCGGGCCTGCCCGGGCTGTACGCGGGCACGGTGCTGGTCGCGGTCGCGGTGGCGGTGGTGAACGTGCTGATCCCGGTGTTCGTCCGGGCCCGCTTCGCACCCCGGCGGATCGGCACCATGACGGGCGTCTACGCGCTGTCCATGGGCGCCGGTTCGGCGGTCGTCGCCGCGCTGGTCGCGCCGGTCGCGGACGCCTGGTCCTGGCAGGCCGCGATCGCGATCGCCGTCGTCCCGGCGGCCCTGGCGGCGGCCGGCCTGGTGCCGCAGCTGCGGGTCGCACGGGAGCTGCTGGCCGCACCGGAGCCGGCCGGGCCCGCCGCACCCGTCGGACGCCGACGGGTCGGGCGGACGGCGCTCGGCTGGAGCCTGACGGCCTTCTTCGGCGTCCAGACCCTGGTCTTCTACGCGACGCTGGCCTGGCTGCCCACCCTCCTGGTCGACGCGGGACTGAGCCGGACCGCCGCCGGCACCGACCAGGCCGTGCTGATCCTCGGCCTCGCCGTCGGCGGGTTCCTCGCCCCGACCCTGGCCGCCGCCCGGACCGACCAACGGCCGCACATCGTGGGCGTGGTGGCCGTCTGCGTCCTCGGTCTGCTCGGCCTGGTGCTCGCCCCGGCCGGTGGCGCCCCGCTCTGGGCCGCCGTCCTCGGCATCGGCATGGGCGGCGGACAGGCGCTCGCCGCCGTCCTGTTCGCCCGCCGGGGCACCGACCCGGAACACGTCGCCGCGCTCTCCACCATGGCCCAGACCTGGGGCTACCTGCTCGCCGCCACCGGCCCCGCGCTCGCGTCGGCGCTGCGCACCGCGAGCGGCACGTGGACCGCACCGTTGCTCGCGATGGCCGGCCTGCTGGTGACCGGCTGCGTCCTCGGACTGCGGGCGGGACGGGCTGTCACAAACCCGCGCCGGGATCCGTCGGACAGGTGACCGCACGGTCCACCCACCCGCTCGGAAGAAGAGGAACGCCACCATGAACACCCGCCCGATCACCGCCGAGGTCCCGCTGCGCCCGCGCATGGCCCAGGACCCGGTGGAGCTCGTCCCCGAGATCTCCGAGGTCTCGGCCGCGCTGTTCAAGGCCACCGGCAACGGGTCCGTCCCCCGGAGCACCATCAGCCTGGTCCAGCTGCGGGCCGGCCAGCTCGCCGGCAGCACCTACCTGACCGTCCTGCACACCGGATTCCTCCGCGCGGCCGGCGAGTCCGAGGAGCGGATCGCCTCGGTCGCCGGCTGGCCGGACTCGCCCTGGTTCACCGCCCCCGAGCGCGCGGCGCTCGCCCTGGTCGAGGCCGTCCTCCGGCCCAGCCCGCACGGCGAGCGGGTGTCGGACGCGCTGTACGCCGAGGTCGCCGGGCACTACGACGACAAGGCGCTGACCACGCTCATGCTCGCCATCGGCCAGGTCAACTTCTTCACCGCCATCGCCCTGGTCGCCAAGCCCGTCCCCGGCCGGTCCTTCACCGACCCCTGGGCCTGACCGGCTTGCACCCCTGCGGCCCGCCCGGCCGATCACCGGGCGGGCCGTTCCGGTCGACCGATCACCCGTCCCGGCATAGGCTGATCCGCGCCCGAACGGACTTTCGTCCGGTCGGGCCGAGGCGGGCCGACACACCGGAGGGGGCGTGCCCGCAGCACACGAAGGATCACAGGGGGGACGGCGCCATGTCCGGGGAGCGGAAGAACGACCAGCACGACGAGTACGACCGACATGACCAGTACGACGAGGACGACGGCCACAGCGGGCACAGCGGGCACGACGGGCACAGCGGGCAAAGCGGGCACGCCGGAGTCCACGGGCACGACGGGCTTCACGGGCACGACGGGCTCCAGCCGCAGGACGGCTACGGCGCCCACCGGGAGTACGACGAACTCGCCGACGACGACGTCCGGTACGAGCCGTTCGACGAGGACGAGGGACAGGACGACGGCGGGGCCCCGCGCGGATCGACCGCGCGCCGGGTCGTGATGGTGGCGGCCGGCGGGGTCTTCGCCGCCCTGCTGGCGGTCGGCGGCTACGGCGCCTACAACGTGCTGAACGCCGTGACGGACAACGGCCCGTCCGGCGGCCACCAGGGCCCCGGCGCCGTGTCGAAGGCCCCGCAGGACCCGCCGACCGCCGAGCAGGCCGAGGCGGCGGCCAAGGAGTTCCTGGCCGCCTGGAGCCGCGGCGACATCGCGGCCGCCGCCGGTCTGACCGACCGGCCGGAGACCGCCCGCGCCGCGCTGACCGCCTTCCAGGAGCAGGTGGGCCCCCGCTCGCTCGCCCTGACCGGGACGGGCCGCTCCCAGGCCGACTCCCCGAGCGAACCGGCCCTGGGCTTCCGGGTGAAGGCGGAGTTCGAGGGCACCCCGGACGCCTGGGAGTACGACGGCGTGCTGAGCGTCGTCCGCTCCCAGGACGGCCGGCCCGTGGTGCGCTGGAAGCCGTCCGTGATCCACCCGCAGCTCGCCCAGGGCGGGACCATCGCGGTGAAGGCACTGCCCAACGCCGTCTCCAAGCCCACCGACCGCAAGGGCCGGCCGCTCGACACCTTCCCGTCGCTGCGCGCCGTCCTCCCCCAGATCGCCCCGCCGGACGGCGCCGCCACCGTCACCGGCCGGGCCGTGGTGCTCTCGGGCCCGGGCGGCGGCGGCAGCGAGCCGGAGCAGTTGTTCGTGCTGACCCCGCCGAGCGCCCCGCAGGTCAAGCTCACCCTGGACGCCGACCTGCAGCAGGTGGCCGAGGAGGCGGTCAAGCAGCAGTCGGCGAACGGCAATCCGGCCTCCCTGGTGGCCGTCCAGCCGAGCACCGGGAACATCCTGGCGATGGCGTACGCCCCGCAGGGCGGCTTCAACCGCGCGATCGCGGGCGGCCAGGCGCCCGGCTCGACGATGAAGGTGATCACCGCGGCCGCCCTGCTGGAGGCCGGGGTCGGCCCGGACACCGCGGTGCCCTGCAAGGCCACCACCTACTCGCCGCGCGCCTGGCACAACGACGAGCCCGGCGACCTCCCGTCCTACACGCTCGCCGACGACTTCTCCCACTCCTGCAACACCGGCTTCATCGACAAGGGACTGGAGAAGCTCCAGCCCGGCACCCTGGGCGCGGTGGCCCGCGACCAGTTCGGCCTCGGGCTGGAGTGGCACATCGGCGTCCCGAGCCGGGACGCCACCGTCCCGGCGCCCGGCAACAAGGACGAGGCCGCGGCCTCGTACATCGGCCAGGGCCGGATCCAGGCCAACTCGCTGGCGATGGCCTCGGTCGCCGCCACCGTGCAGAGCGGGACGTTCCGCCAGCCCGTGCTGCGCGAGGACGCCAAACGGGCGACGGCACCCGGCAAGCTCCCGGCCGACGTCGCCAGGGACCTGCGCGCCATGATGGCGAAGACCGCCACCCAGGGCACCGCCCGTACCCCGATGGCCGGCCTGTCCGGCCAGATCGGTGCCAAGACCGGCACCGTCGAGGCCGGCGGCCAGGCCAACAACAGCTGGTTCATCGCCTACCGCGGCGACCTCGCCGTCGCCGCCGAGGTCGAGGGCGGCGGGCACGGCTTCAGCGCGGCGGGCGTGGCCGCGGCCCAGGTGCTGAAGGCGGGCGGCAAGGGCTGAGCCGACCGCCCCCGGCCGCCGGCCGGGGCGGCACGGCCGGCGCGCACCGCCCGCGTGCGCGCCGGGGCGCGTGCGCGGGGGTGGATTGGAGCAAGTGCTGTGGCGCGGAACGTTGTTCAGGCGGTGCCTTCGCCGTGGATCAGGCGGAGGTCCGGCACGCCGGGGAACGGAGGGGTGTGCTCCGCCTCCCGTTCGGCGATCAGGTCGGCCAGCATCCGGGCGCCCATCGCGCGGAACCCGGCCTTGCGCTCCTCGTCGGCCTCCTCCTCGCCCGGATAGAGGATGGCGTGGACGGCCCCGTGCTCGTCGTCCCAGGTGTAGCTGCGGTACGGCGGCGGGCCGGGCTCGCCCGTCCCTTCGGCTTCGCCCGTCCCTCCGGTCTCGCACGTCGTTCCGGTCTCGTCCGTCATGGGAACCTCCGGTGGTCTTCCTCGGGTGGTCTTCCGGTATGGGCAACGATGCGGGAGCAAAAAGGGCCCGGCCCCGCCGCGGCCGTCCGCCGTCCGCCGTGCGGGCGAGGCGGTGCGCGGCGGTGCGGGACGCGGCGGGCACACGCGGGCACGCACGGCCGCCGGTGAATCCGGACAGCTTCCGCGGGGCCAACTTCCGTATGCCGACCGTCTACTTAACGGCACGTCAGCGCTTGATAGCGTCGACCGGGACGCCGCGTCACCACGGCGCCGCACCTCCCACGAAACGAGAGAGCGCCACATGGCCCCCAGGACGATCCGCCGAGCCGTCATCCCCGCCGCCGGCCTCGGCTCCCGCCTCCTGCCGCTGACCAAGGCCACGCCGAAGGAGATGCTGCCCGTCGGCGACAAGCCGGTCATCGAGCACACCGTGCGCGAGCTGATCGAGAGCGGCATCACCGACATCACCATCGTCGTGAACGGCGACAAGGGCCTGATCCAGGAGCACTTCCGCCCCAACCCCGTCCTGGTCGAGCAGTTGCGCCGGGACGGCAAGGCGGCCTTCGCGGCGGCGGTCGAGGAGGTCGGCGAGCTGTCCCGCAAGGGCCACATCAGCTACCTCTACCAGCACGGCCCGTACGGCAACGGCACCCCGGTGCTCAACGCCGCCCGGCACTTCGGCGACGAGCCCTGCCTGGTGCTCTGGCCCGACGACGTCTTCGTGGCCGAGGTCCCCCGCGCGCAGCAGCTGATCCGGGCGTACGAGCAGACCAACGCGCCGGTGCTCGCGCTGATGCCGATGGCTCCCGAGGACTCCTACCGCTACGGCGTGCCGGTGGTGAAGGAGGACCTCGGCGGCGGCTCGCTGCGGATCACCGGTCTGGTCGAGAAGCCGAAGCCGGCCGACGCGCCCTCCTCGTACGCGGCGATCGGCGGCTACGTCATCACCCCCGGCATCGTCGACGAGTTGCGCGAACTGACGCTCCGCTGGCACGAGAAGCCCGAGGACGAGGTCTACCTGACCGACGCCATCAACGCCTACGCGGCGCGGCGCGCGGTCTACGGGCAGGTCATCGCCGGCACCTGGTACGACACCGGCAACCCCGCCGCCTACCTGCGCGCCCAGTTCGCCGCTGCGCTCGCCAACCCCGAGTACGGCCCCGATCTGCGCCGGCTCGCCGCGGAGCTCTCCCCGGCCGTCGCCGGCTAGGCGGTACCGCCCGCGCCCGGCGGGGCTCCGCCCACCGACCGGTGGGCGGAGCCCCGCCGGCCGGCGGTCCGGCCGGTCAGTAGTCCGGCAGGTCGAAGTCGAGCGCCGCCCGGAAGGCCGCCTCCAGCTTCGGATCGGACTGCCCGAGGTTCGTGACGGCCTCGGACCGGGCCTTCCGGTCCCCGGTCACGTCGAGGATCGCCTGGTTGGCGGCCACGTGGTCGCGCAGCCGCCGCTCGTACGCGGGGTAGGCCGCGCGGTGGTCGCCGTCGGCCGCGCGCAGTTCGCCAGCCAGGACGTAGGCGGCGGTCAGCGCCACGCTGGTGCCCTGGCCGGTGGCCGGGGAGCAGCAGTAGCCGGCGTCGCCGAGCAGGACGACGCGGTCGTTGGACCAGCGGTCCATCCGGATCTGGGCGACGACGTCGTAGTGGAAGGCGTCGGACTCCCGCATCGCCTCCAGGAAGCGCGGCAGCTCCCAGCGCGCGTGGGCGGAGCGCTCGGCCACCAACTGCCGCTGGCGGGCCGGGTCGCGCGGGAGCATGTCGTCGATCGGCTCGTCGCTGTGGAAGCCGACGAAGACGCGCAGTTCGCTGTTGCCGCGGACGGTCATCGCCATGCAGAACCAGTTCGGGTCGTCGCCGTCCCGGTGGGCGATCTCCCAGCGGTCGAGACCGAGGTGGTTGGGCGCGCTCCAGCCGGCGACGAAGGTGTTGATGGGGTGGAGGTAGTCCGCCTCGGGGCCGAAGACGAGGCGCCGGGTGTTCGAGTGCAGGCCGTCGGCGCCGACGACCAGGTCGAAGGAGCGCTCGGTGCCGCCGCGGAACCGGACGTCGACGCCTTCCGGGTGCTGCGCCAGGGTGGCGATCGAGTCGTCGAAGCGGTACTCGACGCCGGGCCCGGCGGTCCCGGCGGTCCCGTCACCCGCGGCGGTCCCGTCACCCGCGGCGCCACCGTCCGCTCCGGCGATCAGCTCGGCGAGTTCGTCGCGCAGGATCTCCACGTCCGGGCCGCCGATCGGCCCGCCGGTGGCCGTCCACTCGGTGGTGCTGCGCAGCTCGCGGCCGTCCGCGTCGACCACGGACATCCCGCGCAGCCCGGTCCGGCGGGCCCGGACCTCCTCCAGCAGCCCCATCCGCTCGACCACCGTCAGGGCGGCGCCGCGGATGTCCACCGCCTGCCCGCCGCCGCGCAGCGAGGGGGCCCGCTCCACGACCGTGACGCGGAAGCCGTAGCGGTTCAGCCAGTGGGCGAGCGCGGTGCCGGCGATCCCGGCGCCGGAGACCAGGACCGAGGTGGGGCGGGTGCCGGAGTGCGGCCGGATGCTGTTGGACATGGTGACCTCCCGTGGGTTGCTCCGTTTCAACACCAGCGTGGTCCGGGGCACTTGCACCGCGCGGACAGGACGCGGACGCGGCGCTGTCACCGCTGACAGGACACCGGCGGCGCGCTGACAGGACGGCGCCCGCTCAAGCCTCGGCGGGGCGCCGTGACCGATCGGTGGACGGTGTGTCATGAATCTGCAACAGCGCCCCCACCAGGCCCGATACGAATTGCCCGGGCACCGGACGGCCCGTATGGTGCTCGGACGCCGTCGCGCGGACGGCTCGGGGGACGCACGAGGGGGAACCATGGCGCAGGGGTCGGGGTACGCGATCCAGGCCGGCGGGGCCGAGGGCCAGGCGAAGGCGCTGGACAAGGCGTCCGGGGACGAGGGCACGATCGGGACGGCGATCAGCGATCCGGTGTGCTACACCGCTGACGTGTTCGGGGGTGAGGACGTCGATCCGGCGTACCAGAACTTCAGCAGCTCCTGGCAGGCGCAGAGCGCGACGATCAAGAGCGCGCTGAGCGAGCTGGCGGGCAAGGTCCGCGGTTCCTCGGCCGGCTACCAGTCGGCCGACGGCGCCGTGGTGAAGGACCTCGTGGCGGCCTCGGGCAGCGGCGGGTACCGGCCCTTCGGCTGAGTCCGGCACACGGGCCGCGGCCGAACACGCGGCTGTACGCGTGTCCGCACGCGCGGCCGAACGCGCGGCTGTACGCGCAGCCCGGCGGCCGACGAGGAGCCGACGGGCAGCGGCAGGAACCACACCACGGGCAACGGGAACGGGGCGAACGAGCCGCCATGGCAGGCGAATCCACCACGCAGCGCTGCAAGGCGCTGAGCGACCGGTTGAAGGACGTCCGCGAGGCGGACAGCAAGAACGGGCTGATCTCCGCGATCAAGGGAGCCCTCGCGGTCCACGCGCCGGTCGGGGACCCGGGCACCATCGAGGCCACCGGCAACCGCTACAAGAACGCGGCCGCCGACTCGAACCAGCTCCACCAGGACGTCCTGGCGGTCGCCACCGCCGGGCTGCCGGACGTCTGGACCGGTTCCACGGGGGCGAAGGCCGCCGAGGTGGTGGCCGCCGCGGCCCGCGCCGTCGACGAGCAGACCAGCGCGCTCCACAACGGCGGGATAGCCCTGCTCCGCCTCGCGGACGCGCTGCGCAACGCCCAGGGCCAGGACAGCGCCGCGCGGTCCGCGCTCCAGCAGGTGCTGGGCTCGCTGGGCAGTGAGGACGGCTGGTTCGACGACTGGTTCGAGGGCGACGACGAGGAGGCGGCGCGCAAGAAGGCGCAGCAGGCCGCCGTGCCCCAGGTCGACGCGATGCTGAGCGCAGCCAAGCGCGCCGACGAGGCCGCCCGTGCGGCGGCCCGCGACCTGAACAAGCTGGCCTCCGAGGCCCGCGCGGGCAAGATGAAGACCGGCGCGGTCACCGCCGCCGACAAGCTCGTGCTGGCCGAGACCTCCGGTCCGGACGGTCCGACCGAGCTGAACGAGCTGTTGACCGCCAACGACATGAAGCGGTCCGGCGAGTACCTGGACAAGATGAACGAGAAGGACCGGGCGGACTTCGAGAAGCTGCTCGCCGACTCCAAGTCCCCGCAGGAGCGCGCGTATCTGATGAAGGCGCTGGCGGCCGGTCACAACATGGACGAGATCCGCGCGTTCCAGGGCAAGATCCACGGCAAGGACCCGGAGTGGCTCCGGACGCACCTGACGCCCGTCCACACCGAGGACGACGACACCACCAGCGGCGGGACCAACGACGACGGTTCCAACAAGAACACGGACGAGGTCACCTTCGACGGCGCCCGCTGGCAGCAGGCGAACACCGAGGGCACCTGCGTCGCCTCCTCCACCGTCACCGCCCGGGCGATGGTCGACCCGCTCTACGCGCTGGACCTGACCGGCGGGCCGACCGGCCAGGAGGACGACCCGGCGGCTTTCCAGCAGCGGCTGCTGGCCGAGCAGCACCGGGTGCACCAGGAGGGCGACGGCGGCGACAACTGGGACGGCATGGGGGCGGACGGCAAGGAGAAGGTGCTGGAGAAGGAGGTCAGCCCGCACACCGGCGCCGACTTCGACTACAAGAAGATGCCGAACCCCGACGACCGGCGCGAGCTCCTGCCGGACATCGAGAAGGCGGTCGCCGACGGCAAGCCAGTGCCGGTCGGGGTGGAGGGCTACGACAAGGACGGCAAGCGGTCGGGCCACGCCATGATGATCGTCGGCCAGGAGGGCAACATGCTGCAGATCTACAACCCGTGGGGCACCACCACCTGGGTCAGCGAGGACGACTTCGTCAACGGCCGCATGGGCGGCGCCTCGGACAACCGGCTGCCCACCGCCTACGCCGTCCACCTGCCGAAGTGACCGGGACGGTACGGGTGTTCACGAGGATGCCGGTCCGGGCGGCGGCGCTGGCGGCCGTCCTGGCGGCCGGGCTGTCGGCCTGCGGGCAGGACACGAGGGCCGCGCGGAACGGGCCGGAGCGCGGCCGGGTGCTCGGCGCGCAGGAGCGCTCGGTCGACCTCGCCGTCGGCGAGCGCTTCACGGTCGCCGTCCCGGACAACACCTCGGCCGGCGACCGCTGGAGCGTCGTGGACCCGAGGCCGGACGCCGCCGTCGCCGCCCTGGCCGACGAGCGGCTCGACCTCCCGGAGAAGTCGAAGACCTCGGACGGCGTCGGCGGCACCCGCTTCTACACTTTCGAGGCCAAGGGCCGCGGGACCACCGCCGTCACCCTCCTCAACTGCTTCCGCAGCTACTGCAACCTGCCCGCCCCCAGCGACGAGAACAGGAAACTGGTCGTGCGCAACACCTACACGGTGACGGTCCGATGAGCCCCGACGACCGCTTCCGCCCCAGGACGGACGACGAGCTGCGGCAGCTCGACGTGTCCGCCATGCTCCGCTACGGCCTGGCCTTCGCCGGCCCGCACCGGGCCGCGCTGTTCGGCGAGGGCGCCATCGCGGCCGCGCTGGCCGCCGACCGGCTGGGGGTGCTCCCCCGGTCGCTCGCCTTCCTCGCCGAGGTGGTGCGCAGCGGCGGCGCCCGCTACGCCGCCGACCTCCCCGAGCCGCTCCCCGGGACGGAACCGGCCCGGCTCGCCCGCGACTGGCTGGGTTCGGCGGCCACCACCGTCACCACCGTCGACGGCGACCAGTTGCTCGCCCGCTGGCTGGAGGCCGTCGCGGAGATCCTGGGACTGCGCCGGGACGTCCGCGGCGGAGCGGGGGGCTGAGGGGCGGCCCGGCCCGGGGCCGGTCCTGCGGATCGGGGGTGAAACGGAGCGTTACTGCTTGACAGGGTGCGTAATACTGTAACGCGGTACGCCCGCGGACCACGGCCGCGCGGCCCCGCCGGGTCCCTGTCCCCGCAGCTCGGAGCAGCACATGCACCCCTTCCTCGACCACCCCGGGCCGCTCGCCTTCGCGCACCGGGGCGGTGACCTCGGGCGCCCCGAGAACTCGTTCGCCGCCTTCGAGGCCGCCGTCGCGCTCGGGTACCGCTACCTGGAGACGGATGTTCACGCCACCGCCGACGGCGTGCTGGTGGCCTTCCACGACTCACGCCTCGACCGGGTCACCGACCGCGCCGGGGCGGTGGCGGAGCTGCCCTGGGAGGCCGTCAGGCGGGCCCGGATCGGCGGGACCGAGCCGGTGCCGCTGCTGGAGGACCTGCTCGGCGCGTTCCCCGGGGCCCGCTTCAACATCGACGTCAAGGCGGCGCCGGCCGTCGGTCCGCTGGTCGAGGCGATCCGCCGGACCGACGCCTGGGACCGGGTCTGCGTCGGCGGCTTCTCCGACACCCGGCTGGCCGCCGTCCGCGCCGCCGGCGGTCCCCGGCTGGCCACCTCGCTCGGCCCCCGCGAGGTCGCCCGGCTGCGGCTGCGTTCGCTGGCCGAATCGTTCCTGCCGTCCGCCGGTCCGGGGCCGCTGTCCCGGCGCCGGGGGGCGCCGTTCGCCGGGCTGTGCGCCCAGGTGCCGGAGCGTCACCGGGGCGTCCGGGTGGTCGACCGGGCCTTCGTCCGCGCCGCCCACCGGCTCGGGCTCCAGGTGCACGTCTGGACTGTGGATGATCCCACACGGATCAGGTCTCTCCTCGACCTGGGCGTGGATGGCATCATGGCCGATCGCATCGACGTCCTGCGGGACGTCCTCGGCGAGCGCGGCTGCTGGACGGACGGCAGTACCGGCTCCAGCACGGTGATGGGAACCCCATGAGCACCACGAACTCGGCGACGCACCTGCCGGACGACCCACCGACCGATCCCGCCGCCGGCCCCGCGGCCGCCGACGACGACGGACGGGCCCTGCGCCGGATACAGTTCGGCTGGTACGTCAACGACTGGGCCAACGCCGCCTTCTCGGCCACCGTCCTGACAGTGTTCCTCGGCCCGTACCTGACCTCCGTCGCCAAGGACGCCGCCGACGCGGCCGGCAATGTGCACCCGCTCGGCCTGACGATCCGTGCAGGATCGTTCTTCCCCTACACGGTCTCCTTCTCCGTGCTGCTCTCGGTCGCGGTGATGCTGTTCACCGGCACGGTCGCCGACCGCACCGGACGGCACAAGGAACTGATGTGCGGCTTCGCGTACCTCGGCTCGCTCGCCACGATGGGGATGTTCCTCCTCCAGGGCGACCGCTACCTGCTCGGCGGCGCGCTGCTGGTGGTCGCCAACATCTCGTACGCGGTCTCGGTCGCGCTCTCCTACGCCTACCTGCCCGGCCTGGCCTCCCCCGACGAACGCGACAAGGTCTCCTCCAAGGGCTGGGCCTACGGCTACGCGGGCGGCGGACTGCTGCTGATCGCCAACCTGGCGCTCTTCCAGGGCCACGACGCGTTCGGCCTGGACTCCGGCACCGCCGTGCGGATCTGCCTCGCCTCGGCCGGCCTGTGGTGGGCGCTCTTCACCGTCGTCCCGATGCTGCGGCTGCCCTCCCGGGCCGGCATCGCCCCCAGCCCCACCGCCGCCCCGGCCGAGGACGGCGAGCCCGCCGGCGGCAGCCTGCGCCAACTCGCCGACACCCTGCGCGGCATGCGCAAGCACCCGCTCACGCTGCTCTACCTCGCCGCCTTCCTCTGCTACAACGACGGCATCCAGACCGTCGTCTCCCAGGCCTCGCTCTACGGCAGCGAGGAACTCGGCATGGAGCAGACCTCGCTGGTCACCGCCGTCCTCCTGGTCCAGGTCGTGGCGATCGGCGGCGCCCTGCTGCTCGGCCGGATCGCCCACCGGTACGGCGCCAAGCGGACCATCCTCGGCTCGCTGGTCGGCTGGGTCGTCACGCTGGCCCTGGGCTACTTCATGCCCGCCCACCAGCCCGCCTGGTTCTACGTCCTGGCCTGCATGATCGGCCTGGTGCTCGGCGGCAGCCAGGCGCTCTCGCGCTCCCTGTTCTCCCACCTCGTCCCGCCGGGCAAGGAGGCCGAGTACTTCAGCTTCTACAAGGTCAGCGACCGCGGCACCAGCTGGATGGGCCCGCTGGTCTTCGGCCTCGCCTACCAGATCACCGGCAGCTACCGCTCGGCGATCATCTCGCTGCTGATCTTCTTCGTCATCGGTTTCGTCGTCCTGCTGAAGGTGCCGGTCCGCCGCGCCATCGAGGCCGTCGGCAACCCGGTGCCCGAACGGCTCTGACGGCGCCTCCGACGGCTCGCACGACGGCCCGGGCCCGGCCGCTCCCCCGACGGATCGGGGGAAGGGCCGGGCCCGGAGTGCTTCCGGCGCTCGGTGCCGCGCGTCAGCCGGTGATCATCGTCCTGCCTTCGATCGTCGTCCAGCCGCCCCAACCGCCCGGGACCGGGTCGGCCTTGTAGGTGACGTGGTTCAGGGCGCCGTTCTGCCCGGTGGCGAAGAGGTCCAGCACGCCCGCCGTGGCGTTGAACGTCACGGTCGGGAAGCGGCCGGTGGTGAACTTCCAGTCCCCGACGGAGGTCCAGTCGCGCCACCGCTTGTCGTCGGGCTGCCACTCGGCCCGGGCGAGGACACCGTCACCGCCGACCACGAACAGCTTGAAACCGCCGGTGGCGGGGTCGAAGACCACCGACGGCGAGCCCGCGAACTGCCGGCCGGGGATCTCGTACCAGCCGCTCCACTTCGTCATGCCCGGCGTGTAGTACGCGTGCGCGACGACCCCGCTGGTCCGGGTGGCGAAGACCTCCACGGTCCTGGTGACCGGGTTGTAGGCGGACGTGGGACTGCCGGAGAACGTCCAGCCGGAGTCCTGGGCGTACCAGTCGCGCCAGCCCTGGCCGTCCGACTTCCAGTAGGTCTGCTTGAGCACGCCGTCGCTGTTGATCGCGGACAGCTCGATGCCACCGGTGGAGGGGTTGTACACGGCGCTCGGGCTGCTCACGAACTCCCCGTTGCCGCGGAGGTCGGTCCAGCCGCTCCACCCCGTCGTGCCCTGGGTGTAGTACGAGTGCGCGACGAGCCCGGTGGTCCGGGTGGCGAAGACCTCCGCGGTCCTCGTCGCCGGGTTGTAGACGGCGGTGGGGCTGCCGGTGAACCTCGGGCCGCGGTCCTGGAAGTACCACTCGCGCCAGCCCTGGCCGTCCGGCATCCAGTAGGTCTGGGACAGCACGCCGTCCGTGCCGATCGCGAACAGCTCGGTGCCGCCGGTGGAGGGGTTGTACAGCGCGGTGGGAACGCTCGCGAACTCCCAGTCGCCACCGACCTGCGCCCAGCCGCTCCAGGTCGTGCCGTCCGGGCTGGTGGAGAACACCACGTGGTGGTTGCTGTCGACGGCGAAGACCGTGGAGATCTTCCGGACCGGGTCGTAGACCGAGCTGCGGGCGGCCGGGTTGGCCGTGACGGTGTCCCACCAGCCGCCGCGGACCTGGTCGATCCACCCGCCGAGGTCGTCGACGCGGGAGGAGTACGCGCCGGTGCGGGTCTCGGTGGCGGGCACGCCCAGGCAGCCGCCCTGCCAGGAGCGGGAGGCCACGGCCACCAGCTCGGCCCTGCCGTTGACCTGGCGGATCGCCGGGGCGCCCGTGTCGCCCTTGCAGACCGCCGCGCCGCCGGTACCGGTGGTGCCGATGCCCGTCGGGCTCACGGTGTCGAGGCTGAACGCGCCGCTGTGCAGCTTGTTCGTGATCCACTCGGCCTTGGTCCGGCCGTACCCGGGCACCCGCAGCGTCTCCCCGGCGCTGGGGGCGGTGGTGGCGACCGCGATCGGGGCGATGTCGGTGACGGGCTTGGCCAGCCGGGCGAGGACCAGGTCACGGTCCTGGCGCGGCGCCAGCTCCACGACCTCCGTCACCGTGCCCGCGCCGGTCGTCAGGTCGGTGCGGCCGATGGTGGCGGTGGTCTTCCACTTGGGCGCGCCCGCCGCGAGGGCCTGCGGCTGCGCCGGGTCGTCGGAGAAGCAGGAGGCCGCGGTGGCCACCCAGTAGCGGTCCACCAGCACGCCGGTGCAGGCGCGCACGTTGTCGCCGATCACCAGGCGCGCGGTGTAGGCGTAGGTGCCGTCGGCGGCCGGGTCGCCGACCACGGCGACGGCCGGGGTGAAGGTGCTCAGCGTGCCGGCGGCAGCGGCCGCGACCAGCACGCCGGCCCGCCAGGAGCGGACCTGGGACTTGCGGGACATGAGGGATCTCCCTGGAACGTTCGGGAAGGAGGGCACGCCGCAGGTGCGCGGGGTGCGCAGGAGGTTCACCGGCCGCGGACGGCACGGCGGGGATCAGACCGAGGGGCCGCCGCGGAAGCGGGCCCAGGTGGGGCCCGCCGGATCGAAGGACCACAGGGTGTTGCCGGAGTCCCGGACGTAGGTGACCGGGTGCTTGGTGACCGGGTCGAGCACGGTGTGCGGGACGGAGTCCCCGGCCAGGGTGCGGGCGAACGGCGTCAGCGTGCCGGTGGAGAAGTCCAGCGCGTTCAGCTTGTAGTCCGGGCCGTTGACGTACACCACGGTCCGCTTGCCGGCCTCGTCGGCGAACGCGACCGGGTCGGTGGCGGCCACCGGGCCGTGGTCGCGCCAGCCGGGACCCCACGGATCGGCGGACCACAGGTGGTGGGCGGTGTCGCGGACGAACGTGGTGAAGTGCCCGGTGGCGGGGTCCACGACCGTCGAGGGGACGGCGTCCGGGGCCATCGCCGTGCCGGACGTGGTCAGGGGGAACTCGACCCGGCCGGCGCTGCGGCGGTCGATGTAGTTCAGCCGGTTGTTCGGCCCGTTGAAGAAGACCACGACGTGGCCGTCGTTCGGGTTGACCACCGGCACCGGGTCGGTGGCGGCCAGGCCGCCGTAGTCGTACCAGCCCTCGCCCTGCGGGTCCACCGACCACAGGTGGTAGGCGGTGTCCCGGACGAAGGTGACCAGGTGCTTGGTGGTCGGGTCCACGACCGTGCGCGGCACCGCGTCGGGGGCCAGCGCCGTCCCGGCCGGGGTCAGGACGAAGGGGGTCCAGTGCTTGGTGGTGCGGTCGTAGGACCAGAGCTTGTTGTCCGGCCCGTTGACGTACACCATCACATGGCTGTCGGCCGGGTCGGCGGCCGGGGTGGCGATCGCCGTGGGGCGCGCGGCAGCGTAGCCGCCCAGGTCGGACCAGCCCTCGCCCAACGGGTCGTACGACCACAGGTGGTTGCTGCTGTCCTGGACGAAGGTCAGCGGATGGTTGGTGGCCGGGTCGACCACCGTGAACGGCGACGCCTTCACCACGGTCCCCGAGGGGGTGGAGTTCCTGGTCCTGGTGATCCACGGACCGAGGTCGTCCACCCGGGAGGCGTACGCGCCGGTGCGGGTCTCGGCGGCGGGCACGCCCAGGCAGCCGCCCTGCCAGGAGCGGGAGGCCACGGCGACCAGCTCGGCCCTGCCGTTGACCTCGCGGACCACCGGGGCGCCGGTGTCGCCCTTGCAGACCGCCGCACCGCCCGTCCCCGTGATGCCGACGCCGGTCGCGCTCACCGTGTCGAGGCTGAACGCCCCGGTGTGCGCCTTGTCCGGGACCCACTCGGCCTTGGTGCGCCCGAAGCCGGACACCCGCAGCGACTGCCCGGCCGTCGGCGCGGCGGTGCCCACGTCCAGCGGCGTGACGCCGTCGACGGGCGAGGCGAGGCGGGCCATCACCAGGTCACGGCCCTCGGCCTTCACCAGCTCGACCACCTGGGCCGACTTCGCGCCGATGGTGGCGGTGGTGTTCCACTTCGGCGCGCCGTCGGCGAGCGTCTGCGGCTGCGCCGGGTCGTCGGCGAAGCACGACGCCGCACTGAGCAGCCAGTACTGGTCGATCAGCGCGCCGGTGCAGCCGCGCAGGTGGTCGCCGACGACGATCCGCGCGGCGGTGGCGGAGGCGCTGTCGGCCGCCGTGTCGCCGGAGACGGCACCGGCCGGGGCGAAGGTGGTCAGCGTGCCGGCGGCGGCCGCCGCCACGGCGGCCAGCACACCCGCCCGCCGGGAGCGGAACTGGGACTTGCGGGACATGCGGACTTTCCCTTCGAGCGGGCCTGCGGGGACCCGCGGGGGCGGTCGGTCTCGTGCCGACGGCCCCCGCGGGGCGGGTGCGGGGCGGGTCAGCCGGTGGTGGCGGCGATGCCCTGGATGGCGCTGCTGTCGACCTTGTAGAAGGTGGTCCAGCTGCCGTCGGCCTTCTTGTCGGCGGTCCAGATCGCGTCGTCGGTGCCGAGGGCGAACAGCCGGATGGTGTCGCCGATGGTGGTGGTGGCGACCTGCTTGACGCCCAGAACGCCGGGCACCTGGTCGAAGGTGGTCCAGGGGCCGTTGGCGGTGCTGTCGGTGGTCCAGATCTGCTGGTCGCCGCCGACGGCGAACAGGCGCACCGTGCTGCCGATCGTGGTGGCGGCGATGTGCCGGATGGAGCTGCTGGCGATCTGCTCGAAGGTGGTCCACGTCCCGGCGGTGTAGTCGCCGGTGGTGATCCAGATCGTGTCGTCGCCGCCGATCGCGAACAGGCGCACGGTGTTGCCGACGGCGGTGGCGGTCACCTGCTTGATGGAGCTGCTGGGCAGGGCCTCGAACCCGGTCCAGGTGCCGGTGGTGTAGTTGCCCGCGGCGGTGTAGATGCGCTGGTCGCCGCCGATCGCGTACAGCCGGACCGTGTCGCCCATGGCGACGGCGGTCACCTGCCGCATGCCGCTGTTGTTCGGCACGGGCTGGAGCGGGCTCCAAGTGTTGGTGGTGCTGTTCTTCGCGGCGGTCCAGATCCGCTGGTCGCCGCCGATCGTGAACAGGCGCACCGTGTCGCCCATCGTGACCGCGCTGACCTGACGCGTGCCGATGCTGTCCGGCACCGCCTCGAAGGTGCCCCACACGTTCGTGGTGTACGCGCCCTCGTTGGTCCAGATCTTGCTGTCCCCGCCGAGTGCGAACAGCTCGCTGGCCGGACGGGAGGCCTTCACCTGCTTGACCCAGGCGCCGAGGTCGTCGACCCGGGAGCTGTAGGCGCCGGTGCGGGTCTCGGTGGCCGGGGTGCCCAGGCAGCCGCCCTGCCAGGACCGGGAGGCCACGGCCACCAGCTCGGCCTTTCCGTTGACCTCGCGGATCGCCGGGGCACCGGTGTCGCCCTTGCAGACCGCCGCACCACCGGTACCGGTGGTGCCGATGCCCGTCGGAGCCACGGAGTCGAGGCTGAAGACACCGGAGTGGAGCTTGCCCGGCACCCACTCGTCCTTGGTCCGGCCGAAACCGGGAACGCGCAGCGACTGCCCGGCCGTCGGAGCCGTGGTCGCCAGCGGCAGCACCGCGACACCGTCCACCGCCGTGGCCAGACGCGCCATCACCAGGTCACGGTCCGAACGCGGCACCAACTCGGCCACCTGCGCCGACTTCGCGCCCACCGTCACGGTCGTCTTCCACTTCGGCGCACCCGCGGCGAGCGCCTGCGGCTGCGCCGGGTCGTCGGAGAAGCACGACGCGGCCGTGACCACCCAGTAGTGGTCGACCAGCGCACCCGTGCAGCCGCGCAGGTTGTCACCGATCACCAGCCGCGCGGTGGAGGCGTAGGAACCGTCGGCGGCCGTGTCGCCGACCACGGCGCCGGCCGGCGTGAAGCTGCTCAGCGTGCCGGCGGCGGCGGCCGCGACCAGCACACCCGCCCGACGGGCGCGGACCTGGGAGTTGCGGGACATCAGGAATTCCCCCTGAGGAGTACGAGAAGTGGGTGCCCCGCCGGACCGGCGGCCGGATGGCGGCCGGCCCGGCGGGACGTGGTTCGGGCCGGGTCAGCCGGTGGTGGCGGCGGTGATCGCCTTGACACCGGTGATGCCGCCGGGGACCTCGCCCCACGGGGTCCACCGGCCGGCGTTGTAGTCGGCGTCGCGGTTGTAGACCTTGTCGTCCTCGTTGATGGCCACGACGTGGACGACGTTGCCCTCGGCGCTGCTGCTGATCGCCTTCAGGTGGTTGTCGCTGACCTTGGTCCAGGCGGGGTCCCAGCGGCCGGCGTCGAAGTTGCCGTTGGTGCTGAAGAGGGAGCCGTCCGAGCCGATGATCTGCAGGTCGACGATGTTGCCGCGGGCAGCCGCCGTGATGCCCTTGACGCCGGCGGCATCACCTGGAATGACACCCCACGGGGTCCAGCTGCCGTCGGGCCGGTTGTCGCGGGTGTAGACCTTGTCGTCCTCGTTGATGACGAAGACGTGGACGACGCCGTCGGCGGTGGTGGCGCTGGTGATCGCCTTCAGGTTGTTGACGCTGACCAGCTCCCAGGAGCCGACCCACCGGCCGGCCGTGTAATCGGCCTGGGTGCTGTACAGGGAGCCGTCGACGCCGATGATCTGCAGGCTGACGGTGTTGCCCCGGGCGGTCGCGGTGACGCCCTTGACCCCGACCGCACCGCCCGGGACCTCGCCCCACGGGGTCCAGTAGCCGCCGACCTTGCCGTCACGCGTGTAGACCTTGCCGTCCGAGCCGACGACGAAGACGTGCACGGTGTCACCGGTCGCCACCGAGTCCACGGCGGAGAGGGCGCCGCTCGGGACGGGCGACCACTTGCCGAGCCAGCTGCCCGCCTTGTAGTCGGCCACGGTGTCCCACAGCTTGGTGTCCGAACCGATGACCTGCACGTGCAGGCCGGCCGTCACCTCCGTCGTACGGAAGCGCACCTCCTGCACCCAGGCGCCGATGTCGTCGACCCGGGAGCTGTACGCGCCGGTGCGGGTCTCGGTGGCCGGAGTGCCCAGGCAGCCGCCCTGCCACGAGCGCGAGGCCACGGCCACCAGCTCGGCCTTACCGTTGACCTCACGGATCGCCGGGGCACCGGTGTCGCCCTTGCAGACCGCAGCACCACCGGTACCGGTCGTGCCGATGCCCGTCGCGGCCACGGAGTCGAGGCTGAAGACACCGGAGTGGAGCTTGCCCGGCACCCACTCGTCCTTGGTCCGGCCGAAACCGGGAACACGCAGCGACTGCCCGGCCGTCGGAGCCGTGGTCGCCAGCGGCAGCGGGGCGATGCCGTCGACGGGCGTGGCCAGGCGGGCCATCACCAGGTCACGGTCCGTGCGCGGCACCAGCTCGGCCACCTGGGCCGACTTCGCGCCGACCGTCACGGCGGTGGTCCACTTCGGCGCACCGGCCGCCAGGGCCTGAGGCTGCGCCGGGTCGTCGGAGAAGCAGGAGGCGGCGGTCAGCACCCAGTAGCGGTCCACCAGCGCGCCGGTGCAGCCGCGCAGGTTGTCACCGACGACGATCCGGGCGGTGGCGGCGTAGGAACCGTCGGCGGCCGTGTCACCGACCACGGCCTGGGCCGGGGCGAAGGTGCTCAGTGTGCCGGCGGCCACGGCCGCGACCAGCACACCCGCCCGCAGGTTGCGGGACGAGGAGTTGCGAAGCATGAGGTGTTCTTCCCAACGTGAAGGGCGGATGCGGGGCGGTGGCGGTCAGCCGGTGACGGTCAGCTCGACGAGGGCGGCCTTGTCGCCGCCGGTGCCTTCGCCGACTCCCTGGAAGCCGTTCGTGGGGACGTCGACGGTCTGGGTGGTGGTGCCGACGGTGAGGCCGGCGCGGACCGCGCGGCCGCCGCTGGTCTGGATGAAGAAGACGTCGGGCAGCTGGAGGGAGAGGGTTCCCGTCGTGCCGGTGACGGTGAAGCAGATCTGGTTGTCCGGGTTGCCCGGGGCCAGGGTCCCGATCTGGATCTGGTTGGGCTTGCCGCAGTCGGCGAGCAGGATGTGGCCGTCGCCGCGCAGCAGCTTCACCTTGGTGATGGCGGCGGCGCCGGGGTAGGAGAAGTCCTCGACGGCCGGCGGCGCGGCGGAGTTGTCGGCGGGGGTGGTGTCGGCGGCGGCGATCGCGGTGGCGCCGCCGAGGGCCGCGGCGGTCACCGCGGCGGTGGCCAGCCAGCGGCGGGCGGTCCTCCGGGTGCGGGAGGGGTTGTCTGTCACCTGGGGCTCCATCGGGAAGGTGGACGGGGAGCGGGGGCGGGCGCGGGTCAGCCGGTGACGCGAAGTTCGAGCAGGGTGGTGGGCTTGCCGCTGCCGTTGCCGCTGCCGATCCCGACCGGGACGGCGGTGCCCTTGGCGATGTCGATGCTCTGGGAGGCGCCCTCGCTGGTGAGCTTGGCGTTGACCGAGTAGTCGTCGGTGCGGATCCGGAACACGTTGGGCACCTCGACGGCGAGGTAGCCGGTGGTGCCGGTGGCGCGGAAGCAGATCTGGTTGCCCTTGTCGTTGGGCAGGTCCCAGCTGAGCACGCTGATCTGGTCGTCGACGGCGCAGTCGGACAGCACGATGTGGCCGTCGCCGCGCAGCAGCTTCACGTTGGGGTACGGGGCCGGGCCGGGGTGGACGAAGTCCTCGACGGCCACCGGCGCGGCCGAGTTGTCCGCCGGGGTGCCGTCGGCGGAGGCGATCGCCGTGAGGCCGAGCGTGGCGGCCGCGGCGACGGCGCCGCCAACGAGCCAGCGGGACATGCGCTTTGACATGAGTATTCCTCTTCGTTCGTTTGATGTTGCCCTGGTCGACAGATCGCCGGAATGGGACGAAGACCCCGGATGGAAGGCGAACCGACATGATGCGATGAAGCGTCATGAATGGCGGGAACAAGGGTTGGAGGCCACTTGACCACCCCTGTGACCATCGGCGGAAACCGCCCCATCGAACCAGATCGACTGAGCCCGCGCCAAGACCCTTTTTGCAGCTCAGGCAGGCAAGTTGTCACGATTTGGAATGCATTTGATCACATGCTGACGGTGCGACACCTTTGCCGAATTATGAACCCACTGAGGCACTTTGACTCCTTGACCTCTCTTCAACTCTTTGACTTCGTGAGCGTTCTGTTGGACCGTCATTTATCGTGGGGATCTGCCACGGCCGGGATTCGGCCGATGTCGACAGTGGAGGTTTCCCGTGCGCCCATCGATATCCCGCTCACGACGGCGAGGGAGGGGAGGGCCGCCGCTGTTGGGCAGGCTCTCCCTGAGCCTGCTGCCACTGGCCCTCACGGCCGGACTGGTCGGGGCCGGCGTGCCGAGCGCCGCCGCAGGGACGGTCGGCGGAGAGGTCCAGCCGAGCGACCGCCAACGCGCCGTTCAGGCGTGGCTCAACAGCGGCCCCCGGCTCCACGCACTCGCCGAGGCCGCGCTCACGGGCTCCGACCAGGACGTGAAGCGCTTCCTGGACACCGAGTTCGCCGCGGCGCAGAACGCGGACGACCTGCTCACCGCCACGCAGATCTCCAGCGTCGGCGGGCCGAAGGTCCGCGAGGCCGCCGACAAGGCCATCGACGGGACGGCCGCGGACCGACGCGCCTTCCTGGAGAGCGGCTGGCAGGCGGCGCTCGACGCGGACCGACGGCTGTGGATCACCCGGATCACCGACCCCGCGATGGGCGCCGGACGGAGTCTCCAGGCCGCGGGCGACGCCGCGCTGCGCAGCAACACCAGTGACGACCTGCAGCGCTTCCTGACCGAGGGCCAGTTCCCGGCGAAGGACGCCGACGACCGGGTCAAGCTGGTCCAGATCCTCAGCTCCGGTGGCCCCAACGTCCAGGCCGCGGCGCGTCTCGCGCTGAACGGCACGATCCAGGACGTGCGCGACTTCCTCGCCGTCGGCCGGTACATCGCGCAGAGCCGTGACCAGGAGCGCGCGAGCATCGCGCAGCTGGCGCAGCAGGCCAAGGACGCGAGCGCCCAGGCGGCCCAGGAGACGGCCGCGGCCATCGAGGCCAAGGACACGGCGGTCCACGAGGCGCAGAAGGCCATGGAGGCCGCCGCGCGGGCCGCGTCCGAGACCCAGCAGGCCGGCAACGACGCGGCCAAGGCCACCGCCGCCGCGAACGACGCCGCCAGTGCGGCCGACCGCGCGGGTGCCGCGGCGAAGACGGCGATGGCTGCCGCCCGCGCGGCCAACGCGGGTGCGCGCGCGGCCGCCTACGCGGCGTCCAACGCGGCCGCCGCGGCGGCCGGGGCCCAGCGCGCCGCGGCGAACGCGCGGACGGCGGCTGCCGCGGCGGCCGGTGACGCGACCAAGGCGCACGAGGCACGGGTGGCGGCGGACGCCGCCGACGCCGCGTCCAAGATCGCCGCGGACGCGAACGCCACGCTCGTCAAGGCGAACGAGGCCGCCAAGAGCAGCAAGGACGCGGCGGGTGCCGCGCTCAGTGCCAAGGGCAACGCGGATGCCGCGGCGGGTTCGGCCGAGCAGGCCGGTGCCTACGCGGACAGCGCCGGCGGGCAGTCCGCCAAGGCCAAGCAGGCCGCGGCGGCGACGCGCCGCTCGGCCGCCGAGGCCGGCCGTGCCGCCGCCGCCTCCCAGCAGCTGGCGGCCGAGGCCGTCACGAAGGCCGACGCGGCCGCGGCGCTCCTGAAGTCCGCGGGCGAGCACGCCGCCGCAGCGGCGCAGGCCGCGAGGGACGCCGCCGACCACGCCGGTCAGAGCAGCAACGCCGCGCAGGAGTCCACCGACCACGCGAACGCCGCCTCCGGCTTCGCCGCGGACGCCCAGACCGCGGTCGACAAGGCCAACGAGATCCAGGACCTGGCCCGCCGCACCGAGGCCGAGGACCTGACCAACCGCACCGCGGCCGCCGTGGAGAAGGCCCGCAAGGCCAAGGCCGACCAGGCGGACAAGCAGGCGCAGACCGACCAGGCCGCCCAGGACGTCCAGAAGGCCAAGGCCGAGGCCGACCGCCTGGCCCAGCTGGCCAACCAGCCCGGCGCCACCCCGGCGCAGGTCGCCACCGACGGCCGCAAGCTCGCCCTCGTCTCCCGCAAGATGTCGAGCACCTGGGGATCGGCGGCGGCCGACGCGGCTCTCACCGGCAACGACGCCGCCGTGTTCTCCTACCTCAAGGCCGGCCGCAAGCAGGCCGAGGAGCACGACGCCCGCGACCGAGCCACCAAGATCTACGGGGACTCGGAGAGCGACGCGGTCCGCACCGCCGCCTACACCGCGCTCCAGGGCACCACGGACCAGGTCAACGCCTTCCTGGCCAGTGGTCAGTTCGATGCCGCGGCGCCGGAGAACCGGCTGACGATCACCCGCATCAGCGACAGCACCGGCCCGGCCGTCAAGGCCGCCGCCGACGCCGCGCTGCGGGTCAACACCCCGGCCGCGCTGCGGGACTTCCTCGGCAAGGGCCTGGCCGACGCGCAGGCCGCCGACGACCGCCTCGTCGCCACCCGGCTGGAGGACGCCCCGGACACCGAGCCCGAGCTCAAGGCCGCGGCCAAGGTGGCGCTCGAAGGCCCAGTCCAGGACCTGCGCACCTTCGTGGCCCAGGGCCAGTACACCGCCCAGCAGAAGGACCGGCTCACCGCCGTCCACGTCGCCGACGTCAAGGGCCTGATCGCCGAGGCCACCGCCGCCGCCGCGACCGCCCAGAAGAACGCGGCCACGGCCCAGGCCGCCGCCGCCATCGCCCGCAACGCCTCCGCCGAGGCCAACGGCTACGCCGCCCAGGCCCAGGCCTCGGCCAACACCGCCGCCGACTACGTCACCAAGGCCCAGGCCGCCGCCGACGCCGCCCAGGCCGACGCCGCCAGGGCCGCAGCGGCCGCCAAGAGCGCGAGCGCCGCCAAGGCCTCCGCCAACCGCGACGCCGCCAAGGCCGTCTACTCCGCCAACCAGGCCGAGCGCTCCGCCCGGCAGGCTCGCTGGTCGGCGGCCGAAGCCAACGAGTCCGCGAGCGCCGCCCGCAGCTCCGCCGAGGCGGCCGGTCAGGACGCGACGGCCGCCCAGACCGCCGCCGACAACGCCCACGCGACCTACGAGACGCGGCGGGACGCCGAGGAGAAGGCCCGGCTGGCCAGGCTGGAGGCGGAGCGCAAGGAGGCCGAGAAGCAGGCCCAGGCCGCGAAGGAGAAGCAGGACTCGATCGCGGCGATCGAGGAGGAGATCAAGAAGGCGAAGGAGGACAGCGAGAACGTCAGCTACCTCTACCACCTCTTCTCCGAGAGCATCCACCTCACCCTCGACGTCATCGGCGGCGCGGGCGGCGTCATCGCCCCCGGCCTCGCCGACATCGCCGACCTCGTCAACTGCGCCTACTACGCGGTCGAGGGCCGAACCACCGACGCGGTCACGTCCTGCATCGGAGCGATCCCCTTCATCGGTGACGGTGCCGCCGTCGCCAAGCTCGCCCAGTGGGCCAAGAAGTTCGGCTCCTGGGGCGAGAAGGCCGTCGAGTTCATCAAGAAGCTCGTCACCCGTCTTCCTCCGCCGACCTGCCCGCTGAACAGCTTCCCGGCCGGTACCCGCGTCCTGATGGCCGACGGTTCCACCCGCGCCATCGAGACCGTCCAGGTCGGCGACGAGGTCCTCGCCACCGACCCCACCACCGGAGTCGCCGGTCCCCGTCGGGTGTCGGCCACCATCTACACCCCGGACGACCGCGACTTCACCGACATCTCCCTGGGCGCCGGGCAGTCCCTGACCAGCACCGGCCACCACCCCTTCTGGTCCGAGAACCGGAAGTCCTGGACCGACGCCGCCGACCTCAGGACCGGCGACGAACTGCGCGACCCCGCCGGACAGCCCCGGCGCATCGAGGACGTCCGGAACTGGAACACCCTCCAGCCCGCCTACAACCTCACCGTCGACGACCTCCACACGTACTACGTGCTGGCCGGCGACCTGCCGGTCCTGGTCCACAACACGACGAACTACTGCCCGAAGCGTCTCGCCCTCGGTCTCAGCGAAACCCAGGACGGCAAGGACCTGATGAGCCCGTTCACCAAGCTCACCAAGTCCGAGTCGTTCATGACCTTCCCCGACGGCACGGACTGGAAGCAGACCGTCCGTGACGCGCTCGCCCCGGGGAAGGACACCGCAATCGTCTTCAACCTCACCGGCTTCGGGAAGGATCTGGCACGGGAGTGGGCCGCGGCACAGGAGGGGATGGCGGTTCCCGTGCAGCCCTTCACGGGCTGGGAGCTGGCCATGATCAAGGCTGCGCCGAAGGAGGTACGGGATCGCGTGAAGTGGTACCTGGACGGTGTAGAGACGACGAGCCCCTTCGACTGAGACGAGCCCTTCGCATGACCAACGGGATGACGTTCCTGGCAGGAATCGACGATCTGCCCCTGCGGACCGGGCGGGCCTTCCGCCCCTGGTCCTACTCGGTGTCGCACCGCTGCCTGGTGCTGCGGACCTGGGAGGACGACACGAAGCCGGCCCTGGAACTGGAGTTCAAGAACGTCTTGGCGATGAAGCTCCGACGGAGCTTCGACCCGCTGCACGTGT
Organism: Kitasatospora sp. NPDC048715; assembly: GCF_043198905.1. Taxonomy (NCBI): domain Bacteria; kingdom Bacillati; phylum Actinomycetota; class Actinomycetes; order Kitasatosporales; family Streptomycetaceae; genus Kitasatospora; species Kitasatospora sp. NPDC048715. The sequence continues at coordinate 65,874 of NZ_JBICVH010000019.1, read as the reverse complement.
CCGAGGTCGTCGACGGGGTCCCCGAGATCGACGAATTCGCGGACATCTCGGACGAGGACCGCGAGTTCTTCCGGACCCTGCTGTTGTCCGGCGGCACCCACCAGGGGTTCGTCGTGTGCAGCCGCATGCAGCTCGTGAGCCTGTGACACGACTCCGTTGATCCCGAGGCGTGAGGGCGTCCTGCCGGTTCCGTCCGGCAGGACGCCCTTCCCCTCGGCCGTCGGCCCCCTCCGAATCCGGAGGGGGCCGACGCGTTTCCGACCCCGTCCAGCAGCGCCTCGACGCGCGGGCGGGCGGGTTCACGAGGCCTCTCCTCTCGCGGCCGCGGCCGCCGCCGGAAGTCCCGGGTGCGGTCCGGGCGGCGTGGCGACCGCGATCCCGTCCAGGGCACCACGCGGAGCCCGGGGCGGTCGTCGGTGCGCAGGAGGAGAGGCGGCCGGGAACCTGCTTCCGACGGCGTATCACCGTCCCTGAGGGAACCCCGAGGAGGCTTCCGGTGACACCCGCCCGCCCGGCGTCGGCGTCAGCAGCCGATGGAGCGCATGGTGACGCTGGTGAAGTGGGTGCCCGAGGGGGCGTAGAGGGTGATGGCGCGGGACTTGCCCTTGCCGCCGGCCCAGTCGCTGTCGACGCGGCCGCCGTTGGAGAGGTTGCCGCGCACGTACGGACAGCGGCCGTCCGCCTTGGTGTCGTGCACCGTGCCGACGACCTTGGTGTTGTAGTTGCACCACTTGCCGTTCGCGTAGCCCTCGCCGGAGCTGACGCTCCAGTTCTGGGTGCACGAGTCGGCGGGCGGCGCGGCGTGGGCGCCGCTGGCCGGGAGGAGCAGGGCGGCGAGGGTCAGAGCGGCGACGGCGGCTCCGGGGACGGCGAGACGGCGCTTGGACATGGCGGTACCTCCACACGGGTGCACGGTGGACATCCGGGCCGGGGCGTCGGGCGGCGCGCGGCGCACGACACGCGCGGCACGTCCGGCCGCCCGCCCGGCGGTTCGTCGAGCGTGACGTAGTCGAACAACCCTCGTCAACCTGGGAGTTGGGGGGTGGAGGCGGCATGGTGTCCCTGGGGTACCGGGGCGGCCCGGGCGACCCAAGGGGTACGTCCCGCACCATGGGGGTGGGGTCGCCGGCCCGGATCGGTGTACGAACCCAGTGCGGGGGTTCGGCCGCGGCAAGGGCGGGGAACGGCCTCCTCCCCCGCCTTCAGGCCCGGTCCTCCCGCTGCGCGCGGTGGGCGGCGACGCGGACGCGGGTGGCGCAGCGCGGGGTGCAGTAGCGCTGCGGGGTGCGGCGGCCGGTGTCGATGAAGAAGCGTTCGCAGCCCGGGGCGGCGCAGCGGCCCCAGGCGCAGCCGCCGCGTTCGCCGAGCCACAGGCCGAGGGCGAGGGCGGCGGTGGAGAGCAGCCAGTGGGTGAGGCCGGCGTCGGCGGGGGCGCGGGTGTGCAGGGACCAGGGTCGGCCGGGGAGGCGGACCAGGCGGGGCCGGGCCGGGTGGCGGTCGAGCAGGGCGTTGATCAGTTCGGCCGCCCGGTCCGGGTCGTCCGTGTCGAGGACGGCGATCACCTCGGCGGTGGCCTCGCGCAGTTCGCGGGCGTCGGCGCCGGTGAGCCGGAAGGGCGGGCCGCCGTGGCGGTCCAGGAGGGCCTGGAGTTCGGCGGCGCCCGCGCCGGGGTCCTCGCGGACGGTGTTCGCGAGTTCGGTGAGGAAGTGGAGACCGCGGGGGTTGCCGGCGTCGGTGTCCTGGGGCTTGGGCCCGGACTTGGACTCGGACTCGGGCTCGGGCGGGGGCGGGGAGTCGGAGCGGGCCATGGGTCGCCTCGGAATCTCGAAGGGTTGCCGTCCGGACCATGGTAACTTCAAAAACACCCATTAGGCGTTACCGAGGAGTGGTGGCATGCAATTCCCGGAGACCACGTCCGTGCTCGTCGTCGGCGCGGGCCCGGTCGGCCTGACCCTGTCCGTCCTGCTGTCCGGCCACGGCGTGCCGCACCTGCTCGTCGAGGCGCGCCCCGGCACCTCGCGCCACCCCAAGGCCCGCGGGGTGTCGGCCCGTTCGATGGAGGTCTTCCGGCGGTGCGGCCTGGAGGAGGAGATCCGGCGGGCCGGGCTCCCGGCCTCCCAGGTGTTCTTCTACCGGGGCCGCAACCTGGTCGACCCGGACTACGTCCGCACCGGCCTGACCGGCGGCCCGGCGGAGAGCGCCGAGCGCACCCCCTCCCCGGGGCTGATCTGCTCGCAGGACGCCCTGGAGGCCGTCCTGCTGCGGCGCGCCCGCCGACTCGCCCCGGACGGCGTCCGGTTCGCCACCCGCCTGCTCTCCTTCACCCAACGGGACGGGCACGTCCACGCCCTGCTGGAGGACCGCGACTCCGGCGAGCGCCGCACGGTCCGCGCCGACCGGCTGGTCGGCTGCGACGGCGCGTCGAGCACCGTCCGCGCGGCGGCCGGGATCGCGATGGCGGGGCCGACCGGCCTCGGCCACTACCTGAGCGTCCGCTTCGAGGCTCCGCTCGGCGAGGTCGTCGCCGACCGCGCCAGCGCCTCGTACTTCCTCACCGAATCGGGCCGCGGCGGCTTCCTCGCCGTCGACAACGACCGGCAGTGGATCTACCAGCACCCGTACGATCCCGAACGCGAGGACGCCGCCGCCCTGGCGGCCGACCACCGGGCGCTCGCCCGGCTGGTCCGGGACGCCGCCGGGCTGCCCGAGCTGGCGGTCACCGTCCGGGACACCATGACCTGGCGGATGGACGCCCGCCTCGCCGACACCTACCGCCGCGCGCGGGTGCTGCTCGCGGGCGACGCCGCCCATGTGGTGCCGCCGACCGGCGGGCACGGCATGAACACCGGCATCGGCGACGCCGACAACCTCGCCTGGAAGCTCGCGGCGGTCACCGCCGGGACGGCCGGCGAGGCGCTGCTGGACACCTACGAGGCCGAACGCCGCCCGGTGGCCCGGCAGGTCGTCGACATCTCGCTCGCCAACTCCCGCGCCCGGGCCGGCTACCGGATCGACGACGAACTGCTGCTCACCGCCGCCTACCGCTCGACGGCGGTCCTCGCCGACCCGGCCGACCCCGCGCTCCCGCCCCTGGACCCCGGCCTCGCCGGCCTCGAACACCCCGACGGCACACCCGGCACCCGCCTGCCCCACCTGCGGCTCGCCGGCCCGCCCGGGGCCGCGTCCACCCTGGACCTGGTCGGGCCGGGCTTCACCCTCCTCACGGCCACCGGGGACGCGGCCTGGCGCCGGCAGGCGGCCACCGCCGCGGCGGCGGGACTGCCGGTCACCGTGCACGCACTGCCGGCACCCGGCCGGCCCGGGCCCGCCGGCCTCCCGCCCACCGGCGCCCTCCTCGTCCGCCCGGACGGCCACATCGCCTGGCGGGCGCCGCACCCTCCCGCCGAGGACGGGCGGCTGCTCGCCGTCCTGCGACGGGTGCTGTCGACGGCGGGCGCGGGGACATAGCGGATGACGATTTTCTGACGGACGGTCATAATCTTTCGGCCACAGGGGGGAAACGGCGCGGTCCTCCCCGTCGTCCTGCCCATTCCGTTCCTGCTCCGACCCCGGCCCCGGACCTCCACGCGGGGTGAAGTACGCCTGCAGGACGGTGACTTCGGGCTCACCCCGACCCCGGGGAGGATGCCGGGCGGCACCTCCGGTGGATGCCCGGACAGGAAGCCCACCGGCAGACTCGGCGCGAGGGGGCGCCGACGCGCGCCCGACAGGGGAGGGACGCAGGCATGACGCCACATCCGCGCACATCGAGGGCCGGTATCCGTTCGGCCGCCGCACTCCTGGCCGTCACCGCGCTGCTCGGCGCCGGCGCCACGACGGGCTTCGCCGCGCCCTCCGCCGGACTGCCGGTCGTGATCCAATCCGCCGACGAGGAAGGGGAGTTCCTGCCGGAGGGCGCCGATTCCACCGCGCTGCGCACCACGCTGCGGGGCATCGTCGACGCCGGCTCCTCGGCCGCCGTAGGAGAGGTCCGCCAGGACGGGCGGACCGTCTGGCGCGGGCGCGCCGGGGTGGCCGACCCGGTCACCGGAGCGGCGGTGCCCGCGCACGCCCGGTTCAGGATCGGCAGCGTCACCAAGACCTTCGTCGCCACCGTCGTGCTCCAGCTCTCCGCCGAGCGGCGCCTCGGCCTGGACGACCCGGTCGACGCCCGCCTACCCGGCGCGGTGCCGAACGGCGCGGCCATCACAGTCCGCCAACTGCTCGACCACACCAGCGGGTTGTACAACTACACCGAAGCGCCCGGCATGGATCCCCAGGACGAGGACCAGTACCGCAGCTGGCTGGCCGGACCGCGCTGGCACACCTACCGGCCGGCCGACCTGCTCGCGCTCGCCAACGGCCGTGCCCCGTACTTCCCCCCGGGGCAGGGCTGGCACTACTCCAACACCAACTACCTGCTCGCCGGCCTGCTCATCGAGAAGGTCACCGGCCGCCCCTGGCAGCGGGAGGTCGAGCAGCGGATCCTCCGGCCACTGGGACTGCACGACACCACCATGCCCGGCCTGTCGCCGCTGCTGCCCGGCCCCCACGCCCACGGCTACGTGAAGCTCTCGACCGGGCCGGTGGACGTCACCGAGCTCAACCCGTCCGTCATGGGCGCCGCCGGACAGGGCATCTCCAGCGCCGCCGACCTCAACCGGTTCATCGCCGCCCTCCTGGACGGCCGGCTGCTGCGCCCCGCCGAACTCGCCGAGATGACCAGGACGGCGGACGCCGGGCCGGGACGCGGCTACGGGCTGGGGCTGGCCCGCTTCGACACCCCGTGCGGCGTCTTCTGGGGCCACAGCGGAGACCTCCCCGGCTACTCGACGATGGCCGCCGGCACGGCCGACGGCCGACGCCAACTCGCGCTCTCCCACAACCCGTTCGACCGCTCCGACCCGCGCGCCGCCAAGACCGCCGTCACGGCCTTCCTCACCACGGCCGCCTGCGGGACCGCCCCCGGGCGGTGATCCGCGGCCCGGGCGGTGATCCGCGGCCCGGGCGCGGCAACCCGGGGCGCAGCAACCAGGGCGCCAGCGGGCCGGGGCACGGCAACCAGGGCGCGGCGGCCGGGGATCAGCGCCCGGTGGTGACGACCATGCGGAAGCGGGCCCGACCGCCGGCCATCCTGGCCACCGCAGCCGCGGTCTCCTCCAGCGGCACCTCCTCGATCCACGCCCGTACGCCGGTCCGGGCGGCGAAGCGCAGGGTGTCCTCGGTGTCGACGGCGGTGCCCGAGGAGTGGCCGTAGACCCTCCGGTCCCCGGTGATCAGCTGCAGCGGGCTGATCGAGAGGGCGTCGGCGGAGACGCCGACGACGACGAGCTCGCCGCGCCGACCGAGCCCGTCGACGACGGCGGACATGGCGTCGGCGTTGGTGACCGTGGACAGGACCACCTTCGCGCCGCCGAGCGACCGCAGGGCCCCGGCGACGTCGCCGGCGGTGCTGTCGATGTACTGCTCGGCGCCGAGCTCGTGCGCCAGCGGCTGCTTCTCCGCGCCGCGGGCGATGGCCACCGTACGGAAACCCATCGCGCGGGCGAACTGCACCCCCAGATGGCCGAGCCCGCCCAGGCCCAGGACCGCGACCGTGTCCCCGGGCCCGGCGGCGGAGCGGCGCAGGGCGTTGAAGACGGTGATCCCGGCGCAGGCCAGCGGGGCCGCCTCGGCGGCGGTCAGCCCGTCGGGGATCGCGGCCAGGGCCATGGCCGGGACGACGACACTGTCGGCGTATCCGCCGGGGTAGGCCGCCCCGGGGACCTGCAGCTCGGGACAGTGGATGCCGTCACCCGAACGGCAGGCGTCACAACGGCCGCAGCTGCCGCCGTACCAGCCGACGGCGACCCGGTCACCGACCTTCCAGCCCTCCACCCCCTCGCCGAGGGCGTCGATGCGGCCCGCGATCTCGTGACCGGGGGTGACCGGGAACGTCGTGCCCGGCAGGGCGCCACCGGCGATCAGGAGGTCGGAGTGGCAGACGCCGCACGCCTCGACGGCGACGCGCACCGCCCCGCGCCCCGGATCGCGGACCGGCACCTCGGACAGTTCGGGCGCCGCCCCCGGGGCTGCGACCAGCACGGCGCGCTGCAGGCCGTCGGAGGAGGTGGACGAGGTGGCAGCCATGGTGGAGAACCCTTCCGTACGGAGTCGAAGGTCGAAAGGCCGAAGGCCGGAAGTCAGAGGCCGGAAGTCGGAGGCCGAAGCCAGGCGGCAGGCGGCGGGCGTCAGGCGTCACCCGCCTCGGCACTCCCACCAGCTTCGTCCCTCCGCCGCCATTTGTCCGCGCACGCCCGCCGCGCCGACTCCCCGGCCCGGTGGGCGTCATCGGGCGAAAGGCCGCATCGTCGGTGCCCCGGCGGCAAGAATGTGGTCCGCGTCCCGCTGGGAACGGCCCCGACCCCGAGGAAGGCTTGTGATGACGCAGAGCGCACCCGACTTCGCCGAGCTGCTGAGGGGCGCCACGCGCTCCGCCGTGCACCTGGAGATGCGCGACACCTACTCGGTCGGCGAGGAGGTCGAGCCCTTCGACCGCTTCAGAAGGACCGGCGAGGTGGACAACGACCCGAACACATCGTTCTGGCCGACGTGGATCCCCCTGGTGGAGGATGCCGTCTCCCGGGGTGTCGTCCTGCGCCGCGCCCGGATCGTCTCGGAGCCGGTGACCGACTACATCAGGTACGAGCACGCCGTCACCCCCGTCAACCTCGCGGCCGGCGAACAGGTCCGGTGGCTTCCCCGGAGCCGGGCATCGACCATCGCCCTCCCGGGCAACGACTTCTGGCTGATCGACCGGCGACTGGTGCTCTTCCACTGGTTCACGGGCGACGGCGACTGGGCGGGCCACGCCTTCACGGAGGACCGGGCCGCGGTGGACCTCTGCTCCGCGGCCTTCGAGGCCGTCTGGGCGGCGGGCGTCCCCCACGAGAAGTTCACCGTCGAGAGGTTCGCCGTCGAGAGGTTCGCCGTCGAGTAGTTCACTGTTGAGAGGTTCACCGTCGAGAGGTTCACCGTCGAGAGGTTCGCCGTCCGACGCCACGGGCACCGGACGCCTGCCGCGCCTCTCTCCGAGGCGCGGCGGGCGAGGTGCGCGGGTCTCAGTGCCGGTGGTGGTTGTCGGGTTGGGCGGGGTCGCCGGGGTGTTCCAGGCCTTCGACCAGGGTGAGGCGTCGGGCGCGTGCGTGGTCGAGCCAGCGGACGAAGGCGGCGCGGCGGGCGGCGTCGCGGAGGGTCGGGGCGGGGTCGGGGGGCTCCGGGGGCGTGGTCACGGTGAGCAGGGCGGCTTTCCAGGGGCCGGAGGTGACCCATGTGCCGGGCGGGGCGGCGCGGAGGGCTTCGGCGAGGGCGGTCGGGAGGGTGTCCGGGTCGGCCTCCAGTTCGCCGTCGGGGAGGGCGAGGTGCCAGCGCTCCGCCGGTGGGCGGGTGGTCATGGTGCGGTAGTGGGCGATGTCGGCGGGTGAGGGTTCGACGTCGGCGGTGACGGCCGCGTAGACGGCGCGGACGGCCGGGTTGCCCTCGAAGGCGGCCGCCGTGATGGAGCCGATCTCGACGGCGGCCTGCTGGTCGAGGCGGGCGGGGCCGTCGGGGGCCACGGGCAGCCGGCGTTCGGCGGCGACCGCCTCGCACAGCGCCTCGGTCAGCAGGACCTGGGCGACCCATCGGGTGAGCTGGCGGTCCTCCGAACTGCCGGGCTGCGGCAGGGCGGTGGCGCGCGGGCCGTTCCGCAGGGCGGCGAGGCGCTGGTCGAGTGCCGTCCGCGGGAGCGGGCGTCCGTCGAGCAGGCCGAGCGTGGTCATGCCTCCACCACCAGGGCGACGGTCGGGGCGTACTGGCAGCGGCCGAACCACATGACCTTGGCGAGGGCCCAGTACGAGCCCGGGTCGGTGGATTCGGGGACGGTGACGGGGAAGTCGACGGTCGTGGCGGTGCCGGCGGGGGCGGTGAAGCCGCGGACGGGGTCGGCGACGGCCTCCCAGGTGCCCCACGGGGAGACGAGCTGGAGTTCGCCGCGGATCTCGCCGCGCGTGCGGTTGGTGAGGACGAGGGAAAGGGTGGCCCGGCCGCCGGGGGCCACGCGCAGGGTCTCGGTGGAGACCTCGACGTCCAGCCCGGTGTCGCGGCCGGTGGTGGCCTTGGTGCCCTGGGCGATCGTCCAGTCCTCGGGAGTGTCGCCGGGTGCGGGGAGCAGGCCGGGCAGTTCGCCGACGGCGATGGTCACCACGTCCTCGATCCGCTGGCCGTCGTGCTCGATGCGGACGGCGGCGAAGTACAGCCCGGGCTCGGCCCCGGCCGGCGGGGTGACGGTGACCGGGAAGCGCAGGTGCCCGCCGGCCTCCAGCCGGTACGGGCGGCTGCCGGGGCCGGTCGTCCAGCCCTCGGGCGGCAGCACGACGGCCGTGCCCTCGACGGCGGCATCGCGGAGCTGGGAGGAGAGCGCGACCGACAGCGTCACCGGCTCCCCCGCCGTTCGCAGCAGCCCGGGCGAGGCGCCGACGGACACCGGCAGGTAGCCGAGCGGGGCCGGGCCCCGGTTGTGGAGCCAGTAGCGGGCGTGGACGGGTTGGGCGGGTTCCGCGGTGGGGCCGAGGTCCGTCGCGGCCGCGGGGGCGGTGACGGCCGGGGTCGCGAGCAGGGTGGCGATCTGCGAACCGGCGAGGTCGAGAGCGGAGTCGCCGGAGGGAAGCGGTCGTTCCAGCAGGTCCGCGGCCCGGATCTCGCCGAGGCCGAGCGCGCCGCCGATCCGCGCCGTGCGCCCGAGGCCGGTGGATTCGACGAGCCGGACGGTCAGTTCGCGCCCGAGTGGCGACGTCGAGCCGTGCGCGATCGGGTTGCCGGCCGGTTTGAGCGTCCCGAGCAGCACCTCGCGCTGCGGCTCGACCCGCAGCCAGGACAGGGTGGCGGGCAGCGGCCCGTCCTGCGCCGGGGCGATCCGGGCGTACAGCGGGTGGTTGAACTCCTGGCCCTGGGCGGGCAGTGTGCGGTCCCGCCAGTCGCCGTCCCCTCCCACCAGCGCGTATTTGAACTCGTGCGTCCAGTGCTGGAGTTGGAAGGACGTGCCGTCGGGCAGGGTGCGCCGGGGCGGGTCGATCCAGACGCCCGAGGGCCAGCCGGTGCAGGAGCGCATCAGCGACAGGTGCAGGGCGCCGGTGGTGTCGACGGCGAAGCCGGGCAGACCGAAGCTCAGCAACGCGACGGTGTGGTCGGCCAGTTGCTCCTGGACCGGGGACGGGCAGACGGCGGTGATCCGGGCGTCGGCCAGGTCGTCGACCAGCGCCGCCACGTCGGAGACGACGAGCGCCGGCAGCGCCCGCAGGTCGCGCAGGTCGGCGTCCGGCCGCCAGACCTCGGCGAGCGGGGTCACCGCGGGCACCCACACCGCGCCGTGCGCCTTCAGGACGGCGGCGTACTCCTCCCCCGCCAGCGAGATCAACTCCCGGGCGGCATCGTTGGCTTCCGGCCCACCGACGACGATCCGGAAGTCCGGCAGGTTGGAGTCCACCTCCAGCCAGCCGTACCGCGCCCAGTCCGCCCCCGAGGTGGTGGCGGTGACCCCGACCCGGGCGAGCGCGACCACCAGCGGACGGGCGTCGGCGGCGTCGTCCAGCGCGGGGACGACGACCTCCGCCACCCCGAGGGCGCGCGAGCCGGCCGGCGCACCCAGTGCGTCGGTGAGGTCGACGCGCGCGGTGGCGCCGAGCCCGAACCAGGTGTTGGCGGGGTTGTCCAGGGTCCACGGCGCCTCCGCCGAGTCCACGTCCGGCATCGCGAAGCCGCGCCCGACGACCGCGCCCGCGACCTCGCTGACCGGCAGGCCGCCGGGGACGTCCACCGGGAAGCGCAGCCGCAGCAGCCGGTCGGCGCCGGAGTGGTCCACCACCCGGGTGCGGCAGTCCACCCGGTCGAGGCCGCGCCAGAGCGTGACGGTCTGCTCGTACCGGACGGAGTCGACCGTGCCCTCGATCACGAGGCGCTCGCCGAGCGGCCCGGTCTCCCGGCGGACGGACGCCTCGCCGTCGCCCGAGCCGACGACCGGACCGCTGGGCACCAGGTGCCAGGGGCCCTCGCCGAAGTCGGGGTGCTGCGGGTACTCCTCGTACACCCCCAGCTCGTTGCCGATCCGGCCCTCCTGGATCAACTCCCTTCGGTTCGGCAGGTCGTGGACCGAGGTGAGGCCGCCGCCGCGTGCCGGGTCGGCGGTGACGCGGTACCGGTCGCCCTCGATCACGAAGCCGTCGGCCGCCGTCCACGGCTGCTCCGCCTCGCCCTCCACCAGTCGCCAGGTGCGCCAGCCGAGCGCGGGCACCTCGGCGGCCAGGAAGCGCAGCGCCCCCCGGTCGACGGCGCTCGGCACGGGCTCGCCCCGGTCGTCGAGGACTCGCACCGACCGCATGCCGTCCGGCAGTTCGACCGTGACGAGGTCGGTCCGGTCGAAGGAGAGCGTGTTGGTCACCACGATCGCCGAGCCCGCGCCCGCGGTGGGCCCCGCGCTCGCGATGGGCCCCGCGCCCGCCATGGGTCCCGCGCCCGCCGTGGGTCCCGCCCCCGCCGTGCAGATCCGCCCCGCGAGAGCGTCCAGCGCCGCGTCGCGTACGCCGGACGCCAGGTCGTACGCCTCCCGCCAGCCACCGAGCAGGTCCAGGTACACCTGGTCGGACTCGGAGCCGGTGATCGCGTCGTGGTGGGCGCCGTAGGCGAGTTGGCGCCAGACCTTGTCGAGCGCGGCGGCCGGGTAGCGGCCGAGGCCGTGCACGGAGGCGAGCGTGGCGAGCTTCTCCGCGTCCACGGCCGCGACCTCGCCGGCTCGTTGGGCCTGCTTGGTGTCGATGTAGGAGACGTCCTTGCCGGTGTACACCGGGTTCATGTCGCGGGTCTGCGGGCTGGGCCGCCGTCCGGTGGCGGCGAGTTCGGCGCGGACGGCGTCGAGGAAGTCGCGCGGGACGGCGCAGACGAACCGGGGCCAGAGGTACTTGGCGGCCCAGGAGCGGTGGATCTCGGTGACCCACTTGTTCGGCGGGGTATAGTCCGTCCCGACCGGCAGCAGCAGGTTCTTCGTCGCCCCGACGGGCTTGAGCTTGCGGTACAGCTCGTAGACGGCCTGTTCGGCGGTGGCGAGGTCCGGGGAGGAGTCCATCCACCAGCCGGCCGAGTAGTGGTGCGGCATGTAGTGGGTGAGCACGCCCTCGCCGCCGGGGGCGATCCACTCGAACTCGCTCGGGAACTGCATCACCCGGGCGTCGTCCTTGGCCTCCCGGAAGTTCTTCTGGATCGGGCCCCACTGGTGGAAGGGGCCGCGCGCCCAGGCGCTGCCGGTGAGGCCGGCCGCGGCGAGGTGGCCGGGGAACTGCGGGTCGTGCCCGAACACGTCGAGCTGCCAGGCGGTCCGCGGGTCGCCGCCGAGGATGTCACGCTGGTAGCCGATGCCGTGGACGATGTTGCGGATGGTGGTCTCCGCGCCGGTGAGGTTGGTGTTCGGCTCGTTGTAGGTGCCGCCGACGAGTTCGACCTGGCCGCGTTCCAGCAGCAGCCGCAGCGTCTCGCGGCGCTCTGGGTGCTGGTCGAAGTACGGCTTCAGGTAGTCGACTTCGGCGAGCACGAACTTGTACACCGGGTCCCGCAGGGCGAGGTCCAGGTGCGCGTCGACGAGGGCGAAGCCGTTGCGCTCCCACAGCGGCCGGGTGGTGGCGTCGGCGGAGAGCAGTTCCCACGGGGAGGTGTAGGCGGCCTGGGTGTTCCACCAGACCGGGTCGTAGTGGAAGTGCGAGACCAGGAACATCGTCCAGCCGGGCTCGGCGACGTCCACGCTCGCCTCCGCGACGGCTTCCGAGGCCCGCACGGTGACGGGCAGCCGCTCGCCGGGCGAGGCCCCGCCGATCTCCAGCGGGACCTCGACCAGGCCCGTGCCGGTCGCCTCGCCGCGGACGCCCGGGCCGCTGACCGTGATCCGGGCGGCCGGGCCCTCCAGCGTCACCCGCAGCACTTGGCGCGGGGCGTCCTCGGGACCGACGAACAGATCGGTGCTCTCGACGGCGGTGATGGTGACCGGCACGGGGGTGCTTCCTTTCCTCTGACAGGGCAGCGCGGGCCAGCGGGGCTACGCGCCCCAGGCCTCGAACTCGTAGATGCGGGCGGCCGGATCGCCGTTCTGGGTCGGCGTGTTGACCACCAGCCGGACGTACCGGGCGGTGGTGTTCACCGGGTGGGTGGTGGTGCCGGCCGTGTTCCCGGTGACGTCGGCGACGGTCGTCCAGGGGTCGTTCGCGCCCGAGCGGACCTGGACGGCGAAGTCACGGGTGTTGTACGAGGCGCTCTCGCCGCCCGCCGCCGCGTGCTTGACCACGAACTTCGACAGCTGCTTCGCCGAACCGAGGTCCACCTCCAGCCACTTGGCGGAGGTCAGCGCGCACCACTTGTCGCCGGTCCCGCCGCCGACGCTGCCGTTGACGGCCTTGGCCGGGCCCTCGTTGGCGTTGCACTGGCCGGAGGCGGTGGCCGGGCGGTTGAGCGCCAGGTTGACGGAGGTCGGCGGGGTGCCGTTCCAGCTGACGGTCGTGGAGGCGGCAGCGGAGCGCCTGTAGGTGGTGGACACCGCCTCGACGTCCAGTGTGGTGGCGTTCTCGTTGCCGGCCCGGTCGAGCCGCCCGACGAAGTACGCGTCGTTGGGCGTGGCGCCGAGGAAGCTGCGGCTGCCGTCCGCGTTGCGCCGGTAGACCTCGTAGTGGTGGACGTTGCCGCCGGGCGCCGCCGTCCAGGACAGCCGCAGGGACTGGCTGGAACCGGCCGTCACGTCGCTCGCACCGAGCACGGTGAGGCCGGCCGGGGCCGCCGGGGTCTCCACCGCACCGTCGTAGAGGGCGATCTGTCCGACCCGGAGGTCGTACGCCGGGTCGCTGCCCTCGACCCGCAGGGCGATCTGGGCGACGGTGCGGCCCGCGTACGGGGAGAGGTCGAGGGTGTGCCGTTCCCAGCCGCTGCCGGTGTTGGCGCCGACGTCGACCGTGGTGAAGCTGCTCGGCGAGTCCGTGAACGACACGGCGGCCTTGAGCTTCGTGGGCCCGGCGGCCGGGGTCTTGACCACCAGGTCCAGCCTGGTGCTCGCGGCGACCGGCAGCTTGGCCTGGTACAGCCGGACGGTGTTGGCGGCGTCGAGCTTTCCGCTCAACCGCAGTGAGGAGCCGCCCTGGTAGGCGTCGGTGAAGTCGACGGACGGGGTGAGCCTGCTGCCGGTCGACTCCACCACCCAGCGGTAGGTGGGCGGGACGTCCTGGAGCGAGAGGTTGTTCCAGCCGCCGGTGGCGACCCGGGTGCCGGCCGCATTGTAGAAGTCGCCCTGCCCGGTGCCGAAGTTGGTGACGAACGGCTTGGCGGTGATCGGCGAGGATTCGGCGACGTAGCCGGCCAGCCCGGGCCAGCCCGCCGAGAGGTCGATCCGGGACGGGTCGTTGTTGGCGCCGACCCAGTAGCGGGCGTCCTTGGCGTAGAAGTCGGCGCGGTCGGTGGCGGACTTCCAGGTCCACTCCGGGCGGTAGAGGCCGAGCGAGGTGGTGTGCGGCTGCCCGGACGGGAAGAGGGTGTTCCAGTCCACGCCGGTGTTGTAGCCGTTGGCCTCGGTGTCGATGCCGGAGTAGAGCTCGTACTCGCTGCGGCCGAGCTGCCGGGCCAGCGCCCGGGAGGAGTTCAGGCCGCTCGCCGACCAGCCGAAGTTCAGGAACATCGAGTCCGAGGTGCGCTTGGAACCCTCTTGCAGGAAGGGCGAGTTGGCGGAGGTGAGGGCGTTCTGCCAGTTGACGGAGCCGGAGGTGGTCATCGCGTCGTACCACATGAACTCGGTGCCGCTCTGCGCCTTGGTGTACTGCATCAGGTTGCGCACTTCGCCCGCCAGCGCCGAATCGCCGCCGCCTGTCTCCTGGTTGATGAACCAGCCGTCGAAGCCGTAGTACTGCGCGGCCTGGACGAGCTTGTCGGCGACGGGGTAGCGGCTGCCGGACTTCTGGACGAAGTCGCGCACCCACTGGAGCTGGCCGCCGTACGCGCCGGGCGGGAAGAAGACCGTGCCGTACACCTTGACGCCGTTGCGGTGGGCGGCGTCGATCACGGTCGGGTTGGGGGCGAGGATCAGGCCCTCGCCGGCCGAACCGCCCCAGAACACCAGCTTGTCGACGTACTGCCAGTAGCCGAAGGCGTAGTAGTTGGGATCGGCGGAACCCTGCGAGGGGTTGTTGGAGGTGGGACCGAAGGAGACCAGGGAGGCGATCTTCCCCTCGCCGGCACGGGCGTTGGGGTTGGCCCGCAGCGCCGGGTCGCCGGTGCGCGGCTGGAGCGGGACGCGGGAGCGGTTGAAGCGGGCATCCGGGTCGGTGGCCGGGTCCCAGGTCAGGATGCTGTTGGGGTACCAGTACGAGGCGAAGGGCTGGGTGCCCGAGCCGACGGTGACGGCGGGCGCCGCTGCGGGTATCGGGTCGGCCCGGGCCGCGGGGACGGCGGTCAGCGCGGCCGTCGCGAGGGCGGCGCCGAGCAGCAGGGGGAGGCGTCGTGACATGCGGTGGCTCCGATCGAGCGGAGGAGGGTGGGGGCGGGCCCGCCGTCGCGGACGGGCCCGACTGCATGCGGGCGTGCCGGTGCTGGATCGAGTGGGGGTCGCGCCGCCGCCGGGCTTCCTCGGCGCACGGAAGCGCACGGGAAGGTACGGGAACGTACGGGCGCGGCGGGGAGCGGGACGGGCGGCGGAAGCCGGACGGAGTGCGGCGGAGCGCGCCGAGCGGAGCCCGCTCGGCGCTGCGAGGCTAAACCGGTTCAGAACCGCTGTCAACGATGCGCGCAGCATCCACCCGGCCGGGGGAACCCGCGACGGAACCGGCGGGCGAACCGGCCGCAGAACCGGAAGGCGGACCGGCGGGCGAAGCGGCGACAGGACCGGCGGGCCCGGCGGGCGAAGCGCCGGAGGAGGCCTCCGGGGGGCCGGCCGGCACGGCCCCCGGCGGCGAGGTGGACTCCCGCACGGTCAGCCGCGGCGTGGGCATCTGGAGGTCCCGCCCCGGCCCGGCCTCGTCCAGTGCCGCCAGCAGGCTGCGCGCGACCTGCTCCCCGAGCGCGAAGGTGTCCCGGCTGAGCGCGGTCAGCGGCGGGTGGACGATCCGGGCGAGCACCGAGTCGTCGAAGGAGACGATGGACAGCTCGCCGGGCACCGCGACGCCCATCTCCCCCGCCACGCCGAGCCCGGCGACGGCCATCACGTCGCTGTCGTAGACGATCGCGGTGGGCCGCCTGGCCCGGGACAGCAGGGTCCGGGTGGCGGCCGCGCCCTCGGCGTCGCTGAAGTCGGTGGGCACCGACACCGCCTCCTCCAGCCCGAGCCGGCGCGAGGCGTCGCGCAGTGCGCGGATCCGCCGCTGGGTGTGCTGGAAGTGCGGCAGCCCGGCGAGGTGGGCGATCCGGCGGTGCCCGATGGCGGCCAGGTAGTCGACGATCGAGAGCATCGCCTCCCGGTCGTCGGCCCAGATCCGCAGCTGGTTGCCGCCCTTGCCGGGCCCGCCCAGCACCACCGCGGGCAGCCCGAGTTCGTCGAGGACCGGCAGCCGCGGGTCCTTGACCTGCAGGTCGACCACGATGAAGCCGTCCACCCGGTGCTCGGAGGCCCAGCCCCGGTAGACCTCGATCTCGGCGGCGGTGTCCTCGACCACCATCAGGTGCAGCGCGACCGCCCTGGCCGAGAGCACCGCCTGGAGCCCGGACAGCAGTTGGCTGAAGAACGGCTCGACGCCGATGGTGCGGGCCGGCCGGGCGATCACCAGGCCGACGGCGTCGGCCCGGGCTCCGCCGAGGGCGCGCGCGGCGCTGTGCGGGCGCCAGTTCATCTCCTCGGCGACACCCAGGATCCGGGCCCTGGTCGCCTCGCTGACGCCGGGGCGGCCGTTGAGCGCGAAGGACACCGCGCCCTTGGAGACACCGGCCCGGCGGGCGATGTCGGCGATCGTCGGTCTGCCCACTGAACCCGACTCCTTCTCTTGACATCCAAGTTTAGGCGGGAGCATAGTCCCTGGCATAGCTAGACCGGTTTAGTTAGTCAGGTTGCGGAATCCGGCACAACCCCCGAGCTCGGCACGATCCCCCACCCACCCCCAGGACCGGGAGACCCTCATGCGAAGAATCTGGGCGGCACTGACCACGACCGCGCTCGCCACCGCCGCGCTCACCGGCTGCGGACTCGGCTCCGGCGACACCAAGGACAGCGACGCGGTGGCGAGTGCGGCCGCCACCGGCGAGGTCAAGGGCAAGGTCTCGCTCCAGACCTGGGCGCTCAAGCCGAAGTTCACCGACTACATGCAGGGCGTGATCGACGGCTTCAAGAAGAAGTACCCGGGCGTCGAGGTCGACTGGCTGGACCAGCCCGGCGAGGGCTACTCCGACAAGGTGCTCAGCCAGGCCGCCGCCGGCAGCCTGCCCGACGTGGTCAACCTCCCGCCGGACTTCGCCTTCCCGCTGGCGAAGAAGGACGTCCTGCTGGACGTCGCCAAGGCCGACCCGAAGCTCGCCGAGGAGTACGTCCCCGGCGGCGTCGACGCCTACCGGTTCAACGGGTACCAGGGCACCTTCGGCTACCCCTGGTACCTCAACACCGATGTGAACTACTGGAGTTCGGAGCTCCTGACGAAGAACGGCCTGGACCCGCAGAAGCCCCCGGCCAGTCTGGACGAGCTGATCGCCCAGGCCCGGACGATGAAGGAGAAGTCCGGCGGCCAGACCTATCTGATGAGCCGCAAGCCGGGCATCGGGGACCTGTACAACATCGGCGTGAAGATCATGTCCGACGACGGCAAGTCCTTCACCTTCAACACCCCCGAGGCCGCCGCACTGCTCGACAAGTACCGCGACGCCTTCAAGGAGGGCCTGATGCCGAACGGAGTGCTGACCGACACCTACGCCGGCAACTCCAAGCTCTTCAGCTCCGGCACGGTGGCCTGGACCACCGGCGGCGGCAACTACATCACCAGCCTCGCCACCGACAACCCGACCCTCGCCCCGAAGGTCGTCTCCTCCCCCGCGATGGCCACCCCTCCGCTGTACGTCCAGGGCCTGTCCATCCCGAAGAACACCAAGAACCCGGCCGCCGCCGTGGCCCTCGCCCGCTGGGTGACCAGCCCCGAGAACCAGGCCGCCTTCGCCCACCTGACCAGCGTCTTCCCGTCCACCAAGGCCTCCGCGAACGACCCGTTCTTCAGCAGGAGCGACGGCACCAACGCGGGCGACGCCAAGGTGATCGCCTTCACCTCGCTCGCCAAGGCCAAGCTGATCCAGCCCGTCGAGGTGGACGACGCGATGGGCACCGTCATCAAGCAGCAGTTCGCGCTGGCCATCAGCGGCGACACCAGCTCCAAGCAGGCGCTGGACACCGCCGTCGAGCAGTGCAACAAGCTGCTCAAGGGCTGACCCCACCGGGCCCCACCGGGCCCCGCCCGAACCCCACCGGGCCCCGCCCGAACCCC
Source organism: Kitasatospora sp. NPDC048715 (assembly GCF_043198905.1). Classification (NCBI taxonomy): domain Bacteria; kingdom Bacillati; phylum Actinomycetota; class Actinomycetes; order Kitasatosporales; family Streptomycetaceae; genus Kitasatospora; species Kitasatospora sp. NPDC048715. The sequence goes on along the minus strand of NZ_JBICVH010000019.1, from coordinate 48,391 downwards.
GCCGGGCCCGCTGCGCCGCACCGGCACACCCTCCCGCGCGGCACCACCTCCCCGCGCCGGCACACCCTCCCTGCGGCGCCCCGCCCCCTCGTACCGGCGACCAGCGGCGGGCTCCCCCGCGCCCGCCGCTCCCGGGAACCGCCCGCACCACCCCCAGGCCCCAGGAAGGCACGGCATGACCCACCGGCGTTGGTTCACCCCCTGGCTGCTCGCCGGGCCCGCGATAGTCTGGCTGGCCGTCTTCAACCTCTGGCCGGCCGTCAACACGGTGATCCTGTCCTTCACCAACGCCAAGCCCCTGGGCGGCGGGCGGTTCACCGGACTGGAGAACTTCGGCCGGCTGCTGGACGACGAGCAGCTCGCCGACGCCCTGCTCAACAGCATCGTGTTCATGCTGGTCTGCCTGCCCCTGCTGACCGTCCTGCCGCTGCTGCTCGCCCTGCTGGTGCAGCGCAGGATCCCCGGCATCACGTTCTTCCGCACCGCCTTCTACACCCCGGTGATCGCCTCCGCCGTCGTGGTGGCGCTGATCTGGGGCTGGGTGCTGGACGAACGGGGCCTGGCCAACGGTCTGCTGCAGCAGGCCGGGCTGGCCGGCTCCCCGGTCGCCTTCCTGACCGACCGCTGGCTGCTGCTGTTCAGCGCGATCGCCCTGACCGTCTGGAAGGGCCTCGGCTACTACATGGTCATCTACCTGTCCGCGCTCGCCAACGTCCCGCGCGAGCTGCACGAGGCCGCGGCCGTGGACGGCGCCGGCCCGCTGCACCGGTTCTGGCACGTCACCCTGCCCGGGGTGCGCCCGACCATGATCCTGATCTCGGCGCTGATCTCGGTGAGCTCGCTGCGCGTCTTCTCCGAGCTGTACGTGCTCTCCAACGGCCTGGGCGGCCCCGGCGGCCGGGACATGTCGGTGGTGATGCTGATCCAGATGTACAGCCGCGGCTTCAACGGGCACCTGGGCTACGCCTCGGCGCTCAGCCTGCTGCTGTTCGTCGTCACCCTCGGCCCGATGCTGTTCCTGATGCGGCTGAACCGGAAGGCGGCCTGACCCCCCATGACCACCGTCCGCACGCCCCGGTCCCACGACGCGACCACCGAGCCCGCCGGCCCCACCGGCCCCACCGGGCCCGCCAGGCGCTCCCGGGGCTTCAACACCCCCTCCACCGCGCAGACCGCCGCCCGCTACCTGCTCCTGGTGCTGGTCCTGCTGCTGGTCATCGGCCCCTTCCTGTGGCAGCTGTCCACCTCCCTCAAGGGCCCCGCCGAGGACGTCTACACCCGCACCCCGAGCTTCCTGCCCGACCAGCCCACCCTGGGCAACTACGGCAAGGTCGCCGACGTCATCCCGGTGTGGACCTACGCGCTCAACTCGGTGATCGTCGCCGTGGTCTGCATCACCGGCAACGTGGTCGGCTGCACCCTGGCCGGCTACGCGCTCGCCCGGCTTCGCTTCCGCGGGGCGAAGCTCGTCCTCGGCCTCTTCCTCGCCACCCTGATCCTGCCCGGCGAGGTCACCATCGTCTCCCAGTACGTGCTGGTGCGCGGTCTCGGCCTGGCCGACAGCCTGGCCGGGGTCGCGCTGCCCGGCTCGATCGCGATGCTCAACGTGCTGCTGATGCGCACCGCCTTCGCCGCCGTCCCGGCCGAACTCGACCAGGCCGCGCTGGTGGACGGCGCCAACGTCTGGCAGCGGCTGTGGCACATCGGTCTGCCGAACGTGCGCGGGATGCTCAGCGTGATCGTGATCTTCACCTTCATCGGCGCGTGGGACGACTTCCTGTGGCCGCTGATCGTGCTCAACGACCCGCAGAAGTACACCCTCACCGTCGGGCTCCAGTACCTCAACGGCACCTTCTCCGCCAACCCCCGGCTGATCGCGGCCGGCACCATGATCGCCTTCCTGCCGATCGTCGTGGTGTTCGGCGTCTGCCAGCGCTTCTTCTTCAAGGGCGTCGAGGAGGGAGCCGTCAAGGGATAGCCCGCCCCAGGGATGGCCCACCGTCCGTACGCCCCGAACCCGTTGAGGAAGCTCTCCGATGGCCACCGCCCCCCGCTTCGGCGTCAACTACACCCCCAGCGCCGGCTGGTTCCACCACTGGCTCGACTTCGACCTCGACGCCGTGCGCGCCGACTTCGACTCCATCGCCGCCCTCGGCCTGGACCACGTCCGGGTCTTCCCGCTCTGGCCGGTCTTCCAGCCCAACCGCACCCTGATCCGTCCGCGCGCCGTCGAGCAGCTGACGGCCCTGGTGGACGCGGCCGGCGAGCGCGGACTGGACGTCGCCGTGGACGGCCTGCAGGGCCACCTGTCCAGCTTCGACTTCCTCCCGTCCTGGACGCGGACCTGGCACCGGCGCAACATCTTCACCGACCCCGAGGTGCTCGACGGCCAGGCCGCCTACCTGCGCACCCTCGCCGGGGCGCTGCACGAGCGGCCCAACTTCCTCGGAATGACGCTCGGCAACGAGATCAACCAGTTCTCCGGCGCCCCGCACCCCGACCCGGACCGGGCCACCCCCGCCGAGGCGGAGGCCTGGCTGCGCCGGATGCTCGACGCCTGCGAGCAGGGCGCCCCCGGCCGGCTGCACCTGCACGCCTCGTACGACGCGGCCTGGTACCTGGACGAGCACCCGTTCACGCCCTGGCACTCGGCCCGGATCGGCGCCGCGACGGCCGTGCACTCCTGGGTGTTCAACGGCACCGCCCAGCGCTACGGCGCGCACTCCACCGCCACCGCGCAGCACGCCGCGTACCTGGTCGAGCTGTCCAAGGCCTGGGCGGACGACCCGGCCCGCCCGGTCTGGCTGCAGGAGGTCGGCGCGCCCGCCCCGCACATCACGGCCGAGGACGCCGCGCGCTTCACCGGCGCCACCGTGGAGGCCGTCCTGGACTGCCCGGACGTGTGGGGCGTCACCTGGTGGTGCTCGCACGACGTGGACCGCTCGCTCGCCGACTTCCCCGAACTGGAGTACAGCCTCGGCCTGTTGACCACCGACCGGAGGGTCAAGCCGGCCGGTGCCCGGCTCGCCGAGGCAGCCGCCGAGGCCCGCCGGTCCTGGCAGCCGCCGAAGCCGCGCAGCACCGCCGTGGTGGTCGCCACCGGCGACGAGGTCACCTCGCCCGGCCGCTCGGTCTGCGGCCCCGGCGGTTCGGCGTACGAGGCGTTCATGCGCCTCGCCGAGGCGGGCGCCCGCCCGACCGCGGTCCTCGCCGAGCGCGCCGAGGACCGCGTCCACCTCGCCGCGCGCGGCATCACCGAGGTGGTCCACCCCTGCGACGTACGTTCTCTCTGACCGCGACCCAGCCCGCAACCCAGCCCGCAACGGAGCCCGCTGACATGCACGATGACCGCACCCTGGTCGAGTCCCGCCTCAAGCGCGTCCTGGACGAGCGCATTCGCCCGGCCGTGTACCCCGAGTCCGTCCCGCTGGAGGTCGGCATCTGGACGGCCCCCGGCGAGCCCGTCCCGGTCGCCGAGGGCCTGGCCGCTCCGCGCACCCCGATCGCGGTGGGCGACGCCTGGGGCGCGCCCTGGGGCACCAGCTGGATCACCGTGACCGGTACCGTCCCCGAGGCCTGGGCCGGGCGCACCGTCGAGGCGCTGATCGACCTCGGTTTCGACGCCAACATGCCCGGCTTCCAGTGCGAGGGCCTGGTCTACCGCCCGGACGGCTCCCCGGTGAAGGGCCTCAACCCGCAGAACCAGTGGGTGCGGATCGCCGCCCCGGCGGCCGGCGGCGAACAGGTGCTGCTGCACGTCGAGGCCGCCTCCAACCCCGTCATCCTGGACTACCACCCGTTCCTGCCCACCGAGTTGGGCGACAAGGAGACGTCCGGCGACCAGCCGCAGTACAAGCTGGCCCGGATGGACCTGGCCGTCTTCGACGAGACGGTCTGGCAGCTGGTGCTGGACCTGGAGGTGCTCGGCGAGCTGATGGCCGAGCTGCCGGTGGAGGGCGCCCGCCGCTGGGACATCCTGCGCGCGGTCGAGCGGGCGCTCGACGCCGTCGACCTCCAGGACGTCAACGGCACTGCCGCGGCCGCCCGTTCGCAGCTCGAAGCGGTGCTGGCCGCGCCCGCCGTGCCCTCCGCGCACCGGATCAGCGCGATCGGTCACGCGCACATCGACTCGGCCTGGCTCTGGCCGCTGCGCGAGACCGTCCGCAAGGTGGCCCGCACCACCGCCAACATGACGGCGCTGCTGGAGGACGAGCCGGACTTCCGCTACACCATGTCCCAGGCCCAGCAGTTCGCCTGGATCAAGGAGCACCGCCCCGAGGTGTACGCGCGGGTGCGGAAGGCCGTCGCCGAGGGCCGGTTCGTCCCGGCGGGCGGCATGTGGGTGGAGTCCGACACCAACATGCCGAGCTCGGAGGCGATGGCCCGGCAGTTCGTGCACGGCAAGCGGTTCTTCCTGGACGAGTTCGGGGTGGAGAACCACGAGGCCTGGCTGCCGGACACCTTCGGCTTCACCGGCGGCCTGCCGCAGATCATCCGCAACGCCGGCTCCAAGTGGCTGCTGACGCAGAAGATCTCGTGGAGCCAGATCAACAAGTTCCCGCACCACACCTTCCTCTGGGAGGGCATCGACGGGACCAGGATCTTCACCCACTTCCCGCCGGTGGACACCTACAACTGCTCGATGAAGGGCAGCGAGATCGCCCACGCGGCGAAGAACTTCAAGGACAAGGGCGTCGCCCGGCACTCGCTCGCCCCGACCGGCTGGGGCGACGGCGGCGGCGGCACGACGCGCGAGATGGTCGCCAAGGCGGCCCGGATGAACGACCTGGAGGGCTCGGCCACCGTCCGCTGGGAGAACCCCGCCGAGTTCTTCGCCAAGGCGGAGGCCGAGTACCCGAACCCGCCGGTCTGGGTCGGCGAGCTCTACCTGGAGCTGCACCGGGCCACCCTGACCAGCCAGGCGAAGACCAAGCAGGGCAACCGGCGCAGCGAGAACCTGCTGCGCGAGGCCGAACTCTGGTGCGCCACCGCCACCTTGCGCACCGGCGCGGCTTACCCGTACGAGCAGCTGGACCGGATCTGGAAGACCGTGCTGCTGCACCAGTTCCACGACATCCTGCCCGGCTCGTCCATCGCCTGGGTGCACCGCGAGGCCGAGGCGACGTACGCGGCGCTGGCCGGCGAGCTGGAGGGGCTGATCGGCGCGGCCCAGCAGGCACTGGCCGGGGCGCCCTCGGGCGGGCGCGAGCTGGTGTTCAACGCGGCGCCGCACGCCCGCTCGGCGGTGCCGGGCGGCGGGGCCGGCGCCACCGCCCCGCCGAGCGGCACCTGCGAGGCCGTCGAGCGCGCCGAGGGCGGCTTCACGCTGCGCAACGGCCTGCTGGAGGTCGTCGTGGACGCGGACGGGCTGATCGCCTCGGTGGTCGAGCTCGCGACCGGCCGGGAGACCGTCGCCCCCGGCAGCCGGGCCAACCTGCTCCAGCTGCACCCCGACTTCCCCAACATGTGGGACGCCTGGGACGTGGACCAGTTCTACCGCAACACCGTCACCGACCTGACCGGCGTGGACTCGCTCACCGCCACCGCGTCCCCCGCCGCGACCTCGGCGCGGATCACCCGCTCCTTCGGCTCCTCCACCGTCGTCCAGACCCTCACCCTGCCGGCCGGCGAACAGCGCGTGGACATCGACACCGAGGTCGACTGGCACGAGACCGAGAAGTTCCTCAAGACCGCCTTCCCGCTCGACGTCCACACCGAGCGCTACGCCGCCGAGACCCAGTTCGGCCACCTCTACCGGCCCACCCACACCAACACCAGCTGGGACGCCGCCAAGTTCGAGGCGTGCAACCACCGCTTCGTCCACTTCGACGAGCCCGGCTGGGGCGTCGCCCTGGTCACCGCCTCCACCTACGGCCACGACGTCACCCGCACCGTGCGCCCCGACGACGGCGGCACCACGACCACGGTCCGCTTCTCGCTGCTGCGCGCCCCGCGCTTCCCCGACCCGAGGACCGACCAGGGCCTGCACCGCTTCCGGCACGCCCTGGTGCCCGGCGCGGCGATCGGCGACGCCGTCCGCGAGGGCTACCGGATCGGCCTGCCCGAGCGGCGGGTCACCGGCAGCGCCGAGCAGGTCGCGCCGCTGGTGGAGCTGGACAACGACGCCCTGGTGGTGAGCGCCGTCAAGCTCGCCGACGACCGCAGCGGGGACCTGATCGTCCGGGTCTACGAGGCCGGCGGCGGCCGCGCCCGGGGCAGGCTGACCACCTCCTTCCCGCTGGCCGGCGCCGTCCCCTGCGACCTGCTGGAGCGGCCCTGGGACGGCACCCGCGGCGAGGTGTCCGTCGAGGACGGCGCGGTGCGCCTCGCGCTGCGCCCGTTCGAGCTGGTCACCCTGCGGCTGCGGGCGACGGCCTGACGTCTACGCTGTTCGGCGCCCCGGCCCCTCGGCCGGGGCGCCGCCCCCTACTTCCTGGAGCCCACCGTGCCGCTCACCCCGCTGTTCGCCGCCCTCGACATCGGCGGCACCAAGATCGCCGGGGCACTGGTCGACGCCGACGGACGGCTGCGGCACCGGCTCCAGCTGCCCACCCCGGCCGCCGAGCCGGGCGCGGCCGTGCTCGCCGTGGTGCACCGGGTGCTGGACGAACTCTCCGGCACGGCCGACTGGGCCGCCGTGACGGCCGTCGGGATCGGCAGCGCCGGCCCGGTCGACCTCGCCGACGGCACCGTCAGCCCGGTCAACATCCCCGGCTGGCGCGGTTTCCCGCTGGTCGCCGAGGTCGCCGCGCACCCCGCGGTGGCAGCGCGCACACTGCCCGTCCGCCTCGCCGGGGACGGCGTCGCGATGGCCGCCGCCGAGCACTGGCAGGGCGCGGCCCGGGGTGCCGGCAACGCGCTCTGCCTGGTGGTGTCGACCGGGGTCGGCGCCGGACTGGTCCTCGACGGCGCGGTCCGCCCCGGCCCCAGCGGCAACGCCGGCCACCTCGGGCACATCACCGTCGACCTGGACGGCGAACCCTGCCCGTGCGGCTCGCGCGGCTGTCTGGAGGGCCTCGCCAGCGGCACCGCCATCGCCCGCCGGGCACTCGCCCAGGGCTGGCAGCCGGTGGACGGCGACCGGACGGCCCGCGCCGTCGCCGCCTCCGCCGCCGCGGGCGACCCCGTCGCGCTCGCCTCCTTCGACCGCGCCGCCCAGGCGCTGGCCGCCGGGATCGCCGCCACGGCCGCCCTGGTGGACCTCTCCCGGGTCGTCGTCGGCGGCGGCGTGGCCGGCGCCGGGGACGTGCTGTTCACCCCGCTCGCCCGCCACCTGGACCGCTACGCCGCCCTCTCGTACATCCGCGGCCTGGACGTGCGCCGCGCCGAACTCGGCACCGACGCCGGGCTGATCGGCGCGGCCGCCCTCTGCCGCTGAGCCTCCCCGGAGCCGACCGCATGCCGCCGACCGCCCTTCCGCCACCCGCTTCGCCTCGGCCCGCTCTCCCGCCGTTCGCCCTCCTGCGCAACCCCGTCCGCCGCTACGCCTGGGGCTCGCCCACCGCGATCCCCGCGCTCACCGGCCTCGCGCCCGACGGCGGCCCGCAGGCCGAACTCTGGCTGGGCGCCCACCCGTCGGCGCCGTCCCTGCTGTCCGGCCTCGGCGGCGACAGCGCCGGTGCCGGTGCCGGTGTCGGTGTCGGTGTCGGTGTCGGTGTCGGTGTCGGAGAGCAGCCGCTGGACCGGCTGATCGCGGCCGACCCGGAAGGCCTGCTCGGACCGGACACCGTACGGCGGTTCGGCCCGGAGCTGCCGTTCCTGTTCAAGGTGCTGGCCGCCGACCGGGCGCTCTCCCTCCAGGTGCACCCCACCCGCGCCCAGGCCGAGGCAGGGTACGCGGCGGAGCAGGCCCGGGGCATCCCGGCGGACGCGCCGGAGCGGGTGTTCAAGGACCGCGGGCACAAGCCCGAACTCATCTGCGCACTCGGCGACTTCGAGGCCCTCTGCGGCTTCCGGCCCATCGCCGCCACCGCCCGGCTGCTGGACGCGCTCGGTGTGCTGTCCCCCTGGGCCGCCGCCCTGCGCGCCCGGCCCGCCGAGGCCGTGCTGCCCGAGCTGCTGCGCTCCGGGCCGCGCGCCTCCGGCGGCGAACTCGCCGCCGTCACCGAGGCCCTGCGCCGCACGGCGGCCGCCGGTGGACCGTACGGCGCGAGCTGCGCCGCGTACGCCCGCCTCGCCGAGGAGTACCCCGGTGACCGGGGACTGCTCGCCGCGCTGCTGCTCAACCACGTCCGGCTCGCGGCCGGGCAGGCGCTGTTCCTGGACGCCGGGGTTCCGCACGCCTACCTGCATGGCGTGGGCGTGGAGTTGATGGCCAACTCGGACAACGTGCTGCGCTGCGGGCTCACCCCCAAGCACGTCGACGTGGACGGTCTGCTGGCGGTCACGTCCTTCCGGCCCGGGGAGCCGGAGGTGCTGGTGCCGCGCCGGCTCGGGGACGACTCCGGCTCCGGCTCCGGCCCGAGTGGTGGAACAGGCACCGGAACCGGCGTCGAGGAGGTCTTCCCCTCCCCCGCCGAGGAGTTCAGGCTCTCCCGCCTGCGCCCCGGCCCGGCCGCCGCCCGGATCGACCTCCCCACCCCGCAGATCCTGCTCTGCGTCTCCGGGCAGGCCCGGCTGCGAACGCCCGGCGGTGCCGAACTCCCCCTTGCGGCGGGCGCGTCGGCCTACCTGCGCCCCGGCGCCGGGCCGGTCGAACTGACCGGCCCGGGCGCGGAGCTGTTCCGGGCCACCACGGGGTAGCGGCACCCGAGGGCCGCCCGGCCGGGAGCCCGAGAGACCCGCCCTAAGCCGGTGCCGGGTGGCCGAACAGCAGGTCGTAGCCGTCCGGGAGTTGCTCGATCACCTGGTCCAGCAACTCCCCGGGGACCAGGTCGGCGACCGTGCTGAGCACGGCCCCGATGTCCCACTGCACCGTCGCCGGGGTCGCCCCGTCGATCCACCCCACCACGGCCTGCACGAAGCGGTCGGCGGTCAGCGGCTCGGCCGCGGGCACGGCGTCGCGCAGCAGCGAGGCGTAGCCGACGGGCAGCGCATCGGCGAGTTCGATCCGCGCGGACCCCACCAGGTGCTCACCGAGCAGGGCCAGTACGACCCGGGCGGCGTGATCCGCCTCGGCCTCGCCCCGGTACTCGCCGCGCTCCACGACGCGGGCGAGGAAGTCCTCCCAGGAGATGGTCATCGCGTCCTCCTTCCGGTCGGCGGGCTCCGGCCGGACCGGCGGCCTGCTCACCCCGGGCCAGGAGGGGGATCGCAGCCCGTGACCACCGTGGGACGTACCGGTGCCCGTGCTGCTCAGCGTAACTCGCCCCGGCGCCTTCGGAACCGGCCTTCCGCCGTGGACCCGCGGAACCGTGCCTGCGGACGGCCGGGACACCCGGCCGCCGGGGCTCCGGAACGCTCCGGAACGCTAAGGGGCGCAGGGGAGGGCCAGAGGACGCGGGGAGGGCCTGGGACGCGGGGAGGAGCCGGGACGCCGTGCGGTGGGGATGGCCGGCCCCGGCGGATCGGCGCCGTCGTCGATCACGCCGCCGGCCCGCGGCGGGGGCTCACCCCGCCGAGGCGTGGCACCGCCTGCGCGGCCGTCGGGAGGGCGCCATCGCACCGGCGGCCGCGCCGCCCGGTACGCGCTGCGCCGGGGTCGTCGCGGTCACCGCCGCCGCGGCCACCGTCGTGGCGGCACCCACCACCGCCGGGGCCGTCACCGTCGCCGGGGCCGTCACCGTGGTCGCCGCGGTCACCGTCGTGGCCGCCAGGGCCGCCTGGGCGCGGGCCGCGTCCGCCATAAACGCCGAGAGAAAGATCCGCTCGGCCGGGCTCAGCGCCCGCGAGCGGCCGGATTCGCGGTCCCGCGCGACCACCACGGTCCGCGCCCGCATAAAGGTGAGCCGATCCCGGCAGACATTCACCTCGACCTGCACCGAACTGCGCCCCAGCCGTTCCACGGTGAGTCGCACCGACAGCGGCTCGGGCCGGTGGTGCAACTGCTCCAGGTAGTCGATCTCGTGCCTCGCGATAATGAATCCGGAGGCGAACAGCGATTCCCTCACCGCGGTTTCGTGGTGACGGAACAGGTCGTAAATCCCCTCCTGGACGTAGCCGACCAGACGGGCGTTGTTGATGTGCCCGTTCTCGTCGACGTCGCTCCACCGGGTCGGGCAGGACAGCACGTGCACGCCCGGCTGCACCGCGTTCACGGCCGGGTCAGCCCGGCACCGGCGGGGAGCAGCGCGCGCTGCAACCTGGCGTAGTAGCCGGAGTGTTCGGCCGCCATCCGGGCCGCGGTCCACCCTTCTTCGGCGGCCTCGGCGGCGGCCTGGACGACGAGGCTGTCCAGCACCGCGTCGACCGCGCGGCACAGATCGTGAACGGCGGCGAGCCGCTCGGTCACATCGGCCCCGCTTCCGGCGTTCCGGGACGGGAAGGCGGCCAGTGATTCCATCGCGAGCTGGAGATCGTCCACTCCGTCCGGCCGGTTTTCCGCAGGGAAATTCCGCATGTTTTTCTCCATGACTCATTCGGCCGTTACGGCCCAGTAGCTAGCGTTCGATTGCACCGGATCGGTGTCGACCCCCCGACCCCAAGACGCTATCCCAGCCGACCGGGGGCGACGGATGGTTTGCGGACCGCGACGGGAAACTGACCCCCATCGGAGTAGTTTGTCGGTGTACACAATATGCCCCATCAGCCGAATGCCGTCCGCATTTCGGGTGGTATCTCCGACGCGCGCCCCGAGATCGGCGCCCCGCAGTCCAAAGTCTGCTACCAGCCACTCCACCACCTCGCCTTGTACAGGTGCGTGCCGCGCAGCGACCGCGCCCCGTCGGGCCGGTGCAGGGTGATCACCGAGGTGCACCAGTCGCACGGAGCGGCGTGCTCGGGCGCCACCGTGAGCAGCCGGCCGGTGCCGGGCTCGTCACCGACGCTCTTGACGTCCCGCTCGGCGGCCGGATCGGCCAGGTGCACGGCGGTGAAGCGGTCGGCGGCCGGGTCGAAGCGCCACAGGCCGGCCGTCGTGGTCACCCAGAACTGCCCCGGAGCCGCCAGGACACCCGCCAGGTCGTGCCCGCCGTGCCCCGGCAACGGGCTGCTGCGCACCGCGGCGAGAGTGGGCGCGGCCGGGGTACCGCCCACCCTCAGCGCGTTCAGCGACGTGTCGCCGAGCACCCAGAGCAGGCCGCTCCGCCCGTCCCAGTGCACCCCGTGCGCGCCGGGCAGCGGGAACTCCGCGTACGCGGCGGCCCGCGGGCCCTGCGAGGCCGCGTACAGCCGCACCCAGCCGCCCGTGCTCGCCGCCACCGCCACGTTGCCGTCCGGCAGCAGCTCGATGCTGTGCGGGTTGACTGACGTCCCCAGGTCCGCCGCCCAGTGGACGCGGCCCACGGTGGTCTCCACGACGGCGGCCAGCCCGCCGGAGGCCGTCGTCAGCAGGTAGCGGCGCCCCTGCCGGACACGGGACTTCGCCTCGTCCGGGTTCGTCCAGCTGCGCGCGGGCGTCAGATCCGCCAACTCCGGTGCCCGGTCGGCACTCCAGCCCCAGACCACCGGCAGCCGGTCCGGCCCGCGGTAGGCCATCAGCTCCTCGGCGCTCTGCAGCACCAGCACGCTCCGCGAGGCCTGGTCGACGACCGCCACCTGTCGGCCCGGCGACCTGGCCCACGCGCCGCTCCCGGGCACGCAGAGCAGCAGGGCGACCGCAAGGGCCGGCAGGGTTCTCCTCAGCACGCCTTCACCGTCGGTGCTGCGGGCCGACTCCGCTCGGCGGCACGTCCGAACGGGCCATCGACGCGGCGGCCGCGGGCCGGGCGACGCCGTCGGCGGATCCGGCTCGTTCACTGTCATCCGCACATCCTGGCCGGGCGACGGCACCGGTGGCCGGCGCCACACGGTCCGGCACGCCGGGCCGTCAACCGGGCGCTGACCGCGCTCCTCAGCGCCCGGTCGACGGGCCGGTGTTCGGCGGCCCGTGCGGCGGCGCCCCGGTGTCCGGCGGCTCGGCGCCCGGGGTCCCGACGTCCGGCGGCTGGTCGTCCGACGGCTCAGCGCCCGGCGACCACGTCCGCGACCCGGGCGATCGGCGAGGTGGTGGCCCGCCCGTCCGCCTCCTGCCGGTCGGCGGCGTGGTACGCGGCGTACATCGCGTGCACGCCCAGCCAGCGCAGCGGCTCCGGCTCCCAACGCCGTACGGTGTGGCCGACCCACGGCAGCCGGGTCAGCTCGGTGTCCCGGCCGAGCACCAGGTCCCGCAGGGTGCGGCCGGCCAGGTTGGTGGTGGTCACCCCGCTGCCGACGTACCCGCCCGCCCAGCCGAGCCCGCTCACCCGGTCCAGCTCGACGGTGGCGCACCAGTCCCGGGGCACGCCGAGCACGCCCGCCCAGGCGTGGTCGATCCGGGCCTGCGCGGCGGCCGGGAAGAACCGGTCGAGGATCCGGCGCAGCTGGCGCACCGTCTCCACCTGGGTGCTGCCGTCCGAGTCCGTCCGCGAGCCGAACCGGTACGGCACTCCCCGCCCGCCGAGCGCGATCCGGTCGTCGGCGGTGCGCTGGGCGTACATGTACGCGTGCGCGAAGTCGCCCAGCAGCTCCCGGCCCTGCCAGCCGGCCTCCGCCCAGAACCCGGCCGGCAGCGGCTCGGTGGCGACCATCGCGGAGTTCATCGGCAGCCAGGTGCGCTTCTCACCGCGCAGCCCGGCGGTGAACCCCTCGGTGGCGCGCAGCACATGGTCGGCGGTGACGGTCCCGCGCGGGGTGACGGCGCGGGGCTTGCGGTAGCCGGAGCCGGGCAGGATCGCGGTGACCGCCGTACCCTCGTACACCTCGACGCCCAACTCCCGTACGGTGCGCGCGAGTCCGCGGGCCAGTCGGGCGGGCTGGATGCGGGCGCCGTACCGGGTCCAGCAGCCGCCGAGGGTGCCGGCGACGTCGATCCGCTCCCTCGCCTCCTTCTCGCCGAGCAGCTCGACGCGTCCCTCGCCGTAGGCCCGCTCGCCCTCGACATGGGCCCGGAGGCGCTCCAACTGCGGCTTGCTGCGGGCGACTTCGAGGACCCCTCCGCGGACGACGTCCGCCTCGATCCCCTCGGCCTCCGCTACGCCGACGACCTCCCCGACCGCCTCGTCCATCACCCGCTGCATCGCCGCCGCGCGCTGCTGCCCGTACTTCCTGGCGAACGCGCCGCGGCCCGCGAAGCCGTTGTACAGCCAGCCGCCGTTGCGCCCGGAGGCGCCGTAGCCGCAGAAGCGCCGTTCGAGGACGGCGATCCGCAGGCCGGGGTCGGCCTTCTTCAGGTAGTAGGCGGTCCACAGTCCGGTGTACCCGCCGCCGACGACGCACACGTCGACGTCCCGGTCCCCCGGCAGCCCGGGACCCGCCCCGGGCACTCCGTCCGCCGCGTACCAGAACGACACCCCGCCGTTGACCGCCGCCACCGGAAACCTCCCACACCCTCGCCGACCTGCCCGGACGCTACCTCCGCGGGTCCGCCGCGGGCCACCCCTCACAGTGCAAGGATCGCCGCCGCCGATCAGCCACCCTGTCAGTCCCGCAGCAGGTCCAGGGCGCGCGTCCAGCTGTACGATCCCGGCGTGAAGTCCGCGATCCGCACCCCCATCCGCCGCAGCTTCGCCAGGCTCTCCCGGTAGGCCGGGTGCGCCGCCTGAGCCGCGCTCAGGCAGGGCTGCACGGCGACCGGGACGCCCCAGCCGTACGACTCGCAGAGGATGCCGAGGGCGAGGGTGTCCGAGATGCCCAGGGCCCACTTGTTGATCGAGTTGAAGGTGGCCGGGGCGACGACGATCGCGTCCGGGTCCGGCAGCGGCCGCGGCTCCCCCGGCCTGCGCCAGGCCGAACGGATCGGGTACCCCGTCCGCGCGGCGATCGCGTCGGCGTCGACGAGCGCCATGGCGTTCGGCGTCGCCACCACCCCGACGTCCCAGTTCCGCTCCTGCGCGGCGGAGATCAGCTCCCCCACCCCGCCCGCGACCCCCGCCGCGCACACCACGACGTACAGCACCGGCTTCCTGTCCTCGGACACCCTCGGAATCCCCACGCTCGACCCACCTGCGGACCCCAGAACAGTAAGCTGCCCGCATGGTCCGCTCCGTGGTGTTCGACATCGGCGAAACCCTGGTCTCCGACACCCGCTACTGGGTCGGCTGGGCCCGCTGGCTCGGCGTGCCGACCCACACGATGTCCGCCCTCGTCGGCGCGGTGGTGGCCCGGGGCCGGGACAACTCCGACGCCGTCCGCGTCCTGCGCCCCGGTGTCGACATCGCCGCCGAGTGGCGCGCCCGGGAGGCCGCCGGCCACGGCGAGCACCTCGACGAGACGGACCTCTACCCCGACGTGCGGCCCGCCCTCCACCGCTTGCGCGACGCCGGCCTCTGGGTCGGCATCGCGGGCAACCAGAACGCGCCGGTCACCGGCCTGCTGACCGGGCTCACGCTCCCGGCGGACGCCATCGCCACCTCGGCGGACTGGGGCACCGCCAAGCCCTCCCCGGAGTTCTTCGACCGCGTGCTCGCCTGGGCCCCCGGCGACCCGCACGAGATCCTCTACGTCGGTGACCACCCCGCCAACGACATCACCCCGGCCCGGGCGGCGGGCCTGCGAACCGCCCACCTCCGCCGGGGCCACATCGGCCTCACGACCCGGGCCCCCGAGGCGGACTGGACGGTCGACTCGCTGACCGCCCTCGCCGACCTCCTCACGGGGCGGTAGCGGCCACGGGCCTCCCGCGGCCGTCGCACGCCACGTCCGAACCGGTCCGCACCGGGCCCGTCCCCTCGCGATGGCGGAGGCGGGCCCGTCCCCATGAGCCTCAGGCCAGGATCCGGACGGGCGGGGCGATGGAGGGCGGGGAGCACCGGGGCGTGGTGGCGCAGACGGTGAGCGGTCTCGGGTGGGGGCCGTCGAGGATCCGGACGGACCAGAGCACCGGGTAACTTCCGCCGCAGATAGAGCAGTTCGGGCGGGGCGGGGCCGCCGGCACCGGAGGCACGCCGGGCGGCATCGGGGGCACGCCGGGCGGCGGGGTCGGCGGGACGAGTGGCTGGGTCGGCGGGACGAGCGGGGGCGGCGGGGTGCCGGCCCACCCGGGGAGGTCCGGGGCGAGGGCCTGGAAGTCGTGGCCGCACTCGGAGCAGGTGTCGAGGACGGACTCGGTGCGCATGTCGCCGCAGCTCGGGCAGAAGGTGACCGGCTGCTCGTCGGCGGCGGTGCTCTCGCAGCGCACGCAGACGAAGTCGGGGTCGATCCTGGACCGTTGGAAGATCGACCCGAAGATCAGGAAGGGATTGGGCTCGCCGTCCTTCTCGTACGTCGTCTGCACGACGGAGGCGATCAGCTTGAGGCGGTTCTTGCGCTGCCGCAGCCGCTTGAGGTCCAGGTTCACCACCTTGGTCTGCCGGCAGGCGCGGCAGGTGCAGAGCGTGCGGACGGGCAGCCGCGAGCGGATGCCGAACTGGCGGTGCAGGAAGTCGAAGGCCGGGCGGTCCGCCTCGGTGACGGCCACCTCCACCGAGCCGAACCCGCCCGCACTGAGCCGGCCTTCCACCACGGCCGCCAACCGCGCGACGTCGGCCGCCAGCTGGTCCGGCACGCCCTCCGGCCGGCTGCCGATCATCACCGGGATCGCCAGCAGGGTTCGGGCGGTGGCCATGTCCATCGTGAGGTAGCCGGCCGGGGAGCGGAACACGATCCGCTCGATGCCCTCCCACAGCGCCGGGCCGGTGGAGCGGCGCCCGCCGGAGAGCCGCTCGGTGACGAGGGCGGCGACCCCGCCGACGAGGCGCTGCCCGGTCTCGTGGTGCCGGGCCAGCGTGTCGGCCCGGGGCCCGCCGGCCCACCACCGGGGCTGCGGGAAGCCCGCCCCGGCCGCCGGATCCAGGCCGGTGAGGGCCCGGTCGAGGGCGCCCAGCGTGACCTGGAAGGCGGCCACGTACGGGTCCTGGACACCCAGGGCGATCACCGAGACCGCCCGGTCCGAGAGGTGCAGGGACACCGCGGTGCGGTCGCCGTCGGCGGGTGCCATGTGGAGACGGGCCGTCACCGGCACCTGGTCGGGCAGCAGCATCGCCGAGCGGACGGCGGAGCCGCGCCGGGCCTCCACCACGGTGGCCATCTCCGAGGTGATCTGGAAGCCGAGCGAGCGCAGCGCGTCCACGGCGGCGACCCGGACGCGCCCGGTGTCGGCGTGCACACGGCGTTCGGCGTCGAGCGTGATCGAGGCCAAGGTTCCTCCGGAGGAAGGGAATTGGTGAGCGGAGGCGGGAGCGGAGCGATCCCGGCGCGCAACCGTAGCGAAAACACCGCGACGGGGTCCCCCGCTACGTGCACGTATTGACCGGACACCCGGCCGGACCTGCCCGCATGCCCGGCCCGGTGCAGCCGTCTCCCGACACCCGTACCGCCCCCTTGACCGCGGCGTTCCCGGTCGCGCTCGCCGACGACGCCGAGGCGGTTCTCGCCCTCATGCCCGCTTCGCGGCTCCGGCCCGCCGGCCCGTTCCCGGTCGTCGTCGAGGGCGAGCGGGCGACCGTCCCCGGGCGTCTCTACGCCGGTCGGCGAGTACGTCCTGGAGATCCTGGTGGACATCCGGGACGAGCTGCGCCCGCTCGCCGTGCCGGGCTCCCCCGGACGGCTCGCCTACGGGCGGTTCCTCGTCGACAACCCCGCCTTCTTCGCCCGCACGCAACGGCGGGTGGTGAGCTACTGGAGCTGCTGCCACCGCAGTACCCCCCGCGACTTCCGGGCCTATCCGGGCTCCACGGTCCTCGACCTCCTGCGGTCCGCCGCCTCCGACCGGGCGGGCCGCCCCTGGCCGGACCTCACGCCCTCGGGCACGGGGTGAGGTGGCGCGTCCCCGTCCTTCTCCCGGCGGACGGGGAGGCCGTGCCTACGACTCAGGGCGCGGCGTAGCGGGTGACGTTGGTGATCCGGCAGCTGACCTTGCCCGAAACCTGCGCCGTTCCCGGGGCCTTCTGCACGGCGGCCTGGTTCGGGGCGAGGTTGCTGGTCGCGGCGGCGCCCTCGGCGACGCGCGTGCCGGAGGTGTCGGTGAACTCCAGCTGCACGATGTAGTTGCTGCTCTTGCCGCTGTGGTTGGTGATCCTGACCTCGGCCTCGGGCATCTTCAGCACGTCGTTGATCGTGCACTTGGTGATCTCGGCGTCCTTGGCGGCGTCACCACCGCCGACCGGGGCCGCGGCCGGCGGTGCGGCCGCGGGGGCGGTGTCGCTTGCGGCGGGTGCCGCCGGGGCGGGGACACTCCCCGTGGTCGCGGCGACGACGGGAGCGGTGCTCCTGCTGCTGCTGGTGCTGAGGCTGGGATCGCAGGCCGCCAGGCCGAGAACGGTGGCGCCGGCGGCGAGCAGGGTGAGGGCGGTGCGACGCATTGGTTCCTCTGGGGCGTGGTGCGGGCAATGGGAGCGACCGTAGCGAGCCCGCACTGTTCGGTGCGGACCGTGTGATGGATCTGTGACCGGTCCGGGACCTACCCGTCGGTCAGGACCGAACAGGGCGGAGGAAGTCCGCAAATGCTTTCGAGCCCACGGTCGTTGACGAACCATCAGATCTTGCTTTGACCCCAAGGCCCGGCTCGCCTCAGTGCGGCTCCACCAGGGCCGCCGCGGCGTCGGCGCAACCCCAGCTGAGGGTGACGCCGGCGCCGCCGTGGCCGTAGTTGTGGACGACCCGGCCGCCCGGGTCGGCTTCGAGGCGGGGGCCGCCGTGGCGGGCGGGGCGCAGGCCGACGGCGTGGGCGAGGACGCGGGCGTCGCGGAGTTGCGGGATGCGGGCCGTGCAGCGGGCGAGGATGGCCTCGGCGGTGGCCGGGTCGGGTGCGGTGTTCCAGTCGTCCGGCTGGAAGGTGCCGCCGAGGACGACATCGGTGCTGCGGGGGTGGATGTAGGTGTAGCCGGCCGGGTCGTCCTGGATGCGGGTCGAGCTGGGCAGTCCGGGGTTGTGGACCAGGACGAGCTGACCGCGCACCGGGTGCACGGCCGGGTCGTCGCAGAGCTTCCGGGCGCCGAGCCCGGTGGCGTTGACCACCACGGGGGCCCGGTCCAGGGCCTGGTCGAGGGCATCGAGGCGGCGGTGGACGAGTTCGCCGCCGTTGTCGGTGAACCGGCCGAACAGCCAGGGCAGGTAGAGCGGCATCTCGACGGCGGGGGCGGTGAACGACCAGCCGTCCGCGCACTCCGGTCCTCGTTCGGCGGCCGTCAGCCGGCGCAGGTCGGGGACGGCGTCGCCCCACCAGGGCAGGCCTTCCGACTGCCGCTCGTGCTCCAGCATCCGGGTGCTGCGCATCGAGACGCCGGGTACGCCGTCCGCGGCCTGGCGGGCGAACTCGGCGAAGGCGGTCGCGGACCAGTCCGCCACCCGGCTGTCGGTGCCCGTGGCGACGGGGAACCAGACGGCCGCGGCCACCGCCGAGGTCGTCGACAGCAGGCCGTCGGCCGTCACCACGACGACCCGAAGTCCCTTCTCCTGCAGGCGGATCGCTGTGGTGAGCCCGATGATTCCGCTTCCGACCACGACGACGTCCATCGCGAACCCCTCCGTCCGAGGGCCGCCGACCCGATGTCGGCGGCCGCGTCCAGGTAAGCCGGTCGCGCCCGGTCCCGTCCAAGACCAGTTCTGTCCCCGGACGATAAGGCGCGCTTATCATCGCCGGATGGACAGGCGGACGGATCTGCGGACGGATCTCCGGATGGATCTGCGCCGGATGCGCTACTTCTCCGTACTGGCCGAGGAGTTGAACTTCACCCGGGCCGCCGGCCGGCTGCGGATCGCGCAGCCGGCGCTGAGCCAGCAGGTCAAGGCGCTGGAGCGGCAGCTGGGCGTGGAGCTGGTGGAACGCACCGGCAAGGGATGCGCGCTGACCCCGGTCGGGCGGGCGGTCGCGGAGGAGGCCCGGCGGGTGCTGCGGGAGGTGGCAGCGGCCGAGGAGCGGCTGGCGGCGGTGGTCCAGGGGCGGGAGGGGCGACTGCGGGTGGCGTACACCCGCTCCGCCCGGGGCGGGGTCTGCGACGCCCTGGTGACGGAGTTCCGCAACCGCTACCCCCGGCTGGACATCGCCCTGCAGACCGGCTGGACCTCGCACAACGTGGCCGAGCTGCTGGCCGGGCGGCTGGACGCGGCGTTCGTCCGGCCGCCCTTGGACGTCCCAGGGCTCGACTGCCGGATCATCGCCGAGGAGGAGCTGCTGCTCGCCGTGCCGGCGGGCCATCCGCTCGCCCGCACCCGGGCCCGGATCGGCCGGCACCGGATCGCGGACGAGCCGGTGGTGCTGTGGCCGAGGGAGAACGGGCCCGGGATGCACGCGTTGATCACCGAGCAGCTGTGGCCGGGCCGCTCGCCCCGGATCGTGCGGGAGGAGCCGGACGACGAGCAGTTGCTGCTGGCGGTGGCGGCGGGGTACGGCATCGCGCCGATCCCGGAGGGCCGGGCCCGGGTGTTCCGGATCCCCGGCGTCTGCCTGCGTCGGCTCACCGCCCCGGTGCCGACGGTCACCCTGGGGCTGGCCCACGATCCCCGGACGGCGCCGCCGGCCGTCCAGTTGCTGCTCGCGATGGCCCCGTCCCGTCCGACGCCGGGAGGGAGACCCGAACGGCCGTGATCCCGAACTCTGGGACTGCGGGAGCCGGGCCAACCAGTATTGGTGGCAAAGCATCTGATGGCTCGTCGACTTCCGGCGGCCCCGGTGCCCGCCCCCGCAACCGGGCGGGGGCGGGCACCGTCGTCGGAGGGCCGGTTCAGCCGATGGTGGAGCCGGTGATCGGGGCGGAGAGCTCGACGGTCTTGCCGTTCAGGCCGGTCTTGACGAACTGCCAGCTCAGGCCGGTGATGACGCCCTTGTCCAGCGGGGCCAGCTTGGCGAAGGCGGGCTGGCTGAGGTCGATGTGGGTGGAGTCGCAGGAGGGACACTGGTCCTTCACCGGGACGGTGATGGTCTTGCCCTGGTAGCTGACCTTGACCGAAATGCCCTTGCAGACCGGGTCGTTGTTGGGGTTGGCGGTGGTCCACCAGGTGTGCGAGACGGCGACCAGCATCTGGGTGGCGGCGTTGATCTGGGTGCCGCAGGCACCGTAGCCGGCGTCGTTGTAGTAGGTGGCCTTGCCGGTCATGGGCTTGTTGATCGGTATCGCGGCGCTGGCGGAGCCCGCGGTGAGGGCGATCAGGGCGGCTGCGGCGAGCGGGGCGCCCGCGAGGATCCTGAGGTTCTTGCCGATGGCGCGCATGGTTCGTTCCCTCCGGTTGCGGTGCAGGGCGTGGTCTGGCATGGGCATGACATGCGGAACTCGACACATTCGCACGACAGTTCACCAACCGAATGTCCGCCCTTGTGGAGGAAACGTATGCGCCCGCCCGCAAGGTGGTCCAGACCTCCACGATGTTGGCATGAACACAAGGCAAGCATCTTTACCAATACGGCCGAAGGGGCGAAGATGCGTGACCGCCCCGCCACGGACGGTGTTGACAGAACGTCACCCGCGTCCCCCGGAGGCCCCTCAGATGCGCACCTCGCTCGTCGCCCTGCTCCTCGGCACCGTCCTGCTCCCGACCACCGCGCCCGTCGCCGCCGGTGCGGCGCCCCGCGAGGTGAACCAGGGCTACAGCATCCCCGTCGCCGGCGTGACCGACCTCGGCGCGCTGCCCGTCCTCGGCAGCCTCGGGCTGGACTTCGCCCGCCTGCTCGGGCAGTAGCAACCCGGGCGGCGGCCGCCGCCTTCGAGCAGCCGGGCAGCCGGGCCGCCCGGCGATGGTCCCCGATCCCCCACCAAGATCCCCCCACCCGGGTTACCCTCGTCCCGCGCGGCGGCCCGGCCGCGCAGCCGACCGAGGGGGGAACGGATGATCGGGGACCTGCTGCCGGACGTCGTGGTGACCGAGGTGGCCTACGACGACCCGCCGGAGGCCCGGCTGGAGCCCGAGGAGGAGCCGGCCGTCGCCCGGGCCGTCGACAAGCGGCGCCGCGAGTTCACCACCGTCCGGCACTGCGCCCGGACCGCCCTCGCCCGGCTCGGCGTCCCGTACCGGCCGCTGGTCCCGGGCCTGCGCGGCGCACCGAGCTGGCCGGACGGCGTGGTCGGCAGCCTCACCCACTGCGACGGGTTCCGCGCGGCGGCCGTCGCCCGGGCCGGCACCCTCGCCTCCGTCGGCATCGACGCCGAGCCCGCGCTGCCGCTGCCGGAGGGCGTCGAGGAGACCGTCGCGCTGCCGGTCGAGCGGCAGCGGCTCGCCAAGCTGGCGGCCGAGCACCCGGGCGTCCCGTGGGACCGCATCCTGTTCAGCGCCAAGGAGTCGGTCTACAAGGCCTGGTTCCCGCTGACCCTGCTGTTCCTGGACTTCGACGAGGCCGAGCTGGACCTCTCCCCCGACGGCACCTTCACCGCCCGGCTGCTGGTCCCGGGCCCGGTGGTCGGCGGCCGCCGGATCGACGGCTTCGACGGGCGCTGGGCGGTCCGGGACGGGCTGCTCGCCACCGCGATCGCCGTCTCCCCCTGACGTCGCGCCGGGGTCGCGCCGGGAGACGCCACGGTCGCCCGGGCGTCTCCCGGGCGTCTCCTGCGCATCTCCTGGGCATCTCCCGAGCGGCCCCAGGCGTATCCCGGGCGGCCTCCTGAACCGCCGTCGGCGCGGCATATCCTCGACCCCGTGACGGTGACCTATGTGATCGACGGCAACGAGATCAAGACCCTGGACGACTTCTGGGACGTGGTCGGGCGGACCATCGGCGAGGACGGCTACTTCGGCCGCAACCTCGACGCCTTCGCCGACTGCCTGCGCGGCGGTTACGGCACGCCCGAGGACGGCGACTGGGTCATCGAGTGGCGCCGTCACGAGGTCTCCCGCCGCAACCTCGGCTACCCGGAGACGGTCCGCCGGCTGGAGCTGCGGCTGGCCCACGCCCACCCCACCAACCGGGCGCGCATCACCGCCGAGCTGGAAGCCGCCCGGGCGGGCCGGGGGCCGACGGTCTTCGACTGGCTGGTCCGGATCATCGAGGAGGAGCACCCGGGCGGCCTGCGCCTGGTCTGAGCCGCCCGCCCCGAGGCGCACGGCCCGCGGTGCGCGGCCCGCGGTGCGTACCCCGGCCCGCCCGGCTACAGCACCTCCGAGAGCCGGACGAAGCGCCGCCCCGCCGCCAGCAGTCCCGGCAGCGCCGCCGCCACCCCGGGGGCCGTGCCGCCGCCCGGGTGGTTCAGGTGGCCGATCACGATCGCGCCGGGCGGGGCGGAGGCGACCTCCTGCCGCACCTCGGCGGCCGGCAGCGTCGCCCCGCCGTCCCCGTTCACGGTGAAGCCCGCCACGCGCTGGCCCAGGTCGGCGACCACCCGGGTGGCGACGTCGTCGTAGTGCGCGGTGCCGGAGCGGAAGAACCGGGGCGGGTGCCCGAGCAGCTCCGTGAGCTTCCGGGCGTTGCCCGCCACCTCGTCGTACACCTCGCCGACGTCGCCCGTGCCGGCGATGCCGTAGGCGGAGCGGCCGGTGACCGAGAGCGGGCGGTGGACGGTGCCGTGGTTGCCGATCTCGAACAGCGGGTCGGCGGCGAGCTGCTCGAACTCGTCCGGGTTGGCGTCGATCCAGCGGGCGTTCAGGAAGAGCGTGGCCGGCACGCCGTGCGCCCGCAGGGCGTCGATCAGGTCGGCGTCGTAGCCGTTGCCGCGGGGGCCGCCACAGGCGTCGAAGGTGAGCGCCGTGGCGCTCTCGCCCTCCGGCAGCTCGGTGATCACCCCGGACACCTCCAGGCCCCACTCGCTCGGGGCCAGCGCGCCGTACCGCTCGACCGTCTCGGCCCGGGTCGGCTCGTGCGGGGGCTGCTTCGCGGGTTCCGACGCGGAGGTCGGCGCGGGTGTCGGCGCCGGCGTCGGATCCGGCCCGGGTGTCGACGCGGCGGCGGCCTCGGCGGGCCCGCCGGACGCCGTCACGAGCGGCGCAGCGGGCCCGGCAGACCCGGCGGGCCCGGCGGGCGGTATCGCGGAGGGCGAGCCGGTGCCCGACGTCCGGCCACCGCACCCCGCCAACGCGCCTCCGGCCACCACCATGAGCAGCGCCCGCCGGCTCACCGCCATGCCCGTCTCCCATCCGCGCGATTTCTCATATAAACCGATGACATGACTATGAACCGACCAATCGTCACTCCCCGCAACTCGCCCCGGCCCCCGCCAGGCCCCTCTTCACCGAGCCGCCCCGCCCCCGTGGGCCCCGACTCACCCCCGGTTCACCCGCCGGGGTAGGCACGCGAGCGACCCGCCCGCCCCGATCCGGAGGCCTCGATGCCGACCGACCCCAGCACCCCGCGCCCCGACCAGCCGACCTCCCGGCCCACCGACCCGCCGGCCCCGCAAGCGACGCCGCAACCGACCTCGCAGCCGGCCGCCCCGCCCACCGACCCGCCGGCCCCGCAGTCGGCCGCCGGGCCCGCCCGCCGTGACCTGCTCCGCACCGGACTGGCCACCGGCGCCGCCACCGCCCTCGGCCTCGCCGCCGCCACCGGCCGGGCGGACGCCGCCCCCGCCGACGGCCCCGGCGCCACTCCCCCCGACCGCACCCTCACCCTCACCGGCCACCTGCCCACCGGCGCCCCCGACTTCGTGTACCTCCCGGTCGAGGTCCCCGAGGGCGTCCGCGAGCTGGCCGTCTCCTACGGCTACGACAAGCCCCCGGTCCCGGCCGGCACCCCCGGCAACTCCTGCGACATCGGCCTCTTCGACGAGCGCGGCACCGACCTCGGCGGCCCCGGCTTCCGCGGCTGGTCCGGCGGCTTCCGCACCGCGTTCAGCCTCTCCCGCGGCGCCGCGACCCCCGGCTACCTCCCCGGCCCGATCAACCCCGGTACCTGGCACGTGGTCCTCGGCCCCTACCAGGTCGCCCCGCAGGGCCTGGAGTACCACGTCGAGGTCACCCTCCGGTTCGGCCCGCCCGGACCGCGGTTCACCCCGCACTACCCGGCGGAGCGGGCCCGCGGCCGCGGCCGGGCCTGGTACCGGGGCGACTGCCACCTGCACACCGTCCACTCCGACGGGCGGCGCAAGCCCGAGGAGGTGGCGGCCGGGGCGCGCGCGGCCGGCCTGGACTTCATCGTCTCGACCGACCACAACACCAGCGCCTCGCACGCCGTCTGGGGCCCGCTGGCCGGCCCCGACCTGCTGATCCTGCCGGGCGAGGAGATCACCACCCGCAACGGCCACTGGCTGGCCCTCGGCCTGGAGCCCGGCCAGTTCGTCGACTGGCGCTACCGCTCGCGCGACGAGGAGTACCCCCGCTTCGTCCGCCAGGTCCACCGGGCCGGCGGCCTGGTCGTGCCCGCGCACCCGTACTGCCCGTACGTCGCCTGCCAGTGGAAGTTCGGCTACGAGGAGGCCGACGCCGTCGAGGTGTGGAACGGCCCGTGGACGTACGACGACGAGTCGGCGGTGGACACCTGGGACGGCCGGCTCGCCGTCGCCCTGCGCGAGGGCCGCTCCTGGCTGCCCGCCCTGGGCAACAGCGACGCCCACAGCGAACCGCAGGTCATCGGCTCCCCCCACACCGTGGTGCTGGCCGAGGACCTCACCCGGGACGCGATCCTCGACGGGCTGCGCGCCGGACGCAGCTGGCTGGCCGAATCCTCGGCCGTCGAGGTGGACTTCACCGTGACCGGGCACGGCCGCCGGGTGGGCATCGGCGAGGAGCTGACCGTCCCGGCCGACGCCCCGCTGGACGTCCGGCTCACCGTCTCCGGCGTGCCCGGCGGGACGGTCCGCCTCCTCACCGACGAGGGGCAGATGCACCAGGAGTCGCTGCCCGCCGACGGCGCCGGCACCGTGGTCTGGCGCACCACCGCCTCGCTCGCCGCCTACGTCCGGGCCGAGGTGCGCCACCCGAAGGCGGACGGCACCCCGGGCAGGGGCAACGCGATGGGCCCGGACCTGCCCTGGGGCCCGATGGCGGCGCTCACCAACCCGATCGTGCTGCGCACCGGCGACCGGTAGGGGCCCTCGGCGGGCGCCCCGGCCGCCCGCCGGACCGTCACCGACCGACCACCGCCCCGCCACCGCCCGCTCGCCCACCGGTCCCCGATCGATCGGCGAGCACCCCTCCGACCCGCCCAGGAACCGGATGGGGGACGACTCGGGCCACCCGTTTGGACTAGGTTGATCCCCGAAACGCATCAGTCGTAGGGACGAGGCGGTCGGTTGTCCGGATATGGGCCGACCAGCTCCTTCGCACTCCGACCGCCCCGCCCCGGCTACCCGCCCGTCCCCGGCCCGCGAAGGGATCAGCAGCTGTGAACCGTACGACCGTAGGTGGGCCGGAGCTCGGGGGCGGCCTGGGCGCCGGGGGCGTCCTCGTCCTCGTCGACCCGGCCGGGGCCGGGGACAGCCCGGTCGCGGAGCTGCTCGCCCGGGAGCTGAACCCGAGCGTCCACCTGCGGACGGACGACTTCCTGCGGGTCATCCGCAGCGGCCAGCTCCCGCCCCACCTGCCCGAGGCCGGGCGCCAGAACGCCACCGCCCTGGCCGCGGCCGCCCAGGCCGCCTTCGCCTACGCCACCCGCGGCTACCAGGTCGTGGTGGAGGCCCCCGCCGTCCCGGCCACCCTCGACACCTTCCGCCGCGAGAGCCGCGCCACCGGCGCCGCCCTCCACTACGTCGTCCTCCGGCCCGGCCCGGCGCCCGAGGACGGCGCCCACAGCCTCGACACCACCGCCCTCACCCCCGAGGCCACCGCCGACTCCGTCCTCACCGCCCTCACCCGCCGCACCCACCTCCTCGGCTGGTAGGCCTCGGCCGGTCGGCCTCGACAGGTGCCCGGGGCCGTCGGTGGCCGCCGCCCCGCCCTACGCCCCCACCACGCCGTCGATCGCCTCGCGCAGGAAGTCGGCGTGCCCGTTGTGCCGGGCGTACTCGTGGATCAGGTGGAGCATCACCAGCCGCAGCGACACCTCGGCGTCCCACCGGGCCTGGTAGCCGGTGACGTCGAGGGAGTCGGCGGCGAGCTCGATGCGGCGGGAGTGCTCGACCTCGGCCTGCCAGGCGGCGAAGGCCTCGGCGCGGGTGGCGCCGGCGGGGTCGTACGCGGCCTGGTAGTCGCCGTCCCCGGACCAGACCAGCGGCAGGTCCTCGCCGTCGATCACCCGGCGGAACCAGGCGCGCTCGACCTCCGCCATGTGCCGGACCAGCCCGAGCAGGCTGAGCGTGGAGGGCGGGCTGGAGCGCAGGCGCAGCTGCTCGTCGGTCAGGCCCTCGCACTTCAGGGCGAGGGTCGCCCGGTGGAAGTCGAGGAAGCCGCGCAGCATCTCGCGCTCGCCGCCGGTCAGCGGCGGGGCGGGGCGGTCGTCGGGGATGTTCACGGTGTCGTTCTCCTCGCGGTGGTCGGAAATCCTCGCGGACTGTAGCGAACCGTCCGGCCCGTCCGAAGGTCATTTTTTTCCGTGCCCCGCACCCGGCTGTCACATCCGTGCGCCCTGCGGTGTCTTCATGCCCGGCAACACGGCAACACCACGACACGGCAACCGCCGAACCACCGACCCGGGAGGACACCATGGCACTGCGACTGCCGAAGGCCCAGCTGCCCGCCGAGCTGAGCGAGAACATGATCAAGGGTTTCGGGGCCGCCCTCGAACCCGTCGAGGCGATCTGGCACAACCCCGGCGTCGCCACCGCGAACCTGGACTTCTCCCGCCGGATCGCCGAGTGGGACGCGCTCGACGAGAGCCTCAAGTCCTTCGCCCACATGGCGGTGGCCGCGCAGGTCGGCTGCGGCTGGTGCCTGGACGTCGGCTACTTCCAGGCGCAGAACCGGGGCCTGGACCTCGCCAAGGCGAGCCAGGTGCCGAACTGGCGGGCCGCAGAGGTGTTCACGGCGCTGGAGCGCGAGGTGATGGAGTACGCCGAGGCCATGACCGTGACCCCGCCGGCCGTCACCGACGAACTGTACGACCGCCTGCTGGACCGGCTCGGCGCGGCGGCCATGGTCGAACTCACCGCCTACGTCGCCTTCGTCAACATGGCCACCAGGAACAACACCGCGAACGGCGTCCGCTCCCAGGGCTTCTCCGACGCCTGCGGGATCCCGCTGGCCCGGCGCACCGCCGTCGTCGACGACCCGGCCGGGGCGTCGCCGGCATGACCGAGGACCCCTTCGTCACCCACCGCGGCCTGCTCTTCACCGTCGCCTACGAGCTGCTCGGCTCCGCCGCCGACGCCGAGGACGTGCTGCAGGAGTCCTGGCTGCGGTGGGCCGGGGTCGACCGCGGGCAGGTGCACGACCCGCGTTCGTACCTCATCCGGATCGTCACCCGCCAGGGCCTCAACCGGCTGCGGACACTGTCCCGCCGACGCGAGCAGTACGTCGGCGAGTGGCTGCCGGAGCCGCTGCTCACCAGCCCCGACGTCGCCGAGGACGTGGAACTCGCCGAGAGCGTCTCGTTCGCGATGCTGACCGTCCTGGAGACCCTCGGGCCGACGGAACGGGCGGTGTTCGTGCTCCGCGAGGTCTTCGAGCTGCCGTACGAGGAGATCGCCGAGGCCCTCGGCAAGACCTCGGCCGCCGTACGGCAGGTCGCCCGGCGGGCCCGCGGGCACGTGGCCGCCCGGCGGCCCCGGGTGCGGGTGAGCCGCGACGAGCAGCAGCGGGTGGTGGAACGGTTCCTGGCGACCCTGCGCACCGGGCGGCTGCAGGACCTGATGGAGGTGCTGGCGCCGGACGTCGTCCTGATCGCCGACGGCGGCGGGATCGCGGCGGCCGTGACGGCCCCGGTGCACGGGGCCGAGGCGGTGGCGGCGCTGCTCGCGCGCACCGGGCGGCTGCCGATCGCCTTCGAGACCACCACGGTGTGGCTCAACGGCGCGCCGGCCGGGCGGATCGACATCGGCGGCGAGCCCTCGGTGGTGAGCCTCGCGGTGGAGGACGGCCGGATCACCCGCGTCTACATCGTGCGCAACCCGCGGAAGCTGACCCGGATCGACGCACCGGCCGACCTCGCCCGGTGACCGCCCCCGGTCGCGGGGGGGGGGGGGGGGGGCCCCCGCCGCCCCCCCCCCCCCCCCCCCCCCCCCCCCCCCCCCCCCCCCACCACCCACCCCCCCCCCCCCCCCCCCAACCCCCCCCCCCCCCCCCCCCCCACAACCCCAAAAAC
>NZ_JBICVH010000019.1:0-20255 GCF_043198905.1 Kitasatospora sp. NPDC048715 | reverse complement strand
TGGGCGGTAACACCCGCTTATACAGGGGGCCCACCCGGGTGATGCTGACCCGTATGGCCCCCCCGGCCCCCCGCGCCGGGGCCCCCCCCGGGGGGGGGGGGGGGGCCCCCCCCCCCCGCGCCCCACCACCACGCCCCCCACTGTCCCCGGGGCCCTCCCTGATCACGTACCGTGTTCGCACCACCACAGGTTTGGGTACGTACCTCGGCGCGCCCGACGGCCGGGCGCCCACCGAGCAGGAGACCCAGCGGCCCATGGATCACAACCGCATCCCCCCGACCGTGCGCAAGACCTACGGCACCGATGATCTGGCCAAGGTCGCCAGTTTCGCCGGAGGCTTCATCAATTTCGGTTACTGGCAAGGGATCGACCTCGCCGCCCCGACCACCGAGGACCGGGTGCGCAGCCAGGAGCAGCTCTACCGGCGGGCGTTGCGGGAGTTCCCCGAGCCGCGCGAACGGCTGCGGCTGGCGGAGGTGGGCTGCGGGCGCGGGCTGGGCTCGGCGCTGGCACTGCGGGAGTTCCGCTTCGCGGGGGTGACGGGGGTGGACATCCACCCGGACCAGATCGAGCGGGCCCGCGCCGTCAACGCGAGAGCCCTGGCGACGTACCCCGATCGGCTGGCGTACACCCTCGGATCGGCGGACGAACTCCCCTTCTCCGACGGCTATCTGGACGGCGTCTTCTCCGTCGAGGCGGCCCAGCACTTCCGCGAGCTGACCGGCTTCGCCCGGGAGTCGGCCCGCGTGCTGCGCCCCGGCGGCCGGCTCGTCGTGACCACCTTCTTCACCGCCCCGGGCGCCGACATCGCCGAACGCCTCAAGATCCTCCTCGCCAGCTTCGCCGACGGCCTCGACGTCGCCCACCCCCTCGACGACTTCACCGCCGCCCTCACCCGCTCCGGCTTCACCGACATCACCACGGAGTCCATCGGCGCCGAGGTCTGGCCGGGCTTCGACCGCTACCTCGTCGACGTCGTCCCCACCGCCCACTGGTCCCGCAACTTCCTCACCGCCTGGCGCGACGGCCTCGTCGACTACCACGTCGTCACCGCCATCCGCATCTGATCCGCCGGATCCTGCCGCGCGGCGCCTGTGTCGGCGACCCTCTGCTCGGTCGGACAGGGGCTGTTCACGGTGACGGCGGCCGCCGTCATGGCAACGGCGGCCGCCCGGAGCCCGGAGCGAGGACGGGTCAGCGTCGCAGGGTGGTGACGGTGAGGCCCGGGGCGGAGCGGATCTCGGCCTCGGTGAAGCGCTCGGTCACCCACTGCTTGCGGGCGTAGGCGCGGGTCTGGTCGGTGAAGTGGGAGGACGTCGGGTCGGCGGACTCGCCGTAGGTGAGCAGCGTCCGGGTGCGCGGGCCCCGGTCGGTCAGCTCGGTCGCCATCACGAAGGTGGCGCCGTGCGGGACGCTGCGGACGTCCGTCGGGTAGGTGCCGCCGCCGGCGCCCGAGTCCGGTCCGGCCGTGACGACGTTGAAGCAGCCCAGCTGGTGGGAGCAGCCGTGCAGCGGGATGCCCGCCCAGCGCTGGACGCTGCCGATCGGGGCGTCCACCGGCAGGCCGCGGCTCGCCAGGTCCTTCACCGCGTCGGCCAGCGCGCGCTGGGCGACGGGGTTGGCGGCGTCGATGCCGCGCGGGGTGGTCAGCGGCCGGGCCGGGTCGGCCGGGACCGTCTGCCAGGCGGTCGTGCCGGTCTTCGCCAGCGCGTCCCGGTACGCCTGCCAGAGCACGGTGCCCCGGCTGTCGGCGTCGGCCCTCGTGTCCCAGGCCGCGAGCGCGCCGCACGCCGGGCGCACGTCCACCCGGGTGCCGTCGGACGCGGCGATCTCCGGGTGGGCGCGGCACAGGGCCACGGCGTCGTCGCGGTCGAGTTCGGCGCTCTGCACCCGGTTGCCGAACATCGTCGCCTGGAGCGAGCCGAGGGTGAAGCCGGGGGCGCCGAGGCCGTCGGTGCCGGCCCTGCGGTCGGCGATCATCCGCAGGCTGAGCTGGGTGCGCAGCATCCGCTCGGAGGCGCCCCGGTAGACGGTGGGCAGGCCGGTGATCGGCGCGTCCGCGTTGGTCAGGTACGGGCCGTTGTTGGCGTTGGCGACGTAGTCGGTGCGGGTCAGTGCCGGGTGGTTGGCGGGGCCGAAGACGCCGGGCACGAGCGCGTCCGGGTCGCGGCCCGGATCGCAGGCGGTGGTCGAACCGTCCAGCACCGGTCCGATGGCGGTGACCGCGGCCAGGCAGCGGCCGAGCTGCTCGTCGGGGAGGTGCGGGACGGCGGAGGCGTCGGTGAACCAGGTGGTGCCGCTGGAGTCGACGGCCGTCGTGTACACCCAGGGGAGGCCCTGGTAGGTGCGCTGGGCCTGGCGCAGCTGGTCGAGGTTCTGGGCCCGGCCGATCGCCAGCCACTGGTTCAGGGAGCGGAGGTTCTCGGCGTTGGCGTCGCCGAGGGTGTAGGCGTACTGCCCGGTCCAGCCCTCGGAGAGGACGTAGCCGAGGCGGGAGCGGTAGACGGTCCGGTCGACGGTGGAGAGCGTCCCGTCGGCGGCCCGGACGGTGATCCTGACGGCCTCCTGGGCCATCCGTTCGACCTTGCCGTCCACCAGGTACGCGGTCGGGTCGCCGGGCACCAGCGTGAGCCGGTGGAGGGCGTAGTGGTCCGCGTAGCTGGTGGTGTGGCTCCAGGCGAGGCCGCGGGTGTGGCCGATCTGGAGGAACGGGATGCCGTACAGTCCGGCGCCGGCGACGTCCAGGACGCCGGGGATGGTCAGCTGGGCCTGGTAGAAACGCTGCGAACCGGCCCACTGGAGGTGGGGGTTGGCCAGCAGCAGGCCGTTGCCGTTGCGGCTGGCGTCGCGCCCGATCGCCCAGGCGTTGCTGCCGAGTTCGGGGTTGTCGGCGGAGCGGCCGGGAGCGGCGATCCGGGCCGGGGCCGCCCCGGCTCCGGACGTTCCCTCCGCGGTCGCCCCGGGGGCGAGTCCGGCCCCGGCACCCGGGACGGCCGTGGCGATCTGCTGCTTGGCGGCGGAGCTGCCCGCTTCGGTGTTGACGTCGTAGAGGATGTTCCACAGGTCGTCCGCGGTGATCGGCCCGACCCAGGCCTTCCCCCGGCAGGACGGGTCCGGGAGGTGGTCGGCGCCGGTGTCGCCCAGGTAGCGGTTGTACCCGGCGACGTAGCCGTCCACCAGCTGCCGCGCCTCGTCGGTCGGGCCGAGCGGCGCGGGGGCGGCCAGCAGCCGCCGCACCGTCCCGGTGCCCAGCACACCCCGCTGGTAGGTGTCGCTCACCAGGTTGGTCACCAGGTCGACGGACCGGGCGTCCGGGCCGAAGTGGCGCGAGCGCTCGCCGCGCACGGTGACCACCTGGTCGGCGAGCTGGCACAGGTTGTCCTGGGCGAAGGCGTAGCCGTAGCCGTAGCCGAGGCCGCCGAAGTCGCGGGCGACGACGTGCGGGACGCCGTACTCGGTGCGGCTGACCTTCGCGGTCCAGCCGCCCCGGTCGAGGTCCAGGCCGGCCCCGGGGTCGCCGTCCGCGGCCCGGGCCGCGGTGGGCACCAGGGCCGCCAGCAGCGCGGACGCCAGTCCGACCGCCACGGCCGCCGGGGTGAAACGCCTTCGGATCGCGCTGAACTGACGCTCTCTCATGTCTTCCGTTCCCGTCATGGGCCCCACGCTGACGCCGTGGCGCCCGGCCGGTCATCCCCCCTCGGGACGACCCGTCCTCGGCCACCCGGCTGATCCGTGCACGTCTCGGGTAGGGGATGGTCCTTGCCCGCACCACCTCTACGGTCGGGCGATGCGGTCCGTGGATCATCAGGGTCCGGCGCTCCGGCGGAGCCCTGCCGCCCGAGCGGGTCGCCCGCCCGGAGGACCCGGGCGGGCGACCGGCCGCGGGCGGCGAGCGGCAGGCGACGGACGGCAGGCGGCAGGCGGCAGGCGGCAGGCGGCAGGCGACGGACGGTGGACGGTGGACGGATCAGGCCGAGGAGTCGGTCAGTCCGGTGGGCACCTGCCACTCCCGGCGCCGGCCCTTGTTGGTCAGCAGCAGCCCCTCCTTGAAGACCAGCAGCCCCAGCCGGCTCGCCAGTTCGGCGAGCGGCGGCAGGGTGTCGCCGGTCTTGCCGTACCCGAAGGAGGGCAGGGCGGCGGCGCTCAGCCCCAGCCGGGTGAGGCTGTCCGCCGGGGGCACCTTGACGACGTCGGCGGACCTGTCCCCGATCAGGTGCCGGATCAGCGTGGGGCCCGCCCCCGGCGGGACCGGCAGCACCTCCTTGATGAAGTCCAGCACGCCCTTCGTCAGCACCGTCCCGGCCTCCGAGGGCCGCTGCTGCCGGCGGATGACGGTGTCCTTCAGGGCCTCGCCGTCGCCGAACTTGGCCGGGTTCAGCTGCTCGTGGACTCCCAGGACGTGGCCGACCACCCGCCAGATGTGGAAGTAGGCGTCCCGGTCCTCGGGCGGCAGCTCGACGCCCAGCTCGCCCAGGCCCTGCGGGATCAGTACCGAGAAGCTCAACAGGGTGCCGGCCAGGTCCTCCTGGTTGACCGGCACCCCCAGCGCGGCGGCGTCCCAGTCGCCCAGCTGGGACACGTGGTAGCGCATGGTGGCGTGCAGCAGCCGGACCTTCTGCGCCGAGCGGAGCCCGTGGCCGCTCGGCCCCAGGCCGTCGTCGTCGAGGACGTCGACGACGAACTGCGAGGTCTCCGCCAGCCGCCGGTACACCCCGGAGGTGAGGCGCTGCGAACGGACCAGCACCTCGGCCCCGTTGCCGCAGGTGTAGCAGAGCGGGAGCGAGCCGCAGAGCAGGATCGCGGCGATGAGCGGCTGGTAGCGGCCGAGCAGCCGGTGGCCGCGCTCCATCTGCTCCCGGTCCGCCCAGGAGGGCAGGGCCGTGGTCTCCTCGAAGTACTGCTGGAGCTTGGGCGGCAGCCCCGCGGGGACGGTGTCGCTGTTCCGGCCGAAGCCGAGCAGTGTCTGCCGCACCTCCTCCTGCCGGCCCAGCGCGTAGGTCTCGGCGATGGCGGCGTCCCCGAGCGGGTCCCCGGTGCTGCGCATCCGGTCGAGCAGGTCGTCCGTCCAGCCATTGGCGGCCATGTGGTCCTCCGTCGAGTCGACAAGCGATCCGTATGCGTATCACCGCGCTCCGGGCCGACCCGGCAACCTCACCCGTACGAGGGCGCGCCGACCGCGCCCGGGCCGCCCTCCGTCCGTACGGGGCGACGGTCCTCGACCGGGCCGGCCGGTTCGCCGCCACCTCCCCCGCGAACGCCCGGACCTCCTGGCTGCGGACCGTCCTGGTGCTCGGCCTCGCGCTCCTCCGCACCGCGATCGCGCTCGCCAACACCCTGCTCACCACCACCGGGGACCGCCGCCGCGAACTCGCCCTGCTCCGGCCGGCCGGCGCCACCCGGGGCCAGATGGTCCGCCTGGTGACCGCCGAGGCGGTGCTGGTGGCCGCGGTCGGCGTGGTGCTGGGCTGCGCCGTGACCGGCGCCCAACTCGGCGCCGTGCACGCCGCGCTGGGCGTCCTCGGCGTGCCGGGGCCGTGGGCGCTGCCACGGCGGCCGGTCGGGCTGGTGGCGGCCGGGGCGGTCGTCTCGCCGCCCTGTGCGCCGCCCCGGCCGCCGGCTGGATGCGCCGCCACCGCCCGGTGGCGGCCGCCGCCCACCGAGCGGCACGCCCGCTCCACGGGCCGGCGCGGGCCCCGGATCGGCTCAGCCCGCCGTGGCCGACGCCGGGGCCGGACGCGCCGGCTCGGCCACGGTGCCGTCGGCCGCCCCGCCCAGCGTCGCCAGCCGCCGCAGGGCGGCCCGGCGCTGGAGCGCGCCGAGACCGACGGTGGCCGCGCCGAGACCGAGCCAGCCGAGCGGTCCGGCCGCCATCACCACCCCGGTCAGCAGCAGCGGCCCGACCGACTTCTGCACCGACTGGGACATCCCGGCGACCCCCAGGTACGAGGCCCGGGCGCCCGGCGGGGCCAGCACCACCGCCAGCTCCCAGGAGCTCACCGAGCGCAGCAGCTCCGCCAGGGTGATCAGGACCGCCGCGCCCAGCAGCGCGACCGAGGCCACGGCCGGCCCGGCGCCGGTGGCGAGCACGATCAGCAGACAGCCGCCCAGCACCGTCACCCCGTACCAGCGCAGCGCGGCGGCCGCCCCGAGCGCGCCCTCCGCCCAGGCCGAGACCCGCAGTTGCAGCAGCACCACGAGCACCGTGTTGAGCACCAGGAAGACCGGGACGACGGCGTGCGGCGCGCCGGTGCGGTGGACCAGCCAGAGCGGCAGCCCGACGTTGAGGATCGAGTCGTCCAGGTTCAGCGGCATGTCCAGCAGGACGAACCGCAGGTAGCCGCGGTCGCGCCAGGGGCTCGGCACGGCGGACGGCGTCCCGGCGGGCTCGCCGCCGGGCCGGTCGCCGGCCTTCGCCGCGACCAGGCCGCGCCCGGACGGCTCCCGGGTGCGCCGGACCAGCACGGCGGCCAGCAGGTAGGACAGCCCGTTGGCCGCGATCAGCACCCGGTAGGCGCCCGCGGTCCCCACCGCCAGTCCGATCGCGGCGACGCCCGCGCCGAGCGCGTACCCGGCGTTGGCCACGCTGCGGAACAGTGCCTGGTAGGTGGCCCGCCGCTCGCCCGCCACCCGGGTCGCGAACAGCATCTCCAGCGTCTTGGCGGCCCGCTCGGCCAGGCAGATCAGGGCCACCACGGGCAGCAGCGCGCCGAAGTCGTCGACCACCAGGAGCAGTCCCATCGCCCCCAGCCGCAGCAGGTGGCAGCCGATCAGCAGCCACCGCACCGGGACCCGTTCGGCCGCCCGCCCGGCCAGCGGGGACCCGGCGATCCCCGCCACCGCCCCCACCCCGAGCAGCAGCCCCAGCTGCCGCGCGTCCATTCCGCACGCATAGGTGAAGTAGAGCACCGAGGCCGCCGCCCACACCCCCGTGCCGGTCCGGTCGACGCACTGCGCCAGCAGCATGATCCGCGCGTCCCGCCCGCCCGGCGGCCGCCGCAGCTGCGCCATCAGTCCGTTTCCCCGCATGGCAGTCCCCCGTCGCGTGATCGACATCAATCTCGACATCAAGATACTTCACGTCAAGAGACCTTTGGAACCCCCGGGACCGCCGGCGGCGACGAGCCGGCAGGCTCCACCCAGCCCCCCTCGACGGACCCGCGCACTCGACCGGCGCCACCCGCGCAGCCCTCGACGCGCGGCGGGCGGTGCGCCACACTCTCCCCAGCAGCACCCGCGCTCCCAACGCACCGGCACGACTCAACGACCACCGCACCACGGAGAGCCGATCGGTGACCACTCGTCAACTTCTGGAGATCCCCTTCTCGTCCGGCCGGACCGGATCCGGCCCGGCCACCTGGGGCCAACGGGCCATCTGGGACGCCGTACGACAGCTGCCGCCGGCCGATGCGCCGCGCTACAACATCGCCACCGCGGCGCCGCTGGACCCGGGGCTGCCGCTGCCGGTCCTGCTGACCGCGCTGGAACAGCTGCTGCACCTGCACGACTCGCTGCACACCCGCCTGCTCCCGGACGAGGCCGGCGACCTCCGCCAGACCGTGGACGGCGAAGGCACCCTGGCCGTCCACCTGCTGACCGCCGGGGAAGGCCAGGACCCGGCCGGGCAAGGCGCCCGGCTGCACGAGGAACTGGCGGCCCAGGCCTTCGACACCGCCGTCCAGTGGCCGCTGCGGATCGGCGCGGTGACGGCGGACGGGCTGGTCCGGCACGTCAGCCTGGTGCTCTCGCACACCGCGGTGGACGGCTCCGGAATGAGCCGGCTGGTCGCCGACCTGGCCGCGCTCTGCCTCGGCGGCTCGCCCGAGGAGCTGGCCGAGCTGCGCCGATCCACCCGACAGCCGCTGGAGGAGGCCGAGTTCCAGACCTCCGACCGGGGCCTGCAGCGCGATGCGGCGGCCCGCAAGCAGTTCGTGCGCAAGCTCCGGCTGGGCCCGGACCGGCTCTTCCCGCCGGCCGCCGAGCAGCCCGCCCGGTTCCCGAACGCGGTGCTCCGCTCCCCCGCCCTGCCCCGGGCCGTCGAGCGGGTGGCGGCCAGGCACCGGGTCAGCACGAGCTCGGTTCTGCTCGCCGCGACGGCGGCGATGACCGCCCGGCTCGCCGGCTCGACCGAGGCCGTGCTGAACGTCGTGGTCAACAACCGCTTCCTGCCCGAACTGGCCGACGCGGTGAGCGTGGTCGCGGGCGACGGCCTGTTCCGTCTTCCGGACGCCACGGCCGAGTTCGGCGAGGTGGTGCGCCGGACCCACGCCGCGGCGATCGGCACCTACCGGCACGCGTACTACGACAGGTCTGCCCTGGCCGCCGAGGTCGCGCGACTGACCGCCGAGGGCGTCCGACTCGCGGACCGCTCCTGCGTGTTCAACGACACCCGGGAGCTCCTCCCGGTGGCGGCCGACCCCGGCGAGGACCGGACCACGCTCACCTGGCCGGTGGAGTTCGAACCGCGCCCCGGCCTGACCTACGCCCTGGACGTCCTGCAGTCCGCCGAGGCACTGAGCCTGGCCATGACGGCGGACCCGTCCCTGCTCCCGCGCACCGCGATGGAACGGTTCCTCTGCGGCATCGAGGAGTTGATCCTCACCGAGGCCGCCGAGCGCGCTTGAACCTGACACTGATGTCAGGTTCTACCGTACCGGCATGACCACCACCGCCACCGCAACCCTGCTCACCCCGTACCGCCTCGGCCGGCTCGACCTGCCGAACCGCGTCGTCATGGCCCCGATGACGCGGTACCGGGCCGCCGAGGACGGTACGCCCCTGCCCGTCGTCGCCGAGCACTACGCCCAGCGCGCGAGCGCCGGCCTGATCGTCACCGAGGGCATCTGGCCCAGCCGGCAGGGCCAGTCCGGCTGGCGCCTGCCCGGCCTGGAGACGCCCGCGCACGTGGCCGGCTGGCGCGCGGTGACCGGGGCCGTGCACGCCGCCGGCGGCCGGATCGTCGCCCAGCTGATGCACGGCGGACGCCAGGGCCACCCGCTCAACCGGCTGCTCGGCGACGTCCCGGCCGGCCCCTCCGCCGTCCCCGCCCCGGGCCCGGTGCACGTCAAGGACGGCGGCAAGGCCGAGGCCGTCACCCCGCGCGCCATGACCCGCGAGGAGATCCACCGCACCGTCGCCGACCACGTCGCCTCCGCCCGCCTGGCCCTCGACGCCGGCTTCGACGCCGTCGAACTCCACGGCGCCAACTCCTACCTGATCCACCAGTTCCTGGCCGACAACACCAACCTGCGCACCGACGAGTACGGCCCGCGCACCCTCGCCGACCGGCTGCGCTTCCCGATCGAGCTGGTCACCGCCGTCGCCGAGGCCGTCGGCCCCGACCGCCTCGGCCTGCGACTGTCCCCCGGCAACCCGCAGTTCGGCATGCACGAGGCCGACCCCGCGCCGGTCTACCGCGCGCTGCTCGGCGAACTCGACGCCCTCGGCCTGGCCTACCTCCACCTCACCGACAACGACGACTACCCGGCCCTGGCCGACCTGCGACCGCGCTGGTCCGGCCCGCTGATCGGCAACGTCGGCGAGAACCGCGCCGCCACCGACCGCGAGCGCGGCGAGGCGGTGCTCGCCGCCGGCCTGGCCGACCTGGTCTCCTACGGCCGCGCCTTCATCGCCAACCCCGATCTGCCGGAACGGTTCGCCGCGTACGCCCCGCTCGCCCCCGTCGACCCCACCCACCTCTACGGCCAGGAGGCCACCGGCTACACCGACTACCCGCGCCTGCGACCGGCCGTCCGACCGTGAGCCGGATCGTGAGCCGGATAGCGCACCGACCCGCGATCCGGACCGGGTTCCGACCCGGCCTCCGGCCCGCGGACCGACCGACGGCACCCCCGTCCTGACCGACTGTCAGTGCCACCCGCTATGGTCGGCCCCGAACGATCCCAGCACGAACAGCACCGCAGGGGGCACCATGACCACACCGGGCACCGGCCCGCTCACCACCGCCGATCTCGTGGAGGGCTGGCACCGGGCGGGCGTCCGCGAGGGCATGGCGCTGATCGTGCACTCCTCGCTCTCCAGCCTCGGCCGGGTCGAGGGCGGCGCGGCGGCCGTGGTGGCCAGCCTGCGCGAGGCGGTCGGGCCCGGCGGCACCGTCGCCGCGCCCACCTTCACCTCCGACACGGTCCGTGACCCGGCCCCCGGGCACAGCGGCGCCCCCGGCCCCGAAGTGGCCGAACTCCGCTCCGCCGTACCGCTGTTCCACTCCGGGCTGCCCTCCGCCACGGGCGCGGTGGCGGAGGCTCTGCGCACCCTGCCGGAGAGCCTGCGCAGCACCCACCCGCAGGTATCGGTCGCCGCCGTGGGCGCACACGCCCGGGAGGTCACCGCCCGGCGCTCGCTCGGCTTCGCCGTCGGCCGGGAGTCGCCCTTCGGCGCGCTGCACGACCTCGGCGGGTACGTGCTGCTGGTCGGCGTCGGCCACAACCGCAACACCTTCCTGCACTACGCGGAGACCTTCGCGCCCAACCGCCGGCTCAAGCTCCGCCGCTTCCCGATGGCGATCCAGGGCGAGCGGGTCTGGATCGAGGCACCGGACGTGGCGGACGACAACGACACCCACTTCCCGGTCGTGGGGCGGGAGTTCGAGAAGAGGGCGGGCATCCGCGAGGTGCTGGTCGGCGAGGCGGCCTGCCGCCTGGTCCCGGTCCGCGAGCTCATACCCTTCGCCGTCCGCCGCCTCACCGAACTGCTGGCGGCCGACGGCCCCGGAGCGGCATAGGCCGGGCCGACGGTCCCCGCCGTGCGCGCGGAACCGCCGGCCCGATCCTCCTGTGCGGCCCTGCCGTCAGTGACGTCCCTCGTGCACCGAGCTGCTCTCCTGGATCTTCTTCCAGGACTTCGGCTCGGCCGGCGGCTGCCCCGCGTCCCGGCCGGCGTCCGCGCCCGGCGCCGGCGAGGCAGAGGCCGCGGCAGCGGTGCCCGGCGGCACCGGTCCGACCGCGGGCTTGCTCGGGGTGAACAGCCAGGTGTTCAGCAGGTCCCCGAGCTCCTTCCCGGAGACCTTCTCGGCGTAGGCCTGGAATTCCGGAATGGTGGCGTTGCCGTAGCGGCGCTCGGTGGGCCAGCCCTTCAGGATCTGGAAGAACTTCTCGTCCCCGACGGCGTTGCGCAGCGCCTGGATGGCCAGCGCGCCGCGGTAGTACACCGCGAGGGAGAACTGGTTGTCCTCGCCCGGGTCGCCCGGCTTGACGGTCCAGAACGGGTCGTCGGCCGGACGTGAGGCGTAGATGTAGTCGGCCAGTTCCTGCGCGGTGCCCTCGTTCTCGTGCTCGGACCAGAGGAACTGCGAATACTCGGCGAAGCCCTCGTTCAGCCAGATGTCGGACCAGCGGGAGAGCGAGACGCTGTCGCCGTACCACTGGTGGGCCAGCTCGTGCACGACCACCGACGTATTGGTGCCCCTGGCGAACAGCCCGGGGCCGTAGGAGACCCGGGTCTGGGTCTCCAGGGCACCACTGGAGGAGGTGTTGGCGACGTAGCCGCCGACGGAGCTGAACGGGTACTCGCCGAAGTAGCCGCTCAGCCAGTCCACCAGCTCGCCGGTGCGCTCGATACTCGCCCGCGCCGCGGCGGCGTTGTCACCCAGATCCTTGCTGTACGCGTTGTAGACCGGCAGCCCGCTCGCCGTGGTGTCCCGGGTGACGTCGAACTTGCCGATCGCCAGCGTGGCCAGATAGGTCGCCTGCGGCTTGTTCTCCCGCCAGCTGTACCGGGTCCAGCCCGCCTGCGAGCTGGTGCCGGTCAGCACGCCGTTGCTGATCACCTGGTTGCCGTCCGGCACCAGCACCGAGACGTCGAAGGTCGCCTTGTCGCTCGGGTGGTCGTTGCTCGGGAACCACCAGCCGGCCGACACGGGCTCGCCGGCCACCACCGCACCGTCCGGGGTACGGCGCCAGGCGGTGTAGCCGCCGTACTTCTCCACGGTGGACGGCACATCCTTGTACCGCACCACCACGGTGGCCTGGGCACCCTTGGCCAGCGGCCGGGCAGGGGTGATCTCCAGCTCCTGATCACCGCTGGTGGCGAAGGCCGCGGGCCGCCCGTTGACCCGGACCTCGGAGACCTTCAGCGCGAAGTCGAGGTTGAACCGGGAGAGGTCCTGGGTCGCCGTGGCCAGGATCGTCGTGGTGCCCTCCAGCTCGTCGGTGGCGGGCTGGTACTTCAGCCGGATGTCGTAGTGCGACACGCTGTACCCGCCGTTGCCGAGGGTCGGGTAGTACGGGTCCCCGACCCCGTCCGCCCCGGGTTGGAAGTCGGAAGCGGAAGCGGGAACGGCCAGGAACAGGCTCAGGGCACTGGCGGCGGAGACGATCAGCCTCTTGCGCACATGGTCCTCCAGGAATCACCGGAACGACGGGTCGAATCGATCCTTCTCCCGTCAACCCCTCGCCCACTCCCCGATCGTGAGATCTTCATGAAAAGAAACGCGCCGAAACGACGGCTCCGCAGCGGTGCCGCGGAGCCGTCGCCCGACCGGTCCGACATGTCGTCAGCTATGGGCCTCGTGCACCGAGTTGGTCTCCTGGATCTTCTTCCAGGACTTCGGCTCGGCCGGGGGCTGCCCCGCGTCCCGGCCGGCGTCAGCGCCCGGCGCCGGCGAGGCCGAGGCGGAGGCCGCGGCAGCGGTGCCCGGCGGCACCGGTCCGACCGCGGGCTTGCTCGGGGTGAACAGCCAGGTGTTCA
The DNA here is from genome assembly GCF_043198905.1 of Kitasatospora sp. NPDC048715. Lineage (NCBI taxonomy): Bacteria > Bacillati > Actinomycetota > Actinomycetes > Kitasatosporales > Streptomycetaceae > Kitasatospora > Kitasatospora sp. NPDC048715. The sequence goes on along the minus strand of NZ_JBICVH010000019.1, from coordinate 7,553 downwards.
GCACGTCGCCGAGCTTCTTCCCGGAGACCTTCTCGGCGTAGGCCTGGAACTCCGGAATGGTGGCGTTGCCGTAGCGGCGCTCGGTGGGCCAGCCCTTCAGGATCTGGAAGAACTTCTCGTCCCCGACGGCGTTGCGCAGCGCCTGGACGGCCACCGCACCGCGCTCGTAGACCGCACCGGAGAACTGGTCGTCCGGGCCCGGGTCGCCCGGCTTGATCTTCCAGAACGGGTCGTCGGCCGGGTGCGAGGCGTAGACGTAGTCCGCCAGTTCCTGCGCGGTGCCCTCGTTCTCGTGCTCCGACCAGAGGAACTGCGCGTACCGGGCGAAGCCCTCGTTCAGCCAGATGTCGCTCCAGCGGGAGAGCGAGACGCTGTCGCCGTACCACTGGTGGGCCAGCTCGTGCACGACCACGGAGGTGTTGGAGCCCTTGGCGAACTGCCGGGGGCTGTAGAAGATCCGGGTCTGGGTCTCCAGGGCGTAGCCGGTCGGCACATTGGGGACGTAGCCGCCGACGGAGCTGAACGGGTACTCGCCGAAGTAGCCGCTCAGCCAGTCCACCAGCTCGCCGGTGCGCTCGACGCTCGCCCGGGCCGCGTCGGCGTTCTCCCCGAGGTCCTTGCTGTACGCGTTGTAGACCGGCAGCCCGCTCGCCGTGGTGTCCCGGGTGACGTCGAACTTGCCGATCGCCAGCGTGGCCAGGTACGTCGCCTGCGGCTTGTTCTCGCGCCAGCTGTACCGGGTCCAGCCCGCCTGGGAGGTGGTGCCGGTCAGCACGCCGTTGCTGATCGCCTGGGTGCCGTCCGGCACGAGGACCGAGACGTCGTAGGTGGCCTTGTCGCTCGGGTGGTCGTTGCTCGGGAACCACCACCAGGCCGCCTCGGGCTCGTTCGCCGCGATCCCGCCGTCCGGCGTGCGGTGCCAGCTGGTGAAGCCGTACCGCTTCACGGTGGACGGCACGCCCTTGTAGCGCACCACCACGGTGGCCTGGGCACCCTTGGCGAGCGGCCGGGCGGGGGTGATCTCCAGTTCCTGCTCGCCGCTGGTGGCGAAGGCCGCGGGCCGCCCGTTGACCCGGACCTCGGAGACGTTCAGCGCGAAGTCGAGGTTGAACCGGGAGAGGTTCTGGGTCGCCGTGGCGAGGATGGTCGTGGTGCCCTCCAGTTCGTCGGTGGCGGGCTGGTACTTCAGCCGGATGTCGTAGTGGGAGACGCGGTAGCCGCCGTTGCCGTAGCTCGGGTAGTACGGGTCGCCGACCCCGGCCGCGCCGGGTTGGAAGTCGGAAGCGGAAGCGGGGACGGCCAGGAACAGGCTCAGGGCACTGGCAGCAGAGACGATCAGCCTCTTGCGCACGTGGTCCTCCAGGGATCACCGGAACGATGGGGTTGGATCGATCCTTGTCCCGGGTGCGCCCCGTCCACTCCCAAATTGTGAGATGTTCATGAAAAGAAACCCGCCGACATGACGGCTTCGCAGCGCTGCCGCGAAGCCGTCACACCGTCCCGCGGGCCCCACCCGCCACCCGCACCCCACCCGTAGCCCCCGCCCCACCCGCCACTCACGCTCCGAGCGTCACCGGCGCCCGCACCAGCGAGCCGTACTCCGTCCACGAGCCGTCGTAGTTCTTCACGTGCGGGTACCCGAGCAGCTCGGTGAGCGCGAACCAGGTGTGCGCGGAGCGCTCGCCGATCCGGCAGTACGCGATCACCTCGCGCTCCGCTTCCACGCCCTTCCCCGCGTACAGCTCCCGCAGCTCCTCCGCCGAGCGGAACGACCCGTCGTCGTTGGCCGCCTGCGACCAGGGGACGTTGACCGCGCCCGGGATGTGCCCGGGCACCTGCGCCTGCTCCTGCGGAAGGTGCGGGGGCGCGATCAGCTCGCCCCGGAACTCGGCCGGCGAGCGGACGTCCACCAGCACCGCGTCCGCCCCGGGCTTGGCGAACACCTCCGCCTTGGCCAGGACTTCGTCCCGCAGCGCCCGCAGCTCCGGCCGTTCGGGCCCGCCGATCCGGTAGCCGGTGTGCTGGTAGTCCATCACCTCGGGGGTGAGCTCCCGCCCCTCCAGCTCCCACTTCTTGCGCCCGCCGTCCAGCAGCCGCACCGGCCCGTAGCCGCGCAGCCGCAGCAGCCAGTAGGCGTAGGCGGCGAACCAGTTGTTGTTGCCGCCGTAGAGCACCACGGTGGTGTCGTCCTCGACCCCGGCCGCCCGCAGCAGGTGCTGGACGCCCTCGCGGTCGACGTAGTCCCGGCCGACCTGGCTGTGCAGGTCGGTGGTCCAGTTCCAGCCGACCGCGCCGGGGATGTGGTCCCGGTCGTAGGCCTCGGTGTCCTCGTCCACCTCGACGACCCTGATCGTCCCGTCGTCCAGGTGGTGGGCCAGCCATTCGGTGCGGACCAACGCCTCGGGGTGCGCGTAGCCGTTGCCGGTCATCCCAGGCCCTCCTTCGCTCTGCCCAGGTTGCTGCGCCCGACGGGGCACGGCGGGCCGCACGAGGACGGCAGGGCGTACGGGCACGGCGAGGCGCCGGCGACCGGGCCGGACAGTTCGAACCTACGCCGCCCGGCCGGCCCCGGCCACCCCGGCCGGGAGATCCGCCCGGGCCCCCGCCCGGGAAGCCCGCCCGTGCGCCGTCAGCCCTGCGCCGCGCCGTCGAGCCGCGCCACGTAGTACAGGTTCAGCACGTCCCCCTCGACCCGCTTCGCCTCGACCGAGCGGAACCCGGCCACCGCCAGCATCCGCCGGGCCGTCTGCTCGCCCCAGACCGTCCCGAGGCCCTCCCCGCCCTCACCGAGCGAGACCGTCATGCAGTAGAAGGTCGAGAAGGTGTAGAGCGCGGGCGCCAGCGGGTGGCCGATGTTCTCCGCCAGCTCGCTGCTGGCGGCGATGTCGCCCATCAGGAAGACGCCGTCGGGCCGCAGCGCGCCCGCGACGGCGGCCAGCGTGCGGGTCGGGCGGGCCAGGTCGTGGATCACGTCGAAGGCGGTGACCAGGTCGTACTCCCCGGTCAGCCCGGCCGAGTCGGCGACCTCGAACCGGGCGTTGCGCAGGCCCAGTTCGGCCGCCGCCGCGCGGGCGGCGGCGATCCCCTCGGCGGAGATGTCGATGCCGGTGAACCGGCTCTCCGGGAAGGCCCGGGCGAGCACCGTGACGGCGTGCCCCTGCCCGGTGCCGACGTCCACCGCGTCGATCCCGGCCCGCAGCCGCTCGGTCAGCCCGTCCGCCAACGGCACGATCGCGTCCACCAGCGCCAGGTCGTACACCCGGGCGGTCTCCTCGGCCTGGAGCCGCTGGAAGCGCGGGTACGCCGAGTACGGCATGCCGCCGCCGGTGCGGAAGTGCCCGAGCAGTTCCTGTTCGACCTCGCCCATCATCGCGAGGAAGGGCATCATCCCGGCCAGGTTGTCCGGCCCGGCCGCCCTGGTCAGTGACGCCGCGTGCTCGGGCGGCAGCACGTAGGCGCGCTCCTGCGGGTCGTACTCCACGAAGCCGGCGACGACCATGCAGCCGAGCCACTCGCGCACGTAGCGCTCGTTCAGTCCGGCGGCCCGCGCGATCTCCTCGCCGGTCGAGGGGGCGAGTCCGGCCATCAGGTCGAACAGCCCGGTCTGGTGGCCGATGCTGACCATCAGTCCCAGGCAGGCGTCGTTGAGGACCTGCAGCACGCGCCCGCCGAAGGCCTCCTGTCTCACCGCGTCCAGTTCCCGTACGGACATGACTTCCTCCTCCGCGGCCGGGACGGCGCCCCCCTCCTCAGTCACGCTACGCCGCTCACCCGAACGGCCCCACAGCACAGGCGGTGGGGCCGTTCGGCGGATGGTCCGGCGGCTCCCGACGCGGCGCCGGACCGTTCGGATCAGCGGTGACGGTCCGCTCAGGAGAAGACGACGGAGCGCAGCTTCAGCCGGTCGCCGAGCTTCTTGCCGGGGTTCATGACGTAGAACACGTCTCCCGTGCAGCCGAAGTCCAGGTAGACCGTGGCCGTGGAGCGGGTGAGGTTCTCCGGCGCGAAGCCCGGAGCGTCCTCGGTCGTCCACGGCAGGTCGATGCACTCGCGGCTCTGCGGGTCGGCGAGGCCGGTGATGACCCCGGGGCCGACCTTGTAGAGGAAATCGCCCTCCGCGGCGTTGGCGGAGAAGGGAACGGCGAGGACGAGGGCGACGGCGCTGGCGGCGGCGAGCACGGCGTTGCGGAGACGCATGGGTGAGGGCCTTTCAGGTGGTACCCGGCGGTACCCGGATTCATCGGTGCGAGATCACCCTAGAGGCCCAAAATCCGCAAAAACGGTTCTTCTAATCCACCTATTCGAGTGGTTTAAAGGTTAAAACCGCTACCCGTCACCCTGCGGAGGTCCACCGGAAACCCCGTCAGTTCGGCGGAGCGGTGAAGTAGTACCCCGAGTCGACGAGCACCGGCAGGTACGCCTTCAGCGCCGCCACCGTCTGCGAGCGGTCCCCGCCGCCGTCGTGGTTGAGCACGATCGACCCGGGCCGGACGTTCTTGAGGATCCGGTCGATGATCGCCGAGGTGCCGGGCCGGGCCCAGTCCCTCGGGTCCACCGACCAGGCCATGTTCCGCATCCCGAGGTCGGCGGCCACCTTGAGCGAGGCCGCGGACCAGTCCCCGCCCGGCGCGCGGAACCAGGTGGGCTGCCGGCCGGTGGTGCGGTGCAGCAGGTCGGAGGTGCGCTCCAGCTCGTCCCGCACCTTGGCCTCGGACAGGTGCCGCAGGTCCGGGTGGGTCCAGGTGTGGTTGGCGATGTGGTGGCCGCGGTCCGCGATCTCCCGCACCAGGGCGGGGTGCTCGACCGCGTTCTCGCCGATCAGGAAGAACGTCGCCCTGATCCCGTACTGCTCCAGCAGCGTCAGCACGGTCGGCGTGTGGCGGGGGTCCGGGCCGTCGTCGATGGTGAGCGCCACCACCCGCCGCTCCGGGTCCAGGTCGTACACCGGCTTGGCCTCCGCCTCGGTGAGCACCCGGCGCACGGGCACCGCACTCGGCACGGCGGACGGCGGCGCCGACGAGGACGCCGCGGACGGCGTGCCCCCCGGGGTCACCGACGGCGCGGCGGCCGTGGCCGGTGCGGCACCCGGCCCTCCCGGCGCCCCCTCGGGCCCCACCGGGGCGGACCGGGCGGCGGCGCCGCCCGCCCCGTCCGCGGCTCCGCCCTCCCCGCCGCCCACGTAGCTCCGACATCCGGCAGCCGTGCCCAGGAGGGACATTCCCGCCGCAACCAGTAGCAATCTGCGCGAAGTAATCTGACGATCTGACAGCATTGTGGATGCATGCCCCGGCCGTCGCCGCCCCTCCCGGTGGCAACTCCGACGGCCCCGATCACCACTCCGACGGCCCAGGGCCATCGGCCGTCCACCCCGCTTCCGGAGATCTTCCACGGATCTTCCCCGACCGGACGCTCCACCTCCTGTCCGGACCGCTACGCTGTGCCTTCCCCAGTGTGATGATCTGCCATCAGAGGACGTGGCCATGACGACAAGTCAGGACTCCCCCCGCCCGGGCCCGCAGGACGGCGACTCCCCCGAGCTCAGCCAGTGGGAACGTTTCGGCGTCGACACCACCGCCCCGCACTCTGCGCGCGTGTACGACTACTGGCTGGGCGGGAAGACCAACTTCCCGCCGGACCGCGCCATGGGGCAGGCCATCGAGCAGGCCGTTCCCAGCGTCAAGGCGATGGCCAAGGCCAACCGGGCGTTCCAGGGCCGGGCCGTGCGCCACCTGGCCCGGGAGCACGGCATCCGCCAGTTCCTCGACCTCGGCACCGGCATCCCGACCTCGCCGAACACCCACGAGATCGCCGAGGCGGTCAGCCCCGGGACCCGGGTGGTCTACGTCGACAACGACCCGATCGTGCTCGCCCACGCCCGCGCGCTGATGGTCTCCAGCCCGGCCAGCCGCACCACCTACATCCACGCCGACCTGCGCAAGCCCGAGGAGCTGTTCGCCGACCCGGCGCTCACCGCCACCCTCGACCTCACCCAGCCGGTCGGCCTGCTGATGATCGCCGTCCTGATGCTGATCGCCGACGAGGACGACCCGTGGGGCCGGGTGGCCGCGCTGCGCGACGCCCTTCCGGCCGGCAGCTGCATCGCCCTGACCACCCCGACCCCGGACTTCGACCCGGAGGCCGTCGGCAAGGTCGCCGAAGCCGCCCGGGCCGGCGGGATGACCCTGGTCCCGCGCGGCTACGACGACGTGGTCCGCTTCTTCGACGGCTGGGACCTGGTCGAGCCGGGCGTCGCCCCGGTGCTGGCCTGGCGCCCGGACGGCGAGCCCCCGGCCGACCCGAAGGCCGCGTACTACTGGGGCGGCGTCGCCATCAAGCGCTGACCGACGAACGCCGGGTGGGACGGCCGCGAACCGTCCCACCCACCGCGGCCGTCACTTCAGCAGCCGCGACAGCCGCCGGTCCGCCAGCGGCCTGCCCCCGGTCTGGCAGGTCGGGCAGTACTGGAACGAGGAGTCCGCGAAGGACACCTCACGAATCGTGTCCCCGCAGACCGGGCAGGGCTGACCGGTCCGGCCGTGCACCCGCAGCCCGAGCTTCTTCTCCGCCTTCAGCTCCCCCGCCGCCAGCCCGCGCGAACGCTCCACCGCCTCGCGCAGCGTGCCGCCCAGCGCCTCGTACAGCCGGGCCACCTCGTCCTCCGTCAGGCTCCCGGCGAGCTTGTACGGCGACATCCGGGCCGCGTGCAGCACCTCGTCCGAGTAGGCGTTGCCCACCCCCGCCAGCACACCCTGGTCCCGCAGCACGCCCTTGAGCCGCCGCCGCTCGCCGTGCAGCAGCGCCGCGAAGTCCGCCAGCGTGAACGCCGGGTCCAGCGGGTCCGGCCCGAGCCGGGCCACCCCCGGCACCTCCGCCGGGTCCCGCACCACGTACACCGCCAGCCCCTTCTTCGACCCCGCCTCGGTGAGGTCGAACCCGTCCCCGGCCTCACCCGCCAGCCGCACCCGCAACGCCAACGGGTTGCGCGGCCCCGGCCGCGGCGGCTCGACGGGCAGGCCCTCCTTCCACCGCAGCCAACCGGCCCGGGCCAGGTGGACCACCAGGTGCAGCCCCTCGGCCTCGACGTCCAGGAACTTCCCGCGCCTGCCCACCGCCCCGACCGTCCGCCCCTCCAACACCGTCACCGGCGGTTCGTACGTCTTCAACGCACTGATCGCCACCGGCTGCACCCGAGCGATCACCCGCCCGATCAACCGCTCGGACAAAAAGACACTCAACGCCTCGACCTCGGGCAGCTCCGGCATGCGCCCAGTCTCCCCCACCCCACCAAGACCAGCACCCCCACCCGCCCCCACCCCCTCCCCCGAGAGCACCCCCACCCGCCCCCCGAGAGGAGCGCCCCCACCCCCACCCCCACCGCAAAGGTGCCCCCCTCCCCAACAAGGCCCCCGCGAGAGGGACGCGCTGCGGAAGGGGGCGGCGCAGGGGGTGGGTGCGGAAAGGGGCGTGACGGGTGATTTTCAGACTGCCAACGACGCCCAGCGCCCCACCCACAGGGTCGGCAGTCTGAAAATCACCCAGCCCCCGGAGCACCC
>NZ_JBICVH010000018.1:0-276993 GCF_043198905.1 Kitasatospora sp. NPDC048715 | reverse complement strand
CGTTGAACGCCTTCGAGATCGCCTTCGACGGCCGACTCTCCGCCGGCCGCCGCTAACTCAACCCAACCGAGTTACACCGTTCACTGGACACACCCAAACCACCTCGCTCCACTCCAGCGAACTGCCGAACAGACGACCTGTCAGCACTCCTAACAAGATCGCCAACAGAGTCCGCCGTTCAGTTAGGACGGTTGGGGCTGCGTCAAGGGTCGGTTGTGGGCATGTTGATGCTGATGGTGGCTTTGTAGGTGGCTCGGTCGATGCTGGGTCCGCGTGCGTTGTATTTGGAGATCGCTCGTTTGACAATGCGGTCTTTGGTGCGGACCCGCCGTTCGGGCAGGAGCTGGTTCAGTACCTGATGTCCAATGGCGCCGACCAGGTCGATCACGGTGTCGGCGATGATGCCCGCGGCCAGCACGAGCTGGTCGCGGGCGGCGGACAGTGCGACGGTGAAGCCCGCTCGGTCGGGGTCGATGCCCGGAACGCTGTCGGTGGCATCGGTCATCGCGGTCCGCAGTGCCTGGTAGGCGATCAGCAGTGCCCAGACTTCCTGTTCGATCCCGGTCGGGGTGCGGGCGCGCAGGACCCGCCCGCCCAGGATCGTGGATTTCAGCTCGGCGTAGGCCGTCTCGATCTCCCAGCGCTCGTGGTAGAGCCGGACGAGTTCGCGGGCCGGGTGCGCTGACGGGTCGGTGAGGGTGGTCAGCAGGCGATAGTGGCCGGTGTGGCTCCCCCGGGACGTGACGATGCTGATCTCGGCGTCGATGACCCGGACGGTCAGCGCGCCGAGCCGGGCCAGGAACGAGCCGTCGCCGCAGCGGGCCACTGGCGGCAGTCTTCGTCCGGACTTGCAACGCACCAGCAGGTGCGCGCCGGTGGCGGCCAGGCGGTTCAGCAGATCGGCAGACCACAGTCAGCGGCGGGATAGACCGGCCGCAGGTCCGGCACCAAAAATCCCTGACTCGATCGAGTGCCGCCGACTCGTGTGCGGCATTGGTGATCGTGACGACCCCGGTCAGACAGTCCAGCCACGCGACAGCTTGACCACGCGGGCCCGGCAGGTTGACGTACAGCCGATCCTTGCCCGCCCGACGCCACGGGCTGACCGTCAGCTCCTCCACTCTGCTCCTCCGCAGATGACCTGACGCGAGATCAGCACGAGCAAGGAGCTTGGCAAGACGCCGATCGGCCACGCTCGATCGAGGTTCACAGAAGGGGAGGTGAGAGAGGGTTGTTACGACTTTCACTACTTCATCAAGGGCGCGCACGGCGCGCCAGCGCGCGGCCCAGCCGCTCGCCGACATTCCTGTCTTCGCCCCGCTCCGGCGGCGGCCGGCGGCGCACGGGGCTGAGGTCAGAACCGGCGGTGGCTGGGTCGGGCGGCTCCGCGGTTTTACCCACCTCTCCGGACCAGGACCCGAGTCGAGCAAGAACGGGGGCCACTCGGCCAAATTGCGGTCAGGCCCAAAAGCCCTGACCGAGTCGCAACAGCTTACGGCCCCCCCGATCATGTTCGATCCCAGGCCGGACAGGGCACCGGCCAAAACCGCTCCACCGCCCGCGTGCACGTCTCATCTGGTGCGGGCAACCCGATACCGACGATTAAGTCAGTTGACTAGGCGCTCATATCGTTCATGCAAGAGCGAGTACTCGTGGCGGCTTGGGCGAACAATCGGGTCCCCTGCCTCAATTTCCTCGGGAGTGGGCGGCTCAAGCGAGCGCTTCACATCATTCACAAGTTGTTGCAGGTCGTCGTCATCGAGTGCGATGACGAATCCTCGGTGGTCGAGTGCGGTGTCGCGACACCGCTTCAGGAAGAGGTCCTTGTTTTTGAATGATCGACTCGTTAGAATTCCGAGCTTTCCGCGAATCGGCGAGAATCGGGAGGAGATCTGATCAAGCTCAGGGTTCTCGACATCTCGGCTGTAGTTCTTGCACTCTACGAAGATGTACTGGCTGGCTACCTGGTGCTGGCGAAGCCATCGAAAGAAGCCGTCCTGACTGGAGTTCATGTATCGAATATCGATTCTCTTCCGCCCTTCGTGAATCTCGGCCTCTTTTATGGGCATGCTGAGAGACGGGTAGAAGAGGGCGGATAGCAAGGCCTCGATGTTGTGGTGATATGTGGTGGCGTAGTCACGTCCCGCCGGTGTCTCTAGCACGGCCTCCAGGAGTGCGTCATAGTCCGGAGGCAGCCCACCGGCCGATTCGGCTAGTTGCTCATTGGTGAGAGGGGCTGTCTCAGTCAGCCGCTTGACCCGCTTGTAGTGGTTGTAGACTTCTGGGCGCTCTAGCGAGAGTCGCACTACCGCTGGCTTGCTATCGCCGTGAAAGTTCCTCACGTCCTGTCGGTTTACGAATCGGCGACCGGACTTCGCGGTTTGTGCGAGTTGACTCGCCGGATTGTCGAGCTCTTCATCTTGCAGTACTGGAATTAGGTGATTCCGATAATATTCCTCCTTGGAGAGGTGGAGGCTTCTCCGCACAATGACCTTGGGGACCATTAGGAGCTTCTGGTGGGAGGCGACGGGGAGGTCGGTGTAGCCGTCCTCCCATGCCTTGGATGCTGAATTCCATACGGGTCCGCTGTGGACAGTCTCGGTTGGGATGCCGTGGAAATCACACATTGCTTGCGTATATGTTATCAGGGCGCCCCGGATTACGTTCGTAGTGATATCGGAAACAATGTCTTTGCCGACGCCTTCGATGAATAGCGCCGTATCTTCGAGGTCTTCGATTAGTCCGGTCTTTGCTGCCTGGCTTGAGCTTAGCTTCTCGGCAAGGTCATTGCTCATTCCCTTCCCCATGCCTCGGCCCCGCGATCTGCCGTGGGATACTCCGAGATGGGTCTCGTTCGGTTCGCTAAGTTTGCCAAGTAGCGATGAGACGCGTCCCTTTTCTCCGTGCCGCACAGCGTCGAGAACTGCATCGAAGAATGTCGCCAGCAGGACTTGGCATTCTTCGGCCCACATGCCTTCAAGTCGCCTAATGCTGCTTGGGTCGATGTAGACGGCGATATCGTCTGTAGTGTCCACGTCGACGAAGTCGAGCTGCGCCTGGTTCTTGTTCAGGCCATAGTGCGCTGAAATGCGCATGCCGTCCCCTCCATGTGCGAGCCGTGGTGATGGCGACGCGCGCCAACCTGCCTGTCGTATGACGATAGAGCGCAGGGGTGACAGTGCGACAGGGGGCGGAAGGGGTGCGCGTGGAGCGCGAGCGAAGAATCGGTCACGTGTTCGGCTAATGATGGTGACGGGTCGCTCGTCGGGGCAATAAGGGTCAGGTGGCTGATTCGCTCTCAGGGCTCTGTGATCATTTGGGTGCTGCAGATGTTCTGGAGCTTTTCGTGCAGGTCAGGCATCGCGTCCTCACTGTCTCCGATTGGAGCAGCCTGATTGGCATCGATGGGAGAGAATGTCCGGTGGATGCCTGGCTAACGCAGCTGGTCGTTCTAAGATTTGATGAGGATGGCGGTGCGGGTTGGATGAGGTCGCCGACACTGCGTCGTGCCACAGGCGTGCCAGATTGGACGGTGCGTGGCGGTCAGCTGCGGGCGCCGGCGGTGCGCTGGCAGGGGAACTGGCCGGCCAGGCGGGGTGCAGGTCGGGGCGGGTGCCCCACGCCAAGCCTTACAAAGCAGATGCCGGCGGTTCGAAACCGTCCGGCCCCACCACCACGAGGGCCGGTCCGGGAGGTACCACCTCCTGGACCGGCCCTCGGCCGTTTCCGGGTCCTGGCGGTGCGCCGGGCCTGGGGCCCTTCGCCGGTCGGGGGTGGGGGTTGCCTGGTGGCGGTGGTGGGCCGGGGTGGTAGGGAGGGGGGATGTTGACCAGGGCGTTCGATGCGGTGCTGTGCGATGTGGACGGGGTGATCCGGTTCTTCGACGGGGCCGAGGTGGCGGCGTTGGAGCGGGCGGCGGGGGTGGGTGAGGGGAGTACGGCGGAGGTCGGGTTCGCACCGGAGAACGACCTGCCGCTGCTGCTGGGGCGGATCGGAAAGGCGGAGTGGGTGGAGTCGATCGCGCGGGGGCTGGCCGGGCGGGTGACGGGCGCGCAGGCGCGCGGGCTGGCGGAGGCGTTCGCGAACTCGCCGTTCCGGGCGGACGAGGCGGTGGTGGGGCTGTTGCGGCAGGTGCGGGAGCACTGCCGGGTGGTGCTGGTGACCAATGCGACGGCGTGGCTGGACGAGGACCTGGCGCTGCTGGGGCTGACGGACCTGGCGGACGCCGTGGTGAACAGCTCCCGGGTGGGCAGCGCCAAGCCGGACCGGCGGATCTACGAGATCGCCGCCGAACGGGCCGGGGTGGTGCCGGAGCGGTGCCTGTTCGTGGACGACCGGCAGGAGAACGTGGACGCGGCGGTGGCGCTGGGCATGACCGGGGTGCGCTACCGGGGACCGGAGGACCTGCGGCGGGCGCTGGCGCCGGTACTGGGGTAGCGGGTCAGCGGGTCAGCAGGTGTCGTGGGGGCCGCCGTTGAGGTGCCGGGTGCCGGGTGCCGGGGGCGGGGGTACCGCGGGTGGCGGGGGTGGGGGTGGCGGGCGAGGATCGGGGGGACCGGGCGTACCCCTGAGAGCGGTGGCGGATGGCTGAGCAGGTCGGGGAGTCGCGGGCGGAGCTTTCCTCGCGCTTGAACTGGCTGCGCGCGGCCGTACTGGGGGCCAATGACGGCGTGGTGTCGACGGCCGGCCTCGTAACCGGTGTGGCGGGTGCGGAGGGCTCCCGGACGGCGCTGCTCGCGGCCGGGGTGGCCGGGCTGCTGGCGGGGGCGATGTCGATGGCGGCGGGCGAGTACGTCTCGGTCAGCACCCAGCGGGACACCGAGCGGGCCGCGTTGGCGCAGGAGCGGCGGGAGCTCGCGGAGGATCCGGAGGGGGAGCTCGACGAGCTGACCGACTACTACCGGGGCAGCGGGCTGGAGGACGGCCTGGCCCGGGAGGTGGCGACGGCGCTGACGGAGCGGGACGCGCTGGCCGCCCACGCGCAGACCGAACTGGGCATCGACCCGGACGTGTTGACCAACCCCTGGGAGGCGGCGCTGGCGAGCGCGGCGGCGTTCACGCTGGGTGCGCTGGTGCCGCTGCTGGCGGTGCTGCTGCCGCCGGAGTCGTGGCGGCTGATGGTGACGGTGGTGGCGGTGGTGGTCGCGCTGACCGTGTCGGGCTGGACGAGCGCCCGGTTGGGCGGGGCGGGGCCGGGGCGGGCGATCATGCGCAATGTCGTGGGCGGGCTGCTGGCGATGGGGGTGACGTACAGCGGCGGTGTGCTGCTGGATCAGGTCATCGGGTGAACGCGCGTTCCCGGCCCCGTGAACGGTTCCGTGTCGGGCCCGCCCGTACGTCCGCCGCCCGTACGTCCGCCCGCCCGCCCGCACGACCGGCCGCACGTCCGTCCGCCCGTACGTCCGCCCGCATGTCCGCCCGCATGTCCGCCCGCACGACCCGCCCGGCGGCGAGGCCCGGGCTCGCCGGGTGGCGGCGCCGTCCGGCTCGACAGGCGAGGTGCCGCGGCCTGTGTTTGTGTGGCTGCAAACCGCTTGGGAGAGGTGAAGCGCCGTGACCGTGCCCCCGTTCGGATCGAACGATCCGTTCTCCGATCTGCTCAGCCGGTTCTTCGGGATGAGCCCGCTGGCTTCCCCGCCCGCCGTGCAGCGGGTGCCGATCGGGCGGTTGCTCAGCGAGTCCTCGCAGGAGTTGCTCGCGCTGGCCGCGCGGCGGGCGGCCGAGGACGGCTCCAGTGACCTCGACACCGCGCACCTGGCCTGGGCGGCCACCCGGGTGGAACCCTCGCGCCGGATGCTGGAACGGGCCGGTATCGATCCGGACCGGCTCTCCGGGGACCTGGAGCACGCCCTGCCCGCGGGCGATGCCGAGGCGGTGGACGGCCGGCCGGCGCTCACCCCCTCGGCCAAGCGCGCGCTGCTCGCCGCGCACGCCCAGTCGCAGGCGGCGGGCGCCTCGTACATCGGCCCGGAGCACATCCTCGGCGCGCTGCTCGACCAGGAGCGCTCGGGGGCCGGGGTGGCGCTGCGCAACGCGGCGCCCTCGCAGGAGGCGCTGAAGTCGGTGCTGGAGGGGCGCGGCACCGGCGGCGAGCGCAGCAGTACGGGTGCCCGCCCGAGCGAGACGCCGACGCTGGACGAGTACGGGCGCGACCTCACCGAGGAGGCGCGTTCGGGCCGGTTGGACCCGGTGGTGGGGCGGGCCGAGGAGATCGAGCAGACCGTCGAGATCCTCTCCCGGCGGACCAAGAACAATCCGGTGCTGATCGGTGAGCCGGGCGTCGGCAAGACGGCGATCGTCGAGGGCCTGGCCCAGCGGATCGTCTCCGGGGACGTGCCGCAGAGCCTCAGGGAGAAGCGGGTGGTCACCCTCGACCTGACCGCGCTGGTGGCGGGCTCCAAGTACCGGGGCGAGTTCGAGGAGCGGCTGAAGAACGTGATCGACGAGGTCACCGCGGCCGAGAAGAGCGTGATCCTGTTCCTGGACGAGCTGCACACCGTGGTCGGCGCGGGCGGTGGTGGCGAGGGCTCGATGGACGCCGGCAACATCCTCAAACCGGCGCTCGCGCGCGGCGAGTTGAGCGTGGTCGGCGCGACCACGCTGGACGAGTACCGCAAGCACGTGGAGAAGGACGCCGCGCTGGAGCGCCGCTTCCAGCCGGTGCTGGTGCCCGAGCCGAGCGTCGAGGAGACCGTCGAGATCCTCCACGGGCTGCGCGACGCGTACGAGGCGCACCACCAGGTGCGGTTCACCGACGAGGCGCTGGACGCGGCGGCGACGCTCTCCGACCGGTACGTCAGCGACCGTTTCCTGCCCGACAAGGCGATCGACCTGTTGGACCAGGCCGGCGCGCGGGTCCGGCTGCGCAGCCTGAGCGGGTCGACCGAGGCGACCGGGGTGCAGGACCGGATCACCAAGCTGAAGCGGGAGCTGGACGAGGCCGTCGCGGACGAGGAGTTCGTCCGGGCCGCCAACCTGAAGACCGAGCTGCGGCAGACCGAGGACGAACTGGCGGCGATGGCCGAGTCCCGCGAGGAGGTCGTCGATGTGACGGCCGACGACATCGCGCAGGTGCTCTCCTCCCGGACCGGCATCCCGGTCGCGGAGCTGAACGCGACCGAGAAGGAGCGGCTGCTCAAGCTGGAGGAGCACCTGCACGAGAAGGTGATCGGCCAGGACGAGGCGGTCACGGCCGTCGCCCAGGCGGTGCGGCGCGGCCGGGCCGGGATGGGTGACCCGGACCGTCCGACCGGTTCCTTCCTCTTCCTCGGGCCGACCGGCGTCGGCAAGACCGAGCTGGCGAAGGCGTTGGCGGCGCTGCTGTTCGGCGACCCGGACCGGATGATCCGCTTCGACATGAGCGAGTTCCAGGAGAAGCACACCGTCTCCCGGCTGGTCGGCTCCCCGCCCGGGTACGTCGGTTACGAGGAGGCCGGGCAGCTGACCGAGGCGGTGCGCCGCAAGCCGTACAGCGTGCTGCTCTTCGACGAGGTGGAGAAGGCGCACCCGGACGTCTTCAACCTGCTGCTCCAGGTGTTGGACGACGGGCGGCTGACCGACTCCCAGGGGCGTACGGTCGACTTCCGCAACACCGTGGTGATCATGACCAGCAACATCGGCTCCCAGCGGATCCTCGACCATGCGGGGAACGTGGACGAGATCCGTGACGACCTGATGCGCGACCTGAGGCAGCAGTTCCGGCCGGAGTTCCTCAACCGGATCGACGAGGTGATCGTCTTCCACGCGCTCACCCGGAAGGACCTGCTCTCGGTGGTGGACCTGCTGCTGGACCGCAGCCGGCGCCGGCTGCGGGCCCAGGACGTCGAGCTGGACGTCACCGGGACGGCCAAGGAGTACCTGGTCAACCGGGGCTACCAGCCGGAGTTCGGGGCCCGGCCGCTGCGCCGGACGATCCAGTCGGAGTTGGACAACCGGATCTCCAACCTGCTGCTGGACGGTTCGGTGCGGGAGGGGGACACGCTGATCGCGGACGTGAGCGACGGGGAGCTGGTGGTGACGCTGGCGCGGCCGGAGGCGTCGGCGACCTTCGAGGAGGCGGAGGCGAAGGCCCGGGCCGGCTCGGCCGCCGCGGGGGACTGAGGACGACCGGGGCGGGCGTACTCCAGCGGGAGTACGCCCGAACGCCACTGCTGGAGGACGCGCGGGGACGCGTCGCGGTCTAGCTTGTGGGCATGATGCCGCCCACGTCCCCGCCGACCGAGCCGCCCTCGGTGGAGCGGCCACCGGCGCAGCCGCCGGAGGAGCCGCCCGAGCCGTGGCGCCCGCCGTGGGTGCGCGCGGCCAAGGCGGGCTACCCGCTCGGGACGGCCGCGGCGGTCGCGGTGCTCCAGGTGGTCGGCTCGACCTTCGCCGGGCACAACCAGCACGGGCGGGCCCCGCTGGACGCCTTCGGCTACCTCCTGCTGCTGCTCGGGCCGGCGCTGCTGGTGCTGCGCGAGCGCCGGCCGGTCGCGGTGGTGGCCGGCACCTCGGTGGTCACTGCCGGGTACCTGGCCGCCGGGTACCCGTACGGGCCGGCCTTCGTGAGCTGGCTGATCGCCTGCTGCGTGGCGATCGGCTCCGGCCATCGCCGGGCGGCCTGGGCCGGTGCGGGGGGCGTCTACCTGGTGCACCTGCTCGGCACCTTCGTCCTGCCGCAGGGCTGGCAGCGCGCGGCCCCGCCGTCCGGCAGCGTCTGGCTGCAGGAGCTGGGGCTGCTGGCCTGGCTGCTGCTGGTGATGGCGGGGGGCGAGCTGGTCCGGTTCCGGCGCGAGCGGATCGCCGCCCACCGGGCCTACCAGCAGCAGTTGGAGGAGCGCCGGGCCAACGAGGAACGGCTCAGGATGGCCCGGGAGCTGCACGACATCCTGGCGCACAGCCTGTCGCTGATCAGCATCCAGGCCGGGGTCGCGCTGGCGCTGCTCGACCGTCGGCCGGAGGAGGCCCGCGGCGCGCTGGTCACCATCAAGTCGACCAGCAAGGAGGCGCTCGGCGAGGTCCGCCAGGTGCTCGCGACGCTGCGCGGGCCCGGGGCGGCGCCGCGCGGACCGGCCCCGGGGCTGGACCGGCTGGACGAACTCACCGAGCAGGCGGACCGGGTGGGCCTGGCGGCGGAGGTGCAGGAGCGCGGCGAGCGGCGCGCGCTGTCCGCCGCCGTCGACCTCACCGCCTTCCGGATCGTCCAGGAGGCGCTCACCAACGTGGTCCGGCACTCGGCGGCCCGCCAGGCGGTCGTGGTGCTGGACTGGACGGACCCGGCCGTGCTGGTGGTCCGGGTGGAGGACCCGGGGCCGGCGGTGCTCGCGGACGCGGGCGGGTCGGGCAGCGGGCTGGTCGGGATGCGGGAACGCGCGGCGGCGTTCGGTGGCACCATCGCCGCGGGGCCGCTGCCCGACGGCGGCTTCCGGGTCCGGGCGGAGCTGCCGACACCGAAGGCGGAGAGCGATTGATTCGGGTACTGCTGGCGGATGACCAGCTGCTGGTCAGGGCGGGCTTCCGGGCCCTGCTGGACCTCCAGGACGACCTGACGGTGGTCGGCGAGGCGGACGACGGCGAGGCCGCGCTGCGGCTCGCCCGTGAACTCGTCCCGGACGTCGTGCTGATGGACATCCGGATGCCCCGGATGGACGGGCTGGAGGCGACCAGGAGGATCGCCGAGGACCCGGCGCTGTCCCCCGTGCGGGTGGTCGTGCTGACCACCTTCGAGCTGGACGAGTACGTGTTCGAGGCGCTGCGCTCGGGGGCCGCGGGCTTCCTGGTCAAGGACACCGAGCCGGCCGAACTGCTGCGGGCGATCCGGGTCGCCGTCGCGGGGGACGCGCTGCTCTCGCCGGGCGTCACCAGGCGGCTGATCGGCGAGTTCGCCGCCCGGTCGAAGGCGCCCGAGGCCGTGCCGGAGGGGCTCTCGGACATCTCGATGCTGACCGAGCGGGAGCGCGAGGTGCTGGCCCTGGTCGGGATGGGGCTGTCCAACGAGGAGATCGCCCGGCGGCTGGTGGTCAGCCCGCTGACGGCGAAGACGCACGTCAGCCGGGCGATGGTGAAGCTCGGCGTGCGGGACCGGGCGCAACTGGTGGTGCTGGCCTACGAGTCGGGGCTGGTGCGGCCGGGCTGGCTGGGCTGATCCGCTCCTGGCGGTTGCGGTCCATGGGCGGTTGGCCCACGGCTGGTTGGTCCATGGGCGGTCGCGGTCCACGGGGCGGGTGCGCCGGAGGCGTCGCCGTCGCGCGGCTGCTTCCGGCCCCGCGTGTCGCGGGTGGTTCCTACTCTCCCGGGAGTATCCCAACTGCCGCTGCTGGTAGGACGCGTGATGAGACCTCGCTGCGGGACGCTCCAGTCACCTCGGGAACCACCCGAGGTCCTGGAGGCCCACGACCGAGGAGTTGAACCACCATGTACACCCAGCTGGCCGACTGGCACGGCCCCGGCCCATGGATCCTGCTGATCCCATTGATCTGGATCGCCGTGGTGGTCCTGGTGATCGCGGTGCTGCGCCGCACGGTCTGGCGGCGGCACGGCTGCGGGTTCGGGTACGGGTACGGGGTTGGAACCGGAGCCGGAGCCGGAGTCGTGGCGGAGCATCCGCTGGCCGTCCTGGGCCGGCGCTACGCGGAGGGGGACATCGACGCCGAGGAGTACCGCGCCAAGCGGGCCGTGCTCAGCGAGTCGCCGCGGGACGACGCCAAGGGAGGTGGCGCCAGGTGACCACCCTGGACGTCGTACGGGGCACCGCCGCCCGGGTCGCCGACGCCGTGAAGGTCTACGGCGTCGGCGGCACCGAGGTCCGCGCGCTGGACCACGTGACGGTGGAGTTCCCGGCCGGGCGGTTCACCGCGATCATGGGCCCGTCCGGCTCGGGCAAGTCCACCCTGATGCACTGCGCGGCCGGGCTGGACAGGCTCACCGCCGGCAGCGCCTGGATCGGCGACACCGAACTCGGCCCGCTCAACGACCGGCGGCTCACGCTGCTGCGCCGGGAGCGGATCGGCTTCGTGTTCCAGGCGTTCAACCTGGTGCCCACGCTCACCGTCCTGGAGAACATCACCCTCCCGCTCGACCTGGCCGGGGCCGCCCCGGACCAGGCCTGGCTGGCGACGCTGGTCGACGTGGTCGGACTCGGCGACCGGCTGCGGCACCGTCCGAGCGAGCTCTCCGGCGGCCAGCAGCAGCGGGTCGCGGTGGCCCGGGCGCTGGCCGGGCGGCCCCGGGTGGTCTTCGCCGACGAGCCGACGGGCAACCTCGACTCCCGCAGCGGCGGCGAGGTGCTCGGCCTGTTGCGCCGGGCGGTGGACGAGATGGGCCGGGCCGTGGTCATGGTCACCCACGACCCGACGGCCGCCGGCTGGGCCGACGAGGCGCTCTTCCTCGCCGACGGACGGCTGGTGGACCGGATGCGGCAGCCCACCTCCGCCTTGGTGCTGGACCGGATGAAGGCCTTCGAACGGGGGCGGTCGTGAACGCCGTTCCCCTCCGGCTCAGCCTGCGCTCGCTGCGCGCACACAAACGGCGGCTGGCCGGCACCCTCCTGTCCATCTTCCTCGGGGTGAGCTTCCTGACCGGCACGATGGTGCTCGGCGACACCCTGCGGGCCAACTTCGACACCCTCTTCGCCGACGCCAACGCCGGCACCGACGTCGTGGTCCGCAGCGCCGACGTGCTGGACTCGGCGGGCACGGTCGGCGGGGTGCGGGCACCGGTGGCGGTGACGCTCGCCGACCGGCTGCGCACCGTGCCGGGGGTGGCGGCCGCGGAGCCGTCCGTCCAGGGCGCGGGCCAGCTCATCGGGAGCAACGGCAAGCCGATCGGCGGTCAGGGCCCGCCCACCCTGGCGGGCAACTGGCTGGTCGACGGCCGGCTCAATCCGTACCGGCTGGCCGAGGGCCGGGCGCCGGCCGCCCCGGGCGAGGTGGTGGTGAACCGGGGCGCGGCGAAGTCGGGCGGGCTGCGCGTCGGCTCGACCACCGTGCTGCGCACCCCCGATCCGGTGCCGGTCACCGTCGTCGGCATCGCCACCTTCGGGGCGGACGCGGACGGCATGGGGCCGAGCACCTTCACCGCGATGACCTTCGCGGACGCCGAGCGGTACCTCACGCCCAAGGGAGAGGGGCAGGCCGGCTCGATCCAGGTCCGCGCCGCGGGCGGGGTCTCCCAGCGGGAGCTGGTCGACCGGATCACCCCGCAGCTGCCCGCAGGCGTCCAGGCGATCACCGGCGCGGCGGCCACCCAGGAGTCCACCCAACTGGTGTCCGGGCGGTTCCTGACCATGTTCACCACGCTGCTGCTGGTCTTCGCCGGGATCGCACTGCTGGTGGCGACGTTCACCATCCACAACACCTTCGCCATCGTGGTCGCCCAGCGGACCAGGGAGAACGCGCTGCTGCGGGCACTCGGGGCGGTGCGCGGCCAGGTGCTCGGGGCGACCCTGGCGGAGGCGCTGGCGGTCGGCCTGCTGGCCTCGCTGGGCGGGCTGCTGGGCGGGATCGGGGTGGCCGCCGGACTTAAGGCGCTCTTCTCCGCACTCGGCTTCGCCCTGCCGACCGGCGGCATGGTGATCGGCACGGCCGCCGTCCTGCTGCCGCTGCTGGTCGGCACGCTGGTCGCGGTGGGATCCGCGCTGCTGCCGGCCGTCCGGGCCGGGCGGACGGCTCCGCTCGCGGCCCTGCGGGAGACCGGGGTCGACCGGGCGGCGCAGGGGCGCTCGGGCGCCGTCCGGGTGGTGCTCGGCGGCCTGTTGCTGACCGGGGGAGTGCCGGTGGCCGTCCTCGGGGCGACGGACGGCCCGTCCGTGCTGCTGACGGCCGTCGGGGCCCTGGCGGTACTGGCCGGCATGGTGGTGCTCGGCCCGGTCGCCGCGGCCCTCGCGGTGCGGACGCTGGGCGCGCCGCTGCCCAGGCTGCGCGGGGTCTCCGGGGTGCTCGCCCGGCGCAACGCGGCCCGCAACCCGCGCCGGACGGCGGCCACCGCGAGCGCCCTGATGATCGGGGTCGCGGTGGTCACGCTGTTCACCGTCTTCGGCGCCTCGATCAAGGCCACCCTGGACTCCACGGTGAGCAGGTCCTTCGCGGGCGATCTCGCCGTCACCACCGCCTCGTTCGGGGCCGGCGGCAGCGGGATCAGCCCCAAGGTGGCGGACGCCCTGGCCGCCCTGCCCGAGGTGCGGCAGACGGTCGGGCTCGGCCGTGGCGTGGCCCGGATCGACGGGCACGGCCGGACGCTGGACGTGACCGACCCGGCCCGGTTGTCCGGGATCGTGGACCTCGGCCGGGTCGACGGCTCGCTGGCCGCGCTCGGTACGGACGGGCTGGCGGTCTCCCGCAGCGAGGCGCAGCAGCGCGGCTGGCGCCTCGGACAGTCCGTCACCGTGGGCTTCACCGACGGTGCGAGCGGTCCGTTCACGATCCGTGCCCTGTACGAGGGCGGCAGCCTGGCCGGGGACTACCTGATCACCCGACAGGCCTGGGCCCCGCACCGGGGGCAGGACGCGGACACCATGGTCGCGGTCGGGCTGCGCGACGGCGTGCCGGCCGCCGCGGGCAAGGCGGCGGTGGAACGGGCGCTGGTCCCGTACGGCAGCCCGCAGGTGCAGGACCGCGCCGAGTACGCCAAGAGCGCGGCCTCCGGCGTCGACACGATGCTCTCGGTGGTCTACGCGCTGCTGGCGCTGGCGGTGCTGATCGCGCTGCTGGGCATCACCAACACCCTGACGCTGGCGGTGCACGAGCGGACCAGGGAGCTGGGGCTGCTGCGGGCGGTCGGTCAGAGCGGCGCCCAGCTGCGCGGCATGGTGCGCTGGGAGTCGGTGCTGGTGGCGGCCTTCGGGACGGTCGGCGGTCTGGGGCTCGGAGCCTTCCTCGGCTGGGCCCTGGTGCGGGCCTCGGACAGCGCCGGGACGGGATCGTTCGCGATACCGCCCCTCCAGCTGGCCGTGGTCCTGGTGGCCGGGCTGCTGGCGGGCGCGGTGGCCGGACTCCGCCCGGCGGGCCGGGCGGCGCGGCTGGACATCCTGCGGGCGATCGCGACGGAGTAGGAGGCGGTGGAACGGGACCTGGCAGAGCGGGTGCGGTGGAGAAGGAGGTGGGAGCGGCCGAACCGGATGCTCAGTCCGCCGTCTGCGGGAAGACCTCCCGCAGCAGGGGGTTCGGCAGTCCGCGCTTGCGCCACTCGCGCGGGTAGCCGAGCGAGACCTCCGTGAACGGGACGCCGTCGTAGGTGGTCCGGCGCGGGATGTGGAGGTGGCCGTAGATCATCGCCGCGGTGTTGAACCGGGTGTGCCAGTCGGCGGTCAGCTCGGTCCCGCACCACTGGGCGAACTCGGGGTACCAGAGGACATCGGTGGGCTGGCGGACCAGCGGGTAGTGGTTGACGAAGACCAGCGGGACGTCCGGGTCGCAGGCGGCCAGCCGCTTCTCCGTCAGCCGGACGCGCTCGCGGCACCAGGAGTCGCGGTCCGGGAACGGGTCCGGGTAGAGCATCCGCTCGTCCGCGCAGACGACGCCGGTCTCGTAGGCGGCCGCGAGGGAGGCCTCCTTGGTGGTCGTGCCCGGCGCACGGAAGGTGTAGTCGTAGAGGAGGAAGAGCGGGACGATGCGGACCGGACCGCCGGGGCCCTCCCAGACCGGGTACGGGTCCTCGGGGGTCACCACACCGAGCCGGCGGCAGCGTTCCACCAGGTGCTCGTAGCGGGCCACCCCGCGCAGCTGGACCGGGTCCTCGGGGTGGGTCCACAGCTCGTGGTTGCCGGGCACCCACACCACGCGGGCGAAGCGCTCGGCGAGCAGGCCGAGGGCCCACTCGATGCTGGTGGTGAGCTCGGCGACGTCACCGGCGACGAGCAGCCAGTCGCCGGGATGGGAGGGCTGGAGCTTCTCCACCAGGTCGCGGTTCTCCTGGTAGGAGATGTGCAGATCGCTCACGGCGAGCAGCCGTCCACCCGTTGGGGTGGGTCGTTCCGGCTGTGTGTCGCTGCGGTTCTCCGTAGTCACTCCTGCCCCCTGAGGTCGTCCGGCCGATGGGGCCCACCCTACGGGGCGGGCCGGGGGAACGGGGCGGGTTGACGGGATCAGTCGTTCGAACAGTCGCTCCGGCCGTCGGGATCCGCCGAGTGAGCCGCCACGAGAACCGTCGGCGCATCGCTGGGCGCATCACCGGGTTGATCGCTGGGTTGATCGCTGGGCGCATCAAGGGCGAAGGGTGGATCGGGAACGGAGAGCAGCGAGGGGCGAGTACAGGAGCCAGGAGCGGAAGGGGAGTTGGGCCGGATTCAGGAGCCGATGTCGATGAGCACCCCGTGGGAGGTGACGAGGGTGACGGCGAGGATCGCCAGTGAGGCGATGCCGAGGGCCAGGCCCAGGAGGGCGCGGCCGCGCCGGCTGGTGCCGCGGACCAGCGCCAGGGTGGCCAGGGTGATGGCGATCGGCCCGAGGACGATGTTGAACAGCAGCAGACCGGGCAGGCCGAGGAGGAAGGAGGCGATGGCGAGGCCGTCGGCCTCGACGGTTCCCTGGCGGTTCGGTTCCTGACGGTCGGTTCCCTGGCGGTTCGGTTCCTGACGGTCGGTCGTCCGGCGGATGTCCGCCTGGCGGTCGGTCGCCTGGCCGCGGCTCGCCGGGCGGCTGACGATCCGCCGGACGGTGGCCGGAATCGAGGCGGCCGGGTGGTCGGTGACGGTGCTCATGGTGCGGGTCCTCTCTGTGGAGTGGCCGCGGGTGCGGTCCGCGGAGCGGCCGGGTCAGCGGTGCCGGAGGCGGGCGATGCCCTCGCGGGCGCCGAAGGCGAGCAGCCAGGTGGTGATGCCGGCGGAGGCGGCGAGGAAGACCGGGAGCGAGGTGTGGGCGGCGGTGCCGATCAGGACACCCATGGCGACCAGGGCGGAGAACAGGATCACGACTGGCTCCTTCGGCTGCGGCTGGGACTGCGCCGATTTCGGTTGACAAGTGTTCACTGACTTCGGTCCCACTGTACGCTCGGCTGGCCAAGTTCAGCAAACGATTGTTTACTGAATGGCGTGAGTCACACCGTTGGGGCCAGGCAGGCCCAGAAGCAGCAGAGTCGGCGGGCCTTGCTGGACGCCGGACTGCACCTGTTGGCCGATCAGAACCTGGCGAGCCTGGGCGTTCGCGAGGTCACCCGCGAGGCGGGGCTCTCCCCGGCCGCCTTCTACCGGCACTTCCCGGACCTCGCGGCCCTCGGGGTGGCACTGGTCGAGGAGTCGCTGGCCAGCCTGCACATCATGATCCGTGCGGTGCTCGCCGAGGCCGGTGGTGCCGAGGAGCTGATCGACCGTGCGGTGGACGTGATCGAACGACACGTCCGCGAGCACCGGGGGCACGTCCGCTTCCTGGCGCGTGAGCGGCACGGCGGGGTCCGGCAGGTGCGGGAGGCGATCGACGCCGAACTCGGCCGCTTCGCCGCCGAAGTGGGAGCCGCCCTGGCGCCGCAGCCGGAGTCACGGGGGTGGAGCGAGCGGGACCTGCGGATGCTCGCCGAGCTGTACGTCGACCACATGGTCTCCACGGCCGCCGCCTTCCTGGAGGCGCTGGAGACGGACCCGGCGCGGGAGCAGCGGATCGCCGCCACCGCGCGCTTCCAGCTGCGCCTGATCAGCCTCGGCCGGGAGCGCTGGCAGGCGGGTTGACCGTACGGGCACGGCAGTTGACCGGCCGGCGGGGACGCGTGGCCGGCGTGCGGCCGGCCCGCGGTGGGGTGTGGATCCGGCGGCGTTCCGGCCCGGCCGGCCCGCCACCCGGCCCGCGACCGGCTCGCGCGGCCCTTGAGCCGGCTGTGGATCCGGCCGCGATTCGGCCTGCGTCCCGGACTGCGTGCCGGTCCGCACCCCCGGTCCGCACCCCCGGTTCGTACTCCGGCCCGCGCTCCGGACCGCGTGCCCAGTCGCGTGCCGAGCGGCGGCGGTAACCGGCCAATGCGTCTTGGGAGGTTCTTGGTGTTGCTTTGACTCTTGACAGTGGGTCATGTCCGCGACAGCTTTGGTGGACCCCCACCCGTGGACCCTCCCCCACACCGAGAGGTCTCTCATGAAGAAGCCGCTCATAGGCACGGTTGCCACACTCCTGGTCGCCGGGGCCACCGCCTTCGTCGGAGCCGTTCCGGCTCAGGCCGCAGCCACGGCCGCCAAGCCCGCCGCCAAGCCTGTCGCCGCCGTCACCTTCGCCGGGACGGTCGCGCTCAGCAACTGCTCCGGCTCGCTGGTGCGGATGCCCGGTTCGGCCGCGAGCGACCCGGCCCTCGTGCTCTCCAACGGCCACTGCCTGGAGACCGGTATGCCCGGTCCGGGCGAGGTCGTCCTCAACCGGTCCTCCAGTCGGAGCTTCACCCTGCTCAACGCGAGCGGCGGCAGCGCGGCCACGCTGCGTGCGACCAAGATCGTCTACGGCGCGATGACCGACACCGACGTGTCGATCTACCAGCTGAACACCACCTACGCGTCGATCCAGTCCCGGTACGGGATAGCCCCGTTGACCCTCGCCGCCACCCACCCGGTCCAGGGCACCTCGATCCGGGTCGTCTCCGGCTACTGGAAGAAGATCTACTCCTGCTCGGTCGACGGCTTCGCCTACCGACTGAAGGAAGCCGACTGGACCTTCAAGGACTCGGTCCGCTACACCTCCACCTGCAACGTGATCGGCGGCACTTCCGGCTCGCCGGTGGTCGACGCCTCGACCGGCCAGGTGGTCGCCGTCAACAACACGATCAACGAGAGCGGCGAGACCTGCACCCTGGACAACCCCTGTGAGGTCGACCAGAACGGTGCCGTGACGGTTCGTCCTGGCATCGGCTACGCCCAGGAGACCTACGGGATCCCGGCCTGCTTCGCCGCCGGCAACCGCTTCGACCTCACCCTCCCCGGCTGCACCCTGCCCCGCCCGTAGGCAGTCAGGACAACCCCGCTGACCAGCACGTTTCTCCCGATGGGCCATCCGCGAACGGCGGGTGGCCCATTCGGCCGTCCATCGGTCGGCCACCGCACCACCTGCACTATCCGTACAACCAGCGCGACCAGCACGACCAGCACGACCAGCGCGACCCGCGCCGCACGGCCGCACCGGCAGGCGGCATTCATGTCAGTTGAACAGATGGAGAGTTGATGACCACCACCGTGAGAAGGCTGATGGTGTCGGCCCTGCTGATACCGCTGCTCGCGTTCGGCGGCCTGGCGAGCCCGGCGTCCGCCGCCGACAGCCAGGGCGCGCAGGGTGCCCAGGGGGCGCAGGACGGCCAGGGCAATGGGTCCCGCCACGGCCGGAGCCCCGCCGACGACCCGACCGCCGACATCAAGGACCGTCTGGCGGCGATCCCCGGGGTGACCATCACCGAGGAGAAGCCGACCACCACCGGTCACCGCTACTTCATCGCCACGTACACCCAGCCGATCGACCACAACCGCCCCTGGCTGGGCACCTTCCAGCAGCGCTTCAGCCTGCTGCACCGCGGCTACGACCGCCCGACCGTCTTCTACACCAACGGCTACACCCTGGGCACCAACCCGTCCCGCACCGAGCCGACCCGGCTGGTGGACGGCAACCAGGTGTCCATCGAGTACCGGTTCTTCACCCCCTCCCGCCCGAACCCGGCGGACTGGTCCAAGGCCGGCATCCGCCAGGGTGCCGCGGACTCGCACCGGCTGGTGACCGCGCTCAAGCGGATCTACCAGGAGGAGTGGCTGTCCACCGGCGCCAGCAAGGGCGGCATGTCCTCCACCTTCTACCGCCGCTTCTACCCGGACGACGTTGCCGGCACGATCGCCTACGTCGCGCCGAACAACACGAACGTCAACGACTACGCGGCGTACAGCGAGTTCTTCCGGACCGTCGGCACCCCCGAGTGCCGGGCCAGGCTGAACGCCGCCCAGCGTGAGCTGCTGGTGCGCCGCGACCGGCTGGAGGCCCGCTTCGTCGCCGACAACACGGCGGCCGGGTCCACCTTCAACACCCTCGGCACCCCGGACCGTGCGTACGAGGCCGGCGTGCTGGACGTGGTCTGGGCGTTCTGGCAGTACAGCCTGGAGGCCGACTGCGCCAAGGTCCCGGTGGCCGCCACCGCGACCGACGACGAGCTGTACGCCTGGTTCGACTCGCAGTCCGGCATCACCGGCAACAGCGACCAGTCGCTGGCGAAGTACACCGCGTACTACTACCAGGCCGCGACCGAGCTCGGTGCGCCGTTCTTCGACGTCTCGCACCTCAATGGCGTGCTGCACTACGACTACAAGGAGCTCTACTCGGTCCGCAGCTACGTGCCGAAGGAGATCCCGACCGTCTTCAACCCGAACGCGATGCCCGACATCGACCGCTGGGTGAAGCGCGAGGGCGAGCGGATCATGTACGTCTACGGCGGCAACGACCCGTGGGGCGCCAAGCCGTTCCGTCTCGGCCGGGGCAGCGAGGACAGCTACGTCTACACCGTGCCCGGTGGCAACCACGGCTCGAAGATCGAGCAGCTGCCGGCCGCGCAGTCGGCGGAGGCCACCGCCAAGGTGCTGGAGTGGGCGGGCCTGGGTGACCCCGACGCCGCCCGTTCGCTCGCCAAGTCGCCGCAGGCGGGCGCGGAGTTCGGCCCGCTCGACGTCGAGGGCCAGCGGCTGGAGCAGGAGCGCCGCCCGCTGTAGCGCTCGCGCGCAGTAGGCCGCGCCACGAAGCACGAGGAGGAGGCCGCCCCCCGCGTACCAGGGGGCGGCCTCCTCGCGTCGTCCCGGAAGCGCGGACGCGAGGCTGAGACGCGGGGCCGGGAAGCGAGGCTGAGACGCGGGGCGCGAAACGGGGCCCGGGAACGGCCTGGCCGGCCCCCTCCCCGAAGCAGTGAATCAGTGCTTCAATACTTCCATGGCCTACCGACGCACGCCCGCCGTACAAGCCCGCCTGGACGCCCAGCGGGAAGCGGTGCTCCAGTCGGCGGTCGGCCTCCTCGCCGAGCGCGGCTACGGCGGCTGCACGATGGCCGCCGTGGCGGATCGCGCCGGGATCGCCACCGGCAGCCTCTACCAGCACTTCTCCGGCAAGGCCGAGCTGTCGGTGCAGCTCTTCCGGCGGGTGGTCACGCACGAGATCGACGCGGTCAACGCCGCCGTCGCCCTCCGGGACACCCCGCGGCAGCGGATCGCCGCCGTGGTCGAGACCTTCGCCGCCCGTGCCCTGCGCGCGCCCCGGCTGGCGTACGCGCTGCTGGTCGAGCCGGCCGACGCGGTCGTGGACGAGGAGCGCCTGGTCTTCCGGCGGGCGTTCCGGGACGTGATCGCCACCGAGATCGCCGCCGCCGTGGCGAGCGGCGAACTGCCCGAGCAGGATCCGGTGCTGACCGCCGCCGCCCTGGTCGGCGCGGTCGGCGAGGCCCTGGCCGGCCCGCTCGCGGCCGCACCGGTCGCCGCCGCCGGGCCGCCCGAGCGCGGCGACGGCACCACAAGCAGCAGTACCACCACCAGCAGCACCACCCAAAGCAGCAGTACCACCACCAGCAGCACCGCCGGCGGCGCCATCAGGAGCGACAGCGCCGCGGTGGTCCCCGCCCTGGTCTCCTTCACCCTGCGTGCCCTGGGAGGACGCGATGACAGCGACGCATGAGGTCACCAACCAGGTGCCCCTGCCGTACGGCCACGACACCGCCGCCGACCCCACCCTGCTCGATGCCCTCCGGCGGGCCGACGCCGGCTGGGCCGAGCCCGAGCTGCGCGAGCTGGGCCGGCTGGCCGGTTCCGAGCAGGCCGCCGAGTGGGGCCGGCTGGCCAACGAGAACCCGCCGGTGCTGCGCACCCACGACCGCTTCGGCCACCGCATCGACGAGGTCGAGTTCCACCCGGCCTGGCACGAGCTGATGCGCACCGCCGTCTCGTACGGCCTGCACGCCGCGCCCTGGCGCGACGAGCGCCCCGGTGCCCACTCCGCCCGTGCCGCCAGGTTCTTCGTCTGGGGCCAGGTCGAGGCCGGTCACACCTGCCCGGTCTCGATGACCTACGCCGCCGTCCCGGCGCTGCGCGCCAACCCGGCGCTGGCCGCCGAGCTGGAGCCGCTGCTGGCCGCGCGGGAGTACGACTTCGGGCTGCGCGAGCCGCGCACCAAGCGCGGGCTGATCGCCGGCATGTCGATGACGGAGAAGCAGGGCGGCTCGGACGTCCGCACCAACACCACCACCGCCGTTCCGCACGCCGACGGCACCTACCGGCTCACCGGCCACAAGTGGTTCACCTCGGCGCCGATGTCCGACCTCTTCCTGACCCTCGCCCAGGCCCCGGGCGGCCTCAGCTGCTTCGTGCTGCCGCGCGTCCTGCCGGACGGCAGCCGCAACCGCCTCCAGCTGATGCGGCTCAAGGACAAGCTCGGCAACAAGTCCAACGCCTCGGCCGAGCTGGAGTACGACGGCGCGGTCGGCCTGCTGGTCGGCGAGGAGGGCCGGGGCGTCCCGACCATCATCGAGATGGTCAACATGACCCGGCTGGACTGCACCATCGGCGCGGCCTCCGGCATGCGCTACGGCGCCACCCGGGCGGTCCACCACGCCCTGCACCGGCGGGCGTTCGGCAAGGCGCTGGTCGACCAACCGCTGATGCGCAACGTGCTCGCCGACCTGGTGGTGGAGTCCGAGGCGGCCACGATCACGGCCATGCGGCTCGCCCGGGCCACCGACCTGACCCTCGCCGGGGACGGGAACGAGGCGCTGGTCCGGCGGCTGGGCCTCGCGGTGGCCAAGTACTGGGTGTGCAAGCGCGGTCCGGCGCACTCCGCCGAGGCGCTGGAGTGCCTGGGCGGCAACGGCTACGTCGAGGAGTCCGGGATGCCCCGGCTCTACCGGGAGGCGCCGCTGGTGTCGATCTGGGAGGGCTCCGGCAACGTCGCCGCCCTGGACGCGCTGCGTGCCATGGCCAAGCGTCCGGAGAGCGTCGAGGCCTTCCTGGGCGAACTCGACGCCGCGGCGGGCGCGGACCGCCGGCTGTACGCGGCCGTCGCCGCGCTGCGCAAGGAGCTGACCGACCTGGGCGACCTGGAGTACCGCACCCGCCGGCTGGTCGAGTCGATGGCGCTGGCGTTCCAGGGCTCGCTGCTGGTCCGGTACGGCAGCCCGGCGGTGGCCGACGCGTTCTGCGCGAGCCGGCTGGGCGGCGACCACGGCGCGGCCTTCGGCACCCTGCCGGCCGGGGTCGACACCGCGGCGATCATCGACCGCGCCCGCCCGGTGATCGTGTGAGCGGTCAGGACCGGGCAAGCGACCAGGACCGGGCAAGCGACCAGGACCGCGCGAGCGACCAGGGTCGGGAGAACGACCAGGACCGGGCGGGCGGTCAGGAAGCGGACGGCGTACGGCGGTTCTGGCAGGAGCTCGGCCTGCCCGGGCTGATCGACGTGCACACCCACTTCATGCCGAAGAACGTCCTCGACAAGGTGTGGGCGTACTTCGACGCGGCCGGCCCGCTGGTGAACCGGCCCTGGCCGATCACCTACCGCGAGGCGGAGGAACAACGGGTCCGCCGGCTGCGGGACTTCGGCGTCCGGGCGTTCACGTCCATGCTCTACCCGCACAAGCCCGGCATGGCCGGCTGGCTGAACGCCTGGGCCGCCGAATTCGCCGCCCGCACCCCGGAGTGCCTGCACACCGCGACTTTCTTCCCCGAGCCCGGGGCGCCCGGCTACGTGGCCCGGGCGATCGAGGACGGTGCCCGGGTGTTCAAGGCGCACCTCCAGGTCGGCGGCTACGATCCGGCGGATCCGCTGCTGGACGAGGTCTGGGGGCTGCTCGCCGAGACCGGCACCCCGGTGGTCACCCACTGCGGGTCCGGGCCGGTGCCGGGCAGGTTCACCGGCCCCGGCCCGATCGGCGCGGTGCTGGAGCGGCACCCCGGTCTGGTCCTGGTGGTCGCCCACCTCGGGATGCCCGAGTACCGCGGCTTCCTCGACCTGGCCGAGCGCCACCCGGCCGTCCGGCTGGACACCACCATCGCGTTCACCGACTTCGCCGAGGCCGACGTCCCGTTCCCGCGCGGGGAACTGCCGCGCCTGCGCGGGCTCCGGGAGCGCGTCCTGCTCGGCAGCGACTTCCCCAACATCCCGTACCGGTACGTGCACCAGCTGGAGGCGCTGGCCGGGCTGGGGCTGGGGGAGGAGTGGCTGCGGGCGGTCTGCCACGACAACGCGGCCGCCCTCTTCGGCATCAAGCCCGAGGACTGATCACCGCACCGTCCGCAGCAGTTCCAGCGCCCGGGCGTGCAGTCCGGGCGCGGCGGCGAGGAAGCCGTCGGAGCCGGTCGTCCAGGCCGACCCGGCGGCGTCCGTCACCGCGGCGCCCGCCTCGCGCGCGATCAGCGCGCCGGGCAGCAGGTTGCCCGCGTCGAGGCCGTACTCCCAGAACAGCGCCAGGTGGCCGGAGCCGACCTGGGCCACCTGGAGCGCGGTGGGGCCGAGGTTGCGCACCGCCAGGACGGCACCCGCCATCGCGGACAGCGACTCGCCCGCCCGGCGCAGCGCCACCGGGTCGGCGGCCACCCGGGGCGGCTGGCTGGTGGCGGCGACGGTGACGGCCAACTCCCGCTCCAGGGGCGCGATCGGCCGTCCGTCCAGCTCGGCGCCGCCGCCGAGCACCGCCCGGTAGGTGCGGCCGTCCTGTTCCGGGGCGTGCACCACGGCCAGCACCGCCGCGCCGTCCCGGACCAGCGTGGCGGTCACCGCCCAGTGCGGCTGCCCGAGCAGGTACTGCACCGCGCCGTCGGTCGCGTCGCACAGCCACCACTCGCCCTCGGCGGGCACCGACCCGTCCAGCTCCTCGGGCACCCAGCCGGCCTGCGGGTGCAGCGCCGTCAGCCGCTCCCGCAGTACGGCGGCGGCCGGGCCGTCCAGCTCGGCGAAGCGGGCCGCCGCCTCCTCGGCGGTCCGGGCGGTGACCGGGTCGGCGGACCGGCGTGCGGCCAGCCCCGCACCGACCTCCCGCACCGCGGCCTCCACACCCTCCGCCAGCGTCCACAGTTCGTTCGTCACGGTGACTCCTCCTCCTCGATTCCTCACCCCGGGCCGGCGCCCCGACCGGAGCCCCCGGGCCGGCGCCCGAGCGGAGCTTCCGACCGGAGCTTCCGACCGGAGCTTCCGACCGGGGCTCGGGGCCGGTGTGCTCCGGCCGCCCGGGACAAGGAGTACCGTCAGGGCTGCCGAACAGGACGCAGAAGCCGCCGAGAGTGACGGGGATCGGACACCATGGACCTCTCCAGCGCCGATCCGGACAGCGTGCTGGACGTCCTCGACCGCCGCCTGGTGTGCGCCCTCCAGGTGGACGGACGGGCCGAGCCCGGCCGGATCGCCGAGGTCCTGGGCGTGTCCGCGCGGACGGTCACCCGCCGGCTGGGCCGGATGCGGCAGGCCGGGGTGCTGCGGGTGGTCCGGCTGCCGGACGTCGAGGACGCGGCCGTGGGCGCGCTGCTGCTGCGGGTCCGGGTGCTGAGCGGCCGGGTGGACGCCATCGCCCAGGCCCTCGCCGACCGCCCCGACGTCCCGTTCGTCGACGTGATGCTCGGCGGCCACGAGGTCGGCGCCGTGATGCTCACCGACGCCGGTTCCCGCGACCGGCTGCTGTACGGGCAGCTGCCCGCGACCGGCGCCGTCACCGAGACCACCACCCACGCGGTGCTGCACGCCTTCGCCGACGCCGGGCAGTGGCAGGCCGGGCACCTGACCGAGGAGGAGGCCGAGGCGCTCGCCCGGCCCGCCGTCCCGCGCCCCGCCGCACCCCCGCCGCTGGACGGCCTCGACCGCGCGCTGCTGGAGCGGCTGGGCGAGGACGCCCGGCAGTCCCACGCCGTGCTGGCCGCGGCCGTCGGCGCGCCCGAGTCCACGGTGCGCCGCCGGCTGCACCGGCTCGACGGGGCGGGGCTGCTGCGCACCCACGCCACCGTGGACCCGCGGCTGCTCGGCATGGCCGTGGACGCCAACCTCTGGCTGGACGTGCCGCCCGGCCGGATCGCCGAGGTCGGGGCGGCGCTGGCCCGCCACCCGCAGGTGCACGGGGTGTTCGCCACCAGCGGTCCGGCCAACCTGCTGGCCACGGTGTTCTGCCCGGACCACGGCGAGCTGTACCGCTTCCTCACCGACGCCCTCGGCCCGCTCGGCGTCGCCCGCGCCGAGACCACCATCACCGCCCGCGCGGTGAAGCGGGCGGGCGTGCTGCTCCGGCAGCCGCCCCGGAGGCCGTAGGGCGTGTCTGACATGCCCGCCGGGCACGCGACGGCCGTTACCCGCGGGGTAATCGACGCCCGGCGCCGCACCGGGCAGGGTGGTGGCACCCGGTGCGGCCGCCACGGTCCCGGGCTCCCACCCCCGACAGGAGGCGATCCGCCGTGTCCGCCCACGTGAACACCCTCACCCCCGCCAGGCCCGGTTCCGTCTTCTCGCCCCGGACGGTGCGCGGCGCCCTCGCCCTGGACGCCCTGGTCACCGGCGGCAACGGCCTGGCCTACCTGGTCCTCTCCGGCCCGCTCGGCGAACTGCTCGGCGCCGGCCGCACCACCCTGGTCGATGTCGGGCTGCTGCTCCTCGGCTACGCGCTCGCGGTCGGCGCGCTGGCCGCACGCCGGCGGCCGCCGGTGCTCGGGGTGCGGACCGTGATCGACGTCAACCTCGCCTGGGTGGTGCTCAGCCTGGTCGCGATGGAGGTGTGGCTGGAGCCGACCACCGCCGGGTCCGTCTGGATCCCGGTGCAGGCCGCGGCGGTGGCCCTGTTCGCCGTCCTCCAGTTCACCGCCCTGCGGCGGGAGGCCCGCGAGCGGGCCTAGCGTTCGGGCCCGACGGCGGCCTGCAGGAACCGTGCCGTCTCCGTGTCGGCGGGGAGGAAGGTCTCCATGGCCAGCTCGGAGACGGTGACGTCCACCGGCGTGTTGAAGGTCGCGATGGTGGAGAGGAAGGAGAGCACCCGTCCCTCGTGCCGGATCCGCATCGGCAGCGCGAACGGGAACCCGTCGACGGCCGGTCCGCCCGTGACGGGTCCGCCCGCGGCCGGACCGTTCCCGGCCGGTCCGTTCCCGTCAGGTCCACCCGCCGGGTCCTCGACGGGCGGTTCGGGGTAGCCGCGGACCTCCTCGTACAGCCGGCGCAGCGGCTCGGCGCGGACCAGCTCCAGCTGCCGTTCCATCCGCTCCAGCAGGTGCTGCCGCCACTGCGGCAGGTTGACGATGCGCGGAGCCAGCCCGTCGGGGTGCAGGGTGACGCGGATCGCGTTGAACGGCGGTTCCAGCAGGTGAGGGGCGACGCCGTTGATGAGCAACCCGAGCGAGCGGTTGGCCGCCAGCACCCGGAAGGACCCGTCGACCACGACCGCCGGGTACGGGTCGTGGGCGGCCAGCAGCCGTTCCAGCCCGCCGCGCAGCGCGGCCATCGACGGGTCGTCCAGCGGTGTCTCGCGGTAGTGCGGGGCGTAACCGGCCGCCAGCAGCAGGGTGTTGCGCTCGCGCACCGGGACGTCCAGCTGCTCGGCCAGTCGCAGCACCAGCTCGCGGCTCGGCCGGGAGCGGCCGTTCTCGACGAAGCTGAGGTGGCGGGCCGAGGAGTCCGCCCGCAGTGCCAGTTGCAGCTGGCTGAGCTGCCGTCGTTCCCGCCAGCCGCGCAGCAGCGGGCCGACGCCGGTTCCCGTCGGGCTGCCCATGCCCGCCATGATCGTCATGGCCCAGGACGGTACTCGAACGGGCCCGGTCGGCGGGAGGGGGGCGCGACGGTCGGGAGGGCGCGGCGGGAGCAGGGGACCGGAGAGCTCAAGGGAAGCCGGGAGAAGCCGCGAGGAACCGGGAGAGCGGGAGGGGCCGGGGGAGCAGGGCCTCAGACGCCGGTGCTCGACCCCGGGCGGATGACCATGAGCACCACGACCACGGCCCACAGCAGGTTGAACACCCCGGCGGTCATCGGCAGCATCTTCAGGCCGCCGACGGCCTTGGTGTGCTGCTCGTCCGACGGGTCGAGTTCGAGCGCGTCCACCGCGGCCTGCTGGCCGGGCAGCACGAAGAGCAGCAGGGCGAGCGCGGCGATCGCGGTCAGCACCATCGAGACGATCACCCAGGACTGCCCGAGGACGTCCATCACCTGGGCCAGGCCGATGCCCAGCACCGGCACCGCGACCCCGAGCAGCGCGTAGACCTGGGTGATCCGGTGCAGCACGCGCAGCACGCCGGCGTCGGAGGCCCGGTCCGGGCCTCCGGCCAGCGCGGCCTTCGCCCGGCGCGGGAACATGCTGACGGCCACCGCGACCGGGCCTATGAACAGGACCGACACGAGGACGTGCAGGCTCAGCAGGAACTTGGCCATGGCGGGGCACCCTTTGGATCCGGTGGGCAGCTGGTGGGCGGGCACCCGCGTTCGGCGTGCCCACGACCAGGCACGCTAACACCGCTTATTTCCCGGCCCACCGCGCGGGTGGGCGCCGGGGAGCCCGCTCCGGCCCGGTACTCGGCCCGGCGCCCGTCCCGTCCCGTCCCGGCGCCCGTCCTGTCCCGTCCCGGCCCGGCGTCGAGCCCCCTCCGGCCCGGCCGTTCAGCCCGCCGCCGTGAGCTCCACGATCCGGGGCGGGGCGGTGCTGACGGCGCCCACGGCGGCGGCGTGCTCCGGGTCGGTCCAGTCGAGCAGGTGCAGGTCCTCCCACCGGCTGCGCAGCGGCGGGCCCGGCGGGACGGACAGCGGCAGGGCGGAGAGGTCGACCCGGCCGAGGGTGTCCAGGGTGGCCCGTCCGATCTTGATCAGCGATTCCTTGCGCACCCAGAGCCGCAGGAAGGCCTGCTCCGGCTCCGGGTCGGCCTCGACCAGGGCGAGCTCGGCCGGGGCCAGCACCCGGCGGGCGACCGAACGCAGCGAGCCGCCCCGGTCGGACAGCTCGACGTCGACCCCGACCGGCTGGAACCCGGCGCCGGCGGCGACCACGCCCCGGGTGTGCGACAGGCTGACGTGCACCCCGGGGTGGTCCGGCAGGTAGGGCTTGCCGTGGTCGGCGAGCCCGCAGTCCGGGCACTGCTGGGCGAGGACGAGGCCGGCCACCGGTACGTCGAGCAGCCGGGCGGCGCAGAGCCGGACCAGCAGGTGCCCGGCGGTGAAGTCGATCCGACCGGACTCGTGCCGGAAGCGCGCGGCGCGTTCCCGCTCCATGGCGGTCAGCAGGTGTTCGCCCGCCTCGGGGTGCCGCAGTACGGCGTCGGCGGACGCGACGGAGACGAGCGGCGCGCTCTGTTCCTGGGCCTCGGTGGTCATGCCTCCCAACCTAGGCCCTCGCCGCCGGTCGGCGCCCGCCCTGGGGATCCCTGCTCCGTACGTATGAGTTTCAGATCCGATCTGAGGGTCTGTAGGCTGCGATAAGTCCGTTTTGGTATTGGATATCCCGGATCTATGGGATCGCCAGCAGATCATATGGAACGTGGCGGGTCATCCGGTCTCGCCCTTTTCTCGTGCACGGAGGAATTGTCGATGGATCAGGCCACCGGTTCGCCGGATCACAGAACGACCGCCGTGAGAACCCCGGCGACGCGCGGGCGCCGGGCCGTCAGGATCGCGGTGGCGACCGCCGTCACCGCGCTGCCGCTGGCCGCGGTGCTGACGGTCGGTTCGGCCGCTCCGCTGGCCCCGCCGCTGGGCGCCTGCACGGGACCCGACTGCCCCGCCACCTGGCCGCCGCCCAACAACGGCGACTTCACCGGCCGCGACTCCACCATCAACGTCTTCACCGGTGGCAACTACACCGTGAACGGCCGGGCCGCGGAGGCCGAGGGCAAGATCGTCGCGCTGGGGAACCTGACCGTCGACAAGAACGGCGGCGGCATCTACAACATGGGCGTCGTCGGTGTCGGTTCGCGCGTGGTGCCGCCGAACGGCAGCGACTTCGTGACCACCGGCGGCAACGTCGACGTGGTGACCGGCAACGCGATCCTGATCGGCGGCAGCGACTCGCACGGGCCGGCCTTCGGCAACCTGCGGCACGCGGGCTCCGTCACCGGCACCGTGAACATCGACCCCACCGGCGAGTCGATCCAGGATCCGAACGCCGCCGCGCCGTACCAGACGGTGCTGACCCAGATCGAGGAGGTCTCCGACTGCGTCGGCCGGGCCACCGCGACCGGCACCGTCGACATCTCCTCCAGTCAGGCGACCTTCACCGGTGACGGGACCAGCATGAAGCAGGTCTTCAACGTCACCCAGAACCTCGCCTCGCCGTCCGGCGGGCAGATCGGCCTGGTCTTCAACAACATCCCGGCCGGCGCCACCGTCGTGGTGAACATGCTCGGGGACAGCCCGATCATCAACACCTACACCGGTACCGGGCTGGCCGGCGACCAGACCACCGACATGCGCTCGAAGCTCATGTACAACTTCCCGACCGCGACCTCGGCGCAGATCCTCGGCAGCGCCCAGTTCCAGGGCTCGGTCATGGCCGGCAACCCCGGCGGCACCACGACCATCGCCCAGCCGGGCATGAACGGCCGGGTGTACCTGGCGGGCAACCTGATCCACACCGGCACCGGCGGCTACGAGATCCACAGCTACCCGTTCGACGGCGACCTGCCGGACTGCGTCGTGACGCCCAGCCCGTCGCCGACCTCACCGACGCCTTCGCCCTCGCCGACCTCGCCGTCCCCGACGTCTCCGAGCCCGACGTCGCCCTCGCCGACCTCACCGTCCCCCACGTCGCCGTCGCCGTCGCCGACGTCGCCGTCGCCGACCTCTCCGACCCCCACGTCCCCGTCGCCGACCTCGCCCGCGCCCACCTCGCCGTCGGCCAGTGCGACGACGTCGAGTGCCGGTCCGGCCCCGACCAGCCACCGTCCGACCGGGCAGCCGACCAGCCACCACCCCGGTGGCGGCGGTGAGTTGCCCTCCACCGGCGCGGGCAACGCCCCGGTGGTCTTCGGCGTGGCGGGCGTCGGCCTGCTCGGCCTCGGCGGCCTGGCCGTGCTGGCCGCCCGCCGTCGTCGCGGCCGCCACGGCTGACGGTCCGTACGGCTGAGGAGTTGAGGGGCCGAACAGCCGAACAGCCGAACAGCGGCGCAGGCCGCCCGGGTCGACTCGACCGGGCGGCCTGCGCCGTCCCGGTTTCGTTCCCGCCCCAGGCCCGGCCCCCGGCCCGGGCCCAGGCCCGTCCCCGTTCGCGTCTCCCGTTTCCTCCGGCGCGCCGTTCCCCGGCCCCGGCCCCGGCCGCCTACCGCTGCGCCGGGTAGTGGGCGAGGCCCGAGGCGAGCAGGCCGAAGGCCCGGTCGACCGCCGCCTCGACCCGGGCCCGCACGGCTTCGGCGGGCTCCCCGGCCACCATGGCCCGCCGGATCTCGCCGAGCACCGCCCGGTGGGCCCCGGTGACGGCTCCGGCCACGATCCGGGGGAGCGGGTCCTCCGGTGCGGCTCCCGACTCCTCGGCCAGGGCGGCCGCGAGTGCCGCCTCGGCCCGTTCGCCGAGCTCCAGCAGCCGGGCCCGGAGTGCGGCGCTGTCCTCGACGATCCGCCAGAACGCCGCCATCCCCGGGTGCAGCCCGACCGTCGGCTCCCCGCTCGCGAAGGCCGCCAGCAGGTCGGCCCGGACGGCGTCCACGGCCGGGCTGCCCGCGGGGCGGCGCCGGACCACCTCGGCCAGGTGGGCGACGACCTCCTCCTGCCGGTCGAAGAACAGGTCCTCCTTGGTGGGGAAGTAGTTGAAGACCGTGTTCGGCGAGACCCCGGCGGCCCGGGCCACCTCGACCACCGTGACCCGGTCGAAGCCGCGTTCGGCGAACAGGCCCATGGCGGTGTCGGAGAGCAGCTCCCGGGTCTGCTGCTTCTTGAGTTCGCGAAGTCCCATGGCCGGATCCTATCCGCAGTGCATGGTGTCACTCCAAAGTTACAGTGACACCAAAAATATCCGCTACGGTGACGGCATGACCTTCACCTTCGGCATCTACCCCGGCGGACTGGCCGGTGACGACACCGGCGTGATCGCGCCCGTCCGCCCCGACGACCCGGCGCGGATCACCGCCGCCCTGCGCGAACTCCAGGGCGGTGCGGCGGAGTTCCTGGTCCGCGCCTACCGCTCGTACCCGGGCGGCGAGCACACCCCCGCGCGGCCCGAGCAGTACGCCGTCGAGGGACGCCGGCTCGACCTGGTGGTCCAGTACCGGGATCGCGGCGGGGAGTTGGCGGGCTGGCTGGACTTCGTCCGGCGGACGGTCCGCGCGGAGGGGCACCGCCTCGGGCTGCTCCAGATCTGCGAGGAGCCCAACCTGGACCTCCCGCCCGTGGACGGCAGCATCCCCAACGTCCGCCGGGCGCTGGTCGAGGGCGTGATCGCGGCGAAGGAGGAGGCGTTGGCCCGGGGATTCGACCGGTTGGCCGTCGGCTTCAACGCGGTGCCCTCCTTCGACCCCGCGGACACCTTCTGGCCCGAGCTCGGCCGGCTCGCCGACGAACGCTTCCACCGTGCCCTGGACTACGTCGGCCTGGACTTCTTCCCGGACGTCTTCCGTCCCGTCCCACCCGGTCGACTCGCCGACGCGGTACGGGCGGTGCTCACCGGCTTCCGCCGGGACACGCTGCCCGGAGCCGGGATCGGGCCCGGTGTTCCGCTGCGGATCTGCGAGAACGGCTGGCCCACCGGCCCCGGGCGGAGCGAGGCGCGGCAGGCCGAGGTGGTGGCGGAGGTGGTCCGGACGGTCGCCGGGCTCGCCACCGAACTCAATGTCACCGGATACGCGTTCTTCGCCCTGCGGGACGCGGACAGTGCGGGCGCCGGGCTGTTCCCGCACTTCGGCCTGGTGCGCGACGACTACACGCCCAAGCCGGCCTTCGCGGCGTACCGCGCGCTGGTCGAGGAGCTGACGAGGAGCTGACCATGAGCCGACGGCGGGCCGACGGCGGGTCGGCGAGAGCCGGCCGGCTCCGCTAGTTCGCCTCGAAGAAGCGCTCCACCGTGCGGCGCTGTGCGGCGACGGCGTCCACCGGTTCGCCGATCACCCGGCCGGCCAGGGCGACTGCCAGCTCGCCGACGTCCTGCCGCAGCAGGCGGGCCGCCTCGGCCCGGTCGGCGGCGATCCGGGCGCGACCGGTGGCGAGCAGTTCGTCCCGGTCGCGGATGCCCTCCGCGCGGGCCGCGACCATCGCCGCCGCGCCGCGCTCGGAGTACTCCTCCCGGATCCGGGCCGCCTCGTGGCGGGCCTCGGCCAGCTCCCGCAGGCGGGCCTCCCGGGTGGCCTCGGCCTCGGCGAGCAGGGCTTCTGCGCGTTCGGTGCGGCCCTCGGTGGCCTCCCAGCGTTCGGACTGCACTCGTTCGATCCGGGGGAGCAGGTGGCGGCCGAGCAGCCACAGCAGCAGGAAGAACAGTGCCAGGCCGAGGAGCAGCGGGGCAGGTTCGGGCTTGAGCGGGCCGAGTGCGAGGGTCACGCGCTACCTCCCCAGGGTATGACGTTCCGTCGGTCGGAAGCTTCCCCGGAGGTGATGCCGGTCGAACTCGGCCCGGACATGACCTGCGTCACGGCGGCCCGGGCGGCCGCGGGGCTCACTGCCCCATGACGTACTTGACGGTCGGGCCGGCGGTCCAGCCGCCGTCCACCGCCAGCTCGGCGCCGGTGACGTAGGAGGAGTCGTCGGAGAGCAGGTAGACCACGGCGCCGGCGATCTCGGGCGCCTCGCCGACCCGGCCCATCGGGGTGTTGGGGTAGTTGCCCTCACCGCGCCGGATGCCGACCGAGGCGGTCATCGGGGTGTAGGTCATGCCCGGGTGCACCGAGTTGACCCGGATCCGCTCGGTGCCCAGCTCGACCGCGCCGATCTTGCTGAGGCCGCGCACGCCCCACTTGGAGGCGCCGTAGCCGGCGGTCAGTGCCAGGCCCATCAGGCCGGCTGCCGAGGAGATGTTGACGATCGAGCCGCCGCCGGCCGCGCGCAT
Organism: Kitasatospora sp. NPDC048715; assembly: GCF_043198905.1. Lineage (NCBI taxonomy): Bacteria > Bacillati > Actinomycetota > Actinomycetes > Kitasatosporales > Streptomycetaceae > Kitasatospora > Kitasatospora sp. NPDC048715. The sequence goes on along the minus strand of NZ_JBICVH010000018.1, from coordinate 244,140 downwards.
CGCCGGGACGGCGGTCTTCATGCCGATGAACACGCCGGTCAGGTTGATGTCCAGGACCTTGCGGAAGTGCTCGACGCTCTCGTCCGCGAGCAGCGTGCCGGTGGAGATCCCCGCGTTGTTGACCAGGCCGTGCAGGGCGCCGAACTCCGCCACCGCGAAGTCCACCACGCGCTGCCAGTCCTCCTCGGAGGTCACGTCGTGGCGCACGAACCGCGCCCGCTCGCCGAGTTCGGCGGCGACGGTCCTGCCGTCCTCCTCCAGGACGTCGGTGATCACCACGTTGGCGCCGGACGCGACGGCGAGCCGGGCGGCCTCGGCGCCCAGGCCGCGGGCGCCGCCGGTGACGATGACGGTCTTGCCGGTGAGGTCGTTCATGACCTGCTCCTTCGGGGGGTGGGGGAGGAGAGCATGGCGGCGGACATCGTCACCAGGTCGGCGAGGAAGGTCTCCTCGTCCGTCAGGGGGGTGGAGCCGGTGAGGTACTGCTGCGCCCGGTCGGCGAGGGCCGCGCCGATCAGGGTGAGGACCAGGTCGATCCGTTCCAGCCGGATCGGCTCCGGCAGGGCGGAGATCCGGTCCTCGACCAGCTCGATCAGGCGCCAGTAGCCGCCGCCGGCCAGCGTCGGGTGCGGGGTCCGGGTGCGGACGCCGCTGTTGTGGCTGACCTGCGCGGAGATCCGCAGGCAGTGCCGGCCCTGTTCGGTGCGCAGCTCGGTGGCCTCGGCCGCGACCAGGGCGCCGAGCAGTCCGGGCAGGTCCGCGTCCGCGAGGGCGGGCAGACGCGGCGCGAGGGCCTGCTCGGCGCGTTCCTGGCGGCCGGCCATGATCGCGTCGAGCAGGCCCTCGCGGGAGCCGAAGTGGTACTGCACGGCGGACGGGTTGCTCTGTCCGGCCAGTCGGGTGATGTCCCTGGTCAGGGCGGCTTCCACACCGCGGGTGGCGAAGAGTTCCTCCGCCGCGCGCAGCAGCCTCTCGCGGGTCTCGTGGCCCGCCGATGTCCTTGCCATGCGAGCAAGATTAATGCTGCGCATTATTAATGGCAAAGGAGGCGGGCCCGGTCCCGGTCCCCGGCCTACGTCACCTCGCCCCGGCGGGAGAAACGTTCGGCCTGCCACTCACCGCTCTCCAGCACCTCGGCCAGCTGCCGGGCCGCGTCCCAGACCTCGGTGTACGACACGTAGAGCGGCGTGAAGCCGAAGCGCATCAGGTCCGGTGCGCGGAAGTCGCCGATCACCCCGCGCTCGATCAGGGCCTGCACCACCGGGTAGCCGTCGGCGTGCCGCAGCGCGACCTGACTGCCCCGCCGGGCGTGCTCGCGCGGGGTCGCCACCTCGACACCGTCCAGCCCCTCGGTCAGCGAGACGAACAGGTCGGTCAGCGCCAGGCTCTTCGCCCGCACCGCCGCCGGGTCGACCCGCTCCCAGACGTCCAGCGAGGCGTCGAGGGCGGCCTGGCCGAGCAGCGAGGGCGAGCTGGTGAGGAACCGGCCGATGCCCGGCTTCGGTTCGTACCCGGGCTCGAAGGCGAACGGCCGGGCGTGGCCGAACCAGCCGCTCAGCGGCTGGAGCGGGCCGGCCGCCAGGTGCCGCTCGGCGACGTACAGGAAGGCCGGCGAACCGGGGCCGCCGTTGAGGTACTTGTAGGTGCAGCCGACCGCGAAGTCCGCGCCGGCGGCGCCGAGTTCGACCGGCAGCGCGCCCACCGAGTGGCACACGTCCCAGATCATCAGGGCGCCCGCGGCCTGCACCCGGGCGGTGATGCCGGGCATGTCCAGCAACTCGCCGGTGCGGTAGTCCACGTGCGAGAGGACGACCGCGGCGACGTCCCCGTCCAGGTGCCGGTCCAGCTCCTCGGGGCGGATCAGCGCACTGCGCGCGCCCTCGACCAGACCGGTCACGCCCTCGGCGATGTACAGGTCGGTGGGGAAGGCCTCGGCGTCACCGAGCACGGTGCGCCGGCCCGGGCGCAGCCGCAGCGCGGCCGACAGCACCTTGAAGAGATTGACCGAGGTGGTGTCGCAGACGACCACTTCCGCCGGACCGGCGCCGATCAGCGGCGCGATCCGCCGCCCCAGCCGGTACGGCTGCTCGAACCAGCCGGCGTCGTTCCAGCTGCGGATCAGCTCCCGGCCCCACTCCTCCTCGACCACCCGGCGCACCCGCTCGGGCGTGCGCACCGGCAGTGCGCCCAGCGAGTTGCCGTCCAGGTAGATCACCCCGTCCGGCAGGGCGAACTCCTTGCGGAACGCCGCCAGCGGGTCGACGGCGTCCAGCGCCGCGCAGTCCTCGCGCGTGGTCATGCCCGTCCTCTCGTTCCCCTCGCTCACAGCCCGCTCCGTCCCTGCCCGTCCCGTCGCATCGCGCTCTGTCGCATCACGCTTTGTCGCATCGAGCTCCGTCACGGCCCGCTCCGTCACAGCCCGTCCCGGATCGTCCACAGCTCCGGGAACACGTCCTGCTCGGCCGACTTGCGCAGCCAGGTCAGTCCGCTGGAGCCGCCCGAGCCGGGCTTGCCGCCCATGGTCCGCTTGACCGCCGAGAGGTGGCGCTGGCGCCAGCGGGTGACCCGCTCGGCCACGTCCAGCAGGGCCTCGCCGAGCGGCTGGAGCGCGGCGAACTCCGGCTCGGTGTACACCCGCCGCCAGGCCGCCTCGACCTCCGCGGACGGCTGGTGGCGCTCCTCGGAGGGCGCCCGGTGCGGGGCCAGGCCGCGGCGCGCCAGCAGCGCCAGCGCCTCGTCGTACAGGCCGGGGGAGCGCAGGGCCTCGGTCAGCTCGGCCTGGGTGTCGGGCATCCCGTCGTACATCTTCAGCAGCGCGGCGTTCTTGTTGCCGAGCAGGAACTCCAGCCGCAGGAAGGCGGCGGACTGGAAGCCGGAGGCCTCGCCGAACAGCGAGCGGAAGGAGTTGAACTCGTGCGGGGTCATGGTGGCCAGCAGGTCCCAGGACTCCACCAGTACGTCCTGCACGTGGGTGCCCCGGCGCAGCGCGGCCAGCGCGGCGGGCAGGTCGTCCTCGCGCAGTGCCTGCCGGGCGAGCGTCCACTCGTGCCGCAGCAGGTCGAACAGCAGCTCCATCACCTGGGTGGCGACGATGAACGACAGCTCGGCCGGCTCCTTGCTGCGCGGGTGCTGCAGGCCGTGCAGCTCCTCCAGGCGCACGTACTGGGCGTACGGGGTGCCCCGGCCCGGTGCTCCGCCCCGACCGAACGACAGGTTGGGTGTCTCCACCGTGTCGTGCCCCATCCCGATCCTCCTGATCCTCCGGGCCGCATCGCCCGGTCCGGTGAACCAGCCGGACTGCCGGGTTCCACCGGGTGCCCATTGTGCGGCGGCGGTGCCCCCCGTTTGAATGGTCGACGGGCATCGCAACCGCCTTCGGAGCTGTTGTTCGCGATGCGTTCCGCCGATTCGCTTTACGAATGGAAATCCCTTGATCCCGACCACCCGGGAGGTCGCCTTGGACGCCGTTGACCGCCGCCTGCTCGCCGAGCTCCAGGCCGACGCCCGGCTCTCGTACAACGAACTCTCCCGCCGGGTGAGCCTGTCCGCACCCGCGGTGGCCGAACGGGTCCGCCGGCTGGAATCCGAGGGGGTGATCAGCGGCTACCACGCCCACGTGGACCTCACCCGGGCCGGGCTGCCGATCACCGCGCTGGTCCAGATCCAGTGCTACGGCCCGCGCTGCGTGCTGCGCGATCCGGAGGTGCCGACCTGGCCGGAGGTGGTCCAGCTGCACCGGGTCACCGGCGGGGCGTGCTGCGTGCTGCTGGTCGCGGTGTCGACGATGGCCGAGTTCGAGGCGGTGTGCGACCGGCTCGGAAGCTACGGCCAGCCGTCCAGCTCGATGATCCTCTCCAGTCCGGTGCCCTGGCGGCCGGTGGTGCCGCGCTGACCGCTGCCGCTGCCACTGGTCCACGGCCGGTGCCGATGGCCGGTGCCGATGACCGGCGGCGGGCGGCGGGCGGCTGTCCTTGACGCGGACGTCAAGGAGTAGGTTGCCCGGCATGCCGAACGAGCGCCACATCCTGCTGCTGCCCGGGAGCCTGCGAGCCGGTTCCACCAACGAGACCGTGCTGCGCACCGCGGCCGCCGTGGCCGCGGCCGCCCCGGGCCTGCGGACCACGTACTACGCCGGGCTGGCCGGGCTGCCGCACTTCAACCCGGACCACGACACCGACCCGCTGCCGGAGCCGGTGGCCGAGCTGCGGGCCGCGATCGAGGCGGCCGACGCGCTGCTGGTCTGCACCCCCGAGTACGCCGGGACGCTGCCGGGTGCGTTCAAGAACCTGCTGGACTGGACGGTCGGCGGGATCGAGATCTCGGACAAGCCCACCGGCTGGATCAACGCCGCCGGTCCGGGCCGCGGCCAGGGGGCCGAGGCCACCCTGCGCACCGTCCTCGGCTACACCGGCGCGGCCGTGTTGGACGAGGCCTGCGTCCGGCTTCCGCTGGAGCGCGGCGCGGTCGGCCCGGACGGGCTGGTCGCCGATCCACTGGTCCGCGGGCGGATCGGCGAGGTGCTGGCTCGCCTCGCGGCCGGCTGACCCGGGCGGGCGCCGGGCTCGGCGCCGTTCAGCGCCGGTGAGCGCCGTTCGGCGCCCGTCGGGCCCTGGCGCGGGTGCGGTGGCGGGCTCAGTGCCCGTCCGGCAGGTGCACTCCCAGCCCGGCCAGGCCCTCCAGGAACAGTTCGACGCCGACCGCCGCCAGCAGCAGCCCGAGCAGCCGGGACAGCACCTCCAGCGAGGTGCGGTGGGTGCGTCGCATCAGCGGCGCGAGCACCGCCACACAGAGGTAGTTGATCACCGCGACGGCCACGTACGCCCCGGCGACGGCGGCCTTCCAGCCCAGGTTGTCCTGGTTGAGCGAGGCGACCAGGACGGCCGTGATGGCGAGCGGGCTGGCGATGTACGGCAGCAGCAGTTCGCGGATGCCGTCCACCAGCGGGTTCGACAGGTGTTCGTCGTCGTCGGCGTCCGAGCCGAGGTGGACGCCGAAGACCAGGGCGACGGCGTAGACGAAGAAGATCGCCCCGCCCGCGAGCTGGAGCGACTGGTCGCTGATGTGGAAGAGGGTGGTCAGCTCGTCGGCCCCGAAGCCGAGCACCAGGCCGATCACCGCCGCGATGGCCGTGCTCAGCGCGGCCAGCCGGCGCAGCTCCCGGTTGCTGCGGGTCCCGGCCAGCCGGGCGAAGGCCAGCAGGGTCTTCGGCGGGCCGACCACGGCGAAGAAGGTGATGAAGGCGCTGCCCAGGTTGAAGACGAACATGGGCCAAGCATGACCTCGGGGCCCCGGGCGGCCGGTCCGCCACGCCCCGCGGCCGGGCGCGGCGTGGATCACCCGCCGGCGGTTCATTCCCGGTCATTCCCGGTCGCGGCCGAATTCGCCCGGATGGCGGCCCCGGCTCGAAGGCACGGGCGCCCTCGGTTGCTATGGAGGCAGGACCGTCACCACTGTCACCGAGCGGGGTCACTCCGCCGCGGAAGCGAGGATGCGACATGTGCCTGAACCGTAAGGACCTGGGCCTGCTGGCCCTGCGCGGCGCGGTCGGCGGCGTGCTGATCGCGCACGGCACCCAGAAGCTGTTCGGCTGGTTCGGGGGCGGCGGCCTGGAGGGCGCCACCCACGCCATGGAGCAGATGGGTTTCCACCCGGCCCGGCAGAGCGCGCTGGCGGCCGGCCTCGGCGAGGCGGGCGGCGGCGCGCTGCTGGTGGCCGGGCTGGCCACCCCGGCGGCCGGCGCGGTGGTGGCGGGGACGATGGCGGGCGCGGTGTCGGTGCACGCCCCGGCCGGCTTCTTCGCGATGTCCGGCGGCTACGAGTACCCGGCCTTCCTCGGTGCGACCGGCCTGGCGCTCGGCCTGGCGGGCGCCGGCCGGTACTCGCTGGACCACCTGACCGGCCACGTCTTCGACCGGCCGTGGCTCGGCCTGGCCTCCTTCGTGGCGAGCGCCGCCGGGGCGTACGGCGTCGTCGCGCGGCGCCGTCACCTGGTGCGGCTGCGCGAGGAGCGGGCCGCGGTGGAGTCGGACTCCCAGGAGGGTTCGGGGCTGTCCTGACGCGCTGTCCCGGCCCGGCTCACCCGGAGGCAGCAGCCCTGCTGGCGGCGGCCCCGCGGCCCTCGGAGGGTGGGCGTGGAGGTGTGCCGGGCAGCCCGGCGCCGACCGGAAACGAGGGACCGCATGAACCGCCAGCCGCTCACCCGAGCCAGCTCCCCGACCCCGCCGAGGGTCACCGCGCAGGACCTGGACGCACCACCGGTGCGTCACCAACGCCGGGCGGTGGCGGGGGTGTTGGTCGCGGCGGTGGTCGGCGCGGCGGCGCTCGCGGGCTGTTCCTCCTCCGGGAAGACCGTGAGCGGCGTGGCCTCCGCGGCGGCGTCCGCGGTGGAGAAGGGCGCGAGCGCCGTCGCCTCCGCCGCCTCGGCGCTGGGTTCGGCGGCCGGCGGGGCGGGGTCCGCGATCGCCTCGGTCGAGGCGCAGGCCTCGGCGGCGGTGTCGGCGGCCTCCTCGGCCGTCTCCGGGATCAAGGGCGGGCTGGACGCGAAGGGGGACGTCACCGCCGGGGCGGTGACCACCGGTTCGGACGGCAAGCCGCAGGTGCCGCTGACCGTCACCAACCACGGGCAGCAGTCGTACCGGTACGTGATCCAGGTGAACTTCACCGACGAGTCGGGCAAGGTGCTGGACGCGGCCGCGGTGACCATTCAGGACGTGGCGGTCGGGCAGAGCTCCCAGGCCACCGCGCACGCCCACCGGGACCTCTCCGGCACGGTCAAGGCCGAGGTGGCCAACGCCGTCCGCTACTGACTCCGGGGCTGTCCCGGGGTGCGGCGGCCCAGCTCAGCGCGGGGGTGGAACCTTAAGCGGGTCTCAAGGCCCAACGGCACCCCTTGACGGGTGAGTTGGTCTAGTCCATTTTTATTGCCCAGGTGCAGGGAGCCCCTGAACCGGCGTCGGCGGCCTCGTGCCGCGGGCGCCGGTTCGGCACATCCCGGTAGTCCGTCATGGTCTGATCCCGCTCGATTCCCCACCCACACCTGTCATGTCCCGGTCGTCCGGCCCCACCCCGGACGCGCGCCCCCGGGACGACGGGAACCCCCACAACCAGGAGTCACGCACCCATGCTGCGCTCACGCATTGAAAGGGCCGGGACCCCGGCGCCGCAGGGCGGCCGCCGTCGCCGCCCGAAGAGCATGGCCGCCATCGCGGCCGGCACCACCGCCTCCCTGCTGCTCGGTGCCGGCCTCGCGCTGTCCGGCGGCGGCGCGGCCAACGCCGCGACCACCAACTCCACCGGCGCGCCCGCCACCAGCGGCGGCATCAAGGTCGCCTACTTCGACCAGTGGTCGGTCTACGCGAACGCGTACTACCCCAAGACGATCCAGGACACCGGCGTCGCCAAGAACCTGGACTACATGATCTACTCCTTCGCCAACATCCACCCGACCGACCTGGGCTGTTTCGAGGCCACCAAGGCCGCCGACGGGAACGACAACAACCCCAACGCGGGTGACGGCGCGGGCGACGCGTTCGCCGACTACCAGAAGAGCTTCGGCGCGGACATCTCGGTCGACGGCGTCGGCGACGTCTGGAACCAGCCGATCGCGGGCAACTTCAACCAGCTGAAGAAGCTGAAGGCGAAGAACCCGAACCTCAAGGTCCTGCTCTCGCTGGGCGGTTGGACCTACTCCAAGTACTTCTCGCCGGCCTCCGCCACGGACGCCTCGCGCAAGCACCTGGTGTCGTCCTGCATCGACATGTTCATCAAGGGCAACCTGCCCAGCGACGCCGGCTTCGGCGGCCCGGGCTCGGCGGCCGGCGTCTTCGACGGCATCGACATCGACTGGGAGTACCCGGGCGGCGGCGGCCACACCGGCAACCTCTCCAGCCCGGCGGACAAGCAGAACTTCACCGCCCTGCTGAAGGAGTTCCGCACCCAGCTGGACGCGCAGGGCGCGGCGGACAAGAAGACCTACGCCCTGTCGGCGGCGGTCGGCGCCGGCCAGGACAAGATCATGAACGTCGAGACCGACAAGGTCGGTCAGTACCTGACCTTCCTCGACGTCATGACCTACGACATGCACGGCGGCTGGGACGCCCAGGGGCCGACCAACCACCAGGCCGCGCTCTACTCGACCCCGGACGACCCGTCGACCCCGGCCAAGCCGGGCAACGGGAAGTACTCGATCGACAACGCGATCAAGGCGTGGACGGTCGGTGACAAGGAGTACGGCATCCCCGGCGGCTTCCCCGCCAACAAGATCAACATGGGTGTGCCGTTCTACTACCGCGGCTGGACCGGCGTGAAGGACAACGGCAAGCACGGCCTGTACCAGCCCGCCACCCAGCCGGCGGCCGGCGCGGCGATGTCCGGCAACGTCCCCGGCATCCAGATGTACAAGGAGCTCGCGGGCTTCGTCGACAACCCGTCCAAGACCTTCTGGGACGACGGCGCCCAGGCCACGTACTTCTACGACGGCAACACCTTCTGGAGCGGTGAGGACGCCAAGTCCATCCAGGCCAAGCTCGACTACGCGCACTGCAACGGCCTCGGCGGCTCCTTCGCCTTCTCGCTGTACGACCTGGGCACCAAGACCGCCCTGTTCGACAAGATGGTGAGCGCCACCAACGGCTCCGCGTCCGCCTGCCCGGCCCCGCCGACCGGCACGCCGACCCCGACCTCCACCGGCACCCCCACGGGCACGCCGACCGGTACCCCCACGGGTACGCCGACCGGTACCCCCACGGGCACCCCGACCGGCACCCCGACCACGCCGGCCTCCTGCCCGGCCGCCCCGAGCTGGGACGCCAACACCACCTACGCGGCCGGCGGCACCAAGGTCTCGTGGAAGGGCCACTACTACACCAACAAGTGGTGGACCAAGGGCGACGACCCGAGCCTGAGCGGCCAGTGGGGCGTCTGGACCGACAACGGCCCCTGCTGACGGTCCACCGGACCGCCGAGGGCCTGACGGATCCTCGCAGCACCTGAAGCGACGGGTCCGGCCCGCCGGGAGGAGCATCCTCCCGGCGGGCCGGACCCGTTTCGCGTTCCCCGGCCTCCCGGGGTCAGTCCAGGCCGGCGGTGCGCCCGAGCGCGTCCGGCCGGCTCTCCTCGATCCGCCGCAGCATCCGGCCCAGCATCGCGGAGAGCGCGGTCCGCTCCTCGCCCACGACGTCCTGGAGCAGCTCCTCCTCGAAGACCGCGGCCATCCGCATCGACTCCAGCCACTTGTCGCGGCCGGTCTCGGTGAGCTCGATGATCACCCGCACCCGGTTGGTCTCGTCCCGCTCCCGGGTGACCAGTCCGTCCGCCACCATCCGGTCGATCCGGTGCGTCATCGCCGCCGGGGTGAGCCCGAGGCGCTTGGCCAGCTCGCCCGGCCCGAGCCGGTACGGGCTGCCGGACACCACCAGCGCCTTGAGCACCTCCCACTCGGCGGAGGTGATTCCGAGCACAGTCAGCTGCCGGTCGTACGCCACGCCCATCCGCCGGGAGACCCGGTTGAGGGTCTGCACGATCGTCTCCACCTGGGGGTCGACGGTGGGGAATTCCCGCTGGTAGAGGGCCACCTGCTCGGCGATGCCGAACTCCAGGGGGGTGGCCGGGGCGGGCTTGCCGGCAGCCGGCGGCGGCTTGTCCGTAGTCATGCGGACCAGTGTCGCACGAGGGTGCACTCCTTAAGCCTTTGACTCAGCAGTCTTCGGGTGCTAAGACTTTATCTCGTCAAACTTTAGCTCTGAAATCTTCTGGACTTAAGAGTATCCAGTTGAAACCAGGAAGGGATGTGCACGGTGACCGGCACGGTGAAGCAGCAGAGGCAGCAGCGGCGTGGAGCGGGCGGCCCGCTGCGCCGCGTCCAGATCGGCAACGCGCTCAGTGCGTTCGGCAGCGGCTTCACGATGCCGTACATGTTCGTGTACGTGGACCAGGTGCGCGGGCTGGGCTCGCTGGCGGCCGGGATGGTGTTCACCGTCTTCGCGCTGGCGGCCCTCGCCGTCCTGCCGTTCACCGGCCGCGGCATCGACAGGTACGGTCCCCGCCCGGTGCTGCTGGCCGGTACGGCGCTCGCCGCCACCGGCGCGTTCGCCTTCGGCCACGCCACCGGCACCCCGGCCCTGCTGGTCTCCTCCTTCCTGTTCGGCGCCGGTGTCACCACCTGCCAGCCGGCGCTCGCCACGATGATCGTCCGCTGCTCCACGGCGGCCACCCGCTCGCACGCCTTCGCGCTCCAGTTCACCCTGGTCAACCTGGGCATGGGCATCGGTGCGCTGGTCGGCGGGCAGATCGTGAACGTGTCGGACCCGGCCAGCCTGACCCGGCTGTTCACCATCGAGGCGGTGACGTTCCTCGGCCTCGCCCTGGTCACCGGCACCGCCCGGATGCCCAGGACCCAGCTGACCGCCGTCCACGGGAAGGCCGACGGCCCGACCGGTCTGCGCGCCCTGCTCGCCGACAAGGCGATGGTGCGGCTCAGCATCCTCGCCGGGCTGATCTTCTTCACCTGCTACGGCCAGTTCGAGTCCGGCGTCGCGGCCTTCGCCACCGACACCGTCGGCACCGCGCCCTCCACCCTGGGCTTCGCGATCGGCGCCAACGCGCTGACCATCGTGGTGCTGCAGATGTTCATGGTGCGGATCACCGCCAAGCGCCGCCGCACCACCGCGATGGCCGCGGCCGGCGTGGTCTGGCTCGGCGCCTGGGCGATGGCCCTGGTGGCCGGCCTGATACGGACCGAGACCATGGCCGCCACGGTCGCCATCGTCTCGATCTACGCCCTCTTCGGCGTCGGCGAGTCGCTGCTCGCGCCCACCATGGGCCCGATCGTCGCGGACCTCGCCCCGGCCCGGCTGCTCGGCACCTACAACGCCGGGTACGCCCTGGTGAAGCAGATCGCGATCGCGGTCGGCCCGGCCGTCGGCGTGCTGCTGGTCGGCTCCGGCACCTGGCCGCTCTACCTGGCGGCCATGGCGGGTTCCACGCTGCTGATCGTCGCCATGGCGCTGCGGCTGCGCCCGTACCTCACGCCGGAGCAGGACAACGCGGCCCCGGCCGTGGTCCACACCGTCCCGGTCCGGGAGCTGCAGACCGCCGCGTAGCGGAACGGGCGGCAAGGGGGTTCGAAACGGGCGCCGACCAGGTCACCTGGTCGGCGCCCGTCGCGCTTGGCTTCGCGCGCACCGCCACATAGTGTCAGTGGCTGTTGACCGCCCTGCCCCGGCCGGAGCGGCACGACCCGGGCGGAGCCAGGACCCGGACAGAGCAGACAGGCGAATCGGCGAGGCTATGACGCAAGCGGCGCTCACGCACCCACCGGCGGCCCCGGCCACCGCCGCCCCGGCACCGGCCCCGCGCGGGGGCCTGGTTCGCTGGGCGGCCGACCGCTCCGGCTGGCTCGGACCGATCGCCGTGGCGCTCTTCGCCGGCCTGCTGCGGTTCTGGAACCTCGGCCACCCCGACTCCTTCGTCTTCGACGAGACGTACTACCCCAAGGACGCCTGGTCCCTGCTCCAGCAGGGCTACGAGGGCACCTGGCCCGACCACGCCAACGCCGACATCCTGTCCGCCCCGCAGGCGATCCCGCTGACCTCCGCGCCCGAGTTCATCGCCCACCCGCCGCTCGGCAAATGGGTGATGGCGGTCGGCGAGCAACTGTTCGGACTGAACCCCTTCGGCTGGCGGTTCATGACCGCCCTGCTCGGCACCGTCACCGTGCTGATGCTGGCCCGGATCGGCCGCCGCCTCTTCGGCTCCACCCTGATCGGCTGCACCGCCGCGCTGCTGATGTCGGTGGACGGCCTCCAACTGGTGATGAGCCGGGTCGGCCTGCTCGACGGCATCCAGATGTTCTTCGTGCTCGCCGCCTTCGGCAGCCTGCTGATCGACCGCGACCACGTCCGCGCCCGGCTCGCCGTCGCCGCCGAGACCGTCGGCGGTGACGCCGTCCGGCTCGGGTGGCGCCCCTGGCGGATCGCCGCCGGGCTGCTCCTCGGCGCCGCCTGCGCGGTCAAGTGGAACGGCGCCCCGATCCTCGCCGCCTTCGGCGTCCTGACCGTCCTGTGGGACCAGTCCGGCCGCCGCGCCGCCGGCGCCCGCCGCCCCTGGCGTTCCATGCTGCGCCGGGACGCCGTCCCCGCCTTCCTCGCCATGGTCGGCTCCGCCGTGGTGGTGTACGTCGGCGCCTGGAGCGGCTGGCTCGCCACCGGCGGCTCCGGCCCGACCGGCGGGGGCGGCTACGACCGGCACTGGGCCGACGGGCGCGCCGGGCTCTCCCCGGACAGCGTCCTCGGCATCCCGCTGCCGCAGGTCCCGATGAGCTGGGTGCCCGCCTCGCTGCGCAGCCTGTGGCACTACCACTCGCAGATGTACGACTTCAATACCGGTCTGAGCACCCCGCACACCTACCAGTCCAACCCCTTCGCCTGGCTGGTCGACGGCCGCCCCGTCTCGATGTACTGGGAGCAGATCCCGTACGGGCAGCGCGGGTGCACCTCCTCGGGCGGCTGCGCCTCGCAGATCCTCGGCCTCGGTACGCCCTTCCTGTGGTGGACGGCCTGCTTCGCGCTGGTCTACCTGCTGTGGCGCTGGTTCTTCCGGCGGGACTGGCGCTCGGGCGCGGTGCTGTGCGCGGTGGCCGGGATCTACCTGCCCTGGTTCCGGTACCAGGAGCGGACGATCTTCTCCTTCTACATGGTCGTGCTGGTGCCGTTCCTGTGCCTGGCCGTCGCCCAGATGCTCGGGGCGGTGCTCGGCCCGCCCGGGTGCACCCCCGAGCGACGCCGGATCGGGGCGATCGGGGCCGGGGCGATCGTGCTCGCGATCGTCGGCTGCTTCGCCTTCTTCTACCCGCTGTACACGGCGGAGGTGATCCCGATGTCGTCCTGGCAGGACCGGATGTGGTTCACCAGCTGGATCTGAGGGCCCGCGCCCGATGGGCCGGATCTGGACGGATTGGATCTGCGCGAGTCGGATCTGCGCTAGTCGGATCTGCACGGGTGGGATCTGTGCGGGTCGGATCCGAAGGGGCCGGATCTGATGGCCCCGGCGGACCTGGCGGCCTCCGGCGGCCAGCTGCTGCCGGTCACCCCGGTGCTCGGGGTGGTCACCGCCGTGCTGCTGCTGGCCGCCGTCGCGGTGGCCGGGCGGGGACTGCTCGGCCACGGGCACGCCGTGCTGCGGGCCGGGCTGCGCGCCGTGGTGCAGCTGGCCGCCGTCGCCGCGGTGATCAGCTGGGTGGTCGCTTCGCTCTGGTGGTCGGCGCTGTTCGTGGTGCTGATGTTCTCGGTCGCGGTGCGCACCGCCGGACGGCGGATGACCCCGGGCCCGGCCTGGGTCTGGGCGGCCGCCCCGATCGGCGCCGGGGTGCTGCCGGTGCTCGCCCTGCTGCTGGGCGTCGGGCTGCTGCCGCCCGAGGGCCTGTCCGTCATCCCGGTCGCGGGCATCCTGATCGGCGGGGCGCTCAGCGCGACCTCGCTGGCCGGGCGGCGCGCCCTGGACGAGCTGCGGCTGCGGCGCGGCGAGGTGGAGGCGGCACTGGCGCTCGGCTTCGAGGACCGCGACGCCCGGCTGGAGATCTGCCGGACGGCGGCGGCGACCTCGCTCGTCCCGGCGCTGGACCAGACCCGGACGGTCGGCCTGGTCACCCTGCCCGGGGCCTTCGTCGGGATGCTGCTGGGCGGGGCCTCGCCGGTCCAGGCGGGGGCGGTGCAGCTGTTCGTGCTGATCGGGTTGCTGGCGGTGGAGTCGGTGGCGATCGTGGTGGTACTGGAACTGGTCGGGCGCGGGCTGATCGCGGCCGAGCCGGACGGGGGCGCCCGGTAGGCGGGTCGAGCGCCGTTGGCCGCCGTCGAGCGCCGTTGGCCGCCGTCGGACTCCGTCGATCTCCATGGATCCCCGTCGACCTCGGTGGATCTCCCGGGGCGGGTCGGTCGACGCCGTCGGGTACGCTTGGGGCCGTTGAAGGGGAGTAGCCCTCCACCGGACCGTCGACATACTGGCCCCCAGGGGCCCGGCGCCCGGGGTACCGCTCGATGAGCGGTGCCGGCGAGACCTTCGGCCGCAGTGCTGTGACCATGACCAGTGCTGTCGGGCCGAAGCGTCCCCTGACGGACCTGCGGAGGCCGGGCAGCCCGACCGAGGACTCCTATGAGTATCACCGTTGCCGCGTTGACCTTCGGCATCATCTTCCTGGCCGAACTGCCGGACAAGACCGCGCTGGCCAGCCTGGTGCTCGGCACCAAGTACCGCGCGAGCTACGTCTTCGCGGGCATCGCCGCCGCCTTCGCCCTCCAAGTGGGCCTCGCGCTCGTCGCCGGGCACCTGCTCACGCTGCTGCCGCACCGCTGGGTGGAGGGCGTCACCGGCCTGCTGTTCCTGGTCGGCGCGGCGATGCTGCTGTTCCACGGCGGCGAGGAGGAGGACGAGCACGCGGCCAAGGAGCCGTCCTCGAACAGCTTCTGGAAGGTGGCCGGGGCCAGCTTCGTGGTCGTCGCGATCGCCGAGTTCGGTGACCTGACCCAGATCATGACCGCCAACCTGGCCGCCAAGTACGCCGACCCGCTGGCCGTCGGCCTCGGCTCCTGGCTGGCGCTGTGCGCGGTCGGCGGGGTCGCCATCGTGGGTGGGCAGAAGCTGCTCAAGTACGTGCCGATGAAGCTGATCATCCGGGTGGCGGCGACGATCATGGTCGTGCTGGCGGGCATCAGCATCTTCGGGGCGATCACCGGCTGATCCGGGGGACGACCGGCGGTCGGCCCGAGGGGTGACCGCCGGCCGGGCAGTTCCGGTCAGCAGGTGCTGTGCTTGTCCAGGGCAGCACGGGTGTTGGGGCCGAAGATGCCCCGCTTGTCGCCCTTGACGTCCCACATCCACTGGACGTAGCCGACGGTGTTCACGGTGGTGTCGTCGTACTGCCCGGTCACCGGCACACTCGCCCAGCAGACGACGACGGCGAGCTTCTGCTGGAGGGCTGTGACGTCGGGGCCGCTCATTCCGTACTGCAGGACCCGCGGCGTCGAGGTGGCGGTGGGCGTCGGGGTCGGGGTGGGGGTGCTCGGCGCCGGCGCGGTCGGCGTGGGGGCCGCGGCGGGGGGAGCGGCCGGTGCCTCGGCGGTCGGCGTGGCGATCGGGGGCGGGGTGGCCGTCTTCGTCGGGCTGGGCTTGCGGGTGGGGGTGGGTGTGGGGCTCGGTGCCTCGCTGGTCGGCGCCGCGGCGCTCGGAACGGGTGTCGCCAGGGTGGGCGGGTCCACCGGCGCGGGCGCCAGGGTGGTCGTCGGCAGCGGCTGCGCCTGCTTGGCCGACGGCTCCTTGGAGGGCGTCACGGCGTACGCGACACCGATGGTGAGCGCCACCAGGGCGGCGCCGACCCCGGCGAGCAGCCCCTTGCGCCGGGCGAGCGGGTGCCGGTCGGCCTGTTCGGCCGCCCTTCTGGCGGCCCGTCCGCCACCGGCCCCCGGCCCGGGTACGGCCTGGCCGGCGTTCGGGCCCCGGCCGGCGTTCGAGGCGGGCCCGGGGTCCGGCGCCTGCCCGAAGGCGAAGAGGCCGATCTCGTTCCCGGCCGGCCCCGAGGGCGGCACCGGCGGCAGCAGGGTGGTGGCGTACGCCTCCGGGTGGGCGCCGAGGTCCGGGTAGCCGTCGCCTGCCGGGTAGCCGTCGGTGCCCGGGTGGGCACCGGCGCCCGGCCCGAACGGGGCCTGCCCCGGGGCGACGGGCGGCAGCACGGTGGTGGCGTACGCGTCCGCGTCCGGTCCGAGCGGCGGAGCGGCCGGCGGCCCGGGCTGCCCCGGGGGTGCGGGCGGCAGCACCGTGGTCGCGAACGGGTCCACCACCGGTGCGTTCGGGTGGGTCTCGTCGGCCAGCTGGTCGGCGGTCTGCGGGACGTACGGGCGGACCAGTGGCGGGCCCTCGATGTGGGGCAGGACGGCGGTCTCGGTGAGGCTCGGGTCCGGGAGGCAGCCGCACCCGGTGGAGCGTGCGGTGCCGCACGTCGGGCAGTGCTGGTCCGGCATCGGCCGGTCCTCCTCGGTTTCGCGTCGACTTCGCGGGCGGCTGTTCGGTCGTCGGGCTGTTCGGTCGTTCGGTCGTTCGGTGCGCCGTCCGGGCGGAACCGGGCGCACGATCGCGCCTGATTATGCAGGACCGCCCGAAGGGTGGACAGGGGCGTCCGTCCCCCCGCGGGGAGGTTGTGCCGATTGGTGCCGGTTGGCTCTCCGGAGAACGCCCGGGGCGCGGCGGTTGTCCCCGGCGCTTACGCTCGGCTCAACCCGGTGGAACAAATCGGGACGAACCAGCGAGCGTTGTGAGCTGGGAGTGATCATCTGCCCGGCCCGGCCGACGGGCCCGCGACCCCCCACGGAGACGCCATGCCCACGGAGACGTCGTGATGTCGACGGAGAAGCCATGGCCGACGGAGAAGCCATGAGGGAGAAGCCATGACGGAGACGTCATGACGGAGCCGCACGCCGCGTCCGACCGGAGCACCGCGGCCGGGAGCGGCCCGCCGGCGGTCACCGTCCCCAACCTCTGGGTGCCGATCGGCGCCCTGCTGCTGGCGATGCTGCTGGCCGCACTCGACCAGACCATCGTCTCCACCGCGCTGCCGACCATCGTCAGCGACCTCGGTGGCCTCGACCACCTCTCCTGGGTGGTCACCGCCTACCTGCTGGCCTCCACCGCCGCGACCCCGCTGTGGGGCAAGCTCGGCGACATGTACGGCCGGAAGCGCTTCTTCCAGGCCTCCATCGTGATCTTCCTGCTCGGTTCGGTGCTGTGCGGGATCGCCCAGAACATGGGCGAACTGATCGCCTTCCGCGCGCTCCAGGGCCTGGGCGGCGGCGGGCTGATGGTGCTCTCCCAGGCGATCGTCGGCGACCTCGTCGCCCCCCGGGACCGCGGCCGCTACCAGGGCCTCTTCGGTGCCGTGTTCGGCGTCACCAGCGTGCTCGGGCCGCTGCTCGGCGGAGTGTTCGTCGACCACCTCAGCTGGCGCTGGGTCTTCTACATCAACCTGCCGATCGGCATCGTCGCCCTGGTGGTGATCGCGACGGTGCTGCACGGGCGGGAGGTCCGGCGCGAGCACCGGATCGACTACCTCGGCACCGTCCTGATCGCCGCCGTCGCCACCTGCCTGGTGCTGATGACCTCGCTCGGCGGGACCACCTGGGCCTGGACCTCCTGGCAGATCGTCGGCCTCGGCGTGCTCGGCCTGGTGCTGCTGCTCGCCTTCGTCCTGGTCGAGCGGACCGCGGTGGAGCCGGTGCTGCCGCTGCGGCTGTTCCGCTCGCGGACGTTCAGCCTGGTCGCGGTGATCTCCTTCGTCATCGGCTTCGCGATGTTCGGCGCGCTGACCTACCTGCCGACCTTCCTCCAGGTGGTCCAGCGGGTCTCGCCGACCATGTCCGGCATCCACATGCTGCCGATGGTGCTCGGCATGCTGCTCACCTCGATCGGCTCCGGCCAGATCGTCGCCCGCACCGGCCACTACCGGATCTTCCCGATCGCCGGGACGGCCGTGACCACCGTCGGGCTGCTGCTGCTCTCCCGGCTGGACGAGCACAGCAGCACCGCCGAGATGAGCTTCTACTTCCTGGTCTTCGGCCTCGGGCTGGGCCTGGTGATGCAGGTGCTGGTGCTGATCGTGCAGAACTCGGTCGGCTACGAGGACCTCGGCGTGGCCACCGCGGGCGCCACCTTCTTCCGCTCCATCGGGGCCTCCTTCGGCGTCTCCATCTTCGGGACGGTCTTCGCCAGCGGCCTGCGCAGCCGGCTCGCCGACGCGCTGGCGGGGGTGCCGCTGCCGCCCGGCTTCCAGCCGGAGGCCATCACCGCCGACCCGCGGGTCATCCCCCAACTGCCGGCCGCCGTCCAGCCGGCGGTCTACCACGCGTACGCCGAGTCGATCACTAGGGTGTTCCTGTACGCGGTGCCGGTCGCGGTGGTCGCCTTCGTGCTGTCGCTGTTCCTGCGCGAACAGAAGCTGCGCTCCGCAGTCACCGGGCCGGACCTCAGCGAGTCCATCGGCGTCAATCCGGTCGAGCGCAGTTCGCTGGACGAGATCGCCCGCGCGCTCTCGGTGCTGAACAGTCGCGAGGCCCGGCGCGACCTCTTCCGGCGGATCACCGAGACCGCCGGACTGGACCTGCGGCCCGCCTCCAGCTGGCTGCTCCTCCAGATGCACCAGCACGGCTCGGTCGAGCCGGCCGAACTGGCCGAGCGGCGGATCGTCCCGGTGGCCGTCGTCGAGGAGGCCGCCCGGGAGGTGGAGGGCCGGGGGCTGGCGGTGCGGTCCGGCGGGCTGCCGCTGCGGCTCACCGAACCGGGGGAGGAGGTGGCGCTGCGGCTGGTCGCCGCCCGGCGCGCCCAGCTCGCCGAGCTGCTGGGGGACTGGGACGAGGAGCGGTACGCCGAGCTCGCCGGGGTGCTCAACCGGCTCAGCTCCTCGCTCTGCGCGGACCTGCGGGACCGGCCGGACTCCTCGGGGCCGGAGCCGCCGTACCGTGGGGAGGGGCGGTCGTTCTGACCGTGCGTCGGCCTGTCGGGTGCGGCAGGGAAGGGTGGTGCGGCATGCCGCTCGAAATCGAGCGCAAGTTCCTGCTGGAGGCCTTCGAGCCGCCGGGCACGGCGGTGCGGCAGCGCATCGAGCAGGGGTACATCGCGATCAAGGACGACGGGACGGAGGTGCGGCTGCGGCGGATCGCCGGCAGCTGCGTCCTCGGTGTCAAGCGCAAGGACTCCTCGGCCGGCGCGCCGGTCCGGATCGAGGTGGAACGCGAGCTCGGGGAGCGGGAGTTCACCGAGCTCTGGCCGGCCACCGAGGGCGCCCGCCTGGTCAAGGACCGCTACACCTTCGAGGCGTCCGGCGTCACCGTCTACGCGGACGTCTACCAGGGGGAGCTGGCCGGGCTGCGCACCGTCGAGGTCGAGTTCGGTTCGGAGGCCGAGGCGGAG
This sequence comes from Kitasatospora sp. NPDC048715, assembly GCF_043198905.1. NCBI lineage: Bacteria > Bacillati > Actinomycetota > Actinomycetes > Kitasatosporales > Streptomycetaceae > Kitasatospora > Kitasatospora sp. NPDC048715. The sequence goes on along the minus strand of NZ_JBICVH010000018.1, from coordinate 225,195 downwards.
GCGTTCTCGGCGCCGGAGTGGTTCGGCGCCGAGATCACCGGCGTGAAGGCGTACAAGAACCAGACCCTCGCGACCCTCGGGCTCCCCGGGTCCTGACCTCGGTGCCGGGGTTACGGCGCCCCGAACCAGCGCGGGGTGTCGAGGCGGAACGGGTCGCCGGGGGCGAGCCGGCGCAGGCCGTCCTCCAGCTGCCGCAGCTGCTCCTCGCCCAGGGTCGCGGCCCACTCCTCGCGCAGCTCGTCGAAGATCCGGGCGGAGCGGACCAGGCAGTCCACCCCGCGCCCGGTGAGCCGGACCAGCTTGCGCCGGGTGTCGGAGGGGTCCGCGGCGCGCTCGACGTAGCCGAGCTGCTCCAGGTTGTCGACGGTCTTGCCCGCCGCCTGCTTGGTGACGCCGAGGCGGCGTCCGAGTTCGGAGGCGGTGGTGCCGTGCGGGCCGATCGCCTGGAAGACGAAGCCGTGCATCGGGCGCAGGTCGGGATGGCCCTCGCGGGCGATGCGCTCGTGCAGCTCGTCGATGATCGTCCGGAAGGCGAGCAGCAGGCGCAGCGGCAGCTCGAAGCCCGGCGGGGGCGCTTCACTTGACACGATAGACAACCTCATTGACCATATAGACAACTTCATTGACCATCTTAGGGGGTTCCTTCACCATGCCCGTGATCCGCCGGACCGACGCCCGCCGCACCGCGACCCCGAACGCCGTCATGACCACCTACGCCTCGCCCACCCAGGGCTCCGCCGCCCTCGCCGTCTGGCACGTCGACATGGCCGCCGACACCAAGGGCCCGCTGCACGCCATGGACACCGAGCAGGTCTGGACCCTGCTCACCGGCGCCGCCCGGGTCGACCTGGCCGGGGAGGCCTTCACCCTCGCCGCCGGCGACACCGCCGTCCTCCCCGCCGACACCGTCCGGCAGATCGCCACCACCGACGGCTTCACCGCCGTCGTCGCCTCCCCGTCCCCCGCCCACGCCTACAACCCCGACGCCCGCACCCCCGAGGGCGCCTGCGGCCTCGCCCCGCGCGACGACCAGCGCGTCCTGCCGCCGTGGATCGCCTGAGCCCGGCCCGCCCGCGCCCACGGGGGACGGCCGGAGGCCCGCCCCGGCCGTGAGGTGTAGCAGACTGCTGCCGTAAGCAGTCCCCGGAGCAGAAGGAGCCCCATGTCCGTCGTCAAGATCAACGTGCTGACGGTGCCGGCCGAGCAGCGCGAGGTGCTGGAGCAGCGCTTCGCCTCCCGCGCCGGCGCGGTGGAGAACTCGGACGGCTTCGAGTGGTTCGAGCTCCTCCGCCCCGTCGAGGGCACCGACCAGTACCTCGTCTACACCCGCTGGCGCAGCGAGGAGGACTTCAAGGCCTGGATGGAGGGCCCGATGAAGGCGGCCCACCAGAACGGCCCCTCCGGCGAGGCCCCCAAGCGCCCCGCCGCCTCCGGCTCCACCCTCTGGTCCTTCGAGGTCGTCCAGTCGGCGGGCCCCAAGGCCTGAGGTTCGTCCGGCAGCAGCGCGCCCCGGGGTTCCGCGGAACCCCGGGGCGCGCTGCTGTTCGAGGGCCCGGGGGAGTTCAGGCCGGGGTGGTGCGAAGGAGGGGGCGCAGGGCGGGGAGGGGCGCGTGGTCGGCGCGCCAGAGGAGGCGGAGATGGAGGGGCGGGGGGTCGAGGGGGAGGCGGGTGAGGACGCCGGTGGCGAGGTGGTCGTGGACGGCGTGGGTGGGGAGGAGGGCGATGCCGAGGCCCTGTGCGGCGCAGGCGCGGGTGGTGGGGACGGCGCCGGTGCGGAGGCGTTGGACGTGGTGGCCGAGGAGGCGTTCGCCGGCGAGGTGGTAGGAGCAGGCGGGGGTGTCGACGAGGAGGCGGTGGCCGCGGAGGTTCTCGGGGGCGAGGGTGGTGGCGCGGGCGAGCGGGTGGGTGGGGGCGGCGACCAGGGCGAGGTGGACGGCCTGGAGATCGAGGTGGTCGAGCGGGGCGGGCGGCAGGGGGAAGCCGAGTGCGCCGAGCGGGCCGGGGGCGTCGAGGACGAGGGCCGCTTCCAGGGCTCCGGCGGCGACGCCGTCGAGCAGGACGTCCCGGGTGGCGTCGGTGTGGAGGGATATGTCCAGACCGGGGCGGCGGTCGGTGAGGCGGGCCAGGACGGTCGGGAGGTGGGTGGCGGCGACGGCCGCCAGGACGCCGAGGCGCAGGCGGGTCCGGGTCACGACGACCTCGCGGCGGGCCTGTTCGGCCTGGTCGAGGAGCCGTCGGGACCAGGGCAGTAGTCGTTCCCCGGCCGAGGTGAGGGTCAGGTCGTGCCTGGCTCGGTCGAACAGGTCGGTGCCGAGGCTGTGTTCGAGGGTGCGGACCTGTTCGGAGACGGAGGCCGGGGCGAGTCCGAGTGCCACGGCCGCGCCGGTGACGGTGCGGTGGGTGACGACGGCGTCGAAGACGCGCAACTGACGTAGTTCCACTGGTTTCCCCGGTTCCCCCGAAGGTCCGTACCGTGCCCGTGCGAGTGCTGCGGGACAGGGTACGGGGGTGTACCGGGGGGTGGATGGGGATTCCGGCCGGTTCGGTGGCTTCGGCGGGCCGCGTGCTGCCCGGCCGCGGCCCGCAGGCCCGGCTTCGGGCTCCTGCAGCGAGCAGGGGACTCCTCCTCGCTGCCCCGGCCGGTGGGTGCCGGGCGGAGCACCGGGGGCGGTGGTCACCCGGCCGGGTTCTCCGTCCGTACGGCGAGGGCGTGGGCCTCGTGCAGGGTGCCGGTCGCCTCGGCGTGGTCGCCGTGGACGAGTTGGGCCATGGCCAGGTCGGTGAGCGCCCTGACCAGGCGCCGGGTGTCGTGGGCGGGGCCGGTCGCGTGGAGGCGGCGTTCGATCCGGACGCTCCGCCGCAGTCGGGGGAGCGTGAGGTGGGCGTAGTAGCTGGGATGGTCTCCACGGACCGCCCGGCGCAGGTCGAGCCGCCGGGTGAGGGTGCCGAGGGTGGCGAGCAGGTCGCGGTCCTCCGGCAGGGGCAGTGAGCCGTCGGCTTGCTCGGACGGGCCCTCCTCGTCGGGCAGGCGGTCGGTGGGCTCGGGCGTGCCCGTGATGGCCTCGACGGCCCGCGCGAGGGTGACCAGTCCGTCCTCGAAGGACGCGCGCAGGCTGAAGGACCAGTGGTGGAGGTCCAGGCCCAGCACCGGTTGGAGGCGCCGTCCCGGGTCGACGCCGAGCGCGAGCGGGTCCGGGGCGTCGGCCGCGGCCTGTTCGTCCCGTACGCCGGAGCGGGCGAACAAGGCGCTCCGCAGGCCCTCGTTGAAGCCGAAGTCGCCGGCGTCGCCGCGGGCGGGCAGGCGCTCGCAGGAGCGGGCGGCGTCCGCGAGCAGCCGGTGCGACTGTTCGGTGCGGCCCAGATCGGCGAACCACAGGGCGGCGCCGGCCGCCCGTAGGGCCGGGACGGGACTGCGGGCCGGTTCCGTGCGGCCCTCGCGCAGCCAGGCGAGGGCCTCGTGTTCGATGGCCACGGCCTCCTCGGTGCGGTCCGCGAGGCGGAGCAGCACGGTGAGGTCGAGCAGTCGCCACGTCAGGTCGCTCCCGCCGGCCTCGGTCACCGCCAGGGAGCGGTCGGCCACCGCGCGGGCGGCGTCCACGGCCTCGTCGAACCGTCCCGCCTCGGCGAGGCCGTGGGCGAGGTCGGCGTGCAGGACGGCGGCCTGGCCGAAGCCCTCCACCGGCTGGTCCGCTTCGGCGCGCCGGGCCAGGTCGGCCGCCTCCTGCCGGGCGGCGAGGGCGGGACCGTCGGCGTGCGCCCGGGAGTGGTGCAGGGCGAGGGAGGACAGCGCGCGGGCGGCAGCGGCCAGGTGTTCGGTGCCGCCGTCGGCGACCAGGGCGCGGTAGATGCCGGCGGACTCCTCCAGGAACGGGACGGCCTCCTCGGGCCGGGGCCGGGGCTCGCCGTAGGCCCGGCCCCTCAGCGCTGCGGCCAGCGCGGGCAGGCCCGAGGCGGGGTCGGTGCGGGCCGGGGCCCGGAGCCGGGCGACCGTCTCGTCGGTGACCGGCTCCCGCCCCGGGCGGCGGGCTCGCGGTACGGCGTGGTCGTGGTCGGGCGGGGCTCCGTGCGCGGTTGTCACGCGTTTCCTTCCGGGGCGGGGACGAGCGGTCTCCCGTCCGAACGTCCGAACGCCCCTACGGCGGGGATGAGTTCCGGACACTGGTGGTGGTGCTCGTGCATGGGAAGTCGGACGGGCCGACTTCTCGCGCGGGTTCGTCCGCCGTTCCGCGCCTACCCGGCGAGCGTGCCGTCCAGGTACTCCCGCACCGGTGGGAACAGCGGGAACGGCACGTACTCGGCCAGCTCGGCGCGGGACGCCCAGACCACCCGGTCCAGCTCGTCGGAGTCCACCACGGTGGCGGTGCCGCCGACCACCTCGCAGGCCGTGTACGCCATCCGCCGCCCGTTCTGCGGGTGCACCCGCTCGCCGAGCAGCCGGGCGGCGGCGACATGGAGGCCGGTCTCCTCGGCGGTCTCGCGGACCGCCGCCGCCTCGGGGGACTCGTTCGGCTCGACCTCCCCGGCCGGGAACTGCCAGGACAGCTCGCCCTCGGCGACCCGCCGCCGCACCATCAGTACCCGGCTGTCCTTGACGACGATCGCGACGGCGACGGCGGGGAGTTGCTCGGGGGTCTGCTCGGTCATCGCTCTGCTCCTCGGGTCTGCGCCGGTGTCGACGCCATCCTGGCCCGGGGCCGCAGGTCCGCTCGGCAGGCTCCACGGGCCGCGTGTCGTGTCGGCTACCCGTGCGCCGGCCCGTAGAGCGCGGCCGGTGCGCCGGTGGCCAGCGCCCAGTAGCGGTCCCCGTACGACCAGTGCCACCACTCGGTGGGGTAGTTGACGAGCCCGGCGCCGGTCAGGACGTCGCAGAGGAGTTGCCGGTTGGCGCGGGCCTCGGCGCCGATGCCGTCCGCGTCGGTGTAGCAGGCCCCGGCGCTCTCCTCCGGGCTGGCGTTGACCCTGGTGCCGAGGTCGAGTGCACGGCCGTCGGCGTCGACGAGGGTGAGGTCGACGGCGGCCCCGGCACTGTGCGGCGCGATCTCCGGCGGCGAGACGTAGCGGCTCGTCGCCGACCTGATCAGGTCGTCCGGCCAGTCGGGGTTCGCGGCCCGCAACTCGGCGGCGTACTCGTCGAAGTAGCGGCTCTGGAGAGCCGGTGGCCGGTAGCCCTCGACGAACAGCAGCCGCAGGTCGTCCGGCAGGGATTCCTGGGCGTCGAGCAGGCGGTCGAGCACGCCCGCCCGCAACTGCGCGAAGGCCCCGGTGCCGTCCTGCTTGCGCTCGTCCACCGGCAGCCCGCCGCTGCTCCGTACATCCGACAGTCGCTCGCCGCAGTCCTGGACGGGGACTGCGGCGACCTTCGGGTCGGACATGAGGATGATCTCGTTCAACACGCCTCCTGGCGAAGGAAGTCGGGGCTGTGCGGCCGATCAGGACGATCAAGCCCCTCCAGTCTGGCATCGCGAGCCGTGCCGCCGCATCGGTTCATGTGGCCCGCAGGCGGTCCAGGAACTCCGGGACGCCGTCGACCCGGCGGTAGGGCTTGAAGGCCGGCGCGAGTTCGCGGACCAGGGCGGCGCAGCGGGGCGCGCCGATGCGGGTGGCCAGGTCGAGGGACTTGGTGGTGACGGACAGCGCCTGCTCGATGTCCTTGGCCTTCAGGTGGCTCCGGGCCTGGTATGTCAGGAAGATGCCGCGTGTCTTGTCCCTGGCGCGGGGCAGCAGTGCCATCCCCTCTGCGATGAGGGCATGGGCCTCGCTCGACCGGTCCAGGTCGAGGAGGCACTGGCCGGAGTCCACGGCCAGGTCGGCGGGGCTCATCCAGGCGCACCACCCGGGAGCGGGGTCGGTGACGTCGACGGCGAGGGCGGATTCGGCGTCGGAGAGGTCCTGGTAGCAGGCGGAGCGGTCGCCGAGTGCCGCATGGGCCCTGGCGCGGCGGAGGAGGAGCAGGGATCGGGCGGTGGGGTGCGAGACGCCGGACAGGGCGTGTCCGAGCTGGTCGACGGAGACCTTCGCCTCGCCGAGCCAGTTGGCCTGGTAGGCGAAGTCGGACAGCACTCCGGCGCCGTGGTCACGGTCGCCGGCGGCGTTCGCGGATTGGAGAGCGGCTTCCCAGAGCTTCCCGGCCGCCCAGTGCCGGCCTCGGTCGAAGCGGTGCCAGCCGCTGGTGGTGGCGAGTGAGGCGGCCAGGCGGTGGAGGCGGCGGCCCGTCCTCTCGCCGTAATGGCCCTCCTTGATCAGGTCCGTGACGGTGGTCAGGTGGGCGTCCACCAGCCGGGCGGTGTGCTGACGCTGTTCGGTGGGCATGGCCGTCAGCGTCCTGCCCGTGCCCTCCAGCCAGTCCACGAGTGCGCCGTCCACTCGCTTGCCGCTCAGGGCCGAGGCGAGGCGTTCGGGCTCGGCGGGCTCGGCGGCGGCCCACTGGGCGGCCAGGCCGCCCAGCGAGATCGCGCTGAAGGTCATGAAGGTTCGGCGGTCCATGGCGGCCCTCTGTGCGTCGTGGAGTGCGTGAACGGTGTGAGCGGCTCCCAGTGGCAGCGGTTCGTCGCGTCCGGGTAGCCAGTAGGGCCAGCCGAACGCCTCCAGGTCCGAAAGCGGGACGTCGAAGGCCTCGGCGATGAGGAGTTGGGAGTCGGTGTTCGGCGTCTTGCGCCAGTGCTCCCACCGACTGATGGCCGTCTTGTCGGCACCGGAGAGGAGTCCGTGCCGGCGAGCGGCCTTGTTCAGCTCCGCGACGAGGTCGCTCTGCGACCAGCCGTGCAGCTCACGTGCGTAGGCGAGGGGGTGCCGGATCGGGTCGTCCACGGGGCCAATCCCATCATCGACAGTGACCGAGAGCTTACTGCCGGCGACGGCGGGACAACCCCGGGACTACGGACAATGCCTGGTCGACGGCCGCGACTTGGGCTGTACTCGATTCACGCCGACAGAGTTCCGGCACAAGCGGAAGCGTCTGTCCGTGAAACGTCGCGCTGCGGTCATCGGGCTTCGGCCGCCAGGTCCTTCCGGCCGCCTGCCCGGCGGCCCAACTCGTCCGCCTCTCGCCCCGAAAGGAGTACTGCGATGCCTTGCCAGGAGCCGAAACCGCCCCCGCCGAGGCCGGTGGGCCCGCGCACCCCCCGCCCGCCGGACCGGTAGGCCGGCGATCACGATTTCCAGCACGTCGAGAGGAGCAGAACATGGGCAAGCACGGTGGAGGGTCCGGCAGCGACGGGCCAGGTGCGGCGGGCGGAGGCAAGGGCGGCAGCCACTCCGGGAAGCCGGACACGGCGTCGCAGGACGGCAAGCGGGACGCCCCGCCCACCAACCTGCCCAAGCCGTCGAAGCCTTGAGGGGGGCGGCCGAGTGAAGTGGAACGTGCTCAGCGATGCGCTCCGGGAGTCCGGGGCGCTGTCGGCCGACTGGGAGCCGGTGTTCCGAGGCGTGCCCCGCCGACTGTTCGTTCCGGACCGGATCCGCCACGGGGGTGAGTGGATCGACCGCAATGAACGCCCGGTCGAGTGGGGCGAGCTGGTCGGCTCCGACATCCCGCTGGTGACCCGGCTGGACGAGGACGGTCGCACGCCGTCCTCGTCCAGCTCGATGCCCACCGTCGTGGCCCAGATGCTCCGGCACCTGCAAGTCTCCGACAGTATGCGGGTGATGGACATCGGTACCGGTACGGGCTGGACGGCGGCGCTGCTGGCCCGCCGGCTCGGGGTGGAGAACGTCACCACCGTCGAGCTGGACCCTGAACTGTCCGGTGCCGCACGGCGCCGTCTGGCGGCGAACCGCCTGCCGGTCAGGGCCGTGGTCGGCGATGGCATGCTCGGCCATCCGGCGGCCGCGCCGTACGACCGGGTTCATGTCACCGCCGCCGTGCAGCGTGTCCCCGGTGCGTTGATCGAGCAGACGGTTCCCGGGGGCGTGATCGTCGTCCCGTACGGCACGGCGTTCTGCAACGGCGGGCTGCTGAAGCTCACCGTCGCCGACGACGGCCGTTCCGCGAGCGGGCCGTTCGTCGAGGACGTCGCCTTCATGTGGGTGCGGGGCCAGCGCCCCGGGAGCGGCGAGTTCGAGATCGAGGACGTCCGGCACGGCCCGTCCGAACTCGACCCCGCTGTCGTGGCGGAGGACACCGACGCCGCCTTCGCGATCGGGCTGCGGTTGCCGGGGCTGTTCCGGCAGGAGGTGTCGGCGGGCTACGACCGGCTCGGTACCGGCCGGTTGGAGGTGTGGGACGGGGTCTCGTACGCCCACTGCCGCCTGGCCGACTGGGACGGCAGGCACGCCGTCGCGCAGTCCGGCCCCCGCAACCTGTGGGACGAGGTGACCGCCGCCCACGCCCGGTGGCAGGACCAGGGCGAGCCGGGCCTCGACCGGTTCGGTCTGACCGTCACGGTCGAGGGCGAGCACCGGGTGTGGCTGGACGAGCCGGGCCACGTGGTCGGTTGATGCGAGGCAGTGAGGATCGCGTCCCGGGCTCGCGAGCTCGGGACGCGCTGGGTTGTGCGCGCTCGCGCCGCCCGAACGGGTGATGAGGAAAGGAGTTTGACGGGGCGTTACGGAATTACGGTGAAGATTGCGGTGCCGGGTGCTCGGAGGGGCACTCGGTGCGTGAGCAAAAGAGTTACCCCGGCGGTGCGCCAACACCCCGGGGTCCGACACCAGGAGAAGAGACCTCCAGATGCAGATCCATCGTATCCCTCGGCATGCCCCCGGGTACACGATCCTGGACAACGGTCACGTCGTCCGCAAGCACTCGCTGAGTTGGGCCGCGCGCGGGCTGCTGAGCTACCTGCTCAGCCTGTCGGACGGGGCGCGCGAGGACGTGCGGACCCTCGCCGCGAAGAGCGTGGAAGGGCGGACGACCGTCGCGCGGGCGCTCAGGGAGCTGGAGGCGGCCGGGCACTACGTGCGGCGGACCCAGCGCGATCCGCTGACCGGGCAGGTGCGGACGGTCGTTTCCTTTCATGAGGTGCCGGTGACGGGCAAGGCGGTGCACACGGTGCCGCCGCTTCCCGTGCCCCCGGCCGCCGGTGTCCCAGCTCCGGGCCATCCAGTCGCCGGGACGGCGGGAAGCCCTTCCAAGGAATCGAGGAAGAAGGAAGCGGAACAACCTTCCGTCCGTCCCTCCGAGAAGTTGACGGCCGGGATGGCACTGCTGCTCGAACTCGGGCGCAGGGAGCCCCGGATGGCCCTGGCGGGGAAGCCGCTCAGCGACCAGGCCGCGCGGGTGGAGGGGTTGCTGGCGGGCGGGTGGAGCGGTGAGGCGCTCGCCGGGATCCTGTCGGCGCCCCTGCCGGACAAGGTCACCCGCAGTGTCGGGGCGATCGTGGCGGCGCGGATCGCCGGGCTGCCGGCCGTTCCGGCACCCCGACGGGCGGGCGACGGGCCCCGCAGGGCGGACGACGGGCCCCGCAGGCACGAGTGCCCCGGGCGCGGCGGGCTGTGCGGGCGGCCCGTGGCCGGGCCCGGGCAGGTGTGCGGGGCGTGCCGTTAGCGCTCCGGCGGCCGGAAGGTGACCGGAGCGTCGAAGGCGGCGCGGCGGGTCGTGCGGCGCAGGGCGCGCAGGACTGGGGTGCCGAGGGTGAGGCAGAGAACGACGGTCAGGGCGGCCCGGGGGAGGTCCCAACCCAGGGACGTGGTGAGGCAGTAGGCGGCGAAGCGGACCAGGTTGGCGGGCAGCGGGTCGCCGGGGTGGAAGGAGATGGAGCCGGCCAGGCCGCCGATGTACGGCCAGCCCTGGAGGTTCATGATCGTGCCGTACAGCAGGGACGCGGCGGCGCCGTACCCCGCGAGCAGCCAGAGCTCGCGGCGGCCGCGCAAGGAGGCGGGGCCCGGCAGCAGCCCCGCGCCCAGGCACACCCACCCCATCGCCAGCATCTGGAACGGCAGCCACGGCCCCACCCCGCCCGTCAGCAGCGCGGAGGCGAACATCGACAGTGAGCCGAGCACGAACCCGAAGCCCGGTCCGAGCACCCGCCCGGAGAGCACCATCAGGAAGAACATCGGCTCCAGCCCCGCCGTGCCCGCGCCGAGCGGCCGCAGTGCCGCGCCCGCCGCGGCCAGGACGCCCAGCAGGGCGACGGACTTGGCGTCCAGCCCGGGCGCCCCGCCGCCCGCCGAGCGGCCTTCGGAGATCTGGGCGATGACGACGGCGAGCAGCAGCGGCAGCAGCAGGGCGAACAGCCACGGCGCGTCCGCGGAGTGGCCGACCAGCGCCGACTTGGTGGAGGCGAGCAGCGGCCAGCCGAAGGCGGTCACGCCGACGGCCGTGACGAGGAGCAGCGCGGTGACGGACCGGCGCCCCAGGGGGACGGGACGAGTGCTCATGCGCCCAGCGCCTCCGCGACCTGCCCGACGGTGAGCCACGGCCCGGGCGCCAGCACCTTGGCGACCTGCGGGGCGAAGGCCGGGGAGGAGACCACCACCTCCGCGGTCGGCCCGTCCGCGACGATCTCGCCCTCGGCCAGGATCACCGTGCGGTGGGCGAGTTCGGCGGCCAGTTCGACGTCGTGGGTGGCGAGGAGTACGGCGTGGTCCTCGGCGGCGAGGGCGCGCAGGATCTCCACCAGCCGGGCCTTGGCGGCGTAGTCGAGGCCGCGGGTCGGCTCGTCCAGGAGCAGCAGCGGGGGCCGGGCGGTGAGCACGACGGCGAGGGCGAGGGTGAGCCGCTGGCCCTCGGAGAGGTCGCGCGGGTGGGCGTCGTCGGCGATGCCGGGCAGCAGGCGTTCCACCAGGGCGCGGCAGGTGCCGGCGGCGGCGCCCGCGTCGGTGTCGGCCGCGGCGCACTCGGCGGCGACCGACTCGCCGTACAGCAGGTCGCGCGGTTCCTGCGGGACGAGGCCGACCTCGCGGATCAGTTCGGCGGGGCGGGTGCGGTGCGGGGTGCGGCCGCCGACCCTGACGCTGCCGGAGGCCGGGGCGTGCAGGCCGACCAGGCTGCCGAGCAGGGTGGACTTGCCGGCGCCGTTGCGGCCCATCAGGGCGGTGATCTCGCCGGGGCGGAGCGCGAGGTCCACGCCGCGCAGGGCGGGGACCGGCCCGCGCCGGACGGCGAGGCGGTCGGCAACGGCGATGGGGGTGCCGGACGAAGAACCGGCAGCGGCGGGTGTCCGGCCGTCCAGTTCGGCGCGCAGCGGGGCGGCCTTGCGGCGCGCGTCGCGGACCGAGAGCGGCAGCGGCCGCCAGCCCGCGAGCCGGCCGAGGCCGACCACCGGCGGGTGCACCGGGGAGTGCGCCATCACCTCGGCGGGCCCGCCGAGGACGGGCGGGGCGCCGGGGGTGAGCAGCAGCACCTGGTCGGCGTACTGGACGACGCGTTCCAGCCGGTGCTCGGCCATCAGCACGGTGGTGCCGAGGTCGTGCACCAGCCGCTGGAGGACGGACAGCACCTCCTCGGCCGCGCCCGGGTCGAGTGCCGAGGTGGGTTCGTCCAGGATCAGTACGCGGGGGTGCACGGTGAGCACCGAGCCGATCGCGACGCGCTGCTGCTGGCCGCCGGAGAGGGTGGTCAGCGAGCGGTCGCGCAGGTCGGCGAGGCCGAGCAGGTCGAGGGTCTCCTCGACCCGGCGGCGCATCACGTCGCCCGGCAGGCCCAGGGACTCCATGCCGTAGGCGAGTTCGTCCTCCACCGTGTCGGTGACGAAGTGTGCCAGTGGGTCCTGCCCCACGGTGCCGACCAGGTCGGCGAGTTCGCGCGGCCGGTGCTCGCGGGTGTCCCGGCCGCCGACGGTGACCCGGCCGTGCAGCACCCCGCCGGTGAAGTGCGGCACCAGGCCGCTGACCGTCCCCAGCAGGGTGGACTTGCCGGAGCCGGACGGGCCCACCAGCAGGCAGAGTTCGCCCTCGGGGACGGTGAGGTCGACGCCGCTGAGCGCGGGCGCCGCGGAGTCCGCGTACCGGACGGAGACCTGCTCGAAGGTGATCACGATGCCCTCCGGGGCGGGGTCGGGGCGGCGAACGCCGGCACCAGGCCGAGCAGGACGGTCAGCACGGCGGTCAGGGGCAGCGCGGGGACGGTCGGCGGGACGACGGTGGGGGCGAAGGCGGCCGGGTCCCGCGCGGCCAGGTAGACGGTGAGGGCCGCCACGGCCGCCCCGGAACCGGCGGTCAGCCATTCCGGAAGGGCCCACGGGTCCGGCCGGTAGCGGCTTCTGACGGAGCGTCGGCCGCCGAGCAGCAGCCCGGCGAAGGCGGCGGCCAGGCCGAGCAGCAGGACGGGCGGCGCCCAGCCCGCGCCGCCGGCCGTCAGCAGCCCGTACGCGGCCAGGCAGACCCCGAGCAGCCCGGCCAGGGTGAGCGCGGCCGTCGCCCGGGCGAGCCGGCGCGGGACGTCGGCGGTGCGGCCGAAGCCCCGGGTGTCCATCGCGGCGGCCAGCGCGATGGACCGCTCCAACGCGCCCTCCAGCACCGGGATTCCGACGCTCAGCACGGCGGCGACGCCCTTGTCGGTGCGGCCGCGCAGGCGCCGTGCGGCACGCAGCCGGCGGACGTCCGCGACCAGGTTGGGTGCGAAGGTCATCGCCACGACGACGGCGACGCCCGCCTCGTAGAGCGCGCCGGGCAGGGTGCGCAACAGGCGGGCCGGGCTGGCCAGGGAGTTGGCGGCGCCGACGCAGATCAGCAGGGTGGCCAGCCGCAGCCCGTCGTACAGTGCGGCGAGCAGCCCCTCGGCGGTGACCCGGCCGCCGATCCGCACGCCCTGCGCCCAGACGGGCAGCGGGAGTTCGGGCAGGGTGAACAGCACGTGGGTGCCGGCGACCGGCGAGCCGAGGAACACGGCGAACACCAGCCGGATGCCGAGCACCAGCAGGCCCAGCCGCAGGAACGCCCCGTACGAGCGCGACCAGGGCGCATCGCCGCGCCGGGCCGCGACCACGTACCCGGCGACGGCGGCGAGCAGCAGCAGGATCGCCGGGTTGGTGGTGCGGGTGGCCGCCGCGCCCAGCCCGAGCGCCCACAACCACCAGGCCCCGGGGTGCAGTTGACGGGGGCCGGTGGGCGGCCGGGTGCTACGGGCGGTGCTGCTCACGGTGTTTCCTGGGGGGGACTAGGAGTGACGGCGGCGGCGCGCCTGCCGGACGGCACCGCCGGCGAGGACGGCGAGCAGCGCGCCACCGGCGATCAGGCCGATGTCGGGGCCGCTGCCGCTGCTGCCGCCGCCCTGGTCGGCGGTCCGGGCCGCGCCCGCCGCGCCGATCCGGTCGCCGCAACCCGCTTGCGGGTACCCGGCGATGGCGCACAGCAGCCCGTTGGTGTCGTAGCGCAGCGGCGGGGCGACGGCGGCCAGCACCTCGGCCGAGGTGGCGCGGGGCGCGACGGCGGCGCAGGCGGTCCGCTGCCCGGGCACCGGGGCGGCGGGCGAGCCGGCGTCCTCGGCGGTCCCGAAGTCCAGCACGACGGCCACCCGCTTGCGGCCCTCCTGGGCGGGTGTGTCCGCGCAGATCTCCGTGAAGCTCCCGGCGGTCCGGGGCTTCGCGGCGTCCTGCCCGCCGTCCGGGCTCAGCGCGTACCGCCACCCGTCCACCGAGCCGTCCGGCGGCACCGCGACGGCGGGCCCCTGCTGCTGGTACGTCCAGGCTCCGCCCTCGGCGCCGCGCCAGAACGACCAGTAGCGGTAGCCGGCGGCCTGCGCGGGAGCGGCGGAGGCGAGCACCAGCACCGCCCCGAGGAGGGGCAGCAGCAGCGCGGCGACGGCCCGGCGGGTGCGGACGTCGGCGCCCGCCGGGGCGGGGCGGGGTGCGGGGCGCATCAGAGGTGGGGGTTGCGCTTGCGCTGGAGGCTGAGCACGAGGCCGCCGCCGATGCCGACGAGGAGGCCGACGCCGATGAGCCAGTACTGGCCGATGCCGCCGTCCTTCTTCTCCTTCGGGGCCTCCGTCGCCGAGGCGGCGGCTTCGGCGGCCTTGGGCGCCGGGCCGAGGGCGGTGAGCTGGCCGGTCAGGGCGGCGGTGTCGCGGTGGGCGGCCTGGGCGACCAGCAGGAGGGTGGCGGTGGCGCCGGCGTCGGTGCCGCCCTTGGTCCAGGTGGCGCCCTCCTTGGTGAGCCAGTCGACGGCGCCGGCGGCCTGCTGGGGGTGGCCGCTCTGGCTGAGGGCGAGGGCGGCCCAGGCGGTGGCGGTGTAGTCGGGGGTGGGGGCGGCGCCCGGGGTGGTGAGGGTGAGGTGGTCGCCGCCGGCCGCGAGCTGGGCGGTCAGGTAGGCGCCGACGGCCTCGCCGGACTCCGCGTGCGTAACCGGGGCCGAGAAGGCCGAGGAGCCCTGGGCGGCCGGGGCGTCGGAGGCGCACGCCAGGGCCTTGGGCGCGGCGTCGGCGTGCACCGAGCCGGCGACCGGCAGGTGGCCGCCGCTCGCGGCGAGCGCGGCCTGGGCGCTGGCCAGGGCGTTCGGGGTGAGGGCGCCGACGGCCGGGTCGAACTGGTAGGCGAAGGCGCCGCGCTGGTCGGCGGGGGCGGCGCAGCCGAGCTGGAAGAGGGCGAGCCCGTCGAAGGCGGACCGGCCGGCCTTGGCGACGCCGGCCGGGTCGGTCTTGGCGGCGAACAGCGCGTTGACGGCGAGGCCGGTGGAGTCGGCGTCGCCGGGGCTGCCCGGGTTGTAGGCCCAGCTGCCGTCGGCGTTCTGGTTGGCCTTGAGCCAGCCGACGCCCTTGTCGACGGCTTCCTGGTGCCCGCCGAGGGCGGCCAGGGCCTGGACGGCGACGGCGGTGGCGTTGCTGTCCTCGGTCTTGGGGTCGCAGGCCGCGCCGGCGGCCCGGTACGACGGCCAGCCGCCGTCCTCGCACTGCTGCCCGGTGAGCCAGCCGACGGCCGAGTCGGCCGGGGTGACCTTGGCCGCCGCCAGCGCGGTGAGCGCGAGCGACTGTCGCCAGACGCCGTCGTACGTCGGGTCGCCCTTGCCGTACAGCCCGTCGGGGAGGGCGGCGGGGGTCGGCGCGGGGCTGTCGGCGAGGGCCGGGCCGGCGGCGATGCCGGTGAGCAGCGCGGCGGACAGGGCGGCGGCGCCCAGGCGGGCGGCGGTCAGCATGGTGCGGGTGTGCCTTTCGGTGAGCGGTGGTGGCCCGGGCGGGGCCGTTCCGTAGTCCTCGACGGTGCCGGGCGCGTGCGTCCGGACGGGCCGCTCGCCCCTCCCCGGGTGCTCCGACTCGTCCGGGCGGCCGAGGGCGGGCACCGGTCTCACGGCTGCGGGGTCAGCGCCGGATTCGCACCGGCTTTCCCCGGGGGAGGAGCGGGATGGAGTTGTGCCGACTGTCGACTCTAGCCGCCGCAGCACGACGAGCGGCCCGGGGCGGGCAGGAACAGGTTCCAGTCGGCGGCGGGAGGAGGACGGTTCACGGCAGGGTGAGCAGCCGGGCCGCGGTGTGCAGGTCGGCCCGTACCTCGGCGATCGAGGCGCGGCCGGAGAGCCAGGCGACCAGTGCCGAGTGCCAGGTGTGCTCGATCACCCGCACCGCCGCGCGCTGGCTCCCGGTGGGCGGTCCGGACTGGCCGATCGCGTCCAGGATGAGCTGTCCGGTGGCCACGCTGACCTGGTCCACCTCGGCCCCGACCGAGCGGTCCGCGAAGGACAGCGCCCGGACCATGGCCTCGGCCAGCAGCGGCTCGCGCTGCAGCGCGTGGAAGGCCCGGGTGAGGGTGTCGGCGACCCGCAGCGCCGGTTCGAGGTCGGTCGGCGGGTGGCGCCGGATGTGCTCGTGGAGGCCCTGCAGCTGCTCCAGCATCACCGCCACCAGCAGGTGCACCTTGGACGGGAAGTACCGGTAGAGCGTGCCGAGGGCGACCTGCGCGCTCTCCGCGACCTCCCGCATCTGCACCGCCTCGTACCCGCCGCGCACCGCCAGTGCGGTGGCGGCCCGCAGGATGCGCCGGCGCCGTTCGGCCTGGCGCGCGGTCAGCGGCGGCTCGCCCGGAGGGGAGACCGGCGGCAACGTCGAAGGAGGGGGTGGCGGCAAGGGTGCTCCCGGGCGGGCGAGAGTGGCGGCGTGCTCCACATGGTCGGCAGGATTCGGCGTGGCGGGAATCACCAGCCCTGGCTCCTGGGGAAAAGCTACGGGCCGGTATCTTCGAGGTCTCTCATTGTTCACGTGGTCGACGACGAGTTCCCCAGCCATTGAAACCTGATCTACTTTAGCGACCGGAAGCACGACCGGCAGCACCGATAGCAGCTAGAGAAGAGGGCCCAGGATGACCGCGCAGCCGCTGCGGATTGCCCTGCTGTCGTACCGCGGTGACCCCTTCTGCGGGGGTCAGGGCGTGTACGTACGACACCTCTCCCGCGAGCTGGCGCGGCTCGGCCACCACGTGGACGTGATCGGCGCCCAGCCCTACCCGGTGCTCGACGAGGTCGACGGCCCCGGCTCGGTGCGCCTGGTGGAGCTGCCCAGCCTGGACCTCTACCGCGCCGACGACCCCTTCCGCACCCCGGCCCGGGGCGAGTTCCGCGGCCCGGTGGACGTGCTGGAGTTCGCCACCATGCGCACCGGCGGCTTCCCCGAGCCGCTCACCTTCTCGCTGCGCGCCCGCCGGTACCTGGCCGCCCACAAGGGCCGCTACGACGTGGTCCACGACAACCAGACCCTCGGCTACGGCCTGCTCGGCCTGGCCCGGCACGGCTTCCCGCTGGTCACCACGATCCACCACCCGATCACCGTGGACCGGCAGCTGGAGCTGGACGCCGCCACCACCCGGGGCAAGCGGCTCTCGCTGCGCCGCTGGTACGCCTTCACCCGGATGCAGCGCCGGGTCGCCGCCCGGCTGGACCACGTGATCACCGTCTCCGGGACCTCGCAGCGCGAGATCGCCGAGCACCTGGGCGCCGCGCCGGACGCGATCTCGGTGGTGCCGATCGGTGCCGACACCCGGCTCTGGTCGCCCTCGGCGGAGATCGGGCGCGTCCCCGGCCGGATCGTCACCACCTCCAGCGCGGACGTCCCGCTGAAGGGCCTGGTCTTCCTGGTCGAGGCGCTCGCCAAGGTGCGCACCGAGCGGGACGCCCACCTGGTGGTGGTCGGCAAGCCGCAGAAGGAGGACGGGCCGGTGGCCGAGGCGGTGCGCCGCTTCGGGCTGGCCGGGCACATCGAGTTCCGCAGCGGACTGACCGACCGCGAGCTGGTCGACCTCTACCGCTCGGCCGAGGTGGCCTGCGTCCCCTCCCTGTACGAGGGCTTCTCGCTGCCCGCCGCCGAGGCGATGGCCACCGGCACCCCGCTGGTCGCCACCACCGGCGGGGCGATCCCCGAGGTGGCCGGGCCGGACGGGGAGACCTGCCTGGCGGTGCCGCCGGGGGAGGCGGACGCGCTGGCCGCCGCGCTCGGCCGGCTGCTGGACGACCCCGAGCTGCGGGCCGGACTCGGCGCGGCCGGACGGCAGCGGGTGCTCGCCCGGTTCACCTGGGAGCGGGCCGCCGAGCTGACCGCCGAGGCCTACCGCGCGGCGATCGCCACCGGCGCCGGCGCCCGGGCCCGCTCGGGGCCGGGCTGGCGGTACGTGGCCTAGGGCCCTGTCGACGCGCACGGGCGGACGGCGCCGTCCCGGTCGGCCGCCCGGCCGGTGGCGGCGGGTCGGTGACGACGGGTCGGTGACGGCGGGTCGGGGCCCGCCCGGCGCAGTGCGACGTGCTGAACGAAGGCCTGACGAGGCGTCAAGAACGCTTGGCAGCAATAGGAATGGGAGTCCAGCAGTGCTGACCGTCGATTTCTCGCGCTTCCCGCTCGCCCCTGGCGACCGGGTGCTCGACCTGGGCTGCGGCGGGGGCCGGCACGCGTTCGAGTGCTACCGCCGCGGCGCCAACGTGATCGCCCTCGACCAGAACGCCGGGGAGATCGCCGAGGTCAGGAAGTGGTTCGCGGCGATGGAGCAGGCCGGTGAGGCCCCCGAGGGGGCGTCGGCGGTCGCGATGGAGGGCAACGCGCTGGCGCTGCCGTTCGAGGACGAATCCTTCGACAAGATCATCATCTCCGAGGTGATGGAGCACATCCCGGACGACAAGGGCGTGCTCAACGAGATGTTCCGGGTCCTCAAGCCGGGCGGCCTGCTCGCCGTCACCGTGCCGCGCTGGCTGCCCGAGAAGATCTGCTGGGCCCTGTCCGACGAGTACCACGCGAACGAGGGCGGCCACATCCGGATCTACCGGGGCGACGAGCTGCTCGGCAAGCTCAAGGACGCCGGCCTGGAGCCGTACGGCACCCACCACGCGCACGCGCTGCACTCGCCGTACTGGTGGATCAAGTGCGCGGTCGGCGTCGACAACGACAAGGCGCTGCCGGTGAAGGCGTACCACCAGCTGCTGGTCTGGGACATCGTCGGCACCCCGGTGATCAGCAGCCTCACCAAGGCCGCCGAGCGGGCGCTCAACCCGGTGATCGGCAAGAGCTTCGTCGCGTACGCCTCCAAGCCCAACCGCGCGCCGGGCAGGACGGCATGACCGCCGCCGTCCCCGAGGTGCTGCTGCTCGACGGGGTGCTCGACGCCGAGCAGGCCGCCGACACCGTCCGCAGCATCCTGGCCGAGCAGCGCCCCGACGGCGCCATACCGTGGTTCGCCGGCCACCACCTCGACCCCTGGGACCACACCGAGGCCGCGATGGCCCTCGACACGGCCGGCGAGCACGCCGCCGCCGAGGCCGCCTACCGCTGGCTCGCCGCCGCCCAGAACCCGGACGGTTCCTGGTTCGCCGCCTACACCGACGGCGTGGTCACCGACCGGGCCAAGGAGAGCAACTTCTGCGCGTACGTCGCGGTCGGGGTCTGGCACCACCACCTCAGCACCGGCGACGACGCCTTCCTGGAGTGGATCTGGCCGGTCGTCCGGCGCGCCCTGGACTTCATCGTCGGACTGCGGCTGCCCGGCGGCCCGATCGCCTGGCGGGTCTCCGAGGACGGCACCGCCACCGACGAGGCGCTGCTCACCGGCTCGTCCAGCATCCTCCACGCGCTGCGCTGCGGCCTGGCCGTCGCCGAGTACCTGGAGGAGCCGCAGCCCGACTGGGAGCTCGCGGCCGGGCGGCTGGGGCACGCCGTCTCCCACCACCCCGAGCGGTTCCTGGACAAGGACCGCTACTCGATGGACTGGTACTACCCGGTGCTCGGCACCGGCCTGCGCGGCGACGCGGCGGTGGCCCGGATCGAGCGGGACTGGGAGCGCTTCGTCGTCCCCGGCCTCGGCGTGCGCTGCGTCAGCGACCGCCCGTGGGTGACCGGCGGGGAGAGCGCCGAGCTGGCGCTCGCGCTCTGGGCGATCGGCCAGTCCGACCGCGCGGTGGACATCCTGCGCTGGATCCAGAAGCACCTGCGGCACGAGGACGGCTCGTACTGGACCGGGTACGTCTTCGAGGACGACGCGATCTGGCCGGAGGAGCGCACCACCTGGACGGCCGGGGCGCTGCTGCTCGCGGTGGCCGCGCTCGGCGGGGACCCGGCGACGGTCTCGGTCTTCGGCGGGGAGCAGCTGCCGGCCGGGCTGGTGGTCGAGGACTGCTGCTGAGCCGGGCGCGCGTGCGGTAGCCGGACGCGCGTACGGGCAGCCGGGCCTGCGAGCGGGCAGTCGGACGCGTACGGCGATCGAGCGTACGGACGGAAGGCGAGCGCTCATGCGGAAGGGGCGGGACCGGAGAACCGGTCCCGCCCCTTCGCGGTACGTGCCCGCGGGCGGTCAGCCGCGCTGGATGCCCGTGGTGTCGGCCAGCACGCCCTGGCTGCCGTCCGGCAGCTGCGCGACCAGCGCGGCGCCGCGCTGCTCGACGGCCAGGTACCAGGTGCCCGGCACGACCTCGCCGACCGGGGCGCCGGCCGGGTTGTCCTTCGGGGCCAGCTGGCGCGGGGCCGGGACGGCGAACCAGAACGGCTGGAAGTCCGCCGCCGGGGCGGCCGCCTGCTGCTGCGCGGCCGGGGCCGGCTGCGGCACCGGGGTGCCGGCGTCGTGCGGCTGGACCGGCTGGCCGGGCTGCGGCTGGCCGGCGCCCGGGTAGCCGTAGCCGCCCTGGCCGCCGAACGCCGGGTCGTGGCCCTGGGCCGGGTAGCCGTACTGACCGGGCTGGCCGGGCGCACCCGGGTGACCGGGCTGGCCCGGGTAGCCGTACTGGCCGGGGACGGCCGCCGGGCGGTCGGAGACCAGCGGGGCCTTCAGCGCGGGCACCAGGGGGCTCGCGGCGGCCGCGCCGGCGAGCACGATCAGCGCGATGAAGCCGAGCCAGGCGCCGAAGCCGTGGCTGACGTTCGGGCCGTACGGGCTGGCGCCCAGGGACCAGACCGAGGTCCACAGCGCGGCGACCGCGAAGGCGATGCCCCACTGGTCCAGTCGCAGGCCGAGGACCTGTCGGTTGGCCGCGGCCTGGCCCTGGAAGCGCTGCACCAGGATCAGCGCGGCGGCGACGATGCCGAGCAGGTAGATCGAGGGCAGGACGGGGAACAGATCGGTGCTCCACGCGTTCTTTGAGGCGTCCGCACAGAGCCGACCGCTGCAGTCCGCGGCCAGATAGGGCAGGAAGGAGGCGATGAAGAGCAGGACGGCCGCGCCTGCGACGGCGGCGTCTCCCCTGGTGAGAGCGCGCAGATTCACTAACGTTCCCCTCGTTGACGTGTCGTGGACGGTGGTTCGTGCGGTCGGGCCGACCGGCCGAAACTCCCGAACGGACCAGAAGCCTAGGCCCATCCGTCCTGCCGGTGCACGGCGGGACCGGGAATGGGGCGAAGTCGTTGCAAACCGTGCGGTCCGGGCGGAGCGTCGTCCTCCGGGGGTGTGCGGTTCAACTCCCGTGTCGCTCTTCGGTCTTCTCTTGGGTCGTCAGGAACGCGGTCAGTGCGTCGGCGATCCCCTGGGCCGCCTGTTGGCGCCACTGAGGGTCCGTCATCCGCTTCGCGTCCGTCGAGTTGCGCATGTTACCGCACTCGATGAACACCTTGGGGACGGTGGAGAGGTTGAGGCCGCCCAGGTCGGAGCGGGTGTCCAGGCCGTCCTTGGCGGTGTAGTCCGCGTACGGTTCGCCGGTCGCGGCGTGGAACCGCTCGCGCAGCAGGAGGCCGAGCCGGTGCGAGGGATCGACGATGGCCGCGTTGTCCGCCTTTCCGGCCACCACCCTGGCGGGCATGATCACGTGGAATCCGCTGCCGCTCGCCGGGCCGCCGTCCCCGTGCACCGAGAGCGCGACGTCGGCGTGCGCGTCGGCGCCCGCGCGGGCGCGTTCGTCGATGCACGGGCCCCAGGGGCGGTCGCCGTCCTGCGCCAGCACCACCTTGGCGCCCCGGGCGGTCAGGATGGCGCGGGCCCGGCGGGAGACGTCCAGGGTGTACTCGGCCTCGGAGTAGCCCGCGTTGGTCTCGGTGCCGGTGGTGTCGCACTCCTTGCGGGTGTTGCCGATGTCCACCTGGCGGTTGATCTCGGCGGTGTGGGCGGAGTTGCCGGGGTTGTGGCCGGGGTCGAGCAGGACGGTGCGGCCGGCCAGGTCGGTGGCGGTGTCGGCGGGCGGGGCCGGGGTCCCGGCCGAGGGGGCGCCGCCGGTGGGGCCGCTGTCGGTGGGCGCCGGTGCGACCGGAGGGGTGAGGGGTGTGCCGGTGGCGGCCGGCTGGTCCGTGGCCGGCTGGTCCGTGGCCGTCGGAGCCGGGGGCTCGGCGGCCGGGGCCGAGCCCGGGGACGACGTGGCCGGGGCCGCCGCGGCGCCCGCCGGGCCGGAGTGGTCGAGGGCCCGCCAGCCGAACCAGCCCGCCGTGCAGAGCGGAACGGCCACGGCCGCGGCCGTGGTGGCGCGCAGCAGGGCGGAGCGGCGGGGTGGTCGGGCGGCGGAACCGGTCACTGGTCGGTCAGATCCTGTCCTGGGTGCGCGGAGTCAGACCGTAGTTCTTCGCGATCACGTTCCACTTGGTCATGAAGTCCGTCTTCGCCTGGGTGGCCTTCGGGTTGAGCTCGTCCGCGCGCTTCTTGTCAGGGGTGGCCGGGGCCCTGCCGGTGCAGCCCTGGGCGGCGACGGCGCGCGCCCAGCTCGCGTACGCCTTGTCGATGTCGGCCGACAGCTGCCAGGCGGACTTCAGCGAGTTCACCGCGTCCGCGCCGCCCGGCACGTCCGTGACGGTCAGTTGGGAGAGCTTGGCCAGCAGGGCGGCCCGCTGGCTCGCGCCGTTGTCGAAGTCCTGCGCGGCGCTCTCGATGTCGGCCTTCGGCGGGCAGCTGGTCACCTTGGCGACGGCGCTGCCGATCGGGGCCTTGGCGTTCTCGCCCTCGCTGAGCAGACTGTCCAGCGCCTGGGCCTGCGTGCCGGCGGCCGGACCGGGGCCGGTCGCGGTCGGGGACGGCGTGCCGGCGGGCGAGCCGGAGGCGCTCGCGGCGGCGCTCGGCGCGCCGTCCGTGCCCGTGGGCGCGGGGGCGGGCGGCAGGTTGTCCGGGCCGGTCGCCGGGGCGGAGGCCGGGGCGGGCACGGCCCGGTCGTCCTTGTCGCCGCCCTGGAGGGCGAACAGCAGGCCGCCGCCGATCGCCAGCACCAGCAGCAGCGCCGAGCCGATCAGCAGCGGGGTCCTGCGGTTGGTGGGCCGGTCCTCGTCGTCCCCGTGGCCGGTCGGATAGTCGGGCTGGGTGCCGTAAGGAGGCTGGGCGCCGTACGGGGACTGCGGCGGGGCGGCGGGCGGCTGCAGGAGGTAGTCGTAGCCGGCGGCCTGCTGCGGTGCCTGCTGCGGGGCGTGGGACTGCGGACCCGCATGGGAGGGGAACGGCGAGGCCGGAGGCGGGGCGGCCGGGGGCGGCGGAGCGGCGGGGAACAGCCGGGCGGTCGGCGGATCGTAGCCGGGCGAGGCGGCCAGGTACGGGCGGGCGCCCAGCGGCGGGCCCTGGTCGCCGACGGCGCCGGGCACGGACGGCGGGGCCGTCGGGCCGGGGTGGGCGGCGGCCTGCGGAGCCGCGGACTGCGGGGCCGCGGGAGGCTGGGGGGCGGCGGGAGCCCCGGGGGCGGACTGGGCTTCGGCCGGGCGCTGCGGGCCGCGCACCCAGCCGCCGGCACCGCCGCGCGCGGTGGGGTCCCAGACCGCCGGAGCGCTGTTCTGCTGGTCCGTCATGTCGCTGCTGGCCCCCACCGTCCGCCGATGATCTGCGCTCTGCCTGGTGCTGCGCGGCCACCGTACCGTTCGAACCCCCGCCCGACAGCCCCGGCACGACGTTAGAGCATCGGTGCGGGGACGCGGGAAGGAACGCGCTACCGGGCGGCTCGGCGCAGGACCCGCAGGGAGCCCGTCACCGAGACCTCCTCGAAGCCCTCGGCCAGCGCCCGCAGGTACACCCGGTACGGGGCCTGGCCGCCGTCCGCCGGATCCGGGAAGACGTCGTGCACCACCAGCAGGCCCTCCGGCGCCAGGTGCGGCACCCAGCCCTCGTAGTCGCCGGTCGCGTGCTCGTCGGTGTGCCCGCCGTCGATGAACACCAGGCCCAGCGGGCGCCCCCACAGCGCGGCGATCCGCGGCGAACGGCCGACCAGCGCCACCACGTGCTCCTCCAGCCCGGCGGCGTGCAGGGTGCGGCGGAACCTCGGCAGGGTGTCCATCAGCCCGACCTCGGGGTCGACCAGCGTCGAGTCGTGGTACTCCCAGCCGGGCTGCTGCTCCTCCGAACCGCGGTGGTGGTCGACGGTCAGCGCGACCGTCCCGGCCTCCCGCGCCGCCGCCGCGAGCAGGATCGCCGAGCGGCCGCAGTAGGTGCCGATCTCCAGCACCGGCAGCCCGGTGCCGCGTGCCACCGCCACCGCCGCCGCGTACAGTGCGAGCCCCTCGTCCACCGGCATGAACCCGGTGGCCTCCTCGAACGCCGCCAGCACCTCGGGCGCCGGCTCGGCGCTCAGCAGCAGGTCGGACATGCGGTGCTCCTCGGGGGTCGGGACGCGGGCGGACGTGCACGGACCCTACTCGACGGTAGCGGCGGCGACGGCGCCGGGGCGGCCGGGGCGGCCGGGGCCGCGCGGGCTCACGGTGCCCGGCCCGCGAGCAGTCGGTGCCCGCCCAGTGCCCGTCCGGTGCTCAACCGGCGAGCAGCTCGGCGGCGATCCGGCCGCGGTGCGGGGCCAGCTCGGCGGCGATCGCCCCGGCCTCGGCGGGGGCGGCGGTGACGGCGGCCGGCCGGGCCTCCGCGCGCTCGACCAGCGCGATCCGCAGATGGGTCGGCGGGTGGGTGGAGTCCACGGCGACGCGGTCACGGGCGCTGAGCCGCAGCAGGCGCTCGCGCTCGGTGGCGGGGACGGAGCCGAGGTGCTCGCGCAGGCGCTCCCAGAGCAGGTCCGGGGCGGGCGGCTTCGGCGGCTCCGGCTGCTCGGCCGTCCGGCCCCGGCCGCGGCGGACCGTCCGGGGACGCCGGCGCTCCTCGGCGCGGATCCGGTCCACGGCCGTGCACACCGGGCCGAACAGCAGGAAGGTCGAGAGCATGCCACCGGCCGCCTCGCTGCCGCCGACCCGGACGGCGAGGGCGTCCGCTCGGTACTCGGCCTGCTGTCCGGCGCGGGAGGTGAGCCGGTCGAACAGGTACAGGCCCTGGAGCAGCAGCCAGGCGACGGCCCGCAGGGCGACCGCGCCGACCATCGCGCCGATCCGGATCAGCAGCGAGACCTCGTCGCCGGGCCGGCGGCCCGGACGGTCGGGCCGGACCATGTCGTACCAGGCCGCGAGCGCCACGATCGCGCTGTGCAGCCAGAACGAGCGCCGGTGGTCGCCGTTGACGTGATGGCCGAACTCGTGGCCGAGCAGGGCGATCCGCTGCCGGTCGTCCAGCACCTCCCAGAGCGGCAGACCCAGCCGGAGGACGGGACGGCGGCGCAGCCCCACCAGCCCGTAGGAGGCGTTGAACTCGTCGGTGACCTGGATGGCGGCCACCGGCGCGGCACCGAGCTCGGCGGCAACCCGGTCCGCCAGCCCGTACAGCGCCGGAGCCGAGGCCCGGTCGAGGACGTTCTCGCGCGGCAAGCGGCCGAGCCGGGGGCGCAGCGCGACCGCGATCACCAGCGCCACCGCGCCCGCGCAGCGCTGCACCGTGTTCCCGGTGACGAGCAGCCAGAGCGCCAGGAAGAACAGGCCGACGGTGACCAGGTGGATCGGAACGGCGGCGGCGGAGGCCAGCAGCCAGTCGCGGCGGGCGGTGGGGGAGTCGCCGCCCGCGGCCTGCTCCTCGAACAGCCGGTCGGTGCGGTCGGCCGCCGCCCGCTCGCGCCGGGTGGGCGCGGCGGTGCCGTCCTGACCGGGGGACAGGTTCCAGTCGCAGGCCGGGCACCAGGCGGTGAAGCGCCGGTCGGCGGTCAGCGCGGCGTCGCAGCGGGGGCAGGGCCCGCCGTGGGCGGCCGGCTCGGCGGAGATCGGCGGCGACGTCAGTGGGGACGTCGGTGGGGACGTCGGTGGGGACGTCTGCGGGGGTATCGACACGGTGGTGATCATGGCGTGTTCCGGTGGTGGAAGGACAGTGGATCCGCACAGTTCCGCCGGCCGCTTGTTGTGGAACGCGTTCTCGTCGCGCCGCGCCGCCCGTGCCAGAATCGGCGCGACCGCCGATCCGAGGAACACCAGGCACCCCGGGAGCAGCACCATGCGCGCAGCCGTCCTGCACAAGACCGGCCAGGAGACCCTCGACGTCCGCGAGGACGTGACGGCCGTGGGCTTCGGGCCGGGCACCGTACGGGTCCGGATGCGCGCCGCCAGCCTCTGCCACTCGGACCTCTCCGCGATGAGCGGCGTGCTGCCGCAGCCCGCGCCGTTCGTCCCCGGGCACGAGGGCGCCGGGGACGTGGTGGAGGTGGGCGAGGGCGTCACCGGCCTCGCCGCCGGTGACCGGGTGGTGCTCTGCTGGATGGCCCCGTGCGGCCGCTGCGACCACTGCCGCCAGGACCGCGGCCACCTGTGCATCGCCAGCCTGCGCGGCCTCGGCGCCCCGGGCTTCCGGATCGCCGAGGGCGAGCTGAACGCCTCAGGCTTCTACGGCACCGGGGCCTTCGCCGAGGAGGTCGTGGTCGCGGCGAACGCCGTCATCAAGGTGCCCGCCGACCTCCCCTACGAGGCCGCCGCGCTGATCGGCTGCGGAGTGACCACGGGCATCGGCGCCGCCGTGAACACCGCCCGGGTCGAGCCCGGCGCCTCCGTCGCGGTGATCGGGGCGGGCGGGGTCGGCGTGGCCACCGTGCAGGGCGCCCGGGTCTGCGGCGCCGGCCGGATCACCGTCGTCGACCCGGTGGCCTCGCGCCGCGAGCGCGCCCTGGCCTTCGGCGCCACCGAGGCGATCGCGCCCGAGGAACTGAAGGCGGCGGCCAAGAAGCTGCCCGGCGGCGGCTTCGACTACGTCTTCGAGGCGGTCGGCCGCGCGGCCACCGTCCGGGCCGGCTACGAGGCCGCCCGGCGCGGCGGCGCGGTGGTGGTCATCGGCGCGGGCGCGCAGGACGACCTCGCGCAGTTCACCATGGGCGAGCTGTTCTTCAACGAGAAGCGCCTGCTGCCCTCGCTGTACGGCGGGGCGACGGTGACGCGCACCATCGGGCTGGTCGTGGACCTCTGGCGGGCCGGGCGGATCGACCTCGACGGGATGGTCACCCACCGGGTGGGGCTCGCGGACGTCAACGAGGCGATCGCGCAGATGCGCAGCGGCGAGGCGCTGCGGACGGTCGTCACGATGGACTGAGGGCCGGGCCGGGGGCGGGACGCGGGGACGGCCGGGCGGGGCCCGGGGAAGAGCGAGGGCCCGCCGGGGGAGTCCGTGCTCTCCCGGCGGGCCCTCGGGCGCGGCACCGCCGTGCGGTGCTGCTGCGCGGTGCCCTTGGTGCCGACGCCCTGGTGGTGGTGCGGTCAGCCCCGCGCGCCGGCCGCGCGGTGGCGGCCGTGCGGGTCGGTCTCCGGGCTGTCGTCGTCGGCGGAGCCACCGCGGTGGCGGCCGTGCGACCCGGCGTCCTTGGCCGTCTTCTCGTCGGCGTCGGTCCCGGTAACCGCGGGTCCGGTGGTGTCGGTGAGGGTGTCGGACATGAGATTCGTCTTTTCCGTGCGGAGGGTGCGGGTCATCGGCGCCCGGCCGGCGCCGGTGGCGCACGGTCGGGTCCCCGATCGGGTGCTCGGTACGCGCCCGTAGCCGGTGATCACGGCCCGTGCCCCGGCCACCATAACGGCCGGGACGGGCGAGATCCTATCGAGATCCTGACGCGAGTCCCGTGCTGGTCCGGGGCCCGGGGCCGGGCCGGCGGCGCACCGGCTCGCGGTGGACCGGGGGCGGTGCCCGGAGGTCGCCGGGCCGGGCCGACGGCCCGCGCTCACCTGCGCAGTTCACTCGGATCGCCCAGCGCGGCGTCGGGGCCGCCCGGCCGTGCGGGAGGGTCCGGGAAGGTCCGGGAGTTCGTGATCTTCGGCGGGCGGAGGGCGGATCAGCCCGGACGGCCGGTCCGCAGGAACGTGGCCAGCAACTCGTGCAGGACGGCGGCGCCCTCGTCGGCGAGCACCTCGTGCCCGGAGCCCGCCGCCTCGACGTACCGGAAGTCCTCGCCCTCGACCCGGCCGATCCGCAGCAGTTCGTGCCGCAGCGACCGGGACTGGCTCACCGGCACGACCTCGTCCCGGTTGCCGTGCACCATCAGCAGCGGCGCGCTCAGCCGGTGTGCGAGTTGCAGGACGTCGCGCGGTCCGCGGGCGTCGGAGATCGGCTCGCCACCGCCCAGGCGGGTGGCCAACGCCCCCACGGGGGGCGCCGCTTCGGCCAGCAGCCGGGCGCCGGACAGGAACGGTGCGACCACCGCGCAGCGGGCGACCTGCCCGGCCGGCGCGTGCGCGGCCGCCAGCAGCGCGAGGAAGGCGCCGTAGCTGACCCCGAAGAGGGCGGGCGGCTCCAGGCCCAGGGCGGCGCGCTGGCCGGCGATGCCGTCCAGCAGGTACAGGACGTCGTCCAGGTCGGGGCCGCCCCAGGCGCCCCGGATGGCCAGCGCGTGCGCCACGCCGTAGCCGGTGGAGCCGCGCTGGTTGGGCGCGACCACCGCCAGGCCCTCGGCGGCCATCCGCTGCAGCGCCGGGTCGAACTCCAGCCGCCAGGCGTCCGCCGGGCCGCCGTGCAGCGCCAGCACCAGGTGCGGGCTGCTCAGCCAGCTGTCCCCGCCGTACACCACGGCCTCCAACGGGCCTGCCGGGCCCGCCAGTTCGAGGCTCTGCGCGGGCTGCCAGCCGCCGCCGTCGCCGGGTGGGGTGCTGCCGTCCAGCCGCCAGCCGGGCGGTGTGGTCCGTACCGGGCGCATCCCGCCGGGCTGCCAGGGCAGGACGGTGTCCCGCCACGGGCCGGGCAACCCCGAGGCCAGCGGCGCGAGTTGAAGCGGCAGCGGTACCGGGGCGGAGGCGGCCGGGAGCGGGCCGTGCGCCAGCAGCGCGTCGACGTCCAGGGTGGCCAGCGCCGTCGGACGGTCGGGCGAGGAGTACGGCAGCCGAAGCCCGGCCTCGCCCCAGTGGCCGACCGCGCCGAGTCGCCCGGGCGGCGCCGGCAGCGGGTCCAGTCGTCCGGTGGCGGGCCGCCACAGCGCGAGTGTCGAGCCCGCGCCGTGGTCGATCTGCACCGCGACCCGGGGGCCGTCCGCCGCCACCCGCAGGGCCACCGGCCGCAGGAGCATGCCCGCGACGTGCAGGCACTCCGGGAACCGCAGCGGCTCCCCGGTGCCGAGGAGGCCCCAGCCGAGCCGGTCGGTGCCGGGCGCGTCGCTGCGCACCATCGCGAACCGGCTTTCCGGGTCGAACAGGACGAGGCGGTCGTTGCTGTGCGGGCCGATCTCCAGCAGCGGGGTGGTGCGGCCGGTGCGCAGGTCGAGCACCACGCTGCGGACCAGGCCGTCGTTCACCCGGTCCAGCGCGAGCAGTGTGCCCGTACGGTCGAGCCAGGTGCCGCCGCCGTGCAACCCGGGGATCTCGGCGACCTGTTCGGGCTCGCTGCCGTCCGTCCGCACCAGCCAGGCGGTGGTCGCCGGGCGGGTGTCGCTGCCGAGGGCGACCGCCACCGGCGTCCGCGGCCCGGCCCCGGCCGCCGCCGGGAGCGGCAGCGCCCGCAGTCCGGCCATCCTGAGCGCACCCGACCGCTCTTCCACGGCGGAGCTTTCGCCCGGCGTCAGGCGGGACAGGTCGTGCCGGTCGCCGTCGTGCCGACAGATCAGCACCGAGCCGTCCGGCAGGGCGACCAGCTGCGAGCGCAGGCTCTCCGAGCGGTTGCCGGGCAGTGCCAGTGCGGTCGGCGCGGCCGGCCCGCCGTCCTGCGGAAGCCGCCAGCTCTCCACGTACCAGCCGCTGTCGGCCGAGGAGGCGAGGCAGGCGGCGTGGCTGCCGTCGGCGGCGAAGGCGAAGTTCAGCCGGCGCAGGGCCTGGGTCACGGTCCGGGTGGCCACGTTCATGCTCCGCTCACCCCGGTGGTGCCGGCCGGGCGCGCGGCGCCGGACGGGCCTGTCGTGTCCGGCCGGAGCCGGGGGCCGCCGTGGCGCAGCCGCGGCCGGAAGGCCGGCGGGCCTGCCGCGCCGGTGCCGTAGCCGGCAGCGCGGCGGGCCCCGGTCCCGTCCGGGGGCACCAGGAGGTCGTCGCGCAGCGCCGCCCGCACCCGGGCCACTCCCCACCGCTGCCGCGGATGCTCGGCGCGCAGCCCGAGGATCGCCGGCGCCAGCCGACGGGCCGTCCCGCCGGTCCTGGCCGCGAGGGCGAGCCAGCGGCCGAGGCGTTCGGCGACCGGGCGGGCCCGCGGGAGGTCCTCGGACAGCAGCGGGTCGTGGCCGGTGGCCAGTAGGAAGAGGAGTCCGCCGAGGGCGTACAGGTCGACGGCCGGATCGGCGACGCGGCCGCGGTCGGCGGCGGCGAGCCGGCCGGGCCCGTGCTCGGGGGCGCGGTAGCCGGGGGCGCCGGCCGAGCCCGCGGGGCGTCCGGTTTCGGCGGCGAGTTCGAGGTGGGCCAGCCGCAGCGTGCCGTCCGGGCGGACCATGACGTTGCCGGGGGAGAGGTCGCGCAGCACCAGCCTCTGGGCGTGCACCTGTTCGACCAGATCGAGCAGTCCGTGCGCCACCGGCCCGGCCTCGGCCCAGTCGACGTCGGGGCGGCCGTCGCGCCGCAGCCGCGCGGCCACCCAGTCGTCCAGGGGCTGCCCGGCGATTCGTTCCTGCACCAGGAAGACGGAGTCCTCCTGCTCGATCAGTTCGACGGCGAGCGGCGCCAGGCCCTGCCCCGCCAGTCGGGCGAGCAGCGCGGCCTCGTGCCGCAGCGCGTCGCGGGCGTCGGTGCCGGCCCGGTCCACCCCCGTGTGCGCCCGGGCCTGCTTGACCACGACCTCGGCACCGCTCGACACCTCCCGGCCGAGGAACACCCCGCCCTCCGCGTCGTGCCGGACGGCGGCGGTCAGCGCGTACCGCCCGGCCAGCAGCACCCCGCCCCGGCGCTTCGCCCCGGCCGAAGGGGCCGCGGCGGAAGCGGAGGAAGGGGCAGGCGCGGAGGGAAGCGCCTTGCCGGAAGGGGCGGCGCCGGGAGAAGGGGCAGGAACGCGCGGCGAGGACACGGGCGGCCTGGCCGCGCGCCGGAAGCCGCCGGCGGTGACGTCCCGGTCACCGCCGCCTCCCCGGCCTCCGGCACCGGTCAGTGCCGCCCGTGTCGTCTCCGGCCACGAACCCGCCGCATCCGGTCCGCGCTCCACCGATCCCCTGTCCCCGGCCGCACG
Organism: Kitasatospora sp. NPDC048715; assembly: GCF_043198905.1. NCBI lineage: Bacteria > Bacillati > Actinomycetota > Actinomycetes > Kitasatosporales > Streptomycetaceae > Kitasatospora > Kitasatospora sp. NPDC048715. The sequence continues at coordinate 194,575 of NZ_JBICVH010000018.1, read as the reverse complement.
CAGCGATGTGCCCGCCCTCATTCGCCACCACATCCCTTCGTCTCCGCCGCCGCGCCGGGTGCCCACTGCTCGCGGCACCCGGGGCGGCGGCCCGGCCCGATCGGTTTCCCCGGAGGGGGCGGCGGTGCCGCCCCGGCACGGGAGTGCTCACCCGGATCCCGTCCGGCCCGCGCGGCATCCGCCCGACTCCGGGTCGTGGCTGCCGCCGGTGCAACTCCCGTTCGCAGGAGTGAAGTTACTTTCGAGCCGGCCGAAGCCTCAACGCAGAGCCGGTCACTTCACTCGTAAGGGTGATCAAGGCGTGGTTTCGAATTCGTACGAGAACCCTGCTGTGAGTAACGGGCGCCCGGCGCGCGGCCGCGTACGGAGCGCGCGGGCCCCGCCGGGCGCCTCCCGTCACAGATTGACGCGCACCCGTACGCCCACAGCTCCCGCGTCCGAACAGCCGCCGCGACTCCCCCGGCAGCCCGCCGAACGGCCGAGGCCCGACCGCGCCCGCGCGCACGGTAGTCTCGACAGGTGCCGAAACTGTCCGACGTCATCACCGCGCTCGAAGAGGTCTACCCGCCGCAGTGGGCGGAGTCCTGGGACGCCGTCGGCCTGGTCTGCGGGGACCCTCAGGCCGAGGTCAACCGCGTGCTCTTCGCCGTCGACCCCGTCCAGGCGGTCGTCGACGAGGCCGTGCAGTGGGGCGCCGACCTCGTGGTCACCCACCACCCCCTCTACCTGCGCGGCACCACCAGCGTCGCCGCCACCACCTTCAAGGGCCGGGTGGTGCACACGCTGATCACCAACGGCATCGCCCTGCACGTCGCCCACACCAACGCCGACCACGCCGACCCCGGCGTCTCGGACGCGCTCGCCGAGGCGGTGGGCCTGCGGGTCACCGGCCCGCTGGTACCGGACCCGACCGACCCGCTGGGCCGCCGCGGCACCGGCCGGATCGGCCTGCTGGAGCCCCCGCTGCCCCTCTCCGCCTTCGCCGCGCAGGTGGCGAAGGGCCTGCCCGCCACCGCCGCCGGCGTCCGCGTCTCCGGCGACCCGAACCGGCTGGTCAGCCGGGTCGCGGTGTGCGGCGGCTCGGGCGACAGCCTCTTCGCCGACGTCCGGGCGGCCGGCGTGGACGCCTACCTGACCGCCGACCTGCGTCACCACCCGGCCTCCGAGGCCGCCGAGGCGGCGCCCGTCGCGCTGCTCGACGCCGCCCACTGGGCCACCGAGTGGCCCTGGCTCACCCTGGCCGAGCGGGCCCTGCTGGCCGTCGCCGACAAGCGCGGCTGGGCCGTGGAGACCAAGGTCTCCCACCGGGTCACCGACCCGTGGACCGCGCACGCCCCCATGTCCTTCACCGCCTGACCCGATTCACAGGAGCTCTCCGCTTGAACGCCGCGCCCGCCGACCAGATCCGCCTGCTCGACCTCCAGGCCATCGACTCGAAGCTCGACCAGCTGGCCCACCGGCGCCGGAGCCTGCCCGAGCACGCCGAGATCGACAAGGCCACCGCCGACCACACCGCGCTCAAGGACCTCGTCGTCGCCGCCGAGGCCCAGAGGGGCGACACCGCCCGCGAGCTGACCAAGGCCGAGCAGGACGTCGAGCAGGTCCGCTCCCGTGCCGCCCGCAACCAGCAGCGCCTGGACTCCGGCGCGATCACCTCGCCGAAGGACCTGGAGAACCTCCAGCACGAGATCGGCTCGCTCGCCAAGCGCCAGGGCGACCTGGAGGAGGTCGTGCTGGAGATCATGGAGCGCCAGGAGAGCGCCAACACCCGGGTCGAGGAGCTGTCCGCCCGCCTGGAGCACTCCACCATCGTGCTCAAGGAGGCCGAGGGCCGCCGCGACGCCTCCTTCGCCGAGATCGACGGCGAGGCCGACAAGGTCAAGCGCGACCGCGAGACCGTCGCCACCGTCATCCCCGCCGACCTGCTGAAGGTGTACGCCAAGCTGCGCGAGACCCAGGGCGGCGTCGGCGCGGCCCGCCTCTACCAGCGCCGCTGCGAGGGCTGCCGCACCGAGTTCTCCATCACCGAGCTGAACGCCATCAAGGCCGAGCCGGCCGACAAGGTGGTCCGTTGCGAGAACTGCTCGCGGATCCTGGTCCGCACCTCCGACTCGGGCGTCTGAGCCGGTGGCGGCGCGTTTCGTCGTCGAGGCTGACGGCGGGTCCCGGGGCAACCCGGGGCCGGCCGGCTACGGCGCGGTGGTCCGTGACGGGGACACCGGGCAGATCGTCGCCGAGGCCGCCGAGTTCATCGGCCACGCCACCAACAACGTGGCCGAGTACAAGGGCCTGATCGCCGGGCTCAAGGCGGCCCGCGAGCTGGACCCGGACGCCTCGGTGGACGTCCGGATGGACTCCAAGCTGGTCGTCGAGCAGATGTCCGGGCGCTGGAAGATCAAGCACCCCGACATGCAGCCGCTCGCCGCCGAGGCGCGCACCGTCTTCCCGCGCGCCCGGGTCACGTACACCTGGATCCCGCGCGAGCGGAACAAGGACGCCGACCGGCTGGCCAACGAGGCGATGGACGCGGGCAAGGCCGGGCGCCAGTGGGAGCCCCGCAAGCCGGCGGCCGCCGTCGAGGAACCCCCGCTGGAGACCGCCGCGCCCAAGGCCGGCTGGGCGGCCCCGGCCGACCTCGGCACCCCCACCACCTTCGTCCTGCTGCGCCACGGCGAGACCCCGCTCACCCCGGAGAAGCGCTTCTCCGGCAGCGGCGGCAGCGACCCGGAGCTCTCCGACAAGGGCCGCTGGCAGGCCGAGCGGGCCGCCGAGGCGCTGGCCGCGCGCGGCAGCGTCCAGGCGGTCGTCGCCTCCCCGATGCGCCGCACCCGGCAGACCGCCGAGACCGTCGCCGCCCGGCTCGGCCTGGAGGTCCGGTACGAGGACGGGCTGCGCGAGGTCGACTTCGGCGACTGGGAGGGCCTGACCTTCGCCGAGGTGCGGGAGCGGTACCCGGACGACCTGACCGCCTGGCTCGGCTCCGCCAAGGCCAGGCCGACCGGCAGCGGCGAGAGCTTCACCACGCTCACCCACCGGGCCGGCGTCGCCCGGGACAAGATCCTCGCCCGGTACGCGGGGAAGACGGTCCTGGTGGTCTCGCACGTCAGCCCGATCAAGACCCTGGTCCGGCTGGCGCTCGGCGCCCCGCCGGACTCCATGTACCGGATGGAGCTGTCCGCCGCCTCGATCTGCGCCGTCCAGTACTACGCGGACGGCAACGCCTCGCTGCGGCTGCTCAACGACACCTCGCACCTGCGCTGACCGGCCGGTCACGGACGTGCTCAGTGCACGTCCGTGACCACCACGTCCAGCTGCCACGGCTTGCGCGCCGTGCCCTCCGCCGCGAGCTCGACCTGGTGGCCCAGCTCCAGCAGCGCGTCCATCAGCTCGCCGGGGGTCTTCGGCTCGGCCCCGGCGAGCAGCAGGTCCCGGACGATCCGGCCCTTGGTCGCCTTGTTGAAGTGGCTGACCACGGTGCGCTTGCCGTCGCGCTCCTGGAGCACCCGGACGGTCGCGGTCCGGGAGGCCACCTCGCCGGCCGGCTTCCACGCCGCCGCGTACGCGGAGCTGCGCAGGTCCAGCACCAGCCCGTCCGCGACCTCCGGGAGCACGGGGGCCGTCACGCTCCGCCAGTACGTGCCGAGCGCCCCCAGCTCCGGGAGCTTCACGCCCATCGAGCAGCGGTAGGACGGGATCCGGTCGGAGATCCGCACGGCGCCCCAGAGGCCGGAGAAGACCAGCAGCGAGCGCTCGGCCCGGTCGTACGCGGCGGCGTCCAGGGTGGCCAGGCCGAGGTTGTCGAACAGCACCCCGGTGTACACCTCGCCCGCCGGGCGGGCCCCGGCCGTCGGCAGTCCGGCGTTCTTGGCGATCTCGCCGCGCAGGCCGGGGGAGAGACCGAGCACCTCGGCGGCGGTGTCCTCGTCGCCCCGGCACAGGCGCACCAGCGCGTCCAGTACCGCGCCGCGCGCCGCCGTCAGCCCGGGCAGCGACAGCCGCTCCAGCGCCACCGGCCCGCCGTCCCCGGATCCGGCCTTGCCCTCCGAGGGCGGCAACAGCACCAGCACAGCGGACTCCTCGACGATCTGTGGCACACGAACCCCGCAACCCTACTGCGCCCGCCGTACGGACCCCGCCCTCGCGACCGCCCCCTTGCCCCGGCCCCGCAGCGGGCGGGCGGGCGCGGCCGGCAATTCGGTGGGGCACCCGGGCGTTCACCAGTACGGTGAGCGGCGAGGAGAGTGAGTGCGATGACCCTGCGACCCCTGGACCTGGTGCCCGGCGACGACGACGCCGTGGAGGAGTCCCTGTCCGTGCGCCTGCCCGCCGGCCTGCCGGCCGAGACCCGGACCGCGCTGGAGTTCGCGCTGCGGGCGGCCGCGCAGGCGGTGATGGCCGGGCGGGTGCGGGTGACCGGGGCGCCGGACGGCGCGGACACCGCCGAACTCGCCTTCGAGGTCCGCCAGTCCGACGTCCCCAGGGCGCTCACCGGGCCGACCGCTCCGGAGGCCGGTCGGGAGGCCGGTCGGGAGAGCAGGGCCGAGCGCCGGGCGGCCATGGTGGCCCGGATCCGCACCGCCAACGCGGAGACGCTGGAGAGGCTCAAGGACCTGTGACCGAGTACCTGGACCTCGACGACGTCACCTACCTCGCCGGCGGTCCGGAGACCGTCCGCGACCTCGGCGGCCTGCTCTCGGCGATCGCCCGCCCGCAGGCGAGCCTGTTCGGCGAGGACGCCTACCCGGACCTCTGGTCCAAGGCGGCGGCCCTCGGCCAGAGCCTGGCCCGCAACCACCCCCTGATCGACCGCAACAAGCGCACCGCCTTCGAGGCGATGCTGCTGTTCCTGGACTACAACGGCGAGCCGTACACCGACCCGCACCCGGACGACGCCGTGGCCTTCATGCTCCGGCTCGCCACCGGGGGCTACGACGACGCGGTCGCGCTCGCCGCCAAGGACCTGAAGTCCCTGCTGGGGCGCTGAGCCCCGCCGGGGCCGCCGGGCCGTGCCACCCCCTCCGGCCGGGGGCGGCGAGGCCCGGGCGTCGCCACCCGGACGCGCCACCCGGACGCGCCGCCAACCCGCCCCGGGCCGCCCCGCGGTGGGAGGATCGGTCCGTGCCCGCCCCCCAGCCCCGCGCCGCCGCCGCGCCCGTGCCTGCCCCCGGGCCCGCGCCCGGCCCCCGCCGCCGTCTGCTCGTCCTGGCGATCTGCTGCCTGAGCCTGTTCATCGTCGGCCTCGACAACACCGTGGTGAACATCGCCCTGCCGGTGATCCAGCGGGACCTGGGCGCCCCGGCGTCCGGGCTGCAGTGGATCATCGACGCCTACACCCTGGTGCTGGCCTCGCTGCTGATGCTGTTCGGCTCGGTGGCCGACCGCTTCGGTCGCCGCCGGGTGTTCCAGACCGGGCTGGTCTGCTTCGCGCTCGGCTCGCTGCTGTGCAGCCAGGCGACGAGCCTGGGCTGGCTGGTGGCGTTCCGGGCGCTCCAGGCGGTGGGCGGTTCGATGCTCAACCCGGTGGCGATGTCGATCATCACCAACACCTTCACCGACCCGAAGGAGCGGGCCCGGGCGATCGGTGTCTGGGGCGGCGTGGTCGGCATCTCGATGGCGCTCGGCCCGCTGCTCGGCGGCTTCCTGGTGGACGGCGCGGGCTGGCCGTCGATCTTCCTGATCAACGTCCCGGTGGCGCTCGCCGCCATCGCGCTGACCGCCCGCTTCGTGCCCGAGTCCCGGGCGCCCCGGCCGCGCCGGCTGGACCCGGTCGGGCAGCTGCTGATGATCGTGCTGCTCGGCTGCGGCACCGCCGCGATCATCGAGGGGCCGGCCAACGGCTGGACGTCCCCGCTGATCCTCGCGCTGGCCTCCACCGCCGGGGCCGCGCTGATCGCCTTCCCGCTCTGGGAGCGCCGGGTGGCCGAGCCGCTGGTGGACCCCCGGTTCTTCGCCAGCGCGCCGTTCACCGGCGCCACCGTCACCGCGGTCTGCGCCTTCGCCGCGCTCGGCGGCTTCCTCTTCCTCAACACCCTCTACCTCCAGGACGTCCGCCACTACGGCCCGGTCGAGGCCGGCCTGTGGACGCTCCCGATGGCCGGGATGATGCTGGTCTGCGCGCCGCTGTCCGGGCGGATCGTCGCGAGCCGGGGCCCGCGCCTGCCGCTGGTCGCGGCCGGTCTCGGCCTCGCCGCGAGCGGGCTGCTGCTGACCCGGCTCGCCGCCGACTCCCCGCCCGCCCTGCTGCTGGCCGCGTACGGGCTGTTCGGCTTCGGCTTCGGCATGGTCAACGCGCCGATCACCAACGCCGCGGTGTCCGGCATGCCGCGCGCCCAGGCGGGCGTGGCGGCCGCGGTCGCCTCGACCAGCCGTCAGATCGGCCAGTCGCTGGGCGTGGCGGTGATCGGCACGGTCGTCGCCTCGGCCGTGGTCGGGCCGGTCGCGACCGGCTTCGCCCGGGCCAGCCACGCCGGCTGGTGGATCCTGGTCGGCCTCGGCGGCGCCGTCCTCGTCCTGGGCCTGGTCACCACCACGGCCTGGGCGAGCGCGACGGCCGCCCGGGTGGCCGCCCGCCTCGGCGCCGAGCCGCCGGCCGTCCGGTCCGGTGTACGGGAGGCGCCGCCCGAGCGGCTACCATGACCACTACGGCGGAAGAGCCGGCCGGGCGGTCGCGACGGGTCCCAGACCCGCCGAGGAACGTCCGGGCTCCACAGAGCAGGGTGGTGGGTAACGCCCACCCGGGGTGACCCGCGGGACAGTGCCACAGAAAACAGACCGCCCACCGCTTTTCGTGGTGGGTAAGGGTGAAACGGTGGTGTAAGAGACCACCAGCGACCGGGGTGACCCGGCCGGCTAGGTAAACCCCACCTGGAGCAAGGTCAAGATCGGTGCCCTCGGGCACCGTGCGCGGACGTTTGAAGGCTGCTCGCCCGAGTCCGCGGGTGGACCGCACGAGGCTGTCGGCAACGGCAGCCCTAGATGGATGGCCGCCTCCCCGGGCCGCGCAAGCAACCCGGGAGACAGAACCCGGCGTACAGGCCGACTCTTCCGCCCCTTTCCCTCCCCGCCGTCCGGCGGGGCCCCGCCGGGTCAGGCGGGGCGGGCGCCGACGGCGTCGCGGATCTGGTCGCCGAGGCCGCCGTTGACGCGGGCGCAGTTGGCGCAGCAGAAGAACATGCCGGCGACTTCGACGCCGTGGCCGACGATGCGCACGTCGCACTGTTCGCAGCGCGGGGCGAGCTTCTCCATCGCGCACTCGAAGCTGTCGAAGGTGTAGGTGTCGCCGGTGACCGTCTTGATCTCGAAGGCCAGCCAGTAGTCGTTGCCGCAGGTGACGCAGATGGCCATGGCGGCCGTCTCCTTCCGGTGGGGCCGTCCCGGCGGGGCGGCTCGACTCCCAGTGTCGAAGGCCCGGTCGGCGGCGGCCACCCGGGGCGAGCGGCGGGGGCTCAGGCGGAGCGGGCGGAGAGGTCCTCCAGGGCGCGGACGGCGCGGTCGGCGTCGTCGGCGGCGACGAACAGGTGGTCGTGGTGGAAACCGGCCACCACGTTGCAGCTGATGCCCTCCTCGGCGAGCCGGCCGGACACCGCGGCGGTCAGCCCGACGGCCTCCAGCGCCGAGTGGATCCGCAGGGTGATCCAGGCCGCCACGTACTCGTAGCGCAGCCCGAGCGCGTCCGCCTCCTCCTGGGCGACCACCATCGTCACCCCCTCGGGTTCGGCGACGGTCACCACCGGCCGCATGCCGGCGGGCACCCGGGCGGGGAGCGTGCAGTAGACGTACCGCCCCGGGTTGAGCTGCGGGCTCATTGCGCGCAGCAGCGTCGCGAGGTCTCGTTCTGCGGCCATGCCCGCCACCGTAGCGGCTGGACGGGGGATGCGTCGTGCTCCGTGGGCGTGTCGAAATCCGTTGACGAGCGACAGTCACCGATATATCGTCGAGCTATCGAGACAGTAACTCGACTGCCTCGTCGAACCGTGGAGACGGAGGTGGGCGCGATGCGCTCGGAAGGTCAAGGAATGCGATTCCGCTGGGAAGGCCCGCGCGGAGGCGGCCCGGGCGGCGGCCGGCGCCGCGGCCCGGGCCCCGAGTTCCGGGGGATGCCCGGGGAGGGCGTCGAGGGCCGGGAGGCGTTCGGCGGGTTCGGCCCGCCGTTCGGCGGCGGCGGCCCCGGCCGGCCGATGGGCGGCCCGTTCGGGCACGGCTTCGGCGGCCACGGCGGCCGGCGCGGAGGTCCGCACGGCCGGCGCGGAGGCCGGGCCCGGCGCGGTGACGTCCGGGCCTCGCTGCTGGCGCTGCTCAAGGAGCGGCCGATGCACGGCTACGAGATGATCGCCGAGATCACCGAGCGGACCGGAGGGGCCTGGCGGCCCAGCCCGGGATCGATCTACCCCAACCTCCAGCTGCTGGAGGAGGAGGGCCTGATCACCGCGCAGGAGGTCGGCGGCAAGCGGCTGGTCTCGCTCACCGACGCGGGCCGGGCCGAGGCCGACGCCGGGCCGGCCGAACCGTGGGCGGAGGCTGGCCGGGAGGTCGACTGGGAGGCCGTCCAGGAGGTCGGCCAGGCACTCGCCGCCGTCGACCAGGCGATCCGGCAGGTCATGGCCACCGGCACCGAGGCGCAGCGCGCCAAGGGCCTGACCGTACTGACCGAGGCCCGCAAGAAGCTGTACCTCATCCTCGCCGAGGACGACTGACCGGCCCGGGGGAAGAACCCGCGGGAGAAGGGGGCGGGCGGTGCCGCTGCCCGGGCGGTCCGGGGGAGGGCCGTACGGGCCTCGCGGGGTTCATGGGCCTCGGGCGCTCACGGCCTTCACGGCCGGACCGTGAACAGCGCCACGGACACCAGCAGCAGCACCGCCCAGCCGAACCAGAGCCAGGCGTTCGGCCCGATGGCCACGCTGTAGAGGCACACCACCAGGAGCAGCACCCCGGTGACGCCCGCGACCTGCCGGTTGTGGTGCTCCACCGCCCGGGAGCGGCTCCTCGGGTGCCGTACCGTCCTCGCCATGCCGACCTCCCCGGGAGGCGAACGAAGGGCAACGCAGGGCAACACGGAGCAACGCAGGGCGACGGCGAAGCGCGCGGCCCGTCAGCCGGAGGCGCGGACGGTGGCCGCCTCGTCGTACTCGTAGCGCCAGAACCAGCTCAGGCCCCGAACCTGCTTGCTCCGGACGTACACCAGTGTGCGCGCGGCGGCCTCGCCGTGCGCGGGGACCGGAACCTTGTACTTCTTGGGCACGCCGAGCATCGGCCCCAGGGGGATGGGCAGGATCGTCCCGTCCAGGGGCCCGCCGACGAATTCGGTGTCCGCGCTCTTCATCCCCCCAGGGTCTCACCTCCGCGCCGGACCGGGACCGGGACCAGGGCCGGGGCCGTGCCCGGGGCGCCGGACGGGGTGCCTGCGGGGGAGCGCCGGGACGACCGGGGGCTCCCGGACGGGAGGGCGGGCGGGACGTCGCGTGCGGGCGGCGTGCCGGGAGTGTGCCCGGGGTGCGCCCGTGGGCGTCACCGCGAGTGTGACCGGAGAGGCACCGCCCCCGGTCATCCGGAGGCCCTCCGCACCCTTATCCTTCCTGTTACGCCCTCGGGGTCCACCCGGGTCAGCGGGCCCGTACGGGCCGGGCGAGGCGCGAATCCGCGCGCCCTCCGGCCGATTTGGCGCGGACAGCGTGCTGCCGCGACTGCGTACCGTGACCCGGGCGTCGGCCGCCCGGTGACCCCGGTCCACGGCCGACAGGGCGCGGACGTCAGGGCCGAGCACCCCGGGAAGCAGTCGGGGGCGCCGTGCGTTGCGTCGAGTGGTACGTCGAACGCTGTGTCGCACCAGGCACGGCAGTTGCGCGGAAGGGGCCCGATGGAAGCCGGCAGCAGGTGGACGACCTGGTGGCAGAAGCGTGAACGCCAGCGGGCGGGGGGCGCCGACGACCCGGCCGCCGGACTCGATCAGCTGCTCGGCGCCGCGCGCGCCGGATTCCCGCTCGCGCCCGCCGCCCACCCGGCCGGCTACCGGTGCTCCTGCGACCGGGTGGCCTGCCCGGCCCCCGCCCAGCACCCGGTCTCCTTCGCCTGGCAGACCCAGGCCACCACCGACCCCGAGCAGCTCTCCCGCTGGCTCGCCCGCGACCCGCAGGCCAACTTCATCACCGCCACCGGCCGGGTGCACGACGTGCTGGACGTCCCGGCGGAGGCCGGCCGGCTGGCGCTGGAGCGGCTGACCGCACTGGGCGTCGAGGGCCCGGTCGCCGCCGTCGGCGAGGACCGCTACCTGTTCTTCACCGCCACCCGCGGCACCCCCCAGGACGAGGACGAGTGGTGGCCGAGTGCGCTCGACTCCACCCCGGACACCATGTCCGAGCACCCCGGCCTGCGCTGGCACTGCCGCGGCTCGTACACCCTGCTGCCGCCGGCCGCGCTGCCGGACGGCTCCCACGTGAGGTGGCTGCGCGGGCCCGAGCAGCCGCTGCCGGACCCGCTGCGGGTACTGGACGTGCTCACCGACGCCTGCACCGAGGTGGGCGCCGTCGCCGAGGAGCAGTGGCTGATCGGCTAGGGCGCCCACCGGGCGGCGCGGGTCACGCCGGCCGTGCCCCGGTCACGGCAGGGTGAGGATCTCCGCGCCGTCCGCCGTGACCACCAGGGTGTGCTCGAACTGGGCGGTGCGCTTGCGGTCCTTGGTGACGACCGTCCAGCCGTCCTCCCAGATCTCGTAGTCGTAGGTGCCCAGGGTCAGCATCGGCTCGATGGTGAAGGTCATGCCCGGCTTGATCACCTCGGTGGCCCGCTCGCTGTCGTAGTGCGGGATGATCAGGCCGGAGTGGAACGACGTGTTGATGCCGTGTCCGGTGAAGTCCCGCACCACGCCGTACCCGAAGCGCTTGGCGTAGGACTCGATGACCCGCCCGATGACGTTGATCTGACGACCCGGCTTGACCGCCTTGATCGCCCGGGCGAGGGATTCCCGGGTGCGCTCGACCAGCAGCCGGGACTCCTCGTCCACGTCACCGACCAGGTAGGTGGCGTTGAGGTCGCCGTGCACCCCGTGGATGTACGCGGTGGCGTCGATGTTGACGATGTCGCCGTCCTGGAGCACCGTCGAGTCCGGGATGCCGTGGCAGATCACCTCGTTGATCGAGGTGCAGACGGACTTGGGGAAGCCCCGGTAGCCGAGGTCGGACGGGTAGGCGCCGTGGTCGCACATGTAGGCGTGGGCGACGGCGTCCAGCGCGTCGGTGGTGACGCCGGGGGCGATCAGCTTGGCCGCCTCCTCCATCGCCCGGGCGGCGATCCCGCTCGCGATCCGCATCTTCTCGATCGTCTCGGCGGTCTGCACCTCGGGCCCGGTGTACGGCGTCGGCGCGGACTTGCCGACGTACTCGGGGCGCGCGATGTGCGCCGGGACCTTGCGGGTGGGGGACTGGATGCCGGGTACGAGAGCCATGCCGCGAGTCTAGTCGCCGGTCCCCGGGGCCCCGGGGGGTGTGCGGCCCGGGCCGGGGCGGGGAATGATCGGTACCGACCCATCCTTCTGGCCTTCTGAACGGGAGAGCGCCATGCCCCTCGGATTCAACCGCAAGCCGACCGGCAAACCCGGCGAGTGGTTCTACTGCATCAAGCACAACAAGGTCGAAGAGGGCCCGGAGTGCCCGGCGAAGGACCGCCTGGGCCCGTACGCCACCCCCGAGGAGGCCGCCCAGGCACTGCGCATCGCCGACGAGCGCAACCGCGAGTGGCAGAACGACCCGCGCTGGAGCGACAAGCCGAAGGACGACGCCGAATAGCCCGCCCGGCGGGCTCGTCACGCCGTCGGGGCGGCCTCCCGTTCGGTGCGTTCGTGCTCGGCGCGGACGGCGGCGGCGTGGGGGTCGGTGCGGTCGTCGTAGCCGAGCAGCTTCGGGAGGGCGGCGGCGACCGCGAGCACGGCGACCACGCAGGCGACACCGCCGGCCCAGACGGCGGCGCGCACGCCGATCAGCCCGGCCATGGTGCCGGCCCGGACCTGGCCGAGCTGCGGGCCGACGGAGTAGCTGAGCAGTTCGACGCCGGCCATCCGCCCGCGCAACTCGTCGGGGATGGACTGGTTCCACATGGTCGAGCGGGCGAGCCCGCTGATCTCGTCGGCGCCGCCGGCCAGCGCCAGGCCGAGCAGCACCAGCCCGATGTGCTCGGTCAGTCCGGCGAGCGCCATCGCCGCGCCCCAGCCGACGGCGGCGGCCACCAGCAGCCGCCCGTGCCGGTGGACGCGGGAGGTCCAGCCGCTGGTGGCGCCGACCAGCAGGGCGCCCAGGGCGGAGGCGGCGTACATCGGGCCGAGCGCCCAGTCCGCCCCCAACTCCGAGGCCAGGAACGGGAAGACGGCCACCGGGTAGGCGAACAGCATGGCGCAGAGGTCGATCGCGTAGGTGCCGAGCAGGTCCTTGCGGCTCCACGCGTAGCGGACGCCGGTCAGCACCGCCCGGACGGACGGCCGTTCGGCGCCGGTGGGCGGCGGCACCGCCTTGATCCGGACGAGCAGCAGCAGCGAGACCGCGAAGGTGAGGACGTCCAGCGCGTACGCGGTCTGCACCCCGGCGAAGGCCACCACGACCCCGGCCAGCGCCGGACCGGCCACCGAAGCGGCGTTGTGGTACAGCGACCTGAGGGCGAACGCGGCGGTCAGGTGCTGGTGCGGGACGAGCCGGGGCAGGAGCGAGTCCAGTGCCGGGCGCTGGATGCCGTCGGCGGCCGCGACCAGTGCGGCGACCAGGTAGATCGGCCAGAGCAGCGGGTGCGGCAGCAGGGCGTTGACCAGCAGCAGCCCGGCCAGCAGGCCGAGCGCGACCTCCGCCCGCAGCACCAGCTTCCGGCGGTCCAGGGCGTCGGCGAGGGCGCCGCCCCAGAGACCGAAGACGATCAGCGGGACGAGTTCGACGGCGCCGATCAGGCCGACCGCGAAGGAGGAGCCGGTGAGCTCCTTGATCTGCATCGGTACGGCGACGAGGGTCAGGAAGCCGCCGAAGCTGGTGACGCAGCCGGAGGTCCACAGGTAGCGGAAGTCGCGGGAGGCACGCCAGGGTGCCAGGTCGGGTGCCAGCGATCGCAGCAGCCTCCGGGCGCGCCCGGGCACGGCGGGATGCGGGGGTTCGTCGACGTTCACGAACCGTCATCCTCGGACGGCGGTCACCGCTTCCGCAAAGGGTTTTCGGTCCGTCGGCGGTCGGAGCACGCGCACCGGCGGCTCGGGCGCCCGGTTCACCAGCGGCTGATCGCGGGCGTCGAGGTCAGCCGTTCGGCGAGTCGGGCGAGCCGGTCCCGGACGGAGCGGCGGTGGGTCCGCTGCCCGGCGGCGACGCTGACCAGGTGCTGGGCGAGGTCGAAGGGCCCCTCGGCGGCGGTGCCGACGGCCAGCCGCTCGTGCGCGAGCTCGCCGAGGCCGCCGGGGCCGCCGGCCGTCCCGGGCCCGGCCGGGGCGCCGCCGTCCAGCGCGAGCACGGTCGCGCCGCGCCGCCGGGCGTCCTGCACCCGCTCCAGCAGCGGGGCGCCGGCCGCCTCCGGGACCACCACCAGCACGGTGTCGCCGCGCCCGGCCCCGGTGAGCCGTCGCAGGTCGTGCAGCAGGTGGGCGGGGGCGCCGGCCGGCGGGCTGTGCCGCAGCAGGGTGGGCGCCAGCCGGGGGACGTCCGACCACGCGGCCTCGTCGTCCAGGTGGGCGGCCAGGTGCCAGGGCTCGTACGCCTCGGTGCCGACCAGCAGCAGCCCGCTCGCCCCGCGCCGTTCCACCGAGCGGCGCAGCGCCCCGGCGAAGCCGCCGACCGCCTCCAGCCAGCCCGTTCCCGTCAGCCGTTCCCGGAGTGCCGAAACTCTCACCGCGTCCATGCGGGCCAGGATGTCCCGCCGGGCCGGGGATTTGGCAGGATCGGCCCATGACTTCCCTCGATTCAGCGACAAACCCGGCCCACGAGGTGCCGGACGTCTCGCAGCTGGTGGTCGGTGTCCTCGGCGGCACCGGCGACCAGGGGCGGGGACTGGCCCTGCGGCTGGCCAAGGCCGGCCAGCAGGTGCTCATCGGCTCCCGTGACGCCGCCCGCGCGGAGGCCTCGGCGGCCGAGCTGGGCCTCGGCGTGCGCGGCGCCGACAACGCCGCCGTCGCCCGGGAGAGCGACGTGGTGATCATCGCGGTCCCGTGGGACGGCCACGCCGCCACCCTGACCGCGTTGCGCGAGGAGCTCACGGGCAAGATCGTCGTCGACTGCGTCAACCCGCTGGGCTTCGACAAGCAGGGCGCGTACGCGCTGAAGCCGGAGGAGGGCAGCGCCGCCGAGCAGGCCGCCGCCCTGCTGCCGGACTCCCGGGTCACCGCCGCGTTCCACCACCTCTCGGCGGTGCTGCTCCAGGACGAGTCGGTGGAGAGCATCGACACCGACGTCATGGTGCTCGGCGACGACCGGGACGCCACCGACGTCGTGCGGGGCCTGGCCGGCCGCATCCCCGGGATGCGCGGCATCTACGCGGGCCGGCTGCGCAACGCCCACCAGGTGGAGTCGCTGGTCGCCAATCTGATCTCGGTCAACCGCCGCTACAAGGCCCACGCGGGCCTGCGGATCACCGACGTCTGACCGGCACGGGCCGTGTCGACCTCACCCCTGGACCGGCTCCGGAGGTGAGGTCGGCGACAATGGGTGGCGGCCGTGACCCGGCCGCCCGCACCCGTTCTAGGAGCCTCCCGCCATGCCTCGCACGTCCCTCTTCGCCCTGGCCGCCGTCGTCCTCGCGCTCGTGGCCCTGGTGGTCTCGCTGGTCCAGGGCTTCTGGCTGGGCCTGATCTGGCTGCCGCTGGCCGGCGTGGCCAGCAACGTGCTGTGGATGGACCGCCGCCGGGCCCGGATCGCCGCGGCGGCCGCCGAGCAGGGCTGAGGCCCTGCCCCGCCCGCGGTCCGCCGGAGGAGCTAGTTCTTCCAGAAGCTGAACAGGTACCGGCCGAGCGTGGCGTAGTCCTGGTCCACGCCGAACAGGTTCATCAGGCCGTGGACGATCCCGAAGAAGAACTGGTTCACCTGGGGCTGCCACAGCAGCGCGAACACCGCGAGCATCCCGTACGGCGCGAACGGCTCGACCGCGCGCCGGGTCTTGTAGGACAGCCAGGGTTCGACGATCCCGTAGCCGTCCAGTCCGGGCACCGGCAGCAGGTTCAGCACGGCGGCGCTCAGCTGGAGGAAGCCGAGGAAGCCCAGCGCGCCGGAGAACGGCGAGATGGTCAGCTCGTAGCCGTTCCAGAACGCGTGCACGGTCGGGTCGTCCAGCCAGCCCGCGCCGATCGGGATCAGCAGCGCCGCCGCGATGAGCAGGTTGACCAGCGGGCCGGCCGCCGAGATCAGGCTGTGCTTGAGCCGGCCCTGGACGCGGTGCCGCTCGATCCAGACCGAGCCGCCGGGCAGGCCGATGCCGCCGAGGATCACGAAGACGATCGGCAGCACGAAGCTGAGCAGCACGTTGGCGTACTTCAGCGGGTTGAGCGTGAGGTAGCCCTTGGCCCCGACGGTGATGTCGCCGCCGTGCAGCGCGGTGCGCGCGTGGGCGTACTCGTGCAGGCAGAGGGAGACCATCCAGCCCGCGACCACGAACAGGAACACCCCGAACGAGGCGTTGCCGTAACCCTGGTACACCGCCCAGCCGGAGGTGCCGAGGACGGCGAGGAGCGCCCAGAACACCGGGCTGATCCGGCGGTCCTCGCTGCGGGAGCGCGGCGTGGCGGCGAAGGTCATGGTCTGGGTGCTCCGTGGGGAGGGGAAGGCGGGCGGGCGCGGGCGGGTCGATCATGCCGGGCGGGCCGGTGACCGGACAAGCCGTCCCGGGTGAACGTCCGGGCGCGCGGTGGCGTTCCACCCTACGTGCCGGGGCCGGGAGGGGCCCAGCACAATTGTGCGGCCCTTCCCCCGGGCATCGACCAGAATGGTGCGGTGCACTACGGCATCCTCGGGACGACGACGGCCCACCACGACGACGGCACGCCGGTAGCGATCGGCGGCGCCCGGCTGCGGGCCCTGCTCACCGCCCTGGCCCTGCGGCAGGGCCGGCCGGTGCCGGCCGACCTGCTGGTGGACGAGGTGTGGGAGGCCGAGCCGCCGCAGGACTCCTCCGCCGCGCTCCAGACCCTGGTCGGCCGGCTGCGCCGCACCATCGGCCGGGACGAGGTCGGCTCCGGCCCGGCCGGGTACTGGCTGACCGGCCCGGCCACCGACCTCGCCGACTTCCAGCGGCTGACCGGTGAGGGCCGCCGCGCCCTGGACGCCGGGGACCACGCGCTCGCGGCCGAGCGGCTGTGCGCCGCCCTGGCCCTGTGGCGCGGCCCCGCGCTCGCCGACCTGCCGGACCGCACCGGCCCGGCCGTCCGGCTGGAGGCCCAGCACGAGGAGGCCCGGCGCCACCGGATCACCGCGGACCTCGGCCTCGGCCGGGCCGCCGAGCTGATCGCCGAGCTGGCCGAGCTGTGCGAACGGCAGCCGCTGGACGAGCCGTTGCAGCTGCTGATGATCCGGGCGCTGCACGAGAGCGGGCGGACGGCCGAGGCGCTGCGCCACTACGAGCGGACCAGGCGCGCCCTGGCCGACGAGCTCGGCGTCGACCCGGGGCGCGGACTCCGTTCCCTGTACGCCGAGTTGCTCGCTCCGACGGACCCGACGGAGCTGACGGGCCCGGTGGCCCCGACGGCCCCGACGGCCCCGACGACCCCGAAGGCCCCGGCGGCCCAGGGGGAGCGGAACCCGGATCCCGCCCCCGTCACCGCCTCCGCCCCCGCGGCGCCCCAACTCCCGCGCCCCGGCGGCAACCTGCGCGGCCGGCTGACCAGCTTCGTCGGCCGCGAGGACGATCTCGCCGCGCTGTGCGCGATGCTGACGGACCGTCGGCTGGTGACCCTGACCGGCCCCGGCGGCTCCGGCAAGACCAGCCTCTCGACCGAGGCCGGCCGCGCCGAGCAGTCCGCCGGGGGCTGGCCGGACGGCGTCTGGGTGGCCGAACTCGCCCCGCTGGAGAGCCCGGACGCGGTGCCCGCCGCCGTGGTCTCGGCGCTCGGCCTGCGCGAGATCGTGCTGCACAGCACCAGCATGGTCGCCGAGGTGATCGAGAAGCGGGCCGAGGACCCGGTGCGCCGGCTGGTCGAGCACTGCGGCCACCGCCGGATGCTGCTCGTCCTGGACAACTGCGAGCACCTGATCCAGGCGGCCGCCGACCTCGCCGACGTCCTGCTCGCCGAGTGCCCCGGGCTGACGGTGCTCGCCACCAGCCGCGAGCCGCTGGGAGTGCCGGGGGAGACGGTGCTGCCGGTGGAGCCGCTGCCCGACCCGGTCGCGCTGCGGCTGTTCGTCGAGCGCGCGGCCGCCGCCCGTCCCGGCTTCGACCCGCAGGGCGACCCGGAGGCCTGCGCCGAGATCTGCCGCCGGCTGGACGGACTGCCGCTGGCCATCGAACTGGCCGCCGCCCGGCTGCGGGTGATGACGGCGCGCCAGATAGCCGACCGGCTGGACGGCCGGTTCGCGCTGCTCACCGCGGGCAGCCGCACCCTGCTGCCGCGCCAGCAGACGCTGCGCGCGGTGGTGGACTGGAGCTGGGACCTGCTGGGCAAGCGGGAGCGGGCGGTGCTGCGCCGGCTCGCGGTGTTCGCGGGCGGCTGGCAGCTGGAGGACGCCGAGGCGGTCTGCGCCGACGGCGTCGAGGTGGCCACCGGCGACGTCGCGGACCTGCTGCTGTCGCTGGTCGACAAGTCCCTGCTGGTGGCCGACCTGGACGGGGCCAGCCTGCCGCGCTACCGGATGCTGGAGACCATCCACGAGTACGCGACCGAGCGCCTGGCCGCGTCCGCCGCCGAGCGCGCCGCCACCGAGGCCCGTCACCTGGCGCACTTCCGCACCATGATCGCGGTCGCGGAAGCGCAGATCCACGGCCCCCGGCAGCTGCACTGGCTGGCGGTGCTGGAGCGCGAGCAGGACAACATCCGCGCGGCGCTGCGCCGGGCGATCGACCTGCGGGACGAGGACCAGGCGCTGCTGCTCGCCCTCGGCATGAGCTGGTACTGGTCGCTGCGCGGCTACAGCATGGAGGCGCGCACCTGGTACACCGCGGTCGGCGCGCTCGGCCCGGACCCGTTCGGCCCGGACGCCCCGCGGGCGGTGCCGCTGGAGCACAGCGTGTTCGCGTACGAGCTGCCGCTGTCCGCGCCGGTGGTCGAGGAGGCCCGCCGGCTGCTCGCGATGTTCCGGCTGATCGGGCTGTTCGAGGGCAACCTGGACGTCCTCGGCGACCCGGAGGCGGTCGAGGTCGCCCAGCGGCTGATGGACGCCTACACCCCGGACCTGCCGCAGTCCTACCGTTTCCCGGCGCTGATGCGGGTGTTCGGCGCGTTCCTGGCCGGCCGCCTGGAGGTGATGAAGGACCTGCTGGACGACGCCGTGCTCGGCTGCGAGCGGTACGGCGGGCCGAGCGACCTGGCGTTCATCCTGCAGGTGCGGGCCAGGATGCTGAACGACTGGCCGAGCGGCGCGGAGCAGAGCATCGTGGACGGCAAGCGCTCGCTGGAGCTGTACGAGCAGGCGGGCGACCTCTGGGGGATCTCCCAGGCGCTGGCGGCGCACGGCGAGTCGCTGGCCAACCGGGGCGATTCCGCGGCCGCCGCGGAGGCGTACGAGCGGGCGATCGGGCTGGTCGAGGAGCTGGGGGCGCCGCTGGAGGTGCCGATCCTGCGGGTGAACCTGGGCACCGCCCTGCTGGAGCACGACATGGACCGCGGCGAGCGGGTCGTCCGGGAGGCGCTGGCCTCGATCGAGACCCCGGGCCTCAACCAGTCCACCACCGGGGCCCTGATGTTCGGCCACCTGACGCTCTGCGGCCTGCACGCCCAGCGCGGCGAGTTCGAGCTGGCGCTGGCCGAGCTGGACGAGCTGGACACGGTCCGGGTCGGCGGCTTCGCGCCGAGCCTGGTGACCGGGATGCTGCTGAGCGCCCGGGGCTGGATCACGGCCCGGGCCGGCGATCCGGAGGCGGGGTTCGAGCTGCTGCGCGACGGCTGGCGGCAGCTGCGGGCGGTGACGGCGGCGAGCGGCTTCGCCGAGCACATGACGGTCATGGTGGTGCCCGCGGTGACGGCGGTGCTGTGCAGCTTCGCCCGGCGCGACGGGGACCTGGAGCGGGCCCGGGCGGCGGCGGTGCTGATCGGCGCGCACGGCGGGCTGAACGGCCCCAAGGGCGGCTACCTGGACCGGTCCGAGCGGGCGCGCACGGAGGCCGTCCTGCGGGAGCTGATGGGCGACGCCGAGTACGAGGAGGCCCGGGACGGCGGGGTCGGGACGTCCCAGGAGCAGGCCTTCGAGCTGCTGGAGGGGCTGATCGGCTAGCCCCGGACTCCCCGGACTCCCCGGGCTCCCCGGACTCCGCGGACGCCCCGCACTTCCCGGGCCCGTGCGGCCGGCGCCCGTCCCCCGGTCACCGGCCGCACGGGCCCGTTCCGCGGCTGGCGCCCGTCCCGGGCGGCCGGCCGTTCTCGTCCGCCGGCCCTCCCCGGCGGGAGTCGAGGGGGAGCCGACGGCGGTCGTGGGGTCAGGTCCGCTTGCGGAACCGGGCGACCGCCAGCGGGGCGAAGATCGCGGTGACGGCGGCCGACCAGACCAGCACGATCGTCACCGGGTGGGCCACCGGGCCCTCGCCGTTGAGCAGGGCGCGGGAGGCGTCGGCCAGTGCCGACAGCGGGTTGACCTCGGTGAAGGACTTCAGCCAGCCGGGCATGGTGTCGGGCCTGGCGAAGATCGAGCTGCCGAACTGCATCGGCATCAGGACCAGCATGGCCACGCCCTGGACGGCCTGGGCGCTGCGCAGGGCCATGCCCAGCAGCATCGAGATCCAGACGATCGACATGCCGAACACCAGGGCCAGGCCGATGGTGGCCAGCACCTCCAGCGGTCCGGTCCGCACCTCGAAGCCGATGCACATCGCGAAGCCGATCAGGATCGCGAAGGAGAGCAGTCCGCGCAGGGTCTCGGCGACGATCTTGGACAGCAGGACCGAGGCCCGGCCGATCGGCAGGGTGCGGAAGCGGTCCATCACGCCGGTCTGGAAGTCGCTGTTGAGGCCGGTGCCGACGGCCATCGCGAGGGTGAGGCCGGTCTGTCCGAGCAGGCCGGGGATCAGGTACTGCTTGTAGTCGTCCTGGTTGCCGGCCATCGCGCCGCCGAAGACGTAGACGAACAGCACGGTGAAGACGATCGGCATCAGCACGGCGTCGAACATCGACTCCGGGTCGGCCTTGATCCGCATCAGGTTGCGCCGGGTCAGCGCGCCGACGTGGCGCAGGGTGCCGGCCAGGCCGATCCGGGAGTCCTCCGCCGGCGGCCGGGTGTCCCGGGCCCGGGAGGGGGTGAGCGTGGCGGTGGTCATGCGACGGGCTCCTTGGCGAGGCTGGGGGCGGGTACCGCGGCGGAGGCGGGCTTGCCGGTGATGGCGAGGAAGACCTCGTCCAGGCTGGGCACCTTGGTGTCGATGCCGGCGACGGCGAAGCCGCGGGTGCCGAGCACCCCGATCACCGCGGTCAGCTGCTCCTCGCCGGTGATCGGCACCGCGAGCAGGCCGGTGTCGGCGGAGAAGGTGGCGTTGAGGATGCCGCTCCCGTGCAGGCAGCGGGCCATCTCCGGCAGCTCGGCCGGGTCGGCCGGGCGGACCTGGAGGGTCTGGCCGCCGACCTTGGCCTTGAGCTCGGAGACGGCGCCGTTGGCGATCACCCGGCCGCGGTCGATGACGGTCAGCTCGTTCGCGAGCTGCTCCGCCTCCTCCATGTACTGGGTGGTCAGCAGCACGGTGCTGCCCTCGGCGACCATGCGCTGCACCTCGTCCCAGACCTCGTTGCGGGTGCGCGGGTCCAGGCCGGTGGTGGGCTCGTCCAGGTAGAGCACCCGGGGGCGGCCCATCATGCTGGCGGCCAGGTCGAGGCGGCGGCGCATGCCGCCGGAGTAGGTCTTGGCGGTCCGCTTGGCGGCCTCGGTGAGCGAGAAGCGCTCCAGCAGCTCGGTGGCCCGGGCCTTGGCCTTTTTGCGGGGGAGGTCGAGCAGCCGGCCGATGAGGTAGAGGTTCTCGTACCCGGAGAGCAGCTCGTCCACGGAGGCGTACTGGCCGGTGAGGCCGATCGTGCGGCGCAGCTGCTTGGGCTGGCGCAGCACGTCGTAGCCGCCGACGAACGCGGTGCCGGCGTCCGGCTTGATCAGGGTGGAGAGGACGCGCACCAGGGTGGTCTTGCCCGCGCCGTTGGGGCCGAGCAGGGCGAGGACGGTGCCTTCCTCGACGGTGAGGTCGACCCCGTCGAGGGCCTTGGTCTCGCCGTAGTGCTTGACGATGCCGTGCACCTCCACGGCGTTCCGAGAGGTGGTTCCCCGGTCGTTCGGGGCTGTCGCGATTCGTGTCATGCCCCCAGGGTGTCGGCCCGCGCTGTCAGCTCCCTGTCGGCCGGCGCCGTGCGCTGTCAGGCCGCTGTCACCGGCCGCCGCAGGCGCTCCCCGGGCGCCGGACGCCGCCCCGGGTACGGCGGCGGCCGGGGGTACGACAGCGGCCCCCGCCCGGGTACGGCGGCGGCCCCCGGGTACGGCAGCGGCCCCCGGGTACGGCAGCGGCCCCGCTCCGAACCGGAACGGGGCCGCGAGGAGCGGGCGTCAGCGGAAGCTGTGCTCCGCCGCCGGGAAGGCGCCGGAGCGCACGTCCTCGGCGTACGCGCGAGCGGCGTCGCCGAGGACGGTCCGCAGGTCGGCGTACTGCTTGACGAACTTGGGCACCCGGCCGGCCGTCATGCCGGCCATGTCGGTCCAGACCAGCACCTGGGCGTCGGTGTCCGGTCCGCCGCCGATGCCGACGGTCGGGATCGCCAGCTGCTCGGTGGCCTGGGCGGCCAGCTCGGCCGGGACGGCCTCCAGCACCACGGCGAAGGCGCCCGCCTGCTGGACGGCCTTGGCGTCGCGCAGCAGCTGGTGCGCCGCCTCGTCGCCGCGGCCCTGGACGGGGTAGCCGCCGAGGGCGTGCACGGACTGCGGGGTGAGGCCGATGTGGGCCATCACCGGGACGCCGGCCTCGACCAGCAGCTCGATCGAGCGGGCGCTGCGCTCCCCGCCCTCCAGCTTGACCGCGCCGACCCCGGCCTCCTTCATCAGCCGGGCCGCGTTGTGCATGGCCTGCGCGGGGGACTCCTGGTACGAGCCGAACGGCAGGTCGGCGACGATCATCGCCCGTTCGGTGCCGCGGACGACGGCGGCGGAGAGCATCACCATCTGATCCATGGTCACCGGGACGGTGGTCTCGTAGCCGAGGTGGCAGTTGCCCGCCGAGTCGCCGACCAGCAGCACCGGGATGCCGGCCTCGTCGAACACGCCTGCGGTGAGGGCGTCGTAGGCGGTGAGCATCGACCACTTCTCGCCGCGCTGCTTGGCGGCGGCGAGGTCGCGGACGGTGACACGGCGGTTGGTGACCCCGCCGTAGAGGGTGGCGGTCGACGCCTGGTTCTGGGCAGGCGAAGGCGTAGAAGCGTTCATCGAACGGACTCCTGAAGGGTTGTCGTCTCGTGGCGCCGTACGGCGTCCCCGGATCACCTCCATGCTTGCACGCCCCGGCGCCCGCGCAAAGAGGGGTGCGGGCGTCCCGGTGCGATCCAGGACACACCGGGCGCGCGGGTCGTCCCCTGCCGGGGTGCGCGGTCGGCCGCCGAATTTGCCCGCTCTTTACGAAACGGATTCGTCTCGTATCGTATCGCCCGTTACTCTGGTGCGGGGGGTTACGAGACGTATGCGGCTCGGAATGCCCGCCAGTGCCACACCACCACGGACGGGAAACACCCATGACCACCGCAGCCGCGCCACCCCGCGTGCCGGAAGCCATCCACCGTCGGCGCTGGGCGATCCTCGGCACCCTGCTGCTCGCCCTGCTCGTCGTCGTGCTCGACAACTCGATCCTCAACGTCGCGATGAAGACCATCGCGACGCCCGCGCCGGTCGGACTCGGGGCCACCCAGAGCGACCTGGAATGGTCGATCAACTCCTACACCCTGGTCTTCGCCGGGCTGCTGTTCACCTCCGGCCTGCTCGGCGACCGGTTCGGCCGCAAGCGCGCGCTGCTGGCCGGCATGGTGGTCTTCGGCATCGCCTCGCTGCTGTCCGCGCTGGCCGCCTCGCCCGGTGAACTCATCGGCTACCGCGCCCTGATGGGCGTCGGCGGTGCGCTCGCGATGCCCGCCACGCTGGCGATCATCATGAACGTCTTCGAGCGCTCCGAGCAGCCCAAGGCGATCGGGATCTGGGCCGGCGCGGTCGGCCTGGCCATCGCCATCGGCCCGATCACCGGCGGCCTGCTGATCGAGCACTTCTGGTGGGGCTCGGTCTTCCTGATCAACGTCCCGATCGTGGTCGTCGCGGTGATCGCGATGGTGATCCTGGTCCCCGAGTCCAAGGACCCCAGCCCGGGCCGGATGGACCCGATCGGCGTACTGCTGTCGATCGTCGGCCTGGTCGCGCTGATCTACGGCATCATCAAGGGCGGCGAGCTGGCCGACTTCACCGCGGTCGAGGCCTGGGCGCCGACCCTGGTCGGCGTGGTCGCGCTGGTCGCCTTCGTCTGGTTCGAGCGCCGCACCGCGTTCCCCGCGCTGGACGTCACCTGGTTCCGCAACAAGGTGTTCAGCGCGTCCGTGGTGGTCGTCGGCGTGATCTTCTTCGCGCTGATGGGCGTCTCGTTCTTCGGCGTCTTCTACATCCAGAGCGTGCGCGGCTACAGCGCCCTCCAGGCCGGTGTGCTGATGCTGCCGCTGGCCGCCGCCCAGCTGGTGTTCGCCCCGCGGGCCCGGCTGGTGGTCGACCGCTTCGGCGTCGCCGCCACCGCGACCTGCGGCATGCTGCTGGTCGCGGTCGGCTTCGTCGGCTACGTCGTGCTGACCGCCACCACCCCGATCTGGGTGCTGGTCGTGCTCGGCCTGGTGATGGGCGCCGGCATGGCGCACGTCATGCCGCCGGTCACCGTCGCGATCATGGCCTCGCTGCCCCGGGAGAAGGCCGGTGCCGGCTCGGCCGTCAACAACACCTTCCGCCAGGTCGGCGGCTCGCTCGGGGTCGCCGTGCTCGGCGCGGTGCTCTCCACCGTCTACCGCGACGGGATGGCCGACACCCTGACCCACCTGCCCGAGGGCCTGCGCGACAAGGCCGGCGAGTCGCTGGAGGCCACCCTGGCCATCGCCGACCGCATCCCCGGCGGCCAGGCGCTGATCGCCCCGGCGAACGACGCCTTCGTCCACGCCATGCACGTGGTGGCCTCGCTCTCGGCGGGCGTCTCGGTGATCGGCGCCGTCGTCGCCTGGTTCCTGCTGCCGCGCCGCTCGGCCGCCCCCGCCGGCCCGGCCCCCGAACAGCGCGGCCAGGAACGCGAGGCCGCGGCCGCGGAGGCCTGACCAGCGGCCGGGCCCACCGTGACTGAGCGACAATGGCCCTGTCGCCCGGGTGCACCCGGGCGACAGGGCCTCGGTCCGGGGCGGGCCCCCGCCGCGGACCCACCGAGGGACACCCCACGGCGCCAGCGCCGCCGGGGAGAGCGAGGGAGAGACAGCGGGGATGAAGACGGACACGCCGACCGCCGACACCGGGCAGCACTGCGCGGAGGTGCGCCGTGGCCGGCCCCGGAGCGAGGCCGCCGAGCAGGCCATCTTCACGGCCGTCGAGGACCTGATGGCCGGCGGCACCGCGCTGTCCGAGCTCACCATCGAGGGCATCGCCGCCGCCGGCGGCGTCGGCAAGGCCACCATCTACCGGCGCTGGTCCAACAAGGAGGCCCTGCTGGTCGACGTGGTCAGCCGGCTGGAGGAGCCGCTGCCGGAGCCCACCGGCGCCGGCGCCCGGGCCGACCTGATCGCCATGGTCGACCACGTCCGCCGGCGCGGCCTGGCCAAGCGCACCCGCTGGGTGCTCAAGGCCGCCCTCGGCCAGATGCAGACCCTGCCCGAGCTGTACTCCGCGTACCGGGAGCGGGTGATCAAGCCGCGCCGGGAGGTCGGGCTCCGCCTGATCCGCCAGGCCGTCGACGAGGGCGTGATCCGCGACGACCTCGACCTGGAACTGCTCAACGACCTCCTGATGGGGCCGATCCTCTACCGCAGCATCCTGTGGGACGACTCCGACCTGGAGGACCCGGACCTGGCCCGCAAGCTGGTCGACTCCGTGCTCGAAGGCCTCGCACCCCGCTGACCCCGCCCGACCCGCGCCCGAACGTGGCCTCGCTCACCAAACCGGGCCGCGCCGGAACCCGCTCAGCGGGACCGACGTCTGTCCCGGCATAGGCTGAGCCGGACAATCGATCAAACCGGCACCGGTCCGGTGAGTGCCCGCCCGACGACGGGCCGGACACCGGAGCGGCGACGGCACGAGCGACGGGAGCCACTTCATGGCGCAGGCGGACAGGACCGAGCGGATCGCGGCCCCCGGGGGCGACTCCGACGGCCCGGCCCCCGCGGTGCGTCGCGGCGGCTTCCTCGGCCTGCGCCACTGGGGCCGGGACGCCCGCGGCAGCGGCACCTGGCGGCGCGGCCTGGTGGTCGCCGCGCTGGCCGTGCTCACCGCCGCGCTGCTCGCCTTCCACGCCGAGGTGCCCAACAGCGTCGGCAACCTCGGCAGCCTGCTGGAGACCTTCCTGCCCTGGCTGGGCCTGGCCGTCCCGGTGCTGCTGGTACCCGCGCTGCTGCGCCGCTCCGCCACCGCGCTGCTGGCCCTGCTGCTGCCCGTCGTGCTCTGGGTCAACCTGTTCGGCGGGCTGCTGTCCGACAAGAGCGGCGGCAAGGGCGACTGGACGGTGGTCAGCCACAACGTCGCCGCCGCCAACACCGACGTGCCGGGCACCGTCCGCACCCTGGTGGACTCCGGCGCCCAGATCGTCGCCCTGCAGGAGCTGGCCGGCCGGCAGCTGCGCTCGTACGAGACCGGGCTCGCCGGCGCCTACCCGTACCACACCGTGGAGGGCACGGTCGGGCTCTGGTCGAAGTACCCGATCGGGGACATCTCCCCGGTGGACCTGAAGATGGGCTGGATCAGGGCCTTCCGGGCCGAGGTCACCACCCCGCAGGGCCCGGTCGCCGTGTACGTGGCGCACCTGCCCTCGGTGCGGCTGAAGGCCGAGGGCGGCTTCACCGTCAACCAGCGGGACCTCAGCGCGCAGGCGCTCGGCAACGCGATCCAGTCCGAGCCGCTGAAGAAGGTCCTGCTGCTCGGCGACCTCAACGGCACCATGAACGACCGCAGCCTGGCGCCGGTCACCTCGCAGATGCGCTCGGCCCAGGGCGCCGCCGGCGACGGCTTCGGCTTCAGCTGGCCGGCCGCCTTCCCGATGGCCCGGATCGACCAGATCATGAGCAAGGGCGGGCTCACGCCGGTGGACTCCCGCACCCTGTCCCGGGACGGCAGCGACCACCTCGCGGTGGCCGCCACCTACCGGTACTCGGCGTAGCGGTCAGCCGCGCCGCCAGCGGTTGGTGATCGGCAGGCGGCGGTCCCGGCCGAAGTTCTTGGCCGAGACCTTCGGGCCCGGCGGGTACTGGCGCCGCTTGTACTCGGCGCTGTCGACCAGCCGGACCACCCGGTCCACCACGGCCGGGTCGAAGCCGTCCGCCACGATCGAGTCCCGGCCCTCGTCGCCCTCGATGTAGCGGGCCAGCACGCCGTCCAGCAGGTCGTAGTCGGGCAGCGAGTCGGTGTCCACCTGGTCCGGCCGCAGCTCGGCGGACGGCGGCTTGGTGATGGTGTGCTCCGGGATCGGCGGCACCTCGCCGCGCCGCACGGCCTCCTCGTTGCGCCAGCGGGCCAGCCGGAACACCAGTGACTTGTAGACGTCCTTGATGGGTCCGTAGGCGCCCACCGAGTCGCCGTACAGCGTCGAGTAGCCGACCGCCAGCTCGCTCTTGTTGCCGGGCGCGAGCACGATGTGCCCCTCCTGGTTGGAGATCGCCATCAGCAGGGTGCCGCGCAGCCGGGACTGGAGGTTCTCCTCGGCGAGGCCGGTCAGCTCGGTCGCCGCCAGGTAGGCGTCGAACATCGGGGCGATGGAGACGGTCCGCAGGGGCAGTCCGGTGCGGCGGGCCAGCTCGGCCGCGTCGTCCCGGGAGTGCTGGGAGGAGTAGCGGCTGGGCATCGAGACGCCGTGCACGTTCCGCGCGCCCACCGCGTCCACCGCGATCGCGGCCACCAGCGCCGAGTCGATGCCGCCGGAGAGGCCGATCAGCACCGACGAGAAGCCGTTCTTGGTCACGTACGCCCGGGTGCCGGAGACCAGCGCGGCCCAGATCTCGGCCTCGTCGGACCGCCGCGGCGCCACCCCGGCGGTGAGCCTCCCGGCGGGCGCGTCCTGCGGTTCGCCGCCCAGCTCGGTGCGGACCAGGTGCAGCCCGTCGCTCAGCAGCAGTCCGTCGGTGTCGTCCCCCGCGGCGGGCGGCAGGTCGAGGTCCAGCACCAGCAGGTGCTCCTCGAACTGCGGGGAGCGGGCCAGGACTTCGCCGCCCGCGCCGACCACGATCGAGTCGCCGTCGAAGACCAGCTCGTCCTGGCCGCCGACCATGTTGACGTACGCCAGGGTGCAGCCCGCCTCGGCCGCCCGGCGGCGCACCAGCTCCAGCCGCTGGTCGTCCTTGTTCCGCTCGTACGGGGAGCCGTTGATCACCAGCAGCAGCCCGGCGCCGGCCTCGCGGGCCGCGGTGACCCGGCCGCCGTCCTGCCAGATGTCCTCGCAGACGGCCAGCGCGACGTCCACCCCGTGCAGCCGCAGCACCGGCAGCTGGTCGCCGGGGACGAACCAGCGGAACTCGTCGAACACGCCGTAGTTGGGCAGGTGGTGCTTGGCGAACCGGGTCACCACCTCGCCCCGGTGCAGCACCGCGGCGCAGTTCTGCGGGGAGCCGGCCGGACGGTTGAAGCGCGGCGAGGCGTGCTCGGAGCGCCCGAGGTAGCCGACCACCACCGGGACCTCGCCCAGCCCCTCCGCGGCCAGGCGGCCGGCCAGCTCGACCAGCGCGGCGCGGGAGGCCTCGATGAAGGAGTGGCGCAGGGCGAGGTCCTCCACCGGGTACCCGGTGAGGGCCATCTCGGGGAAGGCGACCAGCTGCGCGCCGGCCTCCGCGGCCCGCTTGGTCCAGCGCACCACCTCGTCGCCGTTGCGGGCGAGGTCACCGACCCAGGGGTCGATCTGGCTCAGGGCGAGACGGAGATTGGGCATGCCCCGAGTGTAATCGTCCAACTGACGCGATGTCCTGGGCGGGAGCCTGCGGCGGGGGTCGGCGCTGCCGGGCCGGGCGGGGATCGGCCATGATGGGGGCAACCGCTTTACGAGGTCTTTCCACGGCCTCCGGGGCGTAACACGAGCGTAAAGAGCAGAGGTGAGACTGTCCCCATGGGCAAGCAGCAGCAGTTCGTGCTTCGGACGCTCGAAGAGCGTGACATCCGGTTCGTCCGGCTGTGGTTCACCGACGTGCTCGGGTTCCTGAAGTCGGTCGCGGTGGCGCCGGCCGAGCTGGAGCAGGCCTTCGAGGAGGGCATCGGGTTCGACGGCTCGGCGATCGAGGGCTTCGCCCGGGTGTACGAGTCCGACATGATCGCCAAGCCGGACCCGACCACCTTCCAGATCCTGCCGTGGCGCTCGGAGACCCCGGGCACCGCCCGGATGTTCTGCGACATCCTGATGCCGGACGGATCGCCGTCCTACGCCGACCCCCGGTTCGTGCTCAAGCGCACCCTGGAGAAGGCCTCCGAGCAGGGCTTCACCTTCTACACCCACCCGGAGATCGAGTTCTTCCTGCTGAAGAACCTGCCCGGCGACGGCACCCCGCCGATCCCCGCCGACCACTCCGGCTACTTCGACCACACCCCGCGCGGGGTGGGCCACGACTTCCGCCGACAGGCGATCACCATGCTGGAGTCGATGGGCATCTCGGTCGAGTTCTCGCACCACGAGGGCGCCCCCGGCCAGCAGGAGATCGACCTGCGCTACGCCGACGCGTTGTCCACCGCCGACAACATCATGACCTTCCGGCTGGTCATGAAGGAGGTCGCGCTGGAGCAGGGCGTGCACGCGAGCTTCATGCCCAAGCCGTTCTCCGAGCACCCCGGCAGCGGCATGCACACCCACGTCTCGCTGTTCGAGGGCGACCGCAACGCGTTCCACGAGTCCGGCGCCGAGTACCAGCTGTCCAAGGTTGGCCGGTCCTTCATCGCGGGCCTGCTGAAGCACGCCGCGGAGACCGCCGCCGTCACCAACCAGTGGGTGAACTCCTACAAGCGGATCTGGGGCGGCTCCCAGCGCACCGCCGGGGCCGGCGGCGAGGCGCCGTCCTACATCTGCTGGGGCCACAACAACCGCTCGGCGCTGATCCGGGTGCCGATGTACAAGCCGGGCAAGCAGGGCTCCACCCGGATCGAGGTCCGCTCCCTGGACACCGGCTGCAACCCGTACCTCGCCTACGCCGTCACCCTCGCGGCCGGCCTGAAGGGCATCGAGGAGGGCTACGAGCTCCCGCCCGGCGCCGACGACGACGTGTGGGCGCTGTCCGACTCCGAGCGCCGCGCCCTCGGCATCCAGCCGATGCCGCAGAACCTCGGCGAGGCCATCGACCTGATGCAGCGCAGCGAACTCGTCGCCGAGACCCTCGGCGAGCACGTCTTCGACTTCTTCCTGCGCAACAAGCGCCAGGAGTGGGAGGAGTACCGCTCCGAGGTCACGCCGTTCGAGCTGCGGAAGAACCTCCAGGTGCTGTGAGCGGGTGACGGCCGCTCAAACCCCCGTCGGCCCGCTGTCGCCCAGGAGGGCGGCAGCGGGCCCTCCTATGGAGTGGACCTGCGACGGAATCGCCGCACCGGTGGCGGAATGTGATGCTTATGTGACGGAGGGTTGTGGTTCGACCGGCCTGCTCGTCCGTCCATCCTGAAAGAGGATCACATGATCTCCTCCGTCAGTCGTGCCTCCGCCACCCGTCTGCTCCTCCGCCGGACCTGCGTCGCGGGCGCCGCCGTCGCCGCCGTCGCCGGCCAACTGCTGGCCGCCCCGACCATCGCCGACGCCCGTGGATCGGGCACGCCCTCCGGGCCGGAGGCGGGAGTCCAGCACGCACAGCAAGCCCAGCCCGCACAACGCGCGAAGCAGCGGGCCACCACGATCGCCGAGAACCAACTGCCGTTCACCACCCGCTTCGCGGGCGACTTCCGCGGCTCCATCACCCGGATCAGCAACTCGCTGATGACCTGCGACGAGACCAAGGCGCCGCTCGACCCGGAGCAGCCGCCCTGCCTGGACGCCCGCAAGGGCCTCGGCCCCAGGCCGATCAACAACAAGTACGAGATGAAGTACATCAACATCGACCCGGGCTCGGTCGGCCCGCTCGGTGACGCGATCTACTCCGCCAGCTCCGCCGACCTCGGCCTGATCGACGGCTCCCAGGTCAAGTACGCCCGGCTGTACTGGGGCGGCACCCGCGGCATCGACGACGTCGTGCTGCCGGAGAACCAGATCGACGAGGTGTACCTGAAGGTCCCGGGCGAGCCCGAGTACCGCAACATCGCCAACGACCAGCCCTCCATCGGCTACATCACCACCGACGTGGAGAGCAGCTACCAGGCCTCCGCCGACATCACCGACCTGGTCAGGCAGGCCGGCAACGGCACCTACACCGTCGCCAACATGGACTCGGTGGTGAAGCCGCACAGCTGGGGCGGCTGGACGATCGTGGTCGCCTACGAGAACGAGTGCAAGCCCTTCCGGCACGTCCACCTCTGGGACGGCTTCCGGGTCGAGCTGCCCGACAGCCCGCCGCGCGAGTTCGACCTCACCGGGCTGCAGACCCCGGCCGCCGGCCCGGTGGCGGGCAAGCTCGGCTTCGTGGTCTACGACGGCGACCTCAAGTGGACCGGCGACACCCTCGCCATCAAGTCCACCAACGGCCCCCTGGCACTCTTCTCGGACCTCAACCACGCCTCCAACGACGCGTTCAACTCCACCATCGAGGAGCTCACCCCGGCCGACCAGTTCGTCCGCACCCCGTACAACCGCAACAACTTCGGCTACGACTCCAACCGCTGGGACATCTCGCCGTTCCTGCGCAACGGGGACACCGACATCAAGGTGCTGTTCGACACCGACAAGGACGGCTACGACCTCGGCGTCTTCTACGCCTACGTCAACCTGGACGGCTCCACCGAGGGCTGATCCCCCGTCGCACCACGGCGCCGCTGCCGCCCCACCCGCACCGCGCGGGTCGGCAGCGGCGCCGCCGCGTCCCGGCCCCGGTCGGCGCCGCGCAGCAGCCGCTCGCAGGGGCGCTCCACCCAGCGGTACAGCACACCCGCGGCGGCCAGCGAACCGCCGGCCAGCAGCAGCCAGACACCGAACGTCGCAGCCCCCGGCGCCGGACGGCCCTGGACGGACAGCCAGCAGCGGATGCCGATCTCGTGCACCAGGTACCAGGCGAACGACCACTCGCCGAGCCGGACGGCCGTGCGGCCCGCCAGCGGCCGGGGCGGGCACCCGGCGGCGTCGCGCCGGGCGGCGGCCGCCAGCAGGGCCGCGAACAGCGGCGCGGGGAGCAACTGGGAGGCGCTGTACGGGCCGTACCAGAGGGCGTCCGGGACGGCGGCGTGCCAGGGGACCAGCAGCAGGTGCCAGAGCGCCACGGCGGCGGCCGCCGGCAGGAGCCCCGACCGCGCCGACCGCACCCGGGGGAGCGCGCCGTGCCGCACGGCCAGGCCGGTGACCACGCCGAGGACGAACTGCGGGGTCCTGGTCAGCGGCAGGTAGTCCAGCAGCCAGCCGCGCACCGCCGGGTCGGCGGGCAGCAGGGCGCCGGCCGCCCAGAGCACCGGGCCGAGCGCGGTGCACAGGGCCGCGAGCGGCAGCCAGGCGCGCCGGCGC
Organism: Kitasatospora sp. NPDC048715; assembly: GCF_043198905.1. Taxonomy (NCBI): domain Bacteria; kingdom Bacillati; phylum Actinomycetota; class Actinomycetes; order Kitasatosporales; family Streptomycetaceae; genus Kitasatospora; species Kitasatospora sp. NPDC048715. The sequence goes on along the minus strand of NZ_JBICVH010000018.1, from coordinate 162,664 downwards.
GGGGCCAGCAGGCGCAGCAGCGGCGGGAACAGCAGGTAGAACCAGGCCTCGGCGCCCAGCGACCAGGAGGCCGGGTTGCCGCCATACACGGTGGGCAGCGCCCACGGGTGCACCAGCGCCAGCGACCAGAGCGCGGCCACCACCGGCAGCACCGCGCCGATCGCCGCGTCCGCACCCAGGGACAGCACGGTGGTCAGCAGGTGCAGCGGCCAGATCCGGGCGAAGCGGCGGCGGGCGAAGGTCAGGCCCCCGGCCGGGGTGGGCGAGGCCCCGTACGTCCAGGCCAGCACGAAGCCGGAGAGCACGAAGAAGAACGTCACACCCGAACGGCCGTACCAGGCGAGCGGGCCGAGCACCGGAAGCGTGCCCACCTTGTGGGAGAGGTGGTAGAGCACCACCAGCAGGGCCGCCCAGAAGCGCAGCCCGGTGAGCGAGGGCAGGCGGGCGGGGCCGGTCGTGGGCATCGGCGCTCCGGGGGAGGGGGCGGGGCCGCGGGCAGTGCTGCGGCGCCCGGCTGAACGAGCGCGGCCGGGACGAGGTCACGCCTACGGCGGTCGAGGGGCCGGCCGTGTCCACCCGGCGGGCGCGTCCGGCGGCGGACACCGGGGGCGCGTAGCCTGCTAGGGCCCTGAGGACGCGGGTGCGAGGACGGACGGAGGGGTCGATGGCGGTCGAGGAGCAGCGGGCCGGGAGCCGGGTCAGCCGGCCGGAGAACCGGCTGGTCCGGCGCGGGTTCACCGACCCGGCGCGGGCGGTGCGGCTGCTGGAGGGCCCCGGGCTGGAGGGCCTGGCCGACGACCCGCTGCTGCTGGACGCGCTCGGCGCCACCGCCGACCCCGACCTCGCGCTGCTCGGCCTGGCCCGGCTGCTGGAGGCCGCCGACGAGGCCGACCGGCACACCCTGCGCGACACCCTCACCACCTCCAAGCCGTTGCGCGACCGGCTGCTCGGCGTGCTCGGCGTCTCCACCGCGCTCGGCGACCACCTGGCCCGGCACCCGCACGACTGGCACGTGCTGGTCACCTTCGAACTGCGCGACATGCACCCCGGCCCGGAGGACTTCCGCCGCGCCCTCGCCGAAGGCGTCCGGGACGACGCCCTCGGCCCCGCCAACGCGCTGCGCGTCGCCTACCGCCGCTGCCTGCTCGCCATCGCCGCCCGCGACCTCACCGGCACCACCGACCTCGCGCAGACCGCCGCCGAACTCGCCGACCTGGCCGGTGCCACCCTCCAGACCGCCCTGGACCTCGCCGCCGAGCAGGACCCGGAGGCCGCCGCGGCCTGCCGGCTCGCCGTGATCGGCATGGGCAAGTGCGGCGGCCGCGAGCTCAACTACGTCTCGGACGTGGACGTGGTCTTCGTCGCCGAGCCGCGCGAGGGCGTGGACGAGCCGGAGGCGATCAGGGCCGCGACCCGGCTGGCCGCCGCCCTCACCCGGCTGTGCGCGGACACCACCGGCGAGGGCACGATCTGGCCGGTGGACGCCAACCTGCGCCCCGAGGGGCGCAACGGCCCGCTGGTGCGCACCCTCGCCAGCCACCTCGCCTACTACCAGCGCTGGGCCAAGACCTGGGAGTTCCAGGCGCTGCTCAAGGCCCGCCCGGTCGCCGGGGACGCGGAACTCGGCGCCGCGTACGTCGAGGCGCTCGCCCCGATGGTCTGGCAGGCCGCCGCCCGGGAGAACTTCGTCGCCGACGTGCAGCAGATGCGCCGCCGGGTGGTCGACTCCATCCCGGCCACCGAGCTGGACCGCCAGCTCAAGCTCGGCCCGGGCGGGCTGCGCGACGTCGAGTTCTCCGTGCAGCTGCTCCAGCTGGTGCACGGCCGCACCGACCCGGCGCTGCGCAGCGGCAACACCCTGGAGGCGCTGGCCGCCCTCTCCCGGGGCGGGTACGTGGGCCGGGCGGACGCCGCCTCGCTGGACGCCGCGTACCGCTTCCTGCGCTCGCTGGAGCACCGCATCCAGCTGTACCGGCTGCGCCGCACCCACCTGATGCCCACCGCCGACGAGGACCTGCGCCGGCTGGCCCGCTCGCTGGCGGCGCTGATCAACGACGACACCCGCGCCGACCCGGTGGCCGCGCTGCAGCGCGAGTGGAAGCGGCACGCGATGGAGGTCCGGCGGCTGCACGAGAAGCTGTTCTACCGGCCGCTGCTGGACGCCGTCGCCGAACTGCCGCAGGGCGCCACCGGGCTGAGCCCGGACGCGGCCCGGGCCCGGCTGGAGGCGCTGGGCTACGCGGATCCGGCGGCCGCGCTGCGGCACCTCAGCGCGCTCGCCTCCGGGGTGAGCCGCAAGGCCGCGATCCAGCGGACCCTGCTGCCGGTGCTGCTCGGCTGGTTCGCAGAGTCCGCCGATCCGGACGCCGGGCTGCTCAACTTCCGCCAGGTCTCCGACGCGCTCGGCCGCACGCCCTGGTACCTGCGGCTGCTGCGGGACGAGAGCGCCGCCGCCGAGCAGCTGGCCCGGGTGCTGTCGGCCGGCCGGCTCGCCCCCGACCTGCTGCTGCGCGCCCCCGAGGCGGTGGCCATGCTGGGCGATCCGCGCGGCCTGGAGCCGCGCGGCCGGGCGGCGCTGCAGTCGGAGGTGCTGGCCGCCGTCGGCCGGGCCGGGTCCACCCACGCCGCGGTGGCCGCCGCCCGCTCGGTGCGCCGCCGGGAGCTGTTCCGCACCGCCGCGGCGGACGTGCTCGGGCGGCTCGGGGAGGACCCCGCCGAGGCGCTGGACACCGCGGGGGAGGCGCTCACCGCGCTCAACGCCGCCACCCTGGGCGGCGCGCTGCGCGCCTGCGTCGCCGGGTGGGAGGCCGAGCACGGGGATCTGCCGACCCGGATCTCGGTGATCGCGATGGGCCGCTTCGGCGGCCACGAACTGGGCTACGGCTCGGACGCGGACGTGCTCTTCGTCCACGAGCCGCTGCTGGGCTCGCTGGAGGAGGAGGCGGCCCGGGCCGCCCAGGCGGTCTGCCACGAGCTGCGCACCCAGCTGGGCGCGCCCTCCACCGAGCCGCCGCTGCTGGTCGACGCCGACCTGCGGCCGGAGGGCCGCAGCGGCCCGCTGGTGCGCACCCTGGCCTCGTACGCGGCCTACTACCGGCGCTGGTCGCACGCCTGGGAGAGCCAGGCGCTGCTGCGGGCCGAGCCGGTGGCCGGGGACGAGGAGCTGGGCGCGCGGTTCCGGCAGCTGATCGACCCGCTGCGCTACCCCGGTGGCGGGGTGCCGGAGCGGGACCTGGTGGAGATCCGCCGGATCAAGGCGCGGATCGAGGCCGAGCGGCTGCCGCGCGGGGCCGACCCGACCACCCACACCAAGATCGGCCGGGGCGGGCTGGCGGACGTCGAGTGGACGGTGCAGCTGCTGCAGCTCCGGCACGGGCACGAGCTGCCGGCCCTGCGCACCACCCGGACCAGGGCGGCTCTGGCGGCCGCCGCGCGGGCCGGGCTGGTCGGGTCGGAGGACGCCGAGGTGCTGGACGCGGCCTGGGTGCTGGCCTCCCGGGTGCGGGCGGCGGTGATGCTGGTGCGCGGCCGGCCCGGGGACAGCTTCCCGGGGGAGGCCCGGGAGCTGGCCGGGGTGGCCCGCTACCTCGGGTACGGCTCCGGGCACAGCGGCGAGCTGCTGGACGACTACCGGCGGATCACCCGGCGGGCCCGGGGGGCGGTGGACCGGCTGTTCTACGGCTCCGGCTGACGGGCACGCGAAAGGGGCCCCGTGCGGGACCCCTTCGACGTTCCGGGCGGCCGGCGTGGCGGGCCGGCGCGGCGCCGCTAGCGGCGTGCGCTGCTGACCGCGGGCTCGCTCCACTGCTCGGGCACGGTGACCGGCTGCTCGGCCGCCGTCTCCCGGGCGGGCACCCTGGGGAGTTTGTAGACCCACTCGTGGTACAGCCAGCGGGCGGCGAGGAAGCCCACCGCCAGGCAGAGCTCGCCGCCGACGGCGTCCATCCAGAAGTGGTTGGCGGTGGAGACGATGACCACCAGGGTGGCGGCGGGGTACAGCAGGCCGAGCACCCGGACCCACGTCCGGCGGGCCAGGAAGAAGATCGCCAGGCCGCACCACATCGACCAGCCGATGTGCATCGAGGGCATGGCCGCGTACTGGTTGGAGACGTGCGCGGCGGGCCCGGAGGCCATCGAGCCCCAGGTCCCGTGGACCTTCACGGTGTCGATGAAGCCGCCGTCGGTCATCAGCCGGGGCGGGGCCAGCGGGAAGAAGTAGAAGCCGACCAGGGCGATCCCGGTGGTCACGAACAGCACGGTGCGGGCCGCGACGTAGCGCCCGGGGTGGCTGCGGTAGAGCCAGACCAGCACGCCGATCGTGATCACGAAGTGCAGTGTCGCGTAGTAGTAGTTCATCCCGGTGATGAGCCACCCGACGCTGTCCACGGCGTGGTTGATCGAGCGCTCGACGGCGATGCCGAGGTGCTGTTCCAGGTCCCAGATCCAGCGCGTGTGCTTCTGGGCTATCGCTTCCTGTTCGGGAACCGCGTTGCGCACGATCGAGTAGATCCAGTAGCTGATCCCGATCAGCGCCAGTTCGAACCAGATCCGCGGTCTGGCCGGCGACCGGCGCTGGGCGCCGATGCGGCCGCGCAGGACGGCGGTACGGGACTGTGCGGCACGGGTGGCTCCATCGGGCAGGCGGCCGGGGAGGGCCTTCGCTGCTTCGGAACCGCCACCACTGGCCGCGTCGGCGCGCCCGGCGTCGCCTCGCTGGATCTCGGTCGGTTCCCCCATGGACGGCAAGTCTGCCAGACCGCTCGTAGCCGTCCGCTCATCCTCTGGAAGTGGATTCTTCACCGGCTGTCCCCCTTGAGGGCTAGGGGCCGGCTCCCACCGGGGTAGGGGGTGCTCTGGGGTTCGGTGCGTACCGGTGGGACGGACATACGTCCCATTGTCACGCCCGTCGCTCCGAGGGAGTAATCGGGGTGGTCGGAGACGGTCGCCCACCTGGAAATTTCCCGGCACGAAACGGTTTCAGCATCTTGCTGAAACATATTGCAGGCCGCTAGCTTCCTGGGAAATCGATCGCCCCTTCCCCTAAGGGAGCCCTCAGTGGCCGATGCCCCGCTCCGTCCCCGACGGAGCACCGCCCGACGAACCACCAGCCGCCGCAGACCGCCGGGCCGCACCGCCGTCCTGCTGGCCGCCGCACTGACCGCCGCCACCCTCGGCGGCGCCCCCGCGGCCCTCGCCGCCGCCCCGCCGGCCCCGCCCTCGGACGCCGCGCTGGCGGCCACCGCAGGGCGGCACGACCTCACCCGCGAACAGTTCTACTTCGTCCTGCCCGACCGCTTCGCCAACGGCGACGCCGCCAACGACGGCGGAGGCATCACCGGCGGGCGGCTGGAGAACGGCTTCGACCCCGCCGACAAGGGCTTCTACCACGGCGGCGACCTCGCCGGGCTGATCCAGCGGCTCGACTACATCCAGGACCTCGGCACCACCGCGATCTGGATGGCCCCGATCTTCAAGAACAAGCCCGTGCAGGGCAGCGGGGCCGACGCCTCGGCCGGGTACCACGGCTACTGGATCACCGACTTCACCCAGGTCGACCCGCACTTCGGCACCAACGAGCAGCTCAAGGAGCTGATAGCCAAGGCGCACGCCCGCGGCATCAAGGTCTTCTTCGACGTCATCACCAACCACACCGCCGACGTCGTCGACTACGCCGAGAAGCAGTACGGCTACCGCTCCGCCGGCGCCTACCCGACGCTCGACGCGGACGGGAACCCGGTGGACGAGACCGCCGTCGCCGACGCGGGCGCCCCCTGGCCGCGGACCACCAAGGACTCCTTCCCCTACACCCCGGTCTTCCGCACCCCGGCCGACGCCGGGGCCAAGACCCCGTCCTGGCTCAACGACCCGGCGCTCTACCACAACCGGGGCGACTCGACCTTCGTCGGCGAGTCCGCCACCGAGGGCGACTTCAGCGGCCTGGACGACCTCGACACCCAGAACCCCAAGGTGGTGAAGGGCTTCGAGAAGGTCTACCAGCAGTGGGTCAAGGACGCCGGCGTGGACGGCTTCCGGATCGACACCGTCAAGCACGTCAACATGGCCTTCTGGCAGCAGTGGGCGCCCGCCCTCAAGGACTTCGCCGCCAAGCAGGGCAACAAGAAGTTCTTCATGTTCGGCGAGGTCTACTCCGGGGACCCGGCGGTCACCTCGCCGTACGTCACCAAGGGCAGGCTCCAGGCCACCCTGGACTTCCCGTTCCAGGGCGCGGCCCGCTCCTACGTCTCCCAGGGCGGCTCGGCACGCGGCCTCGCCGACGTCTACGGCCAGGACTACCGCTACACCGGCGCCGACACCGACGCGTACGAGCTGCCGACCTTCCTCGGCAACCACGACATGGGCCGCTTCGGCTCCTTCCTGCTCGCCGACAACCCGGGCGCCGACGACGCCACGCTGCTGAAGAAGGACCGGCTCGGCAACGAGCTGCAGTTCCTCACCCGCGGCCAGCCCGTCGTCTACTACGGCGACGAGCAGGGCTTCACCGGCGCGGGCGGCGACAAGGACGCCCGGCAGGACCTGTTCGCCTCGAAGACGGCCTCCTACAACGGCGACCGGGTGCTCGGTGGCCCCTCCGGCCCGGCCGACCGCTACGGGCAGGGCGGCGAGCTCTACCAGGGCATCGCCGGGCTGGCCCGGCTGCGCCGCGACAACCCGGCACTGGCCGACGGCGCCCAGGTCGAGCGGTACGCCGCCGACGGCGCGGGCGTGTACGCCTTCTCCCGGATCGACGCCGGGCAGCAGGTCGAGTACCTGGTCGCGGTCAACAACGCCGCCGAGGCGAAGACCGTCACCCTGGACACCTTCTCGGCGGGGACGGGCTTCGACCGGATCTACCCGTCCGCGGGGGACCGGATCACCAGCGGCGCCGACCGCAGGGTGACCGTCACCGTGCCGGCGCTGTCCTCCGTCGTGTTCAAGGCGGGCGCCCGGCTCGCGGCCGTCGGCCCGGCTCCGCAGCTCGCGGTGCGGCCGCCGGCGGACGGTTCGAGCGGACTCGTCACGGTCGGTGCGAAGGTCGATGGCGGTGGCTTCGACCGGGTGAGCTTCGCCGCCCAGATCGGCAACGGGCCCTGGCAGACCCTCGGCACGGCCGACAACGGCGTCTACAAGGTCACCCAGGACCTCGGCGCCGTCGCCCCCGGCACGGTGGTCCGCTACAAGGCCGTCGTGCAGGACTCCGGCGGCCACCTGCGCTCCGCCACCGCGAGCTTCACCACCGGCGCCCCCGCACCGAAGCCGGCGCCCACCGCGGGCTCCCGCCCGTACGCCGTCGTCCACTACAACCGGCCGGACGGCGACTACGACGGCTGGAACCTCTACGCCTGGGGCGACCTCGCCGACGGCGAGGCCACCCCGTGGCCGGCCGGGCACGCCTTCACCGGGCGGGACGCGTACGGCGCCTTCGCCTACGTGCGGCTGAAGCCCGGCGCCTCGGACGTCGGGTTCGTCGTGGAGAAGGACGGCGTCAAGGACGTCGACGCCGACCGGCACCTCGACGTCGGCAGCACCGGGGAGGTGTGGCTCAAGCAGGGCGACCCGGCCGTGCGCACCGCCGACCCCGGCCCGGGCAACACCCAGCCCGCGAACACCGCCGTCATCCACTACAACCGGGCCGACGGCGACTACGAAGGCTGGGGACTGCACGACTGGACCGGCGCGGCCACCCCGACCGACTGGGGCAAGCCGCTGGCGCCGGTGCGCCGCGACGCCTTCGGCGCCGTCTTCGAGGTGCCGCTGGCCCCCGGGGCGACCAGCCTCAGCTACATCCTGCACAAGGGCAACGACAAGGACCTGCCCGCCGACCAGTCGCTGGACCTCGCCGTCAACGGCAAGGAGGTCTGGATCCTCGGCGGCCGCGAGGGCTACCTGCTGCCGCAGAACCCGGCCGCCTCCGCGCAGATCGACCTCACCGGGGCCAAGGCCCAGTGGATCGACGCGAGGACCGTCGTCGTCCCGGCGACCTACGGCGCGGGCGACGAGGCCCTGGCCGGCGGCACCAGCGCCCAGCTGGTGTACGACCCGGCCGGCGGCATCAAGGCCGACAAGGGCGTGCTGACCAAGCCCGGCCAGTGGCTGCGGCTCACCCCGGTCAAGGGCGGGCCGACCGACGCCCAGAAGGCGAAGTACCCGCACCTGGCGGGCTACCGGGCCTTCACCGTGGACGCCCGGGACGCCGCCCGCGTCCCGGCCGCGCTGCGCGGCCAGCTGCTGTTCACCGAACACCTGCCCAGCGGCGCCGTCCTGGCCGCCACCGGGGTGCAGATCCCGGGCGTGCTGGACGACCTGTACGCCGGGCGGACCGGCAAGGTGGACTTCGGGCCGGCCCACTACAACGGCAAGGTGGCGCTGTCGCTGTGGGCGCCGACCGCGCAGGAGGTCTCCGTCCAGGTCTTCGACAGCGCCACCGGGGGCACCCCGAAGACGCTGCCGCTGAAGCTCGACGACGAGACCGGGGTGTGGGAAGTCGTCCGTGACAAGCGCGAGTTGGACGGCAAGTACTACCTGTACCAGGTGAAGGTCTGGGCGCCCTCGACCCAGCAGCTGGTGGTCAACACCGTCACCGACCCGTACTCGGTGGCGCTGTCCACCGACTCCCGGCGCAGCCTGGTCGCCGACCTCGACGCCAAGGAGCTCAAGCCCGCGGGCTGGGACGACCACGCCCGCCCGCAGGCCGTCGCGCCCGCGCAGCAGCAGATCCAGGAGCTGCACGTCCGGGACTTCTCGGTGGAGGACCCCACCGTCCCGGCCGCCGAGCGCGGCACCTACCTGGCGTTCACCGAGTCGAACTCGGCCGGCATGCGGCACCTGCGGGAGCTCGCCGATGCCGGGGTGACCACGATCCACCTGCTGCCGACCTTCGACATCGCCACCGTCCGGGAGAACCGGGCCGACCAGAAGCTGCCGGCCTGCGACCTCAAGTCCCTTCCCCCGGACGGTCCGAAGCAGCAGGAGTGCGTGGCGGCCGTCGCCGCCGACGACGCGTACAACTGGGGCTACGACCCGCTGCACTACAACGTGCCGGAGGGCTCCTACGCCACCGACCCCGGGGGGACGGCGCGCACCGTGCAGTTCCGGCAGATGGTGCAGGCGATGCACGCGGCCGGGCTGCGGGTGGTGCTCGACGTGGTCTACAACCACACCGCGGCCGCGGGCCAGGCCGAGCACTCGGTGCTGGACAAGGTGGTCCCCGGCTACTACCAGCGGCTCGACGCCGACGGCAGGGTGACGACGGACAGCTGCTGCGCCGACACCGCGCCCGAGCACGCCATGATGAACCGGCTGGTGGTCGACTCGGTGACGCTGTGGGCGCGCGAGTACAAGGTGGACGGCTTCCGCTTCGACCTGATGGGCCTGGACCCGAAGTCCACCATGCTGGACGTGCAGTCCGCGCTGCGGAGGATGACGCCGGACTCGGACGGCGTGGACGGGAAGAACGTCTTCCTGTACGGCGAGGGCTGGAACTTCGGCGCGGTCGCCGACAACGCCCGGTTCGAGCAGGCCACCCAGGCCAACATGGCCGGCACCGGCATCGCCACCTTCGACGACCGGATCCGGGACGCCGCCCGCGGCGGCAACTTCATGCTGAACTCCGCCCCGCAGCAGGGCTTCGCCTCGGGCCTGTACACCGACCCGAACGGCTCGGCCGGGAACGGCACCCCGGAGGAGCAGAAGGCCCGGCTGCTGCACGGGATGGACCAGCTGAAGGTCGGACTGACCGGCAACCTGGCCGGCTACTCCTTCACCGACAGCTCCGGAAAGCCCGTCACCGGCGCCCAGGTCGACTACAACGGCGCCCCGACCGGGTACGCGGCGAAGCCCGGCGAGGCGGTGGAGTACGTGGACGCCCACGACAACACCGACCTCTTCGACGCCCTCGCGTACAAGCTGCCGACCGGCACCGCGCCCGCCGACCGGGCCCGGATGCAGGCGCTCGCGCTCTCGCTGACCACGCTCACCCAGGGCGCGGGCTTCGCCCAGGCCGGCAGCGACCTGTTGCGCTCCAAGTCGCTCGACTCCAACTCCTACGACTCGGGGGACTGGTTCAACGCGATCCACTGGGACGCCGCGGACGGCAACGGCTGGGGCCGCGGCCTGCCGATGGCGAAGGACAACCAGGAGCAGTGGACGGCCGCGCGGTCCCTGCTGGCGAACCCGAGGCTGACGGTGGGCGCGGCCGACATCCGGGCGGCCTCGGCGCAGTACCAGGAGTTCCTGCGGATCAAGCGGTCCTCGCCGCTGTTCTCGCTGCCGAGCCTGGCCGCCGTCCAGCAGCGGCTCTCCTACCCGCTCTCCGGCACCGCCGGTGAGACGCCCGGGGTGATCACCCTGCACCTGGACGGCACCGGGCTGCCGGGGGCGGAGAAGGGCATCACGGTGGTCTTCAACGCCACCCCCGCGGCGCAGGCGCAGACCGTGCCGGCCCTGCGGGGCACCGGCCAGGCGCTGCACCCCGTCCAGGCGGGCGGGGCGGACCGGGTGGTGCAGCGGTCCGGCTTCGAGGCCGCGACCGGCACCTTCACCGTGCCGGGCCGAACCGTGGCGGTGTTCGTCCAACACTGATTCGTACACTGCGACAACTCCCGGGCTCCGTACCACTGTTCAGGTGGTGCGGGGCCCGGCTCCGGTTCGGGGACGGCAAGGTTCCGTTCCGGACGCACAATGGCCGAAAACCGTTGATGGCACGGCCGGAACTGTGATGTGCCGGGTCTGCCGGGCGCTGGCGGCCGCTCTCCGCGGGGGGAAGCGGCCCTGAGTGCTGGTCACCGACCGTCGGCAGTGATCGAACTTTGTCCGGGGCATGAAAACCGTGTTCACGAGTTCGTCACGGGGTAACACAACTGACGAACCGTCCTGCATACGGTTTCGGTAATGAATCGGCCAATCCGTGGCATGCATCTGTCATTAACCGCTCGGTAGCTGCCACGATTCCCCCGGCTGTAGACGAGGGGGCCCCACCCCCCGGTGCAGCTGTTCCAGTTCAGGTGCAGCGCGTCCCGACCCTGCAAACGAGTTGTGAGCAACGCATCCGCACTCCCGTCGTACCCGGCGGGGGCCCCCACTGCGCCGCAACCGCGGCCCAGGTTTCTCTCCACCGTGCGCGACCCAGCGCCGGTCGGAAAAGGAGTCCGCATGTCCCGTTACGCTCACGCCCGGAAGGCGGCGGTTGTCATGGCCGCCTCCACCGCGCTGCTGGTCACCGGCATACCGGTGATCGCCCAGGCGGCCACGCCGGACGCGCCGGCCGCCGTCGCGGCCCAGCAGGCGAGCCGCGCCCAGCTGATCTCCGCCGCGAACCAGCAGACCGCCTCCCTCGCCCAGACCCTGGGCCTGAGCGGCACCGAGAAGCTGGTCACCAGGGACGTCATCCAGGACGCGGACGGCACCCGCCACCTGCGGTACGAGCGCACCCTCGACGGACTGCCCGTCCTGGGTGGGGACCTGGTGGTGCACCAGGCGCCCACCGGTGCGACCAAGAGCGTTGACCGGGCCAGCACCGCCTCGCTGAGCGGTGTGAGCACCACGCCGAAGCTGGCCGCGCCGGCCGCGCAGAGCGCCGCGCTCGCCGCCGAGTCGGGCACCGCGGTCGACACCGCGCCGCGCCTGGTGGTCTGGGCCGGGGACAACACCCCCCGGCTGGCCTGGGAGACCGTCGTCTCCTCCACCAAGTCGGACGGCACCCCGAGCAAGATGCACGTCGTCACCGACGCCACCAGCGGCCAGGTCATCCAGCAGTGGGACGGCATCGAGACCGGCTCCGGCAAGGGCGTCTTCGTCGGCAACGTCACCATCGGCACGACCCAGTCGGGCTCGACGTTCCAGATGAAGGACACCACCCGCGGTGGGATGTACACCACCAACCTGAACCACGGGTCCTCGGGCACCGGCACGCTGTACAGCAAGGCGACCGACACCTGGGGCGACGGCACCGTCAACAACGGCGAGTCCGCCGCGGTCGACGCCCACTTCGGCGTCGCGGCCACCTGGGACTACTACAAGAACACCTTCGGCCGCAACGGCATCCGCAACGACGGTGTCGGCGCCTACAGCCGCGTCCACTACGGCAACAACTACGTGAACGCGTTCTGGGACGACTCCTGCTTCTGCATGACGTACGGCGACGGCAGCAACAACACCGCGCCGCTCACCGAGCTGGACGTCGCGGGCCACGAGATGAGCCACGGCGTCACCGCGGCCACCGCCAACCTGACCTACTCCGGCGAGTCCGGCGGCCTCAACGAGGCCACCTCGGACATCTTCGGCACCATGGTCGAGTTCTCCGCCAACATCCCCACCGACAACCCCGATTACCTGATCGGTGAGTTGATCAACATCAACGGCGACGGCACCCCGCTGCGCTACATGGACAAGCCGTCCAAGGACGGTGCCTCGGCCGACTACTGGTCCTCCACCGTCGGCAACAAGGACGTCCACTACTCGTCCGGCGTCGCCAACCACTTCTTCTACCTGCTGTCCGAGGGCAGCGGCGCGAAGGTCATCAACGGCGTCAGCTACGACTCGCCGACCCAGGGCAACATCACGGTCACCGGCATCGGCCGGGACAAGGCCGCGGCCGTCTGGTACCGCGCGCTGACCACCTACATGACCTCCAGCACCAACTACGCCGCGGCGCGCGTCGCGACGGAGAAGGCGGCCACCGACCTGTACGGCGCCGGCAGCGCCGAGCTGACCGCGGTCAGCACCGCCTGGGCGGGCGTCAACGTCGGCACCGCGCCCAGCGGCGGCGTCACCGTCACCAACCCGGGCAACCAGTCCACCGCCGTCGGCGGTGCGGTGAACCTCCAGGTCAGCGCCACCGGTGGCACCGCCCCGCTGACCTACACCGCGACCGGCCTGCCCACCGGCCTGTCGATCTCCTCCTCCGGCGCGATCACCGGTACCGCCTCCACCGCGGGCACCTACAACGTGACCGTCACGGCGAAGGACTCGGCCGGCAAGACCGGCAGCACCAGCTTCACCTGGACCGTCTCCACCGGTGGCGGCAGCTGCACCCCGGCGCAGCTGCTGGGCAACGCGGGCTTCGAGACCGGCACCGCCACCCCGTGGACGGCGTCCAGCGGCGTGGTGGACAACAGCTCCTCCCAGGCGGCCCACGGCGGCTCCTGGAAGGCGTGGATGAACGGCTACGGCTCGACCCACTCGGACTCGCTGTCGCAGACGGTGAGCATCCCGTCGGGCTGCAAGGCGACGCTGAGCTTCTGGCTGCACATCGACACCGCCGAGTCGGGCAGCACCGCGTACGACAAGCTGACCGTGTCGGTCAACGGCACCGCGCTGAAGACCTACTCCAACGTGGACGCCGCGGCCGGCTACCAGCAGCGCACCTTCGACCTGTCGGCCTACGCGGGCCAGACGGTCACCGTGAAGTTCGCCGGGACCGAGGACGCCTCGCTCCAGACCAGCTTCGTGATCGACGACACCTCCGTCCAGACCGGCTGACCCCGGGCCGGCTCCTGACGGGCCGGTGAACCAGGACAGGTGAGGGGCCCGGCGGCTACGGCCGCCGGGCCCTTGTCGTGCCGTCCGGGGTTTCGGCCGAGGTCTTGACGGCCCTCGCGGGCGCCTCTAGGTTCGGCGCTGCAAGTTTCCGGCAAGTTGCAGAAACTTCCTGCAGGCTTCACCTCCGGCTGCCCCACCCCAGCCACCCCCTCAGGAGACGACGTGGTCACCACCGCCCCCACCCTCCCCCGGCCCTCGGCCGGAAGGACCCCCAGGCGCGCCCGCGCGGCCGGTGCGCTCGCCGCCTCGGCGGCGCTCGCGCTCTCGCTCGGCACCTCCCTGGGCGCCCCCGCCGCCCAGGCCGCCCCGCCGGCCAACAACGGCAAGGACGTCACCGCCACCCTCTTCGAGTGGCGCTTCGACTCCGTCGCCCAGGCCTGCACCTCCACCCTCGGCCCCAAGGGCTACGGCTTCGTCGAGGTCTCCCCGCCGCAGGAGCACATCCAGGGCGCGCAGTGGTGGACCTCCTACCAGCCGGTCAGCTACAAGATCGCCGGACGGCTCGGCGACCGCACGTCCTTCAAGAACATGGTCGCCGCCTGCCACACGGCCGGCGTCAAGGTGATCGCCGACGCGGTGGTCAACCACATGTCGGCGGGCTCCGGCACCGGCACCGGCGGTACCGCGTACACCAAGTACACCTACCCCGGCACCTACCAGGACCAGGACTTCCACACCTGCCGCCAGCCGATCACCAACTACCAGGACCGCGGCAACGTCCAGAACTGCGAGCTGGAGAACCTCTCCGACCTGAACACCGGCAGCGCGTACGTCCAGACCACCATCGCGCACTACCTGGACGACCTCGCCTCGCTCGGCGTCGACGGCTACCGGATCGACGCCGCCAAGCACATCGCCGCCGCCGACCTCGCGGCGATCAAGGCCAGGATGGCCAACCCCGCGGCCTACTGGGTCCAGGAGGTCATCTACGGCGCCGGCGAGCCGGTCCAGCCCACCGAGTACACCGGCACCGGCGACGTGGACGAGTTCCGGGTCGGCACGGACCTCAAGCGGATGTTCACCACCGACAAGCTCGCCAACCTCAGCGGCTGGGGCGCCTCCTGGGGCTACCTGCCGAACGGGCAGGCGCGCGCCTTCGTCGACAACTGGGACACCGAGCGCAACGGCTCCACCCTCAACTACACCTACGGCAACACCTACACGCTGGCCAACGTCTTCCTGCTGGCCTCGCCGTACGGCGCCCCCGACATCCACTCCGGCTACTCCTTCGCCAACAAGGACGACGGCCCGCCGAACGGCGGCACCGTCAACGCCTGCTACCAGGACGGCTGGAACTGCACCCACGCCTGGCGGCAGATAGCCAACATGGTCGGCTTCCGCAACGCGGTGGCGGGCACCGGAGTGACCGACTGGTGGTCCAACGGCGGCAACGCGATCGCCTTCGGACGCGGCAACAAGGGCTACGTCGCGATCAACCACGAGGGCGGCGCGATCACCCGGACCTTCCAGACCGGGCTGCCGGCCGGCACCTACTGCGACGTCCAGCACGGCGACCCGCAGTCCGGCGGCGGCTGCACCGGCCCGACGTACCAGGTGGGCGCCAACGGGCAGTTCACCGCGACGGTCGGCGCCGGCGACGCGGTCGCGCTGTACGTCCAGTCCGGCGCGAGCGTCTCCGGCGCCTCCTTCAACGTCAACGCGACCACCTCGGTCGGGCAGAACGTCTACGTGGTCGGCGACGCGGCGGCGCTCGGCGCCTGGGACCCGGCGAAGGCCCTGCCGCTCTCCTCGGCCGGCTACCCGGTCTGGTCGCTGGCGCTGTCGCTGCCGGCCGGCACGTCCTTCCAGTACAAGTACGTCCGCAAGGACGCGAGCGGCGCGGTCACCTGGGAGTCCGGCGCCAACCGGACGGCGACGGTGCCCTCGGGCGGGACCGTCGCGCTGAACGACACCTGGCGGCCGTGAGCCGCTGGCCCAGGCCCGCCCCGGATCCCCGTCGGCCCGTTCCGGCGGGGATCTCCCGCGAGGGCGACCGGGAGGCGGGCGGCGCGGCCGTCCGTCACCCCCGCCCGATGTACGGCATGGCCGTCGCCAGCACGGTGGCGAACTGCACATTGGCCTCCAGCGGCAGCCCGGCCATGTGCCGCACGGTGCGCGCCACGTCGGCCACGTCCATGGTCGGCTCGGGGGCGATCCGGCCGTCCGCCTGACGCACGCCCGCGCCCATCGCCGCCGTCATGTCGGTCGCCGCGTTGCCGATGTCGATCTGCCCGCAGGCGATCCGGTACGGGCGGCCGTCCAGCGACAGCGACTTGGTCAGGCCGGTGACGGCGTGCTTGGTCGCGGTGTAGGCGATCGAGTGCGGGCGCGGGACGTGCGCGGAGATCGAACCGTTGTTGATGATCCGGCCGCCCTGCGGGTCCTGCGCCTTCATCTGCCGGAACGCCGCCCGGGCGCAGAGGAAGGCGCCGGTCAGGTTGAGGTCGACGACGGCCCGCCAGTCCTCGACCGACAGCTCCTCCAGCGGGACGGCCGGGCCGAAGGCGCCGGCGTTGTTGAACAGCAGGTCCACCCGGCCGTGACGCCCGGCGGCCGCGGCGAACAGCGCGTCCACCGCCTCCGGGTCCGTGACGTCGGCCGGCACCACGTCGGCCGGGGCGGCGCAGAGCCGGGCGGTCTCCCGCAGCGGTCCGGGCCGCCGGCCGGCCAGCACCGTCCGCCAGCCGTCCGCGGCCAGCTCGACCGCCACGGCGCGGCCGACGCCGCTCCCGGCTCCGGTGACGACGGCGATCCGCTGGTTCATGGCACCCTCCTCGATGACTGTTCCCGGTCGGCCCTGGGCGTGCCCTGGAGATCGTCGCGGACCGGCGACCCGCCGTCACTGGTCAAAGCCACCAAAATCCGGACGGCTCGGCGGGAGCCCGGCGGCCACCCCCGCCATCCGACCCCCGCCGACCGGGGGGAGTGGTGAAGGCCTTTACCCGATCGCGAACAAACATTGGATTTCCGGTGGCCACCGCGCAACCGGGCCACCCGGGCCCACGTCATAAGATCGCAGGAAGGCGCACCCCCGCGAGGGGCGGCGCGCCATCGCTCCGGGGGACGCACCAGCGCTGTGCCCCCGGTCTGTCCGGCCCCACCGGGGGGCCGCCGCCCGGTCAGACGGACCGGGCGCGACATCGGTCGGAGAGTCCTCACCGTGCTTAGGCAGTCGTCCCGTTCCCGCGCCGTTCTGTCCGGCGCCGCCGTGCTCGCCCTGGCCGCCTCGCTCGCGGCCTGCGGGAGTTCCGGCGGTGGGAAGGGGGACAGCGCCAAGAGCGCCACCCCGGCCGGCGGCAGCAGCTCGGCGGGCAGCCCGAGCGCCGGCGGCACCAGCCCGGCCGCGACCGGCACCGCCACCGCGGCCTCCTCCGGCAAGGTGCTGATGCCCACCGGGCCCGCCGCCGCCCTCAACAAGGTCCGGGACACCGGCGCCGGCCCGATCATGATGACCAAGGTGACCGGCGCCAAGTCCGGCGTCACCGGCCAGGTCTGGGTCTGGCTGCCGCCCGAGTACAACGACCCCAAGTTCGCCAAGACCGGCTTCCCGGTGCTGACCCTGTTCGCGGGCGGCCAGAGCAACGGCTACAACACCTGGACCGACAACCAGCTGCCGATCCAGGAGGAGAACGAGCGGCTGGTCAAGGAGGGCAAGTCCCACCCGTTCATCATGATCATGCCGGTGCAGAACTTCAACAGCGACGAGAAGAACGCGCTGGACTGCTCCGACATCCCGGGCCAGCCCAAGATGGCCACCTGGATGGCCGAGGACCTCCCGGACTTCGTCCGCGCCAACTTCCGCACCGTGAAGGGCCGCGACGGCTGGGGCGTGATGGGCGCCTCCACCGGCGGCTTCTGCAGCGCCAAGCTCGCCCTCCAGTACCCGCAGGTCTACAAGGCCGCGGTGCCGATCGACGGCTACTTCATCCCGGACTCGGGGCTGTGGAAGGGCCACGACGCGGAGCGGGCCGCCAACAACCCGGACGTGCTGGTCGCCCAGGGCAAGGCCGACGTGAGCATGCTGGTCACCGCGGGCGGCGCCAACCCGTACGAGACCAAGGTGGTCAAGACCTGGGTGGACAAGGCGGTCCCGCCGGTGAGCCTCCAGTACCACGAGCAGCCCGGCGGCAAGCACCTGACCTCGGACTTCAAGAAGATGATCCCGGACACCCTGGTGTGGCTCTCCGCCCACCTGGCGGGGCCGGCGGCCGACTGAGGGCCTGCCCTTCGGCTGCCCGTGCTGCCCGCACTGCCCGCGCTGCCTGTGCTGCTGCCCGCACTGCCGCACTGCTCTCACCCGTACCGCCGGTGCCGGGACGCGTTCGCGCTCCCGACGCCGGCGGTCCTGCTTTCCGGCGGCTCCGAGGGGGTTGCGCCGCCCGTCCGCAGGCCCGTGACCTGCGCGTCAATCGGACATTGATTCGCTTCTGATCGACTGCGAGCACCTTGGCTGGGGCGGTCCTCCACCGGCCGCCACCACCCGCCGTGCCCCAAGCCGTGAAGAGAGTGCCATGCCGATCCACCTGGTGCCCCAGCCCGTCCCCACCGTGCCCGCGCAGGGCAAGTCCGGAGCCGCCTCGCTGGGCGCGGACGCGTACGGACGGGTCGCGGCCGACGAGCCGGCCGTCCTGCGGTTCTCCGGGCTCCGCCTGGTGCACGCCGCGCTGCGCCGGGACCTCGCCCGGCTGCCCAACGCGCTGCGGCTGCTCCAGCCCGACGAGGACGACAAGGGCGAGGCCCTGCTGCGGCACTGGAACTTCATCACCGCGATGCTCACCTGCCACCACGAGCAGCAGGACACCCGGCTGTGGCCGATCGTGCGCCGCTTCGCGCCCGAGCTGCGGCTGCTGCTCAACTGGCTGGAGGACGACCACCACAACCTGGACCACTCCTTCACCCGGGTCACCACGCTGGTGCGGATCGCCAGCCGGGACACCGGCAGCGCCTGGCCGGTCGCGTACGCGATGGAGGACCTCGCGGCCCGGCTGGAGACCCACCTGCGGATCGAGGAGCGGCAGTTGCTGCCCCGGATGGAGCGGGTGATCGCCGACGGCTCCCGGCTCGGCGGGCTGGGCGAGCTGCTGGATCTGCTGCGCCTGGCCGACGGCCCCGGCACGGCGGACGCGCTGGCCTGGCTCCTGGAGGGCGTGGAGCCCGAACTGGTCGAGCGGCTGCTGGCCGAGTGCGACGACGACGTGGCCCGCAACTGGCCGCACTGGCACGCGACCTACCAGCGCTGCACCTCGCCGCTGTGGGGCCCGCCGGACGCTCCGGCCGCCGGCGCCGGTCTCGGCCTCGACGGCCTGGGGCGCATCGCGGACTGACTCCGGGGCTCTTCGCGGGCCCTTGATCTACGCGCGTGGCATGAGCCGGAGGCAGGGGACGGTGGCATATGCCGAGCCGGTCCCCAGTGCGGGGAAGAGCTCAACTCCCCACTCCCCCTAGGGGATTAGACCCACCGCTCTCGGGGTCGGGCCGCCCCGGCCGCTCCGGGCCGCACCAGGGAAGGCGTCACGCCGACGGCTGATGGCGGGCCGTGCCCGCCGCACTACCGTCGACCGCATGACCACAGCGCGCAGCACACCCGGCCCGCACCGCACCCGCCCCGGGACCCGCCTCCGACGCGGCCCCGCATTCCTCGTCGCCGGCGCCGTCCTGGTGCTCGGCGCCGGACTGACCGCCTGCGAGGGCGGCGTGGCCCTCTGCCTGGACGACCACAAGTGCACCGTCGGCATCAAGACCGACAAGGCCGACGGCACCAAGACCGTCAAGGTCTTCGGCGGCGACAACCCCATGAGGATGACCGTCGGCCACATCGGCGACAACTCGGCCGAGGTGACCGTCGGCGACGACAGGAAGACCGCCACCAAGGACTCCGAGACCTCCGTCGGCGGCGTCAGGATCACCCTGCGCAAGACGAACAAGGACGACCACTACGCCGAAGTGCACATCGAGCGGGACTGACCGCCCCGGCACGACGAAGCGCCCCGGCACGACGAAGCGCTCCCCGGCGCCTACCCCGGCAGGCGGTTGAGCCACTCCATCGGGGCGACCCGGATCGCCGTGTGCGGCGAGCCGTCCCACTCCGCCGGAAGCCCGACCGCCTCCAGTGCGGCGACCACCGCCCGCCCGACCTCCACCGTCCGGCGCTCCGACACCTCGGCCGTCTCCTCCCCGGCGCGGAACCCGCCGTAGCGCAGCATCAGCCCCCGCCCGGCGGCCGCCGCCTCGGTGTCCTGCTGGTGGAAGAAGACGAAGCCGACCGAGTCCGTCCCGGCCTCGCCGCCGATCTCCGCGTAGCCGCAGCCCGCGCAGCAGGTGAAGTCCATCGCCGCGACGATGCCCCGGTCCTCCAGCGCGTCGAAGGCGTCCGCCAGCCGGTCCACGTCGGTGGTCTCCGGCCAGGCCGCCTGCTCGGCCAGCCGCTCGGTCCACAGCGGGGCGAGGATCCGCTCCGCCTCCTCCTGCGTCAGCCCCTGGTCGTCGAGGTGCTCGACCAGGGACTCGGCCATCTCGTCCGGCTCCTGGAAGCCGCACCGGATCAACTCGCGGGCCCGCTCCTGGGCTTCGCGCAGCACGTCGGGGGTGGGAACCGTCTCCTCGGTCATGCCCGCATCCTCGCACCCGCCACCGACAACGCCCGGGCCTGCGGTGCGACGCCCGGGCCTCCGGCACCGCCGTCCCGACACCGCCCTGCTACCGTCCGCCGGTGACTTCTCTGCTGCAACCACCGCTGATCACCCGGCTGCTGGCCGCCGAGCGCATTCTGATCGCCGGAGCCGGCGGCGGCTTCGACGTGTACGCGGGGCTGCCGATCGCCCTCGCCCTGCGGGCCGCGGGCAAGGAGGTGCACCTGGCCAACCTCTCCTTCACCCACCTCTACGGCCTGCCCCTCGACGTCTGGGCGGAGCCCGACGTGGCCCGGATCGGGCCGGACACCGCCGCCCCCGAGGGCTACTTCCCGGAGCGCACCCTGGCCCGCTGGCTGAACCGGCACGGCATGCCCGATACCGTGTGGGCCTTCCCGACGGTGGGCGTGCAGCCGCTGCGCGAGGCCTACCGCGCGCTGGTCGCCCGCCTGGGCGTGGACGCGATCCTGCTGGTCGACGGCGGCACCGACATCCTGATGCGCGGCGACGAGGTCGGACTCGGCACCCCGGAGGAGGACATGGCGAGCCTGGGCGCGGTGGCCGGCCTGTCCGAGGTGCCCGAGCGGCTGGTCGCCTGCCTCGGCTTCGGCATCGACGCCTACCACGGCGTCAACCACTCCCTGGTGCTGGAGAACCTCGCCGCGATCGACCGGGCCGGCGGCTACCTCGGCGCCTTCTCCATCCCGCGCGACAGCCGGGAGGGCGTGCTCTACCTGGACGCCGTCGAGCACGCCAGGGCCGCCTTCCCGGACCACCCCAGCATCGTCAACGGCTCGGTGGCGGCGGCGCTGCGCGGCGAGTTCGGCGACGTCCGCTTCACCGAGCGGACCAAGGACGAGCAGCTCTTCGTCAATCCGCTGATGACGCTCTACTTCGGCGTCACGGTCGAGGCGCTGGCCGCCGAGAACCGGTACCTGGACCGGCTGGAGCACACCGTGGTGACCCGCCAGATCGCCACCGTGATCGCCGAGTTCCAGGACGAGCTGCCCCGCCAGCGGCCGCCCCGGCAGTTCCCGCACTGACCCGGAGCGCGGGCGCCGACGCGGAACGCCGGTCAGAACGCGGCGAGCCGGAACTCCAGGTTCCCGAACCGCACCTGGTCGCCCGGGCCGACCCGTACGCCGCCCGCTATCCGGCGCCCGTTCACATGGGTGCCGTTGGTCGAGCCGAGGTCGTACAGCACCCAGCTGCCCTGCTCGTGCCGCAGTTCGGCGTGGTGCCGGGACACCGAGGCGTCGTGCAGCCGCAGTCCCGAACCGGGGATCCGGCCGATCGTCAACTGCCCGGCCCCAGCCTGCGGCAGGCTCAGCCCCGGCAGCCGCTCGGTGCGCCAGGCCCGGCCCAGCCGGTCGCCGAAGGCGGACGCCCGCCCGACCGTGCGCAGCACGAAGCGCTCGACCGGCCCGCCGGTGGGCAGCCCGGCCACCGCCGCGTCCAACTCGCCGCGGCTGGTGGCCTGCAGGACGATGTCCATCCGGCCGAGGAAGGTGTCGTGCGAGAGTCGCCCGCTGCCCGCGCCGTCCCGCAGCACCCCGAGCGCCTGGTCCCGCTCGGCGTCGGAGGGTCGGACCGCGCCGGTCGGACCGGCCGCGCCGGTGGGGAGCTCAGGAGTCGTCATGGCCAAATTGTCGGCGCGGCCGACTCAGGCTGTCCAGATCACGCCGTGCACGGGCGCGGGGTTCGTACGTCACGGCAGTCCAGACGCCCTTTCCGGCCGGGCGGTTCCGCGTGTTCCGGGCCGCCCGGGGCGGGGTGCTCCGGCCGTGCCGCCCGGCCAGTTCCGGGGCGCCGTACGGGCCGTCAGTCCTTGCGGGCGGCGGCCAGGATCTTCTCCGTGGTGTGCAGGAACCGGGAGGTGACCGTGCCCCGGTAGGCCTTGCCGAACATGTCCTTGGTGACCCACTTGCCGTCCCGGAGGTGGATCACCACGTACGCGGCCCCCGGGTCGGCGCCGAGCACCTCGACGTCGCCCTTCGGCGAGCGGTACGGGAAGGTGAATCCGCCCGGCAGCGGCTCGGAGAGGAAGGCGACGACCAGCCGGACGTCCGGTGTCACCTCGACGCCCCGGAAGGGCTCGGCGGCGAGCAGGCCGGCCACCTCGTCCACCGTCCGCAGCAGCGCCGGCACGGGGTACCCGAGCGCCTGCTCCAGGTGCTCCTCGATCCGCGCGGTCAGCGCCGCGCGGTCCGGCTCGTCGGTGCTGAAGAAGACGTTGCCGCTCTGGATGTAGGAGCGGACGTTGCCCAGGCCGAGCTCGGTGAACAGCGCCCGCAGCCGCTCCATCCGCACCGTCCGGCCGCCGACGTTGACGGCCCGCAGGAAGGCGATGTACGTGGTCGTGGTGGTCACCCGGCCAGTGTGGCACCGGCCACCGACAGCGGCCCGGCGCCCCCGGTCCGCAGGACCGCCCCGCCCGGCCGCCCGCTGGCGCGTCCCGCGTGCTGTCGCGTGCCGCCCGCTGTCCTGCCCGCCCGCCTTCGGGTCCCGGCCCCCGCCCGTCCGGTCGTCCGCGCACGGCGGCCGTCGGTGCCGGGTGCCAGACTGGCGCCATGGCTACCTGGCAGGATTTCGAGCACGAGGCCCCCGATCTGGCGCCCCTGGTCCGGGCCCGGTTCGAGGCGAACAAGCACCACGTCATGGCGACGCTGCGCAAGGACGGATCGCCCCGGGTCAGCGGCACGGAGGTCGAATTCGTCGGCGCCGACCTGTGGATCGGGTCGATGTACGGCGCGGTCAAGGCGCGTGACCTCCAGCGCGACGCCCGCTTCGCACTGCACGCGCACCCGGGGGACGAGACCATGGCCGGCGGGGACTCCAAGGTCTCCGGCAGGGCGGTGGAGGTCACCGACGAGACCGAACTCGCCGCCTTCGCCGCCGATCTGCCCGAGGCGCCGCCCGGCCCGTTCCACGCGTTCCGGCTGGAGCTCGACCAGGTGGTGCACACCTCCGTGGAGGGCGACCACCTGCTCGTGCACAACTGGCACCCGGGTCGGCCGGTGGAGCGGATCCAGGTCCACTGACCGGCCGATCCGGCCGCAAGGCCCCTACGGCAGGACGGACTTGAGGGCCTCGGGGGTGCGGGCCACGACGGCGTGCCCGTCGTCCGCGGTGATGATCGGGCGCTGGATCAGGATCGGGTGCTCGGCCATCGCCGCGATCCAGCGGTCGCGCTCACCCGCCTCCCGGGGCCAGCCCTTCATCCCCAGGTCCTTCGCGACCTGTTCGTCGGTGCGGGTGATGTCCCACGGCTCCAGGCCCAGACGCTCCAGCACCTGTACCAGCTCGGCCGCGGTGGGCGGCTGCTCCAGGTAGCGCCGCACGGTGTACTCGACTCCGGCGCCGTCCAGCTCGCCGAGCGCGGACCGGCACTTGCCGCACCGCGGGTTGATCCAGATCTCCATGCCGGTCACCCTACCGAGCCGTCCGCGCCCGCCCCGCCGCGCCGCGCGCATCGGCCCGCCCCGCCCCGCCGCGCGATTCCGGTGGGTACGGGAACTCCGCCGCGCCCGACGGCGGTTGACCGGACAGGAAGCGTGATCTCGGGAGGGGAGCACCGGATGGACGGCGCGGCGATCATCGAACAGCTGATGACCACGGAGGTCAGGACCGATCCGTACCCGCTGTACGCCAGGGCCCGCGAGCTGGGCCCGGTGGTCCCGGCCGGGGACGGCATGTTCGTGGTGAGCGGCTACGCGGCGGTCAACAAGGTGCTGCGCACGCCCGCCTTCGGGGTGGCGACCGCCGAGATGATGGCCGGACTGGCCCCCGAGTACGCCGTGCACTCCTCGCTGGCCCTGTTCGGCCGCTCGATCCTCCAGCGCAACGCCCCCGACCAGCCCCGGGTCCGCTCGCTGATCGCCTCGGTGTTCACCGCCCGCCGGGTCGCCGCGCTGCGCCCGGCCGTGGAGACGGCGGTCGACCGGCTGCTGGACGGCATGGCCGAGCAGGGCGCCGACGGCTCGCCGGTGGACTTCATGGACGCCTTCGCCTTCCGGCTGCCGGTCGGGGTGATCTGCGAGCTGCTCGGCGTCCCCGAGCAGGACCGCTACCGCTTCCGCGACCTCGCCTCCGACCTGACCGTCGCGCTGGAGATCATCCAGGACCTGGACGAGCTGGCCGCCGCCGACGAGGCCGCCGACGAGCTGGCCCGCTACTTCACCGAGCTGGCCGCCGAGCGACTGGCCCGGCCGCAGGACGACCTGGTCACCGACCTGGCCCGGATCGCCGCCGCGGACGACGAGCGGCTCTCCGCCGAGGAGCTGCTGGCCAACCTGGTGCTGCTGCTGGTGGCCGGCTTCGAGACCACCACCAACCTGCTCGGCAACGGCCTGGCCCTGCTGTTCCGCCACTCCGAGGCGGCCGCCGGGCTGCGCAGCGGCGCGATCACCCCGGCCGGGTTCACCGACGAGGTGCTGCGCTTCGACTCCCCGGTGCAGGCCACCGGCCGGGTCGCGCTGGAGGAGGGCCTGAGTGTCGAGGGCCTGCCGATCCCGCCCGGCCACGCGGTGACCCTGCTGATCGGCTCGGCCAACCACGACCCGGCCCGGTACGAGCGCCCCGAGGTGTTCGACCCGACCCGCACCGACAGCCAGCCGCTCAGCTTCGGCGGCGGCACCCACTTCTGCCTGGGCTCCCAGCTGGCCCGGCTGGAGGCCGAGGTCGCGGTGCCCGCCCTGCTCGACCGCTTCCCCCGGCTCGCCCCGGGCGGCGTCCCGACCCGGCGCGACCGCCTGGTGCTGCGCGGCTACGAGACCCTGCCGGTGACCGTCCGGTGACCGTCCGGTGACGCGCGGTCCCCGGGGTCGGGGATTTGGCTCCTCCGGCCCCGGGGACCGGGACGTTCGGCCGTTCGTGGCTGGGCCGTTCGTGGGAGAGCATGGAGGGACGAAAGCGGCCAATCCGGACCGATCACCCGGAACGGCCACCTGCCAGGAGGTCCCACCGTGCGCACAGCACCCCGCCCGCCGCGCCCCGCGGCGCTGGAACCCAGGGTTCCGCGCTGGGTGCCCTGGCTGCCGGTGCTCCTGCTGGTGCTGGACCTGGTCGCCGAGGCCGTCGTCCCGGACGCCGTCGCCGCCGGCTTCCTGCTCACCGCACTGCCCGTGGTGGCCGCCTTCAGCTACGGCCCGGTGCTGACCGCCGTCACGACGGCCGGCTCCCTGGCGCTCCAGCTCGGCCTGGCGCTGCGCGCGGACCACGTCAACGAGCAGCACCACGTCTGGGTCTACATCGCCACCCTGCTCTCCGGCGTCATGGGCACCGCGCTGTCCTGGCAGCGCACCCGGCAGAACCGCAACCTGCTCCAGGCCCGTACGGTCGCCGAGACCCTGCAGCGCACGGTGCTGCGTCCGGTGCCCGAGCGGGCCGGCGGGCTGCGGGTGGCCGGCCTCTACCGCCCGGCCCAGGCCGACGTGCTGGTCGGCGGCGACCTGTACGAGGTCTGCGACACCCGCTTCGGCGTGCGGGTGCTGCTCGGTGACGTCCGGGGCAAGGGCCTGGGCGCGGTCCGCACCGTCGCCGACGTCCTAGGCGCGTTCCGGGCGGCCGCGTACGACACCCCCGGGCTGGTCGAACTCGCCGACCAGCTGGACCGCGCGGTGCTGCGCGACGCCGCCGACCGCGGCGACGACGAGCTGTTCGTCACCGCCGTCCTGCTCCAGTACCGGCCCGGCTCGGACTGCGTGGAGATCGTCAACCGCGGTCACACCACCCCGCTGCTCCTCGGCGGGGGCGGCATCACCCCGGTGTCCTGCGCCGACGAGCTCCCGCTCGGCCTCGGCCACCTCGGCCCCGCCGACGAGCGCAGCAAGGCGGTCGCCGTGGCGCTGCCCCCGGGCCACACCGTCCTGCTCTACACCGACGGCGTCAGCGAGGCCCGCGACACCGCCGGCGCCTTCTACCCGCTGGCCCCCCGCCTCGCCGCCCTCGGCACCACCGCCCCCGACCGGGTGGTCTCCTTCCTGGCCCAGGACGTCCACCGGTACGCCGGCCTGCTCGCCGACGACCTCGCCGTCCTCGCCCTCACTCCGGACGTCCCGTAGGCCCGGACCACTCCCAGAGGTTCGCGAACAGCTCCGCCTGCTCCCGGGCGTCGTCCAGGGCGTGGTGCGTGTGCGGCAGGTCCGGCAGCAGCTCCGGCGGCATCGACCGCTTGCCGATCCCGGCGAACGGCACCCCGGCCCGCGCCGCGTACAGCGTCTTCAGATCCAGGCAGCCGGAGTGCCCGAACGGGCTGGAGCCGGTGAACCGCACCAGGTACCAGTGGAGGAACTGCCAGTCGTACACCGCCGGGTAGCCCACCATCACCGGCCGGTACCGCTGCCCGCCCGGCCCGCGCCGCACCCCCTCCACCCAGCGGCCGAACTCCCGCATCGCCGCCGCCGGATCGGCCCCGTCCGCCTGCAGCGCCGCCCGGTCCAGCCCCGACACCGCCAGCGCCTCCGGGACGTACTCCGCGCTGATCGGCCGCAGCTCCCGGTAGAACGCCGCCGCCCCCGCCGGCGGCCGCCGGAACCCCTCCCCGTCGTGCCGGCCGGCCACCACGGCCCCGAAGCTCAGCATCGAGTACGGCCCCGGGATCGGCCCGTCCGACTCCACGTCCACCGACACGTACACCGTCGGGGTGACCTTCTCCCTGCGTCCCATGGCCCCCATCCAACTCGGCCCGGCAACCGCTTTTCCGGCCCTCGTCCTTCCTGTCGCCCGTCGCCCGTCGTTCTTCCCGCCACCCGTCGCCCCGGTCACCCGGACGGGCCCGCCGGGGATGCCCCCGGGCGCGGGAGTGCGCAGGCTGCTGGCAACGACCGGGCCCGACCGGGCCCGGGGTGGACGGCCCCTGGGGCGTGTCTGACAATTGCCGCCGGGTGCGGCACGGGAGGACGAGATCGACAGGACACGGACGGCGGACCACGCCGGGGGAGCGGGCGCGACGCTGCTCGCCCGCTGCGCCCTGCTGACGGTCGCGGGGGCCGTCGGGGTGCTGCTCTTCGCGCTGGGGGAGGGCGGGCTGCTGGTGCTCGGGGCCGGGCTGCTCGGACTGGTCGTCTGGGCCGCCGGCGTCTGGTGGTTCCTGGCCTACCGGGGCGCGGTCCGGGTGTTCGGGCTGCTCGTCGCGATCGCGGCGCCGGTCGCGGTGCTGGTGTTCTTCGCCCACCACCGGCTGTGGCTGACGGCCCTGCTCCTCGTCCTGGTCTGGGGCATCGCGCTGGCCCTCGCCCGTGCCGCGCTGCGCCGCGCCCGCCCGGAGCCGCCGATGCGGGGGCGTGCCGCGACCCGGCCGCTGCGACCGGTCCTGATCATGAACCCGAAGTCCGGCGACGGGAAGGTCGGCCGCTTCGGGCTCGTCGAGCGGGCGGAGGGACTCGGCGCCCGGGTGGTCCTGCTCGACCCCGCCGCCCCCGCCGACGTCGCCGAGCTGGCCCGCACGGCCGTGGCCGAGGGCGCGGACCTGCTCGGCGTGGCGGGCGGCGACGGCACCCAGGCGCTGGTCGCGGCGGTCGCCGCCGAGCACGGCCTGCCGTTCCTGGTGATCTCCGCCGGCACCCGCAACCACTTCGCCATGGACCTCGGCCTCGACCGCGACGACCCCTCCCGCTGCCTGGACGCGCTGACCGACGGCGAGGAACTGCGGGTCGACCTCGGCGAGGTCGCGGGCCGGGCCTTCGTCAACACCGTCTCCTTCGGGGTGTACGCCGACGTCGTGGAGCGCCCCGAGTACCGCGACGCCAAGGCCGGCACCGCGCTCGGTCTGCTGCCGGACCTGCTGGTCGGCGAGGGCGTACGGCGGGTCGACGTGAGGGCCGACGCCACCGCGCTCACCGCCCAGCAGGCGCTGCTGGTCAGCAACAACCCGTACGGCTCGACGGACGACCTCGGCATCGGCGGCCGCCGACCCCGGCTCGACAGCGGCCTGCTCGGTGTCCTGGGCATCCGGGTGGAGGGCGCGGCACAGGCCGCGGACCTGGCCGTGCGCGGCACGCAGTCCACCGGGCTGACCGCGCTGACCGCGCGGCGGGTGGAGGTGACCGCGGAGGAGGACGAGATCCCGGTGGCGGTCGACGGCGAGACGCTGCGGATGCCCGTCCCGGTCGTGTGCACGCTGCGCCCGCGGGCCCTGCGGGTCCTGGTGCCGCGCGACCGCCCCGGCGTCCCCGCCCCCGTGCCGTCCGTGAACTGGCGCCGGCTGGCCGCCCTCGCGTTCGGCCGCTCCGACCCGACTGCGGAGGGGCCGACCCGTGACTGACCACCCGGACCACGACGCCACCCCTCCCGTCCCGCCGCCCGTCCCGCCGCCCGTCCCGCCTCCCGTACCGCCTCCCGTCCCGCCGTCCGTACTCACCGACCTGCGGGCGCTCGACGGAGCCGTCTACGCGGCCGTCGCCGCCACCTCCACCCCGACGCTCGACTCCGCGCTGCGCCGGCTCTCCAGGGCCGCCGACCACTCGAAGATCTCGTTGGCCGTCTCCGCCCTGCTCGCCCTGCGGCCCGGCCGCCCCCGGCAGGCGGCGGTGGCCGGGGTCGGCGCGGTGGCGCTGGCCT
Source organism: Kitasatospora sp. NPDC048715 (assembly GCF_043198905.1). Lineage (NCBI taxonomy): Bacteria > Bacillati > Actinomycetota > Actinomycetes > Kitasatosporales > Streptomycetaceae > Kitasatospora > Kitasatospora sp. NPDC048715. Next base: position 133,940 of record NZ_JBICVH010000018.1, on the reverse strand, counting down.
CGGTGGCGGCGAACCTGGTCGGCAAACAGCTGGTCCACCGCCCCCGGCCCGACCGGGAGCTGGCGAGGGTGACCGTCGGCCGGCAGGTGGCGATGCCGGAGTCGGCCTCCTTCCCGTCCGGGCACACGGCCTCGGCGACGGCCTTCGCCACCGCCGTCGGCGTGCTGCTGCCACCGCTGGCGCTGCCGCTCGGCGCGCTGGCGACCGCGGTCGGCTACTCCCGGGTCCACACCGGCGTGCACTACCCGGGGGATGTCGCGGCGGGCGCGCTGCTCGGCTTCGCGGCCGCCGTGGCGTCCCTGGCCGTCGTCCGGACCGTGCCGCCGAGCCTCCCGGAGTGAGCGGGCTTCCGGGCCTGCACCGGGCAATTGAACGTGTGTGCGCTATCTTCTGCCGTGAGCATTTTCCCCCGGCAACGATCAGGTTCCTCGGGCCGCCGCAAGTCCGCCAAGGGCGGCCGTCTCGCGGTCCTGGACGGATTGCGCATCCTGGCCGCGCTGATGGTGGTCTTCCACCACTACGTCGGCTACGGCGGCGGTACCAAGCCCGAGGACAGTGCCTGGGGCAAGCCGGTCGATCAGGTGTTCCACCGCGCTTCCTTTCTCGGCGCCTATCTGTGGACCGGCATCTGCCTGTTCTTCGTGATCAGCGGCTTCGTGATCTGCATGAGCAGCTGGGGCCGTCCGGTGGGCGACTTCGTCCGCTCCCGGGTCATCCGGCTCTACCCCGCGTACTGGTTCGCCGTCCTGCTCACCACCGCGGTCGTCACGGTGTGGCCGCTCGTGCGCCAGCCGCTCCCCTCGGAGCAGGTGCTCGCCAACCTGACGATGTTCCAGGAGGGCCTGGGCATCAAGGACGTCGACGCCGTCTACTGGACGCTCTGGATCGAGCTGCGTTTCTACCTGCTGTTCGCCATCGTGGTCTGGCGGGGCGTGACCTACCGGCGGATCGTGGCCTTCTGCTCGATCTGGACGGTCGCCGGCATCGTAGCGGCGAGCACCAAGTGGCCGGTCCTCGACTTCTTCGCGATGTCTCAGGTCTCCTCGTTCTTCGTCGCCGGCCTCGCGCTCTACCTGGTCCACCGGTACGGTCCCAACCTCATGCTCTTCGGCATCGTCGGGATCAGCTGGATCCTCTCGGTGCTCTACACCATCCAGCACCAGAAGGACGTGAACCCCTACCTCGGCCGCGTCGACCTGCCGACCTGGCCCGCCGTCCTGCTGACCAGCCTCTCCTACCTCGTCATGATCGTGGTCGCCCTGGGCTGGGGCTCCCGGATCCAGTGGCGCTGGCTCACCTTCGCCGGCGCCCTCACCTACCCCCTCTACCTGCTCCACGAGACCATGGGCTGGACCGCCCTGCGCGCCCTCCACGAGCGCGACGTCAAGCCCTGGACGGCGGTCGCCGTCGTCACCGCCGGCATGCTCGTCGCCTCCTGGCTGGCCCACCGCCTCATCGAGAAGCCCCTGACACCCCGTCTCAAGACGGGCATGACCAGGAGCATCGACGAGCTCCGCGCCGCCGAACCCCTCCCCCCGCAGCCCGCCCCGGCCCGGACCCCGGGCGCCCTGGAAACCGTCACCACCCCCTGGGCCACCGCCTTCACCCCCAGGGACACCCACCCGCCGCAGCAGCACACCCCCGACTCCTACTGACCTCGCCCCACCCCCGCGCCCGGAAACAGCACGCGCCGGGCGGCCGGCCCGACCTCCGTCGAACCGCCCGCCCGGCGCGTCCTGCCAGCCCCGCGGCCCTCTACAGGTCGTAGTTCTGATCGAACATGCCCCTGACCTGCGGAAATGCGGGTCCCGCAGGAGATCATTTCACAACCAGTTCACACACGGCGCCCTTGAGGATGAGACACAGTGAGAAGCGCTGAGCGGCGCCGAGTAGGCCGCCAGTGCCGTCCAAGTCGGTCGCTACGCAGTGCCACCGACTGGCGGCGCGAGGATGGTGTCGCCCTCGGATAGTGCTGTGACCAGAAACGTTCACCGGGTTGGTGGGTTGGCTTCGGGGTGCCTGGCACCGGTTGGAGGGCCGTAACATCCACCCGGTGTTTGGGGGTTCGGTTGTCGCTGAGCCGTCGCAGATGGTCGCAACCTTTGCCACAGGCCGTCACCGAATGGTCTACTTGGCCGACCCTCCGGTGAATCGATCAAGGGGTGGTGTTGGTGAATCAGCGGCCAACGCGGCGGTCAGACGGCTCTTCGCGGCCGTGCAGGCGGTTGAAGGGTCGAGGTTCTTTTGTCGCCGGCGCCAGCTGACGGAGGGCGCCGCAGCCGACGCGGCTTCGCCTACCAGGACGCGATCACTCTTCTCGATTGCCTCGATATGCACGAGGGTATGTGGGCCAGGGTCTCTTGGGAGGATCTAGAGGACATCGTCTGCACTGACGGCGACGCTCCCGTTTATCGCCAGGTGAAGACCATTGAAGAGGCCGGGAAGCGCCACAGCATCGCTGATGTCTGTCGCCCGGACATTGCCAAGAAGCCTGAAAGCAGTCATCTGGGCAAGTTATTCCTTGGCAAGCCCCTCCCGGATGACACCCGCTTCACCTTCATTGTCAACGAGAGTCCTCAATCAGACCTTCACTCGTTCGTCGTCGAGCGGGGACAGGCGCGCGGTGTTATCCCTCCGCTGATCACCGCCGACATTGTCAACAGGCTCAAGGGAGTCGCTCTACCGGACGGCCGCGATATCGGCTGGTGCGTGGACCGCCTGGAGGTCCTTGTGGAGGGCCGCACAATCGATCAGGTTGAAGACAGGGCACTACGCCGGCTCGGGCCGATAGTAGGCAAGAGCTTGGGACAGCCGCCTCTCATCACTGAGGTCGAGGAGGTCTTGGTCTGGCTGGGGGTTCGGATCGCGCGTGACGCGTTAGCGCCTCGGCCGCGCGCAGTGGACGCTGCGGAATTCCATCAGATGCTCCAGGAAGCCATCGCCAAGGCCACGGGTCGGCGGCCCGATGGCAGTACTGCCCCTTTGGCCACGCTGACGGACAAGCTCGCGCTTACGGGCATCGTTGGTTCCCTCGATCTGCCACGACCGCTGGCTGGCTGGCAGCCCGAGCGGCTCGGCGTGCACGCGGCGATCGCCGATCCGTTGCAAACGACTGCGACGGGCTTCGTGCTCCCGGAATACATCGCCCGCCGCCACGACCACGAGCTGCGGGACCTGCTGACGGATGCGGCGTCCGGAGAGGAGCCCGTGCTGCTCGTTCTGAGCGGGCACAGCTGCACTGGCAAGACCCGCACTGCATACGAGGCGGTCGCGGCCTGCCTCGCCGACTGGGAGTTGGCGTATCCGAAGGATGCCGACAGTCTGTGCCGACTGCTAGCCGCCGACGTCCTTGGCCCGCGCACCGTGCTGTGGCTCAACGAGGCCCAGGAACTGCTCGGCGGCCATGGCGGTGAGGCCGCCGCTGCCGCACTGCGCCGACGGTTGGAACGGCCGGGGCCGTTGGTGGTTATCGCCACCCTTTGGCCAGGCCATCGACACGAACTGACTGATCGTCCGGTTGGCGTCCGGGACCGCCACCCCCAGGCCAGAGCACTGCTCGCGGCGGCGCGCGTGATCACCGTTCCTACGGTTTTCGACGGCTCGGTGTTGAGGCGGTTGCACGAGACGGATGACGGGTCGCTGGCCGTCGCCGCGCGAACCGCTCCGGACGGTTCCATCACCCAGACCCTGGCGGGCGGCCCAGCCCTGGTCCAGTGGTACGAGCAGGCGGACGGAGCTCAGGACTGCTACGGCAAGGCCGTTGTCTCGGCCGCGATGGATGCGCGCCGACTTGGTCACACCTCCCCGCTCCCGCTCGCGCTGCTGGAAATGGCCGCGCCTGGCTACCTGACGGACGCCCAGCGCGCCGCCGCGCCAGCAGGCTGGTTCGAGACCGCCATGGTCTTCGCCCGGACCAGGATCAAAGACGTGGTGGCGGCGCTTGGCGATGTCGCCCATGACCACGGGATGGGGGCCCAGCCAGGAGTGTGTCGGCTCGCGGACTATCTCGACCACTACTCCCGGACGGCTCGGCACGCGTTCTTCCCACCCACCTCGTTCTGGCAGGCCGTTGAGTACCACGCGGCGACCGCTGCTGATCTATATGAACTGGCCCGCTCCGCAGAGCACAGGGGCCGCTTGCGTCTGGCCGCCACGTTGCTGCGTCGCGCGGCTGATGGCGGGCACGGGCCAGCCTGGACGGCGATCGTGTCGATGATGGCGTACCGAGACCTGACCGATGAAGCCGAGGTGCTGGCGCGATCCGTCCTCCAAAAGGGAGACCCGGAGCCGATTCTGACCCTTGCCTGGACGCTGAATGAATTCGGCCACCCCGATGAGACCGAACGGCTGGTCCGCGAGGCAGTGACAACTGGGCATGCCTCCGCGCTTACCTCCCTAGCTACGGTGCTGTCTAACGGTCCGGAAGCAGAAGAGTCGCTGACAAAGGCCGTGGCACTTGGAAGTCCCGAAGCTCCCTTTATCCTGGCTGAGTTGCGCCGGAACGAGGGTGACCTCGCGGAGTACGAACGGCTCCTGTGGTCGGGTGCGCTGGCAGGCGACCGGGATGCCAGAGGCGAACTGGTGTCGCTCAAGTGTCAGGCCGACGAATGGGAAGAGGCCGAACGTCTGGCCCGATCGTTCGCGGAAGGCAGCGACGGGTCCGAACTGGCCATGATGGCGATGCAACGGATCGATGACCGGACCGAGGCCGAACGGCTGGCTTGGGCGGTCGTCGAGCTGGCCGACCGGAACGTCCTCGACACAGGAGCACAGCGCTGGCAGGGTGGGACATTCGCGGCCGCCATGACACTTGTGGGACACGCGGACGACGAGGCCGGGGCGGAGACCGTTCTGAATCGTCTGGCAGAGTTTAGGAACCCGCAGACCTGGGCGGTGGCGGCCTGGCACCTGGAGGGGCGCAACCCGGGCTGGGCTGAGGCTCTGTACCGACGTGCGGCAGAGCGGGGAGACCTATACGCGCTGGAGCGGCTAGCCATGATGGAACGTCACCGCAACGCAGTCGGTGCCGAGCGCACGCACCGGGCCGCGGTCGATGCTGGCTGTGGCGTTGGCCCGCTTGCTGCTCTCTGGGAGGCCGAGGGCAGAGCGGAGGTGGCCGAGCAGGCTCGCTGCTACGGCCTGGAGGTTGATGGTTCGATCGCCGAGCCCTGGCTGTTCTAGCCACTGCGGCCCGGTGCCAGTGAGTGGGCCCGTCATTGGTTCCTGTCGCCACATGGCGCAGGCCGTCCGTGGAATTGGCTGCCGGAGGGCCTGGTATGAGTTCGATCTCCGTGTGCTCATTTCACACTGATTTCACATCGTGAGTCGACTACGGTCCTTCGGCGGGCATTTCCGCAGGTCAGAGGGTGCCCTGCAGGTCGCAGGTCTGATCGAGTATGTCTCCGACCTGCGGAAACATGGGTCGCATGGAAGATCATTTCACAACCAGTGCACACGCGGCGGCTGCTCCTGTCGGCTGCTACGCAGGGTTGCCGGGGGGCATGGTCGCTCGTGCGGACGGGGCTCAATGTCCACGGCGAGGAGGGCGCTGGCGCATCTGGCGCCGCACGGGCGGCAGAGGAGCTGGCGTTGTGGGTGCTGCTGCTGGGTCCGCCCACGGCACCGGCTGGGTGTCCCCGGCCCACCCTCCGAGCTGTAGCTGTTTCTGGTAGGAGCCGCGGTAGCCGATGTGGTGGAGGATCATCAGGGTCGCGTAGTGCAGGGAGAGCCGCCAGACTTCGGCCGCCAGTCCTTCGTGTGCATAAAGGTCGTCGGCGAGGACTTTGGGGTGGACCAGCCGGTTCCGGATGCGGGTGACAGCTGTGGGGCCGTCGATTCGGCGGTCTGTCGCGTACTTGGCCAGGGCGGGGAGGGCGACCGGGTCGATCGAGGTTGGCTCGCCGGCGGAGGTCAATAGATAGCGCAGTTTGTCCTCGGCGGGGCAGTTCTTGAAATCCTCCCGCGTCATCAGATTTCCCAGGACCAGTTTGGTCCAGGCGAGGTTCTCCAGTACGGGTGCGGCGGAGAGGATTCGCTGTTCGACGAAGCCTGTGGCCACCGCTTCGGTGGCCATCTGCATCTGAAAGCGCGTGGTTCCTTTGAGGGAGGGATCGGTGAATGCCCGTAGGGCGCGGGTGACGAGTTCGGCGCAGTCATCGGGACTGTTGCGGTTGAGCCATCCCGATCCGATGGTCTGGGCCCGGTCGACGAGAGGGGAGAACCACTGTTCCCAGACGATCTCCCCGTTCGTGTCGTAGCCGATGGGGAGCGTGGGGACGACTTTGCGGCCGAACCCGAACGACAGGCTGACTCGGAGGCATTCCAGTACTTCTCGTCCCTCGGTGAGTGAGAACTCCTCACCGTTGGTGCGCGTGAGTTCCATGACGTGCGTCAGGACGGAGGTGAGCTGATCGGCGGCGGTCCGCAGGGCGTCCGAGAGGTCGGGGCGCTGGTCGATGGCCACCGTCCATCCGTCGACGTCGAGGGACCACCGCCCCCTCCAGGGAGATGTACGCTCGCCGTTTCTCTCCCCGAGGAGCGCGTTGCCTTCGGACAGCGGCAGGTTCACCCACTGCGCCACCAGCCGTTCCAGGAGGATGCCCTGGTCTCCCAGGTGGGTGGAGTTGATCCATCCGGCATTGTTGCGGCGGGTGTTGGCGGTGAACGTGATGGCCGGCGTGCGGCCTACGGTCGTGATCTCGGAGCCGTTGTCGTCAAGCCCCCAGTAGTCCTCCTCGTCGTGCGGTTCGACCGCCCACTCCAGGCTGGGCCTGATTCCGAAGGTGAGTTCGACCCTGCCCTGCCGAGGACCATGCTTGAACCCGGTGAGTTCACCGTCGTACAGGACTATCGATTCCCCTGGAGCGTTCCATCCGTGGGGAGGGGTGAGAGGGCGATGGGAGGTGATCTGCTTGTCGGGGCTCATCTGTGGGCGTCCCTCCGTCCAATGGGGATGCCGCCCAAGTGGACAGCCGACCAGGATATCGGAGCGTGGTCGGGTGCGGCGAAGTCGGTTCCGGGGACGACGGCCACGTTGGCGGCGGAGGTGATGGTGCGTCCGGCGTGGGTGGTGCCGTAGGTGCCGGTGACGTCGGCGAGGAGGAAGGCCCCCCGGGAGGGCAGCTGGCAACGGTGAGCCCCCGCAGGTGCCATTGATGGCCTCGGCGGTGGCGAGGCGGCGGCGGTCGAGTTCGGCGCGGGCCTCTGTCGGCATGTGGATTCGCGGGCCCGCGTCAAGGACAGATCGGAGCACTACGAGGTGGCGTCGTTCCGGCCCGTAGCGCCGGGTCGACTGGGTACCCGCGGAGGGGGCTGACGGAGGTCCGGTTTGACCGGGCGGAGCCGCAGGAGGCCGCAGCTGTGGTCGTCCGGCACGCCGGCGGAGCGGTCACCGTGTTCACGTCCGCCGCGTGGGAGGGGCCAGCAGTTGCGCGAAGGGTTCACTGTGCGGTTGTCCGGCAGCAGTGGCGACAGGATGTGACGCATTCGATCCGGGTCAGCTGTTGATCAGTCAGTTCAAGTTTCCTGATTGGGAGTTGGATGTCGCCTTTCAGTGGTGGGAAGTAACGTGCGCGCCATGGCAGGAGTCTCTGCCGAATCACCCGACAGTGATATGAACGGAACGGCCACATCAGAATGACTCCAGACCTCTTCAGCGCGACCAGCCAACCGGCCACCGCCCCGAGCACGCCCACTCTCGGGGCGCAGCGGAGCAGGTGGATGCAGCAGGCGTCATCCGTACCGGACCTCCAGTGCGGGAAGGACGAGATGTTCCCGCTCACCCTTGAGCTCGTTCGCCGGATCGGCGATGGTGAGGCCACGGATCTCGACACGCGGCCGCAGCTGTCGAGTGTGGAGTCGTCGAGGTCCTGGCGGCGGTACTCGTACGCGCTGCGTCCGATGGGGTTGATCCAGAATCGAAAAGGATTCCTCAAACTGACTTCCGAGGGCTCCGAACTGCTCGCGGACGAGTCGCGCTCACGTCTGGCCTCGTTGATGGCCGAGCGGATCCGGCTGTTCGCCGAGGTGCTCGGGCTCCTCGTGCGCGAGCCACTGACAGTCGAAGAGGCCAATGCCGAGTTGATCGAGTCGTACAACCTCGGCTGGACGAGCGTCGCCAACACGCGCGTCCGCATGACCTGGCTCGAAGTCCTGGGGCTGACCGAATGGCTGGGAGAGCGGAAGCAGAGCGCGACCGCTGAAGGACGGTCGCTATTCGCCACCTGGGAAGTCGTGACGCCTCCGGCCCTGGCCTTGCACGACTCGGGCGAAGCGGTCGACATTCCCGAAGCCCCGGGGGAGATTGCCGCACTCCTCGCGCACCTGGCCGCGACCGACGGCGCCCAGGAGGCCAGGAACACCTACAACATCTGGGTTCCGAGCCCGAAGGAGGACCCCAACAAGATCGAGAACCTGCGGACGTGCATTGCGGCAGCAGAGGACCAGATGGAGAAGGACGCACTGCTGGGCTTCATCGCGGACCGGTTCGGCCTGAAGCGCAGCAGCGTCGACAGCATGCTGCCGTTCATGCGGGCCGCCGGGCTGCTTCTGGAGGTCCGCCGCGGGGTGTTCACAGCAACGCCGGCCGCCAAGGCGTGGCTGCGGTCGGGATCGGACATCGACTTCATCCGGATCCTTCACGCGAACATGAAGTTCGTCGGCGAGCTGATCCGTGTGGCGAAGGACAATGTTCCGAGGAACGACGTGTACCGGGAAGGCATCACGTACGGCTTGAACAAGGACAAGGTGCGGTGGCTTACGGCCTTCATGGTCGAATCGGGCCTGCTCATCGAGACGTCCTGGTCCTCGGTCCAGGCCACGGATACCGGGCTGCGCCTCATCGAGACACTCCCCCTCGCCCAACCGCACCTGCTGGAGGCCGCCGCGGAGCTGGAGTTGTCGTCGGAGCTGACGCAAAGCACGTCGGGCGCGCCGGGCGAACCGGACGAGCTCTCGCTCATCGTGGAATCACTGACGCGCAGCTCCGTCGACCCGGGCGCCGACGGCGCGGCACCCGGTGCGGCGTTCGAGGTGTATATCGAGAGCGCGTTCAGGCATATGGGCTTCCGCGCCCAGCGCATCAGCGGTTCCGGTGACACCGACATCCTCGTGCAGTGGTACGACGGCAACGGGTCGTTGCGGACCGCGATCGTGGACGGAAAGTCGACGTCATCCGGTCGGGTCACGCACAACAACGTGAGCGACGTGGCAATCGACACACACAAGGAGAAGCGTTCCGCGGAGTACGTCGCTATCATCGGCCCCGCCTTCAGCGGCGACACGATCAAGAACATGGCCAAGCGGAAGCAGTGGGCGCTCATCACCGCCGACGAGTTGGGCCAGGTCGTCAGCTCCGCCGAGGCGCTCGGCCTTCGGCCGGCGGATGTCGGGATGCTGTTCGAAGCGCCGGACGGGCTGTCCAGGCTTGCTGGGCTCATCGACACCCGGCAGCGCGAGCTCGACATCCTGTCCCTCGTCATCTCCCGACTCAAGACCGAGTCGGAGATGGAGGAGGCCGTTTCGGCACGCGACGTCTCGCTGATCGAGCGCAGGTCGCCGTTGGCGCCGAACATCGACGAACTGCTGGACACGTTCAGGCTGTTCGACCGCCTCGACCTGGACATCGTGCGGAGCATTGAGGACGTGCAGGATCCGCGATATGCGACCTACCGGATCGGTGACGCGCGATCGGCGGCGAAGCGCCTTCGCGCCATCGCGACTTCGATCGAGAGGGGCCTCTAGCTAGTTAGAGGCGAAGAACAGAATGCCGAGCCTGGGCGATGAGGAGGGCGACGTCAGGCCAGGCGGCGCCGGGCCAGGCTCCGGCAAGCCCGCAGATTCCCACTCCGTCGCATGGTTGGCACGCCCGTCCGACGCAACCTCCCTTTCCGGGCGGGCTCTTGGTGTCCTGCTGATAGCATCAACGGCTAACCGGGCACCTTCCGGCGCATCAATCGCAGGAGGCACTGTGCTGCACCAGCCGGTCCAGTCCACCAATGTCCTGTCCGTCGGCTACGACGACTGCTCCAGCACCCTGCAGATCGCCTTCCACAGCGGATCCCTTTACGAGTACATGCGTGTGCCCGCGGAGGTGTACACCGCACTGCTGGCCGCCGCGAGCAAAGGCGGGTTTGTGGCCCGGTATATCAAGGGGCGCTACCCGACCCGCAAGCTTGCGGGCTGATCCCGTCCCTTTGAGTCCCACCCGTTCCTGGCCAAGTCGAGGCGTGTGTGCAGATTTGTGATGTGTCGGTCGAGGGTTTCCGCTGCCTCGCGGAGATCAAGCAGGTGCCGGTCTTGCGGCAGACTGTACTGACCGGCCAGAACGAGGGCGGGAAGACGGCACTGTTGGACGCCCTCGCGTTCTTGTTGGAGGGCACAGCACTCAGTGAGCGTGACCTGACCTACCTCGGCGAGGGCGAGGCCGAGGACGCCGACGCGCCAGCGCGCGTGGCACAGGCGGTGGTCGAGGGCTCCTTCGCGCTGCGTCCCCAGGAGCAGGAAGTCCTGGGCCTGCCCGAGCATGTGCGGATCAGGCGCCGCTACCGGCCGGAGGCGGGCTCGTTCCTGGAGGTGCGGCGCCGCGTGTGCGAGGAGGCGGCGCTACAGGACCTTGCGTCACTCAAGCTTCCTACCTTGAAGGCGACCGCGAACTCCTACGGCGTACTCCCGGTCGGCCCGGCCACCGCGCGCGACAGCTGGGAGCAGCCGCTGCGGCAGCTTGCCGACACCATGCCGCAGGTCGACGCGTGGGTAGCAGCGGACTCTTCCGTGGAGGCCGCGCTGCCGTCGCTCGTCTACTTCCGCGGCGATGCGGTCCAGGCGCCTGAGACGGTGATCCATACATTGCTGGGGTCTCGCCTGCGGGAATACAGCCGAGCCGATGACGCCGCCAAGCGGGTCGAGGAGCTTGAGGAGTACCTCGCGAACTCGCTAACTGCGGACATCGACCGTATCCGGGAGCACATCGCGGACCGCTGCGAACTGCCGTCAGTCGAGCTAGACCCGAAGGTGCAGGTTAAGCCCGCCCTGACTGGCGTGGAACTGACCATTGTGGACGCGGGCGGACGTCGCATCCCGCTGTCCTCGGCCGGAACGGGCCGTTCCCGCCGTATCTCCCTGGCTCTCTGGGAGAGCAGCAATGAGCTGACCCAGAACGACGACGGCACCACGAGCGACGTCGTGTTTGTCTACGACGAGCCGGACACCCATCTGGACTACACCCGCCAGCGGCGGATCATGTCGCTCATCCAGGGGCAGTCGGCGCAGCCGAACGCCCGGGTGATCGTGGCCACCCACTCGCTCAACCTGATCGACGGGGTTGACATCTCCTCCGTGGTGCACCTGCGCACCCATCAAGGACGAGTCTGCGTGGAGGTCCTCGATGAAGGCGGCGCCGACGTGGACGTGCGCCGCCACCTATCGACCATCGCGACGACACTCGGGTTCCGCAACAGCGTCCTGCTGCACGAGCGGTTCTTCGTCGCCGTGGAGGGCGTATCGGAGACGTCCGCGTTCCCGATCCTGTTCCGCAAGCACGCCGGCGTACCTATCCAGTCCGCAGGCGTGTGTCTGATGGCCGGCGGCAGCAACGAGGGCGCGCTGCGCTTCGCGCAGTTCCTGGCCGACCACCGTCGGGCCGTGGCATTCGTGGTCGACAAGGACAGCCGCACGAACCAGAAGCAGGTCTTCCGGGACGACAAGCTCAAGCAGTATGGCTTCATTCCCGACGAGCACTGCTTCTACCTGGGCGCGCCCAACGAACTGGAGGACGTGTTCCAGAACGCGGACTGGGCTGACACGGCCAACGCCCTGTGGCCCCGAACCGACGGCTCGGGGCCCTGGCAGCCCGGCGAGGTGGCCGAGCTGCGGTCGGGCAAGAAGTTCAGCTCCGCGCTGCTGGACATGTTCAAGACCGGCTCCCTGGAGGGGCCTCAGTCCAAGGAGGACTTGATGGTCGGGATCGCCGCGCACCTGCCCAAGGAGCGCATTCCCAAGGACCTCACCAAGCTCTTCGACGATCTGGTCATCCGCGCCCGGAACGCGGGGCCGCATCTGTGGTGACTGCCGCGGACGCGGCCTGCCGGGCCGCCCGCCGCGCCTGCATGCGGCGAAGCCGCTGCTCGGTCGTCGGCTCCGCCCAAGTGTGCTGACCGACCGAGGCCACCCACTGAGTGCCGTGGTGGCCTCGGGCGTCGCCGCACCACCGACAGCCGTTCGGATCGGGTGGTAGGACTCTGTTCGTGCGTATCACCCGTGCGCCGCCCATGAGACACCGTCCGTGTGTATTGGGGCACCTTTGCTGGGAGTAGTTACCCCGGAGCGTCATGTTCAAAGAGTCCCACACACCACCGACAAGCGGATTTATGCAGTCCGAATAGCCACGCTGCTGACCGCGCGCTACTTCAGTCCCATGTTGGCCACCTGAGCCCTCGGACTGGGCGGCCGGGGGAAGACGCTGGGCCGCATCCTGTGCACACCGCTCGCTGCCCGGGCGCGCACCGGCGTGCGGATCGCCGCCAGCGGGGCCACTGCCTTCGCCCTCGCCGCGACGCCTGGTCTCGCCGCCCTGCTGATCACCCTGCCCATACTGGCCGGCGCCGTCGGGGCAACCGGAACTCCTCCAAGCCACCGCTGGGGTACCGCTTGCTACCGGACGACTGAGCGCCCTCCTGGGAGGCTCTGGCCACCCTGGTCGCTGCCCTCGCCCCATGGGCAGGCGTAGTCCTGATCGGCCCGCTCAGCACTTGGTCTCAACTGTTCGTCCTGTCTGCCGTCGTCTCCGTGGCCGCCGCAGGGCTTGCTGTTGCCTGAGCCGACTGATTCTCGACGGACTTTGCCTGTCGAGGTCCGGCTTACTCCCTGCCTCCTCGGATGTCCTCTTGATCGGCGGGAACTGGCGAGCGTGGGTGACGCCTTGCCTGCGGGAGAGACAGTGCTGGCAAGAGGTCGAACCTGTTGAGTCTCCGGCCCCCGGGCGGTGACTACTGAAAGTAGCGATACGGCGTACTGCCCAGTGATGGCAAGGGCAACAGGGTGGTCATCGCGAGTTCGATCTACATGTGTTCATTTCACACTCATTTCACATCGCGAGCCCAGGGGTGTCGCAGTCGACCCCTCTCCAGGCGTTTCCGCAGGTCAGAACCTTGTCTGACCTGCGGAAACGTTGAGAGATAAAACTGCGTTTCCGCAGGTCAGAGGGACCCTACAGGTCGTAGTAGAGCTCGAACTCGTGCGGGTGGGGGCGCAGGGCGATCGGGGCGATCTCGTTGGTGCGCTTGTAGTCGATCCAGGTCTCGATGAGGTCCGGGGTGAAGACGTTGCCGGCGAGGAGGTACTCGTGGTCGGCTTCCAAGGCTTCTAGGACGGCGGGGAGGGAGGAGGGCACCTGGGGGACGTTGGCGTGCTCCTCGGGGGCCAGCTCGTAGAGGTCCTTGTCGACCGGCTCCAGCGGCTCGATCTTGTTGCGGATGCCGTCGAGGCCGGCCATCAGCATGGCGGCGAAGGCCAGGTAGGGGTTGGAGGCCGGGTCCGGCGCGCGGAACTCGATGCGCTTGGCCTTGGCGTTGGAGCCGGTGATCGGGATGCGGATCGCGGCCGAGCGGTTGCGCTGCGAGTAGACCAGGTTGACCGGCGCCTCGAAGCCCGGCACCAGGCGGTGGTAGGAGTTCACCGAGGGGTTGGTGAAGGCCAGCAGCGAGGGGGCGTGCCGCAGCAGCCCGCCGATGTAGTAGCGGGCGGTGTCGGAGAGCCCGGCGTAGCCCTGCTCGTCGTAGAAGAGCGGGGTGCCCTCGCTCCACAGCGACTGGTGGACGTGCATGCCCGAGCCGTTGTCGCCGAAGATCGGCTTCGGCATGAAGGTGGCGGTCTTGCCGTTCCGCCAGGCGACGTTCTTGATGATGTACTTGAACAGCATCAGGTCGTCGGCGGCGTGCAGCAGGGTGTTGAACTTGTAGTTGATCTCGGCCTGGCCGGCCGTGCCGACCTCGTGGTGCTGGCGCTCGACCTCCAGTCCGGCCTTGGCGAGCTCCAGCGACATCTCGGCGCGCAGGTCGGCGAAGTGGTCGACCGGCGGGACGGGGAAGTACCCGCCCTTGTACTTGACCTTGTAGCCGCGTACGTCGCCCTCGGCGGCGCCGCTGTTCCAGGCACCGGCCTCCGAGTCGATGTGGTAGAAGGACGCGTTGGCGCTGGTGTCGAAGCGGACCGAGTCGAAGACGTAGAACTCGGCCTCGGGCCCGAAGAACGCGGTGTCGGCGATGCCGGAGGAGGCGAGGTAGGCCTCGGCCTTCCTGGCGACGTTGCGCGGGTCGCGGCTGTACGCCTCGCCGGTGACCGGGTCCTGGATGAAGAAGTTGATGTTGAGGTGCTTCTCGGCCCGGAAGGGGTCGAGGCGGGCCGTGGCGAGGTCCGGCACGAGGGCCATGTCGGACTCGTGGATGGCCTGGAAGCCGCGGATCGACGAGCCGTCGAACATCAGGATCTCGGACGGGTCGAAGGTCGCCGCAGGTACGGAGAAGTGCTGCAGGACGCCCGGCAGGTCACAGAAGCGGACGTCGACGAACTTCACGTCGTTGTCCTGGATGAACTGCTTCACTTCGGCGGCGTTGTTGAACATCCATCCTCCTCGGCGTGCGAATTGGGCTCACCATAGGAATGGGTCGTTTCCACTCGGTGACCCGCTCGTTTCCTAGATGTTAACCACGGCTGCCGGGCGGCTGGCAAAGATGTACGGGACGGTACAAATCACCCTGCCCGGCTGGGCGCCCTCCCGCAAGTGGTCTGGACCACTTGGAAAGGTGCCGGAACGAGGATTCACCCGGTCGGGGGTGATGCCCCGACCGGAGGGGAGCCGGTGGCGGCGTACGCCGTCAGCCCGGTTAGTGTGGATTCGTGGACACCAGAGAAGCGTTGGGATCGTGGATCGACGGCCCCCGGGCGGCCGCCGAGAAGATGGGTGCCGACTTCGGCCACCGCGGCGAGCGCCTCGGGCTGCCCAAGGAGGGCCCCGGCTCGATCGCCGGCCCCGGCCGCCGGATCGGCGCCCTGTTCGTGGACGGCTGGCTGGTCGCCCTGATCTCGTACGGGCTGATCGCCCGCGGCGACCAGGCCGAGGCCAACCTGTGGACCAGCCCGCTGTTCTTCCTGGTCGCGTCCCTGCTGCTGGCCACCACCGGCACGACGGTCGGCAAGCGGCTGTTCGGCCTCCGGGTGGTCCGGCTGGACGGCCGCCGCGCGACCATCCCGCAGGTCCTGCTGCGCACCCTGTTGCTCTGCCTGGTGGTGCCGCCGCTGGTCTGGGACCGCGACACCCGCGGCCTGCACGACAAGGCGGTCGGCACCGTCGAGGTCCGGATCTAGCCTCCGGTCGGGGTCGGGATCCAGCCTCCGGCCGAGATCCGGCCCCCGGCCCCGGCCCTGGTCGAGGCCGGGATGCACCCCCGACGCCGTACGAACGTCGGAACGGCCCCGCCGCGGAGCTTCCGCGGCGGGGCCGTTCTCGTGTCGTCAGGGGCGGGGGAGGGTCAGCGGGCCTGGCCGCCCTTGGGCATCCGGGCGCCCTTCGGCATCGGACCCTTGGGGATCGGCGCCTTGGAGAGCAGGTCGCCCAGCGCGCGCAGGCGGTCGTTGGTCTCGGTGACCTGGGCGGCGGTGATGGCGCGGGGCAGGCGCATCAGGTGGATCTGGAGCTTCTTCAGCGGGATCTCGCCCTCGCCGTTGCCCACCACGATGTCGTGCACCGGCACGTCGCCGACCACACGGGCCATCTTCTTCTTCTCGGAGGCCAGCAGCTGGCGGACCCGGTTCGGGTTGCCCTCCCCGATCAGCGCGATGCCGGCCCGGCCCACGGCGCGGTAGACCGCGTCCTGGTTACGGGTGACCGCCACCGGGGTGCTGTTGGAGCTCCAGCCGCGCCGGATGTTGTTCAGCACCGCGGCGACTGCCCCCGGCTGCCCCTCCATCTGACCGAACGCGGCGCGCTCGGCCCGGCGCCCGAAGACGATCGCCATGGCCAGCACGGCCACGATGAAGCCCAGGATGCCCAGGTAGACGGGATGCTCGATCGCGAAGCCGATGGCGAGGAACACGCCGAAGGTCAGCAGGCCGACGCCGGCGATGATCAGGCCGATCTTGGTGTCGACCTTCTTGGTCATGGTGTACGCCAGGCGGATCTGCTTCAGTCGCCCGGGGTTCTCGGATGTTTCCCTCGCCATAACGCTCATGGTACGTGGCACGGGTACGGGATATCCAAGCCCGGGTACCCGTTCGCCCCAACCGTGACCCGTGTGCCCGCACGCCGTCGCACAGAGCGACGCCGGGGGCCCTGCGACGTCGAAGCGTTATCGCCGATGGCGACGCCGATCCGTTGCCGCCGGAGCACTGCCGCCGACGCCGATGCGTCATCGCCGGAGCACTGCCG
The DNA here is from genome assembly GCF_043198905.1 of Kitasatospora sp. NPDC048715. Taxonomy (NCBI): domain Bacteria; kingdom Bacillati; phylum Actinomycetota; class Actinomycetes; order Kitasatosporales; family Streptomycetaceae; genus Kitasatospora; species Kitasatospora sp. NPDC048715. The sequence continues at coordinate 117,520 of NZ_JBICVH010000018.1, read as the reverse complement.
CCGACGCCGATGCGTCACCGCCGGAGCACTACCGCCGGACCGGCCGCGGCTGTGCCGTCCGGGCCGCCGCGTCGTCGTGCCTGCGGTCCGCCGCGTACCGGCGGTTCTCGCACACCGCCGCCCACGCGTTGCGGCGCGCGTGCCGCTGGCCGGGAGCGAGCAGGACGCTCTCGGCGAACCGCAGCGCCACCCCCACCGACCGGATCCGCATCTGAACCCGCATGCCGAACAGCTCCTCTCGTGGCTGAGAAGAATCGAACGCTCACCAGGCGTCCAGAGTCCCCACCCCGTGTTACCAGCCCGTGACCAGCCAGTCAAAGCGTGGTGAAAACCGGAAGGGCGGAGCCGAAGCTCCGCCCTTCCCGTGGCTCGAACCGATCGGTGGACCGGGAGGCCGCCGTCGGACCGCCGTCACACGCGTGATCGGACCGCGATCAGACCGCGGCCTGCGCGCGCCGCTCCAGCGCCTGCCGGTACAGCCGGCCGGCCCGGTACGAGGAACGCACCAGCGGGCCCGACATGACGCCGGCGAAGCCCAGCTCCTCGGCCTCCTCCTGGAGCTCGACGAACTCCTGCGGCTTCACCCAGCGCTCGACCGGGTGGTGGCGCAGCGAGGGGCGCAGGTACTGGGTGATGGTGATCAGCTCGCAGCCGGCGCCGACCAGGTCGGCCAGCGCCTGGCTGACCTCCTCGCGGGTCTCGCCCATGCCCAGGATCAGGTTGGACTTGGTCACCAGTCCGGCCGCACGCGCCTGGGTGATGACGTCCAGCGAGCGCTCGTAGCGGAACGCCGGGCGGATCCGCTTGAAGATCCGCGGCACGGTCTCGACGTTGTGCGCGAGCACCTCGGGGCGGGAGGAGAAGACCTCGGCCAGCTGCTCGGGCACCGCGTTGAAGTCGGGGATGAGCAGCTCGACGCCGGTGCGGCCGGCCTCGCGGGCGGCGGTCATCGCGTGCACCTGGCGCACGGTCTCGGCGTACAGCCAGGCGCCGCCGTCCTCCAGGTCGTCACGGGCGACGCCGGTGATGGTGGCGTAGTTGAGGTCCATCGTGACGATGGACTCGGCGACCCGGCGCGGCTCGTCGCGGTCGAACTCGGCGGGCTTGCCGGTGTCGATCTGGCAGAAGTCGCAGCGGCGGGTGCACTGGTCACCGCCGATGAGGAAGGTCGCCTCGCGGTCCTCCCAGCACTCGAAGATGTTGGGGCAGCCGGCCTCCTGGCAGACCGTGTGCAGCCCCTCCTTCTTCACCAGCGACTGGAGGGCGTTGTACTCCGGGCCCATCTTCGCGCGGGTCTTGATCCACTCGGGCTTCCGCTCGATGGGGGTCTCGCTGTTGCGGACCTCCAGGCGGAGCAGCTTCCTGCCGTCGGGCGCGACAGCGGACACGTGCGACTCCTAGAACTAGACGGGGTACCCCCAGGGTACGCCTGTGGTTGTACGGCCTTCGCCGGGCCTGCCGCCCTGCAATCGCAGGGCAACATGGCTACCGGTCGGTAGATTCCCAGCGGCCGCTGGCAGTTTCGGCGGCCGTCGGCGGAAGGTGCGTCGGCGCTGCCCGGCGGGTCAGTGGCCGAGGACCGGTTCCGGCAGCTCGGCGAGGACGTCCGCCAGGTGTCGTTCGACCACCGGGGCGGCCTCGGCGGCGGACAGTCCGCGCCGCAGCTCGCCGGTGAGCGAGGCGACGCCCGCGTCCCTGATGCCGCACGGCACGATCTTGTCGAACCAGGTCATGTCCGGGTCGCAGTTGAGCGCGAAACCGTGCATGGTCACCCCGCGGGCGACCCGCACGCCGATCGCGGCGAGCTTGCGGTCGTCACCGCGCTGGCCGGCGTTGGAGGGCGCGTACTCGGGGCCGGCCAGGCGCGGGTCGATGCCCAGCGGCAGGCCCATCCGCAGGGTCAGCCTGCCGATGTCCACCACCTGCGCCGGATCCACCACGGCGTCCGGGATGGACTCGCCCAGCACCCAGACGCCGCTGCGGCCCTCGACCCGGGTGGACCCGATGCCGAACTCGCCGGCGGTGCGGATCAGCGCCTCCTCCAGCCGGCGGACGTAGGCGATGACGTCGATCGGGTCGGGCAGCTTGACGATCGGGTAGCCGACCAGCTGGCCGGGGCCGTGCCAGGTGATCTCGCCGCCCCGGTTGACCTCGACCACCGGGGTGCCGTCCAGCGGCAGGTCGGCGGGGTTGGTGCGCTTGCCCATGGTGTACACCGACTGGTGCTCCAGGAGCAGCACGGTGTCGGGGATCTCGTCCGCGACCCGCAGCGCGTGCAGCCGCTGCTGCTCCTCCCAGGCCTCCTGGTAGGGCACGGTGCGCTCACCTATGCCCATGCGAACAAAACGCACGTTCTCGCTCACCGTTGCCGCTCCTTGCCGGGCGTTCGAGACCAACCTCGCCACTGTACGCCCAGCCCGGTCGAACCCCCTCGGCCGCCCATGAGCAGCGGACCTGCCGGGGTCGGTCGCCCGGCCCGGGGTCGGTCGCCCGGCCCGGGGGCGGCGGTCGGCCCGGGGGCGGCGGTCGGCAGCGGCCCGGCCCCGGGACAGCGGTCGGCAGCGGTCGGCCTCAGCCGCCCGCGAGCAGCTGCAGCCGCAGCGCGAGCTGGAGCTCCAGCGACCGCTCCGGCTGGTTCCAGTCCCGCCCGAGCAGCGCCTCGACCCGGTCCAGCCGCTGGACCACGGTGTTCACGTGGACGTGCAGCTCGTCCTTGGCCCGGGTCAGGCTGCCGCCGCAGTCGAAGTAGGCGCGCAGGGTGCGGACCAGCTCGGTGCCGCGCCGGGCGTCGTACGCCAGGAGCGGGCCGAGCGTCGCGCCGACGAAGCCGTCCACGTCGTGGCCGTCGCCGAGCAGCACGCCGAGGAAGCCGAGCGCCCGGGCCGAGGCGCCCTCCCCGGCGCGGCCGAGCACCCGCAGCGCCCGGAGGCAGCGCACGCCCTCGCCGTAGGAGGCGGCCAGCGCGGCCGGCCCGGCGGCCGGCCGGCCGGCGCCGACGGTGACCGGGAACCCGGCCAGCCGGGCCAGCCGTTCGGCGGCCTGCCGGGCGGTCTCCTCGGGGTCGTCGGTGCCGCCGCTCTCGACTGGCGCCAGCAGCACCACCGTCTCGGCGTGCTCGGCGCTGACGCCCCGGGAGCCGAACAGGTAGCGCCGGGCCGCACCGGCCAGCCGTGCCCGGTCGTCGGCCTTCCCGTCGGCGGGCTCCGCGACCAGCACCAGGTGCGGCCGGGCGAGGTCGACGCCGAGCCGGCGGCCGCGCGCGGTGAGCCCGCCCGGGTCCCGCTCGGGGGCGGTCAGCAGGTCGGTGAGCAGTTCGCCGCGGACCCGGTTCTCGGTTTCGGCGACCGAGCGGCGCAGCAGCAGGAGCAGCGCGGTGACGACGCTGGCCCGCTCGAACAGCCGCCGGTCGGCGTCGTCGAGGTCGGGCCGGCCGCGCAGCACCATGGTGCCGAGTGCGTCGTGTCCGGCCAGCACCGCGCAGACCCACTGCTCGCCGTGCCGTACGGACCGGCCCTCGGCGCGGGAGGCGGCGACCGCCTCGGCCAGTTCGGCGGCGGGTGCGGAGCGGCCGGCCAGCGGTTCGCCCTCGGCGTCCAGGACCGCTATCTCCCCGCCCAGCAGGGCGGCCACGGCGGCGGCGACGTCCGGCACCTCGGCGCCGCGCAGCACCAGGTCGGTGAGCCGGTCGTGCGCCTGCTCGGCGCGCTGTACGGCGGAGGAGTGGGCCCGGACCAGCTCGTTGGCTGCGTTCAGCTCGGCGAGTGCGGCCCGGGTGTCGGCCAGCGACTTGGCGGTGTCCAGGGCGATCGCGGCGTGCGCGGCCAGCGAGCAGAGCAGCGCGACCTCGTCGGGGGAGAAGGCGCGCGGCGTGCGGTCGGCGGCGAACAGGACACCGATGACCTGACCGCCGAGCAGCAGCGGCACCCCGATGATCGCCACCAGGCCCTCGTCCAGCACACCGGCGTCGATCGTGCCGGTGTGGTGGAAGCGTTCGTCGGTGCGGTAGTCGGGGGTGGCGTACGGGCGGGCGGTCTGGGCGACCAGCCCGCCCAGGCCGTCGCCGAGGCTGAGCCGCAGGGTCTGGAACAGGACGGAGACCGAGCCGTCGGTGACCCGCATGTAGGTGTCGCCGGCGCCCTCGTCCGGCAGGGTCAGGTACGCGGTGTCGGTGCCGAGCAGCATCCGGGCCCGGCGGACGATCGCCTGGAGCACGGCGTCCAGGTCCCGGGAGGCGGCGAGGTCCCCGGCGGTGTCGAACAGGGCCGTCAACTCGGCTTCGCGCCGCCGGTGTTGACGCAGGGTGCGGTGGACGCGCAGGGCCTGCCAGGTGGCGTCGTCGATCTCGGCGAGGACGGCGGCCGGCGCCCCGCGGCGGCGGGCGTCGGCCAGCACGTCGGCGAAGTCCTCGGTGGCGGCTCCGGAGGCGAGCAGGTCGAGCAGCCGCCGCAGCGCGGGCGCGGCGTTTTCGTGAGGGTGGTTCATGGTGCGTGCTGCCAATCGGCGTCGGTTCCGTCGGTTCCGAGAAACCGTGATCGTATCGGCTCGCTCCTCAGGCGACGGCGGGCTTTTCGGCCGAGGCGGTGCCCGGCTCCCGGCCGTCCCGGCCGTCCCGGCCGTCCCGGTTGTCCCGTCCCTCGACGTCCATGAGGTCCTGCCCCCTGGTCTCCCGGCCGCACAGCACTGCCAGCACGGTGATCGCCGCCGCGATGGCGACGTACACCGCGATGGGCGTGGAGCTGCCGTAGTCCTTGAGCAGCGCGGTGGCGATCAGCGGCGCCGGGGCGCCGGCCGCCACCGAGGAGAACTGGGCGCCGATCGAGGCGCCCGAGTACCGCATCCGGGTCGCGAACAGCTCGGAGAAGAAGGCCGCCTGGGGCGCGTACATGGCGCTGTGGAAGACCAGGCCGACGGTCACGGCGGTGACCAGCGAGCCGAAGGACTTCGTGTCGACCATCCCGAAGAACACGAAGGCCCAGGCGCCCACCCCGACCGCGCCCACCAGGTACACCGGCCTGCGCCCGACCCGGTCGGACAGCGCGCCGAACAGCGGGATCAGCGCGAACTGGATCGCGGAGGCGATCAGGACGGCGTTCAGCGCGGTCTGCTTGGAGAAGTGGGCGTGGGTGACGGCGTAGGTGAGCACGAACGTGGTCATCACGTAGTAGGAGATGTTCTCCGCCATCCGCGCGCCCATGGCCACCAGCACCTCCCGCCAGTGGTCCCGCAACACCTCCACCAGCGGCAGCCGTTTGGCCGTGTTCCGCTCCTCCTGGCGCTTGTGCTGCGCCGCCAGCGCCTCCTTGAACAGCGGCGACTCGTCCACCGCGAGCCGGATCCACATCCCGACCACGACCAGCACCGCCGACAGCAGGAACGGCACCCGCCAGCCCCACGCCAGGAACGCCGCGTCCGACTGCACCGCCGTCATCAGCGACAGCACCCCGGCCGCCAGCAGGTTCCCGGCCGGCGCCCCGCCCTGCGGCCAGGACGCCCAGAACCCGCGCCGCCGCTGGTCCCCGTGCTCCGACACCAGCAGCACGGCGCCACCCCACTCGCCGCCGAGTGCGAAGCCCTGCACCAGCCGCAGCACCGTCAGCAGCACCGGCGCCGCGACCCCGATCGAGTCGTACGTCGGCAGCAGCCCGATCGCCGTGGTCGACCCGCCCATCAGCAGCAGGCTCACCACCAGCAGCTTCTTCCGTCCCACCCGGTCCCCGAAGTGACCGAACACCAGCGCCCCGAGCGGCCGTGCCGCGAACCCGATCGCGTAGGTCAGGAAGGACAGCAGCGTCCCGGTCAGCGGATCGCTGTGCGGGAAGAACAGCTTCCCGAACACCAGCGCCGCCGCCGTTCCGTACAAGAAGTAGTCGTACCACTCGATGGTCGTGCCGATCAGGCTCGCAGCCACCACTCTCGGGAGTGAACTGCTCGCCGCCGTACCTCGTGCGGAGGTGCTCATGGCCACCACTTCCAGAACCAGGGGGGAGACGATGTCGCCACAAGGTAGGAAGCACCCGACCCCGGGACTATGTGGACGGCCCACACAGTCCCGGGGTCGAATGTGCCTTCCTGTCCTATGAGAGGGGAGGCCTGACCGCCGGGCGCTCCCCGCTCAGTGGGCGGTCCAGCCGCCGTCGACGGGGAGGCTGGCGCCGGTGATGTAGGAGGCGGTGGGGGAGCAGAGCCAGAGGGCGAGTTGGGCGACCTCGTCGGGTTCGATGAGGCGCTTCACGGCGGTGCGGTCGAGCATGATCCGCTCGACCACCTCGTCCTCGGGGATGCCGTGGGCGAGCGCCTGGGCGGCGATCTGCTTCTCCACCAGGGGAGTCCGGACGTAGCCCGGGTTGATGCAGTTGCTGGTGACGCCGTACGGCGCGCCCTCCAGGGCGACGGTCTTGCTGAGGCCCTCCAGCGCGTGCTTCGCGGTGACGTACGCGGACTTGAAGGCGCTGGCGCGCAGGCCGTGGACGGAGGAGACGTTGACGACCCGGCCCCACTCCTGCTCGTACATGTGGGGCAGGGTGCGGCGCAGGATGCGGAACGGGGCCTCGACCATGACGCGCTGGATGAGCGTGAAGCGGTCGGGCGGGAACTCGTGCACGGGCGCGACGTGTTGGAGGCCGGCGTTGTTGACGACGATGTCGGCGTCGTCCGGCAGGGCGTCCACGGCCCCGGGGTCGGCGAGGTCGGCGACGATCGCGCGGCCGCCGATCCGCTCGGCGAGTTCCTCGGCCGGGCCGGCCGCGAGGTCGACGACGTAGACCCGGGCGCCGGCCCCGGCGAAGGCCTCGGCGCAGGCCCGGCCGATGCCCGAGGCGGCCCCGGTGACCATGGCCGTGCGGCCGGCGAGCGGGCGGGCAGTAGAGGTGTCCATGGCCGAGAACGGTAGGAATCCGGCGGCCCCGCTCCCATGTGGCGGAACGCCACAGCAGTCCGTTGGGCTGTGGTGCTGTCCGCCATGACACCGGAGCGGGGTCCGAACGGTGGATCGACCCTCGGAGAGGCCCTCGGGGAAGCCCTCGGAACGGCCGGTGGTTCGACCCCGGACGACCAAACCCGAGATGGCCCCGCTTCCCCGAAATGGGCGCGGTTGCTTCACCCGTTCGGTGGATTGCTCGGTCAGATCCACCCATAGCGCCCGAATGCTCGCTACATTCACGCCGATTCCCGACAGGGGGCGCCGCCCCGGGCCGCCGAAGTGCTGGTGAAGCCCGGTGCGACGTCCGAGAGGTGTTGACAGACATGCCCCAACGGCCTGCAACCGACAGCCCGGCGTACGGACCGCTCGACCCGCTCGGCCAGCACCGAGGGACGGTCGGCCGGACCCTTCCGGACGCCCCCGACGCCCTGACCGCCGACACGCTGACCGCCGACGCCCCGGACGCCGAGGACCGGCGGCTGCCGGTGCAGGCCACACCCGACCGGCACGAGAACCCCGCCGCGCCCGTGCCCGGCCCTCCCCGCGGCCCCGGCCACTCCGGCCCGGCCCCGCAGAACGGCCAGCTCGCGGCGCTGATCGAGGAGGCCGGCTTCTCGCACGCGGGCCTCGCCCGCCGGGTCGACCAGCTCGGCCTGGAGCACGGCCTGGACCTGCGCTACGACAAGACCTCGGTCACCCGCTGGCTGCGCGGCCAGCAGCCGCGCGGGGCCACCCCGGCGCTGATCGCCGAGGTCTTCACCCGCCGCCTCGGCCGCCGCCTCACCGCCCAGGACCTCGGCCTGGACGCCTGCGCCCCGGTCTACGCCGGCCTGGAGTTCGCCGAGACGCCGCAGGAGGCGGTGGACATCGTGGCGAGCATGTGGCGCAAGGACAACGGCCCGCAGTCCGAGCTGCGCCGGATCGCCTTCACCCCGGCCGGCCTGGTCGTCCCCAGCCGGGACTGGCTGATCGGCCGCACCGACGAGCGGGTCGCCCGGGACGGCTCCACCCTGACCCGCTCGGACGCCGCCGCCGGCCCGCCGTCCGGCAGCGCCACCTCCGCGGCCATCACCGGCGCCCCGGCGCCGGGCGCGCCCGGCGCGTCCCCCGGGAGCCCGGCACGCGGCCCCGCCCCCGGCGTCCCCGGGGCCCCCACCGCCCGCAGCACGGCCGGGACCACCGGCACCGCCCCCACCATCGGCCGGGTGCCGATCCAGAGCCGCCGGCCGCCGGTCGCCGTCGAACCGCCGTACACCGACCCGGCCCGCGAGTCCCGCCCCACCCTGCGGGTCGGCCGCGGCGACATCGCCGCCATCCGCGCCGTCGGCGACCTCTTCCGCGCGCTCGACCACGCCTACGGCGGCGGCCACGCCCGCCAGGCGCTGGTCCGCTACCTGGAGAGCGAGGCCGAGCCGATGCTGCGCGGCCGCTACGGGGAACAGATCGGCCGGGCCCTGTTCGGCGCGGTCGCCGACCTCACCAGGCTGGCCGGCTGGACGTCCTTCGACATCGCCGCGCACGGCCTCGCCCAGCGCTACTTCGTCCAGGCGCTGCGCCTCTCCCAGGCCGCCGGGGACCGCGCGCTCGGCGGCTACGTGCTGGTGACGATGAGCCAGCAGGCCGTCCACCTGGGCCACGGCCGGGAGGCGGTCCAGCTCGCCCGGGTCGCCCAGCAGGGCGTGGGCACCGCCGTGCCGCCGGTCGTCCAGTCGCTGATGCACGCCGCCGAGGCGCGCGGGCACGGGCTGCTGGGCGACGTCCGGTCCTGCACCACCGCCCTGGTGCGCGCCGAGCGCTCCCTGGCGGCGGCCCGGACGGGCGACGAACTGCCCTCCTGGGCGCGGTACTTCGACGAGGCCCAGCTCTCCGACGAGTTCGCCCACTGCTACCGCGACCTCCAGCAGTGGCGGACGGCCGCGCAGCACGCCGAGAAGTCGCTGCGGCTGCGCTCGCCCGCCTACGCCCGCAGCCGGATCTTCTGCCGTCTGGTGCTGGCCACCGCCCGGCTCGGCATGGGGGACCTCGACGAGGCCTGCACCATGGCCACCGACGCGCTGCGGGCGGCGGGGGAGATGCGCTCGGCCCGCTCGCTGGAGTACGTCCGGGACTTCCACCGCCGCCTCACCCCCTACCGCGGCAGCCCGGTGGCCCGCGCCTTCGAGGAGACGGCCCGGCAGGCGGGGGTGATCTGACCGAAGGGCGGGTGGGGCCCGCCCCACGCACCCGGCGCACGGAGGTCCGGGCCCAGCGGCCCCGGCCCGGACCTCCGGCCGTTCCGCGGCGGCCGTCACCGGCGCGGAGCGGCCCGCGGACGGGCGGGAACGGGCGGGAACGGCTGGGAACGGCCGGGAACGGCGGCAGGAACACGGGCACCGGCCACGCGGTGCCCGTCGTTCCGGCGGGGCGCCGCGACGCCCGCCGAGGCCGAGGAGCCGGCCGATGCCGCTCGCCGTGCCCGCGCCTGTGCCCGGGCGCGGGCCCGGTCGTCAGGCCGCCGCCTCCGCCTCCCGGGCGTCGGCGGGGACACCGAGGTCGCCCAGCACCGCCTGTGCCGCCCGCCGCCCGGAGACCAGCGCGCCCTGCACGGTGCTGGTGTCCCGGTGGTCCCCGGCGACGTACAGCCCGGCCAGCAGCCGCACCGGGCGGCGGGGGTTGTGCGGCGGCGGCATCGCGGGCAGCGCGTCCGGGACGTGCCGCACGCCGAGGAACTGCCAGCCCGACGTCGAGCCGCCGTACAGCTCGGCCAGCCGGGTCCGGACGGCCGGCTCCAGACCGGCCGGGCCGCCCACGTCGAAGGCGCGCCGCCCGAGCACGGTGGTGGCGATCAGCGACTGGCCGGCCGGGGCGTAGGACGGGTGCAGCTCGCTGAGCACCAGTGAGTGCGAGACCAGCGGCGGGTGCCCGTTCGGCCGGTCGCCGTCGAGCAGCAGGACGGCCTCGCCCAGCGGGGCGGCGTCGGCGGCGTGGTAGAAGGTCGTGACGGGGTGGAAGTCCGGTAGCCGCAGCCCGGGCAGCAGTTCGGCGGCGGAGCGGGCGTCGGTGGCGACGATGACGGCCTGGGCGCCGATCCGCCCGTGCGCGGCGGTCTCCACGCCGTCCGCGGCGATCGAGGTGACCCGCACCCGGGTGCGGACGGTGCCGGCGGGGAGGGCGGCGGCCAGTTGGGCCGGTACCGCCGCGATCCCGGCGGCGGGCAGACAGAGCCGCCCGCGCGCGTACGAGCGCAGCACCAGGTCGGCGACCCGGCTGCTGGTCCCGAGCGCCGGATCGGAGAGCAGGGCGCTGAGCAGCGGTCGCAGGAAGCCGTCCACGGTGCGCTGGGCCAGGCCGTGGCCGGTCAGTGCGCGGGCGGCGGTGGTCTCCGGACGGGCCTGGAGCCGGCCGACCGGGGTGGCGGCGAGCCGGCCGAGCCGGCCCGCCAGCCGGGCCTTGTCCAGCGGGCTGCCGAGCGGGGACCGGGCGGCGGCCTGCCGGGCGACGGTGAGCTGGGGGTCCCCGGCGCGGTACCGGCGGCCGGCGCTGTGCACCAGCACGCCGGGCGCGAGCGGGCGCAGGTCGAGGCGGTCGAGGTCGAGCGTGCGGCGCAGCTCGGGGAAGGCGGTGTTCAACAGGTGACTGCCGTCGTCGAGCCGGAATCCGTCCTGTTCGCGGGTGGCCATCCGGCCACCGATCCGGTCGGTGGTCTCCAGGACCTGAACGGTGAGGCCGTGGCCGGTGAGCGCGCGGGCGGCGGCCAGGCCCGCGAGTCCGGCGCCGACCACGACGACGTCCGGGTCGGACGGCCGGCGGGCGCGGCGGGTGAAGTCGTACGTGGGCACTGGGGTGCTCCCTCCCTGGTCCCGGGGCTCCGGCCGACGCAGGCAGCGGGGTGCCGGGACACGGTCCGTGGAGGGTGATGCCCAGTCAGTGTGAGCATCAGACAAGCGCATCGGGCCGGATCCGAAGGCCGCGGAGGGTCCTGAGGCATCGGGCGGGGGAGTGGTCACGGACAGTGCGCCGTGGTGGCCGGGTTCGGGGGTCGGTGGGCGCGTACGGTCACCGGGGGCGTGCGACGCGCCCACCATGTGCTCCCGTGCGCCCCCTCCTCGGGCCCCCTCGGGCCCCGCTCGGCATATGCCGCTGGCCAGGGCGGATGCCGTCGTCGGAGTACATACGGGCTTCGCGCGACCCGCGCGCCCGCCTACCCTCCCGGCGCGCGCAGCCACCCCGCGCGCCCGCCGCCCAGCACCCGCCCCAGGGGCCGCACCGACCCGCGCACCCGCCCCGCCGACCGCGCCCGCCCCGTCGACCGCGCCCGCCCCGCCGGCCAGCACCCGGCACCCGCTCCGCGCGTGCCCCTGACGCCGCCCCGCGCACCCGTCACATCGCGGCGAGCACCGCCGAGTACACGTCCGGGTGGGTGAAGCGGAAGCCCGCGTCCAGCAGCCGCCGCGGCACCACCCGGTGGCTGCCGACCACCTCGATCGCCAGCTCGCCCAGCACCGCCTTGAGCACCGCCTCCGGCACCGGGAACGGCGTCGGCCGCCGCAGCGCCCGGCCCAGCGCGGTGGTCAGCTCGGCGTTGGTCGCCGGGTTCGGAGCGGTGAGGTTGAAGGCGCCGGAGAGGTCGTCGTGGTCGATCAGGAACCGCAGCGCGGCCACCTCGTCGTGCAGCGAGATGAAGCTCCAGTACTGCCGCCCGTCGCCGAGCCGCCCGCCGAGACCCAGCTTGAACAGCGGGAACAGCCGCCCGCCCGCCCCGCCGGCCGCGGACAGCACCATGCCGGTGCGCGGGTGGACGACCCGGATCCCGGCCCGCTCGGCCGGCCGGGCGGCGTCCTCCCACTCCCGGCAGACCTCGGCCAGGAAGTCGTCGCCGGCGGGGGAGTCCTCGTCGATCACCCGGTCGCCGGTCTGCCCGTACCAGCCGACCGCGGAGGCGCTCACCAGGACCTGCGGCGGCTCCTTGAGCCCGGCCAGGGCGACGGCCAGCGTCTCGGTGCCGTACACCCGGCTCTCCCGGATCTCCCGCTTGTAGGAGTCCGTCCAGCGGCGGTCGCCGACCCCGGCGCCGGCCAGGTGCACCACGGCCTGAACCCCGGTCAGTCCGTCCCGTTCGACCTCGCCGAGCAGCGGGTTCCAGCCGATCGCGGTGCTGCCGTCCGGCCGTGGGCCGGTCTTCGAGCGGTGCCGGACCAGCCGGACCACCTCGTGGCCGTCCGCCAGCAGGGAGCGGACGAGCGCCGAACCGATCAAACCCGTGGAACCCGTGACAGCGATGCGCATGCGCCCATCCTCGCAGCTCCCGCGCGCTCCCGCGGTGTTCCCGACCGGCCGTCACCTCCGCATGCGCCGTTAGCATGACGCGCATGCCTGACGACGATCTGATCATCCGTACGGCGCGGAGCGAGGACGAGCGCGAACTCGCCGTCCTCAACCACGCGGCCTGGTCCGTCCTGTCCGACGTCTCCCCGCAACCGCCCGTCGAGGACCCGCTCTTCGACGAGCGGCACGCCCCCGAGCACTACCTGCTGGCCGTGCTGGACGGCCGGATCGTCGGTTACATCCGGCAGGTCCCGGCCACCCGGCTGGCGAGCAACCGGCACGTGCGGCAGATCCAGGGCCTGGCCGTCGACGGCACCGTCCGCGGCCGGGGCATCGGCCGCCGACTGGTCGACGCGGCCTGTGCGGCGGCCCGGGCCGAGGGCGCCCGCAAGATGAGCCTGCGGGTGCTCGGCTGGAACGCTCCGGCCCGCCGCCTCTACGAGAGCTGCGGCTTCGTCGTCGAGGGCTCGCTGGCCGAGGAGTTCCTGATCGACGGCCGGTACGTGGACGACATCTGGATGGCCCGCGGCCTGGCCGACTGAGCGGCAGGGCACCCGCGCCCGCGCCGCCCTGCCCGCACCTTCCCGTCCCGCCCGCACCTTCCCGTCCCGCCCGCGCGCCGGCCGTTCGAACAGGCTTGCCGCCAAGGGAGGTTGGCCGTTCGCCGGGCGGTGCAGAGTCGTGACGGTCCCGACCTGTCTGGAGCGCCGCCGTGCCGGGTACCGTACGCCCGTGAGCAACTCGACGCCTCCCGGGTGGTACCCGGTCCCGGGTGCGGACGGCACCCCCGGTCACGAGCGCTGGTGGGACGGCAACGCCTGGACGGCCGAGGTCCGACCGCTCCAGGGCGGCGTCGCGGGCGGGCTCGCCGACGCCCCCACCCAGACCGGGTCGCCGTCCGACCGGAAGCCCGGCTACGGGTACCCGGGCGGCCCGGCGGCCCCGACCTACGGTTACCCGGGCCAGGACGCCCACCAGGCACCCGCCTACGGCTACCCCGGCCAGGACGCGTACCAGGCCCAGGCCCAGGGCGGTTACCAGGCGCAGGGCGGCTACCCCGGCCCGGCCCAGCGCGACTATCCGGGCCCGCCCCAGGGCGGTTACCCGCCCCAGGGCCCCGGCTACGGCCCCGGTTACGGCTACCCGGGCCCGGGCTACCCGCCGCCGGCCGGCCCGGCCCGACCGAAGACCGGTCTGATCATCGGCATCGCGGTCGCCGTGCTGGCGGTGGCCGGGATCGTCGCCGGGGTCGTCTTCAACAGCGGCGGCGACCACCGGGCGGACCCGACCCCGGACCCCACGGTCACCGCGCCCCGGAGCAGCAGCCCCACGCCGAGCCCCAGCCCCACCGCGCCCACCAGCAGCCCCGCGGCGCCCAAGCCCCTGCCGGCGGTCAAGAGCACCGTCCCCGACCCGGAGCACGCGATCACCGTGCCGGTCCTCGACGGCTGGGTGGTGTCCGACAACCCGCCGCACTCGACCGTCTACCTCGGCACCGACCGCTACACCTGCCCCGACGGCAGCTCCTGCATCCGCGGCCAGTTCTCGGTCGAGAAGGACATCGTCCAGGGCACCACGCCCAAGGCCGCCGCCGACGCCCAGATGCCCTCCTACGCCGGGCAGGTCTTCTCCGGCGTCAGCTCGCACACCGACGCCGGCTCCGGGTACATCAGCGTGGCCGGAGTGCTCGGCTACGCCACCCGCTGGCACATCCGCACCACGGACGGCACCCAGGGCTACGTCCTGCTGGCCGCCCTCCCGGCCAAGGGCGGTGGCTACGTGGTCATGGAGGGCGGCGTGGACGACAGTCCGGCCGCGCCGGACTTCGCGGTGCTGGACCAGATCCTCAAGGGCATCAAGCAGGACAGCTCCTCCGGCAGCAGCACCTGACCGCCCTCAGTCCCCGTACCGCTCCCAGAGCTTGGGGAAGCGCTTCGCCATGACGTCCGGATCGTCGAAGTCCAGCACCGGCCCGGCCGGCCGCTCGGGCTGCCGCACGCCCACCTCGGGCAGCGGCAGCCCGGTCAGCCGCTCGTACGCCTCGTCGGCGGCGTAGCCGAGGTCCTCGGCCTCGCCGTCCTCCTCCTCGTCGAACTCGGGCAGCAGGTCCGCCAGGTCGTCCGGATCGGTGAGCCCGCCCTCGAAGACCTCCCGGCCCTGGCCGATCAGCCAGGACCGGAAGTAGTCGAAGGTGTCGTCGGAGGCGCCGTCGAGCATCAGGTAGGCCGCGCCCCACAGGTCGTGGCGGTAGGCGCGCTGGAACCGCGCCTGGAACAGCCGGGCGAAGTCGATCACATCGTCCGGGGTCAGCTGGAGGAGCCGTTCCACCAGGAGGTCTGCCTGCTCGTCGGGGTCGCCGTCGGCGTCGTCCCGGGTGTCGTCGATGATCTGCCAGAAGTCCGTCTCGTCCATCACCGCTCCAGCATCCCCGTTCCGCCGCGTCCGTGCATGCCGCGACTCGGCGCGACTCCGGGACTCGGCGTGTCCGGGGGCCGGGAACGGCGGAACCCCGCGCCGTCCGGGGACGACGCGGGGTTCCGTGTGCGGGGTTCCGCGGGGACCTGGTGGGGTCAGAGGCCGAGCTCGACCTCGAACTCGCCGGCCTCCAGGATCTCCTTGACCGCGACCAGGTAGCGGGCGGCGTCGGCGCCGTCCACCAGGCGGTGGTCGTAGGAGAGCGACAGGTAGGTCATGTCGCGGATGCCGATGGCGGTGCCGCCGTCGGCCTCGATGACCACCGGGCGCTTGACGGTGGCACCGATGCCCAGGATGGCGACCTGGTTCGGCGGCACGATCACGGTGTCGAACAGCGCACCGCGGGAGCCGGTGTTGCTGATGGTGAAGGTGGCGCCGGACAGCTCGTCCGGGGTGATCTTGCTGTCGCGGACCTTGGTGGCCAGCTCGGCGGTCTTCTTCGAGATGCCGGCGATGTTGAGGTCGCCCGCACCCTTGATGACCGGGGTCATCAGACCCTTCTCGGAGTCCACCGCGATACCGATGTTCTCGGTGTCGAAGTAGGTGACCGTGCCCTCGGCGTCGTTGATCCGGGCGTTGACGACCGCGTGGACCTTCAGCGCCTGGGCGGCGGCCTTGACGAAGAACGGCATCGGGGAGAGCTTGACGCCCTCGCGGGCCAGGAAGCCCTCCTTGGCCTTGGCGCGCAGCGACATGATCTTGGTGACGTCCACCTCGACCACGCTGGTCAGCTGGGCCTGCTCGTGCAGAGCCTTCAGCATGTTGTCGCCGATGACCTTGCGCATGCGGGTCATCTTGACCGTCTGGCCGCGCAGGGCGGACGGCGAGGCGGCGGCCTTCGGCGCGGCGGCCGGGGCGGCAGCGGCGACCGGGGCCGGAGCGGCCTTGGCGGCCTCCGCGGCGGCGATGACGTCCTGCTTGCGGATGCGGCCGCCGACGCCGGTGCCGGCGACGGAGGCCAGCGCGACACCGTGCTCGGCGGCGAGCTTGCGCACCAGCGGGGTGACGTAGGCGTCACCGCTGTCGGCCACCGGAGCGGCCGGGGCGGCAACCGGGGCCGGGGCGGCAACCGGAGCGGCCGGAGCGGCAACCGGAGCCGGAGCGGCAACGGGCGCCGGGGCGGCGACCGGGGCCGGCGCCGGGGCGGCCGGGGCAGCGGCGACCGGCGCCGGGGCGGCAACCGGAGCGGCCGGAGCGGCGACCGGAGCCGGGGCGGCCGGGGCAGCGGGAGCCGGGGCGGCGACCGGGGCCGGGGCGGCGGCGACGGCACCGGCGGCGCCGATCAGCGCGAGCTGGGCGCCGACCTCGGCGGTCTCGTCCTCGCCGACCAGGATCTTCACCAGGGTGCCGGCGACCGGCGACGGGATCTCGGTGTCGACCTTGTCGGTGGAGACCTCGAGCAGCGGCTCGTCGATCTCGACGGTGTCACCCTCGGCCTTCAGCCAGCGGGTGACGGTGCCCTCGGTGACCGACTCGCCCAGCGCGGGCAGCAGCACCGGGGTGGCGTCGGCGGCCGGCGCGGCGGCGACCGGGGCCGGGGCCGGGGCGGCCGGGGCAGCGGCAACCGGAGCGGCGACCGGGGCCGGGGCGGCGACGGGCGCGGCCTCGACGGCGGGGGCCGCGGCGGCGACCGGGGCGCCCGAGCCGTCGTCGATGATCGCCAGCTCGGCGCCCACCTCGACGGTCTCGTCCTCGGCGACCTTGATCGAGGCCAGGATGCCGGAGGCCGGGGCCGGGATCTCGGTGTCGACCTTGTCGGTCGACACCTCCAGCAGCGGCTCGTCGACCTCGACACGCTCACCCTCGGCCTTCAGCCAGCGGGTGACGGTGCCCTCGGAAACGCTCTCGCCCAGCGCGGGCAGTGTTACTGAGACCGCCATGGTTTCAGCGACTCCTATCAAGTCTTGCGTACGGGAAGTACTTGCGTACGGGAAGTACCGGGAAAGGGGGTGGGGCGTGATCAGTCGTGCGCGTGCAGCGGCTTGCCGGCCAGCGCCAGGTGCGCCTCGCCCAGGGCCTCGGACTGGGTCGGGTGCGCGTGGATGAGCTGCGCGACCTCGGCCGGGAGGGCCTCCCAGTTGTAGATCAGCTGGGCCTCTCCGACCTGCTCGCCCATGCGGGCGCCGACCATGTGGACGCCGACCACGGCGCCGTCCTTGACCTGGACGAGCTTGATCTCGCCGGCGGTCTTCAGGATCTTGCTCTTGCCGTTGCCGGCCAGGTTGTACTTCAGGGTGACGACCTTCTCCTTGCCGTACAGCTCGACGGCCTTGGCCTCGGAGATGCCGACGGAGGCCACCTCGGGGTTGGAGTAGGTCACGCGCGGAACGCCGTCGTAGTCGATCGGCACCGGCTTGAGGCCGGCCAGGCGCTCGGCGACCAGGATGCCCTCGGCGAAGCCGACGTGGGCCAGCTGGAGGGTCGGGGCGAGGTCGCCGACGGCGGAGATGGTGGGCACGTTGGTGCGCATGTACTCGTCGACCAGGACGTAGCCGCGGTCCATCGCGACGCCGTTCTCCTCGTAGCCGAGGCCGGAGGAGACCGGGCCGCGGCCGATGGCGACGAGCAGCAGGTCGGCGTCGATCTGCTTGCCGTTCTCGGTGGAGACGCGGACACCGGTCTCGGTGTACTCGACGCCCGAGAAGCGGGCCTTCAGCTCGAACTTGATGCCGCGCTTGCGGAACGCGCGCTCCAGCAGCTTGGAGGAGTTCTCGTCCTCCAGCGGGACGAGGTGCGGCAGCGCCTCGACGATGGTGACCTCGACGCCGAAGGACTTCCAGACCGAGGCGAACTCGACGCCGATGACGCCGCCGCCGAGGATGACGGCCGACTTCGGGATGAAGCCGAGCTTCAGGGCGTGGTCGGAGGAGATCACGCGGTTGCCGTCGATCTCCAGGCCCGGGATCGAGCGCGGCACGGAGCCGGTGGCCAGGACGATGTGGCGGCCCTCGATGCGCTGGCCGTTGACGTCCACCGAGGTCTGCGAGGAGAGCTTGCCCTCGCCCTGGATGAAGGTGACCTTGCGGGAGGCCACCAGGCCCTGGAGGCCCTTGTACAGGCCGGCGATGACGTCGTCCTTGTACTTGTGGACGCCGTTGATGTCGATGCCCTGGAAGGTGGCCAGAACGCCGAACTCGGCGGCCTCCTTCGTCTCGTCCGCGATCTCCGCGGCGTGCAGGAGCGCCTTGGTCGGGATGCAGCCGCGGTGCAGGCAGGTGCCGCCCAGCTCACCCTTCTCGACCAGGGCGACGCTCAGGCCCAGCTGAGCGGCGCGGAGCGCCGCGGCGTAACCGCCGCTTCCGCCTCCGAGAATGACAACGTCGAAAACGGTGCTGGCGTCGTTCGCCACGTCACGTCCTCCATGCATGGGGTGGGTCGCCGGGCCGGTCGCGGTCCGGTGGGTCGGAAGCCTTTGTGGGGCGCCCAGTCGTGCCGGAAATACATCTTCGCACTTGTTCACGGTGGCTGATGTCCGGGTCCGCCCCAGGGGTGTCCCACGGAGCGGTCACCGGGGCGCGAACACCCCCGACGGAAGGGCATCATCGCAGCTCAGCGCGGTGTTGACAGCCGCCGGACGGGCGTCTTCCGCGTTGCCCGCCACAGCTTCTTCCGTACTGCGGAACAAAGTTTCGCCCGCAGCGAACAGAGGTGCGCCACGGCCACCGGTCCTACTCGCAGGTAACCGGGCCGGAACGACGGCGGGGCCCGGCGCACACGCGCCGGGCCCCGTCGCAGCGGGTCCTGGACCAGGGGGCGCCCCGGGTCCGGGGGGTGCCTGGTTCAGGGCATGCCTGGATCAGGCCTTGCCGTTCGCCCTCTGCTCGGCGAAGCGGACCAGGGTGCGCACCGCGCTCGCGGTGCCGCCCTTCGGGGTGTAGCCGTACGGCGCGCCCTCGTGGAACGCCGGACCGGCGATGTCCAGGTGCGCCCAGTCGATGCCCTCGGCCACGAACTCCTTCAGGAACAGGCCGGCCACCAGGCCGCCGCCCATCCGCTCGCCCATGTTGGCCAGGTCGGCGATGGTCGACTCGGTGAAGCCCTTGCGCAGGTCCGCCGGCAGCGGCATCGGCCAGGACTGCTCGCCCGCCTCGCCGGCCAGGACGTGCAGCTCCTCGCGCAGCTCGTCGCCGTTGGCCATCACGCCGAAGGTGCGGTTGCCCAGGGCCAGCACCATGGCGCCGGTCAGGGTGGCCACGTCGACGATGACGTCCGGGTTCTCCTCGCCGGCCCGCACGATCGCGTCGGCCAGCACCAGGCGGCCCTCGGCGTCCGTGTTCAGGACCTCGACGGTCTTGCCGCCGTACATCTTCAGCACGTCACCCGGGCGGGTGGCGGAGCCGGACGGCATGTTCTCGGCCAGCGCCAGCCAGCCCGTCACGTTGACGGCCAGGCCCAGGCGCTTGGCGGCCACCACGGCGGCGAACACGGCGGCGGCGCCGGCCATGTCGCACTTCATGGTCTCGTTGTGGCCGGCCGGCTTCAGCGAGATGCCGCCCGAGTCGTAGGTGATGCCCTTGCCGACGAACGCCAGGGTGGCCTTGGCCTTCGGGTGGGTGTAGGCCACCTTCACCAGGCGGGGCGGGTTCTCGGAGCCGACGCCGACGCCCAGCAGGCCGCCGAAGCCGCCCTTGGTCAGCGCCTTCTCGTCCAGCACCTCGACCTTGAGGCCGTGCTCCTTGCCGGCCGCCTGGGCGATCGCGGCGAAGCTCTTCGGGTTCAGGTCGTTCGGCGCGGTGTTGACCAGGTCGCGGGCCCGGTTCATCTCCTCGCCGACCGCGGCGGCGCGCTCCACGGCGGCCTTGGCGTCCTTGCTGCCCTTGCGGGCGGCCAGCAGGACCAGCTCGCCGACCGGCTCCTTGCCGTTGCCGTTGGCCTTGTACGTGCCGAAGGCGTACGAGCCGAGCAGGCCGCCCAGCGCGACCGCCTCGATGTCGGCGGCGGACTCGGCGGGCAGGGCCAGCGCGGCCTTCTTGGCGCCGGCCAGCGTACGGGCGGCGACACCGGCGGCGCGGCGCAGCGCCTCCAGCTGGTAGCCGTCCTCGGCGGCCTCGCCCAGGCCGACCGCGAGCACGAGCGCGGCCTTCAGGCCGGCGGGGGAGGGGACCTTGACGGCCTCGCCCTCGGCGCCGGTCGCGCCCAGGGTGCTGAGGACCTCGGTCAGCTTGCCCTCGAACGCCTCGTTGACGGCCTCGGCGCCGGGGGCCAGCACGATGCCCTTCGGGCCCTTCGCGACACCGATCACCAGGGCGTCCGCGCGCAGCGAGGCGGCGGAGGAGGTGCTCACAGACAATGCAGTCACGTAATGCGTCCTGTTCTTTCGCGGTCCACGGCCGGCCACGGCGAGGCTGCCGCACCGGCGCAGCCCGCCGTCGCAGGCCGTCCGCCGGCGGGCCTCCGGGGTCCGGGCCCCCTGGCGCGCGCGTCCGTCCGAGGCGGCCGCGCACACCAGAGGCCCCGGCTCCTCGGTGCGCGCCGGGCGGGCAGGACCTGCCACGGTGCAGGGCTGCGGTGCTCCACGCATGGTAGTCCGCATGCTGGGATCACGCGCCGCCCGGTATCAGCCGAGCAACGCCAGGGCGAACAGCGAGGCGGTCGCGGCGGTTTCGGCCATCGCGCCGAGCACGTCACCGGTGATCCCGCCGAACCTGCGCACACACCGTCCGAGCAGCAGTCGGGCGCAGCCCGTGCCGAGCGCAACGGCCAGCGGGAGACGGAGGGCTGACCATCCGTCGGACAGTCCCGCCGCGGCCAGGGCGAGCGCCGCGACGGCCGTCGCGGCGGCGGCTCCGACGGGCGCCACGGTGCCCGCCACCATCGCCCCCAGCCCGCCCGGCCGGGCGGCCGGCACCGACCGCAGGCAGCCCCAGGCGAGCGCGCACCGCGCGGCCGTCGCCGAGGCGAGCACCGCGAGCGCGCCGCGCAGCGGGGAGTGGGCGAACTGTCCGGCCAGCGCGGCCACCTGGGCGAGCAGGACGAGCACCAGGGTCAGCACGCCGAACGGACCGATGTCGGACTGCTTCATGATGCGCAGCGCGTCCTCGGCCGGCTTGCCGCTGCCGAGTCCGTCGGCGACGTCCGCCAGGCCGTCCAGGTGGAGTCCCCGGGTCAGCCCGGCGAGCACTCCCACCGCGGTCACCGCGCCGAGCGGCCCGCCCGCCCGCCAGGCCACCAGGGCCCCGGCCGTGGCGGCCAGCGCGCCCAGCACCAGCCCGACCAGCGGAGCCGTCAGCATCGCCCGGGCCGCCGCCGCCCGGTCCCACCGTTCCACCCGCACCCGCAGTACGGACAGCGTCCCGAACCCGAACCGCAGGCCGTCGGCCCAGGTGGCCCGATCGGTGCCGCTGGCCATGAACACGTTCCTCTCACGGCGGGAACGCCCCTGGCAGGGGCGTTCCCGGGTTGTCGTGCCGTCGGCCGGGGGCGCGGGCCGGTTCGCTACAGCTTCCGCAGCAGGTCCGCCGCCGAGGGCAGCCTCGGCTGCTCCTTCGGCGCGCTCGGCGCCATCGGCACGAACGGCTTCGGAGCCTCGTCCGCGAGCACGTCCCCCGCGGCCTGGAGCAGGGGCAGCGCCAGCAGCGCGCCGAAGCCCTCGCCCATGGTGATGCCCTGGTCCTGCAACGGCGTCAGGGTCAGCCGGTCGTACGCCTTCGCCTGGGCCGGCTCGCCGCTGGACTGCCCGGCCCGCCACCACTCGGGCGCCCGGAAGGCGATCCGCTGCGCGACCAGCGCACAGGCCGCCGAGACCACACCGTCCAGCACCACCGGCAGCCGCCGCACGGCCGCCTGGAGCAGGAAGCCGGTGATCGCCGCGAAGTCGGCCCCGCCGGTGGCGCCGAGCAGCGCGAGCTGGTCGCCGAGCACCGGCCGGGCCCGCCGCAGCGAGTCCCGGATCGTGGCGCACTTGACCATCCACACCCGGTCGTCGATCCCGGAGCCGCGCCCGGTCACCGCCGCCGCGTCCGTCCCGCAGAGCGCGCCGACCAGCACGCCGGCCACCGTGGTGGCGCCGACCCCGAGGTCGCCGAGCAGCACCAGGTCGGTGCCGGCCTCGGCCTCCTCGTCGGCGACGGCCATGCCGGCCCGGAACGCCCGGACGGTCTCCTGCGCGGTGAGCGCGTCCTCGACGTCGATCCGCCCGGAGCCGCGCCGGATCCGGTGGGTGACCACCTCGTCCGGGAAGTCGGCCGGGTCGGCGTCCACCGCGACGTCGACGACCCGCACCCGGGCGCCGTAGCGCGCGGCCAGCCGGGACACCGGCGCGCTGCCGTCGAGCACGGCCCGCACCCGGGCCGCGGTGCCGCCCTCGGCGGGCATCCGGGACACCCCGAGCGCCGCGACGCCGTGGTCGGCGGCGAACAGCAGCACCTTGGGAGCGGAGATCGGCCGCACCGGGGAGCGCCCCTGCACGGAGGCCAGCCAACTGCCCAGCTCCTCCAGCTTGCCGAGCCCGCCGCGCGGGCGGTCGGCCGCCTGCCAGCGCTCGTCGGCGGCCCGCCGGGCGCTCTCGTCGGGGCGCTCGACGAGAGAGGAGAACGTATCGAGATCCACGGTCGTGTCCATCGTCCGGAAGGCTACACGCCGAAGGTGTTCAGCCTGCGGCTGGCTTGACGGTCAGCACCTGCCCGGCCACGACCAGCAGGACCCGCTCCGAGGCGTCCGCCACGGCCATGTTGAGCCGGCCCAGGGTGTCGCGGAAGCGGCGGCCCGCGGCGGTGGCGGGGACGACGCCCATGCCGACCTCGTTGCTCACCGCGACGACCGTGCGCCCGGTGGCCGCCCAGGCGCGTGCCAGCGCCTCGCAGCGGCGCTGGACCGCGCTTTCGCCCCGGTCCGCCCAGACCTCGTCGTCCCAGGCGTCGCACTCGTCCATGACGGAGGTCAGCCACAGCGCCAGGCAGTCGACCAGCACCGGGGCCGGGTCGGTGGGGTCGGCCAGCACGGTCTCCAGGTCGCAGGTCTCGGCGGTGCGCCAGCTCGACGGGCGGCGCTCCCGGTGCAGCGCGACCCGCTGGGCCCACTCGGCGTCGCCGTCCCGGGTGCCGCCGGTGGCCACGTACAGGACGTCCGGGTGGTCGGCGAGCAGCTGTTCGGCGCGGGTGGACTTGCCGGAGCGGGCGCCGCCGAGCAGCAGGGTGCGGGGCAGCGGGGGACGGGTGGGCTCGGAGGGGGTCGCCATGCCGCCCATCCTGCCGGACCGGGCCGCCGGACCGGGCCGCCGGACCAGGCATACGGAAGATCGGGCCGGGCAGGCTATGGTGCGCAGCAACACAGGCAGCGTGGTCAGTGGGAGGAGCCGGCATGGTCTGGACGTGGCGGTACGAGAAGGCGGACGGCAGCGCGGTGACGCCCGGCGGCGGCCAGGAGGAGTTCGCGGGCCAGGGAGACGCCGAGACCTGGATCGGGGAGACCTGGAAGCAGCTCGCGGAGGACGGTGTGGACACCGCGGTGCTGCTGGACGACGACCGCGTCGTCTATGCGATGAGCCTGCGCGAGGAGTAGGCCCGACGGGGTGGGGCGGTCGCCCGGCGGCTGCTCCGCCCCGGATCCGCTCCGGCTTCGCCCGG
Organism: Kitasatospora sp. NPDC048715; assembly: GCF_043198905.1. Classification (NCBI taxonomy): domain Bacteria; kingdom Bacillati; phylum Actinomycetota; class Actinomycetes; order Kitasatosporales; family Streptomycetaceae; genus Kitasatospora; species Kitasatospora sp. NPDC048715. The sequence goes on along the minus strand of NZ_JBICVH010000018.1, from coordinate 94,258 downwards.
ATCGGCCCAGCCCCGGGCTACTTCGCCCCGATCACGTGCAGGAGCGCGGCGACCTGCCGGTACGGGTCGGTGCGGCCGGCCCGGTACTCGGCTTCCAGGAGCTGGGCCAGCTGCCGCCCGTCCACCGGCGGGGCCGCGTCGTCCGGGGCGTTGTCGGTGAAGACCCGCACGCCGTACCAGTGCCGCAGCGGCACCGACACCTCGGAGAGGGTGACGGTGAGGTCGCCGAGCCGGTCGGCCCGCGCGGCCAGCCCGAGCCGGTTGTAGTACCGGTCGCTCTCGAAGGCGTGCAGGGCGGCCCGCCAGTCCCCGGCGGCGGCCGGCCGCAGGGCGAGCGCGTCGCGGTTGCGGACCAGCAGCGAGAGCAATCCGCCGGGGGCCAGCAGCCGGGCCAGCGAGGCGATCATCGGATCGGGGTCGGGCAGGTACATCAGCACGCCGTGGCAGAGCACCACGTCGAAGCTGCGCGGGCCGAACCAGCGCCCGCACTGGTGGCCGTCGCCGCTGAGCAGCTGCATCCGGCCGCGGACCTCCGGCGGCTCCTCGGCGAGCGCCCCCTGGGCGACGCCGAGCGCGACCGGGTCCGAGTCGATCCCGGTGACGTAGTGGCCGGCCCGGGCCAGCCGCAGGGCCTGGGTGCCCTGGCCGCAGCCGATGTCGAGCACCCGCTGCGCGCTGCGCCCGGCGAGCTGCTCGGCGAGCTGGCGGGCGACGAGCTCCTGGCGGACGAAGTTGCGCAGCCCGCCGAGCCGGTCCAGCCAGGCGCCGGTGCCGCCCGCGAAGGACCCGCTGCGCGAGGGCAGCCTGCGCTCCTGGGCGAGACGGTCGTGGCCGCCGTCCCCCTGCCCCGGAAGCGCGTAGAGGCCGGGCCCCTCCCAGGACGGGGGGGCCCAGCCGGAGTCGACCGGTTCGGCGGTCAGGGCTTCTCCCCGCGCCGCACCTGCGGCTTGGGCAGGCGCAGCCGGCGCATCTGGAGGGTGCGCATGATGCCGTACGCGACGGCGCCGCGGGTGTTCTGCCCGGCGAAGCGCTCGGCGAGCTGCTTGCGCAGGCCGAAGCCGAGGCGGACGAAGTCCAGGATCACGAGCACGAAGAACAGCAGGAACAGCAGGGTGGAGAGCAGCTGGAGCGTCGGCACCTTGACGATGCTGAGCACCAGGATGACCACGGCGGCCGGCAGGAAGAACTCGGCGAGCGACCAGCGGGAGTCCACGTAGTCGCGGGCGAACTTGCGCACCGGGCCCTTGTCACGGGCCGGCAGGTGGCGCTCGTCGCCGTTCATCAGGGCCTGGCGCTGCTTCTCGCGCTCGGTGCGCATCCGCTCGCGCCCTTGACGGGCGGCCTCCTTGCGGTCCTTGGGCACGGTCACCCGGGTACGCCGGTTGGCCTCGGCCTCACTGCGCTTGGGGGTGGGGCGGCCCTTCTTGGCCTGCGGATCGCGGGCCTGGGTCGTCTCGTCCTGCTTCTCCAGCACGGTGGCGGAGGCGGCGGCATCATCTGAACGGCGTCGGAACACACCACCAGCGTACGGGGTGCGACGCGGCTTCCACGGGTGCCCTCGGACCCAAACGCATATCGATACCGCCAGGTCGCCGTCCGAAGCGGGTTTCCCGGGGCCTTCCCGTAGGGGATCAGTCGGATGGACGATGGGGGGTATGAGGGGCGGATCCACCCGGGGGAGGAGGAAACGCCACTGGTCCCTGTAGCAGTCTTGTTGCAGGCAGGTGCACTGCGGCGACGGGCTCGCTGCACATACACTCGTCGTGTCTGGTAACGAGATAAAGACCGCAGGCCGGAGAAGGGGGCACCCGAGGCCCATGAGCGACGGAATCATGAAGCGTATGGGGTTGATCTTCCGCTCCAAGGCGAACAAGGCCTTGGATCGGGCGGAGGATCCCCGTGAGACGCTCGACTACTCCTACCAGAAGCAGCTCGAACTGCTGCAGAAGGTACGGCGTGGTGTCGCGGACGTCGCGACCTCGCGCAAGCGGCTCGAACTCCAGCTGACGCAGCTGCAGCAGCAGTCCGCCAAGTACGAGGACCAGGGCCGCAAGGCGCTGTCGCTCGGCCGCGAGGACCTCGCCCGCGAGGCGCTGACCCGCAAGGCCAGCATGCAGTCGCAGATCACCGACCTGGAGACGCAGTACCAGCAGCTCCAGGCCGAGGAGGAGAAGCTCACGCTCGCCTCCCAGCGACTTCAGGCCAAGGTGGACGCCTTCCGCACCAAGAAGGAGACCATCAAGGCGACGTACACGGCCGCCCAGGCGCAGACCCGCATCGCCGAGTCCTTCTCCGGGATCTCGGAGGAGATGGGCGACGTCGGCCTGGCGATCCAGCGTGCCGAGGACAAGACGGCCCAGATGCAGGCCCGGGCCGGTGCGATCGACGAGCTGCTCGCCTCGGGCGCGCTCGACGACGCGAGCGGTCTCGGCCGCAAGGACGACATCGAGGCCGAGCTGGAGCGGGTGGCCGGCGGTTCCGACGTCGAGCTGGAGCTGGCCCGGATGAAGGCCGAGCTGTCCGGCCCCTCCTCGACCGGCCCCGCCGCGATCGAGCAGGGCAAGCAGGACGCCCAGCCGCAGCCGCAGCAGGACACCCCGCGCATCAATTACAACAAGTGATCTGAGCTCGACCCACGAACCAGGGAGACGCACGGCATGATCATGAGGGTCATGGGTGAGGGGCAGTACGAGGTGGGCGACGACCACCTGAGCCTGCTCAACGAGCTCGACGCCGAGCTCGTCACTGCGGTGGATTCGGGGGACGAGACGCTCTTCCGCCAGGCCTACGGCAAGCTCATCGACGCGGTGAAGCAGTACGGCACCCCGGTGCCGCTGGATTCGCTGGAGCCGTCCGAGCTGATCCTGCCGAGCGCCGACGCGACGATCGACGAGGTCCGCGAGCTGCTGATGGCCGACGGCGAGGGCGTGATCCCGGGCTTCCCCGAGTAGCGCCAGCGGCTGCTGCCAGACGAAAGGGCGGGCCCCCTCCGGTGGGAGGGGGCCCGCCCTTCGCCGTTGTCCGCGGGACGGGCTACGGCAGGGCCAGCATCCGGTCCAGGGCCGCCTTGGCGTGCTTCTCGGTCTCCGGGTCGACGGTGATCACGTTCGGTACCCGGCCCTCGACCAGCGACTCCAGTGCCCACACCAGGTGCGGCAGGTCGATCCGGTTCATGGTGGAGCAGAAGCAGACCGCGCGGTCCAGGAAGACGATCTCCTTGTCCGGGTGCGCCTTGGCCAGGCGGCGGACGAGGTTCAGCTCGGTGCCGATGGCCCACTTGGAGCCGGGCTCGGCGGCGTCCAGCGCCTTGATGATGTACTCGGTCGAGCCCACCATGTCGGCGGCCGCGACGACCTCGTGCTTGCACTCGGGGTGCACCAGGACGTTCACGCCGGGGATCCGCTCGCGGACGTCGTTCACCGAGTCCAGGCTGAACCGGCCGTGCACCGAGCAGTGGCCGCGCCAGAGGATCATCTTCGCGTCCCGCAGCTGTTCGGCGGTCAGGCCGCCGTTCGGCCGGTGCGGGTTGTAGACGACGCAGTCGTCCAGCGAGAAGCCCATGTCCCGCACCGCGGTGTTGCGGCCGAGGTGCTGGTCGGGCAGGAACAGGACCTTCTGGCCCTGCTCGAAGGCCCACTCCAGGGCGCGCTTGGCGTTGGAGGAGGTGCAGATGAGGCCGCCGTGCCGGCCGGTGAAGGCCTTGATGTCGGCGGAGGAGTTCATGTACGAGACCGGGACGGTGACGTCGGCTATGCCGGCGTCGGTCAGCACGTCCCAGCACTCGGCGACCTGCTCGGCGGTGGCCATGTCGGCCATCGAGCAGCCGGCCGCGAGGTCCGGCAGGACGACCTGCTGCCGCTCGCTGGTGAGGATGTCCGCGGACTCGGCCATGAAGTGCACGCCGCAGAAGACGATGTACTCGGCCTCGGGGCGGGCCGCCGCGTCGCGGGCGAGCTTGAAGGAGTCGCCGGTGACGTCGGCGAACTCGATCACCTCGTCGCGCTGGTAGTGGTGGCCGAGGATGAAGACGCGGTCGCCGAGCGCGGCCTTGGCCGCGCGGGCGCGCTCGACGAGGTTCGGGTCGGAGGCCGGGGGGAGGTCACCGGGGCATTCGACGCCGCGCTCGCTGTTCGGATCGGCCTCGCGGCCGAGCAGCAGCAGAGCGAGCGGCGTCGGAGTGGGGTCGACGCCGTGGGTCTCGGTGATGGTGGTGGTCACGGGCGGGTGCCCTTCTGTGCGGCCGAGCTAGCGGTGGGGCCTTTTCGTCTAACTGACGCTATCTATTCTAACCGCTTAGCGTCAGAGTGACGATGGCCATCCTGTCGATGTGACGAGAACCGCTCGCCGAAACGGACCCCCGGCGGAGCCCGATAGCCGATTCGGGGCAGTCCGGCGTGGCCGAATCGATACTTCGAAGCCCACGGGTATGGCTGAGCCATGAAAGCAATCGCGATCAACCGCTACGGCGGCCCCGAGGTGGTCGAGTACACCGACCTGCCCGACCCCAAGGTCGGACCCGACTCCGTCCTGGTCGAGGTCCGGGCGGCCGGGGTGAACCCGGTGGACTGGAAGGTCCGGGACGGCGCCCTGGACGGCATCCTCGACGCGCACTTCCCGCTGGTCATGGGCTGGGACCTGGCCGGCGTGGTGCGCGCCGTCGGCGGCGGGATCACCGAGTTCGCCCCGGGCGACGAGGTCTACGGCTACGTCCGCAAGGACGCCGTCGAGCACGGCACCTACGCCGAGTTGGTCTCCGCCCCGGTCCGCACCCTGGCCCGCAAGCCGGCCGCGCTGGACTGGGCGCAGTCCGGCGGCCTGCCGCTGGCCGGGCTCACCGCCCTGCAGGGCCTGCGGGCGCTGCGTCTCGCCGAGGGGGAGACCGTCCTGGTGCACGCCGCCGCGGGCGGGGTGGGCCACCTGGCGGTGCAGCTGGCCCGGGCCTTCGGTGCCCGGGTGATCGGCACCGCGGCCGAGCGCAACCACGACTTCCTGCGGGGCCTCGGCGCCGAGCCGGTGGTGTACGGCGAGGGCCTGGCCGACCGGGTCCGCGCGCTCGCCCCCGACGGGGTGGACGCGGCCCTCGACCTGGTCGGCCACGGTGCCGTCCAGGTCTCGGCCGGCCTGGTGGCCGACCCGGGCCGGATCGCCTCGACCACCGACTTCGGGGTCAAGGCGCTCGGCGGCCGGTACGTCTGGGTCCGCCCGGACGCCGGCGACCTCGCCGAGCTGGCCGCGATCGCCGACGACGGCCGGCTGACGGTCACCGTCGCCTCGACCTTCCCGCTGGCCCAGGCCGCCTCCGCCCAGGCGCTCAGCGCCGAGGGCCGCACCCGGGGGAAGATCGTGCTGCTCGTTCCGTGACGGCCTCCGGCCCGTCATCCTTCGGCGGTGAACTCGTCCAGGTCATCCGCCAGAATGGTGACGAACCGTTTCGGCAGTGGCAGCCCGCCGCCGGAGCGCCCCACCGACCCCCGTACGACCCGTGGAGCCCCGCACCCATGACCAGCAGCCGAGCGCACGAGGTGGTCGGGGCCGACCTGGACGAGACCGACCGGCTCCTGCTCGCCCGGCTCGGCAGCGACGGCCGTGCCTCGTACGCCGAGATCGGCCTGCAGGTGAACCTCTCCGCCACCGCCGTGCGCCGGCGGATCGACCGGCTGCGGGCGCGCGGCGTGGTGCGGGGCTTCACCGTGGTGCTCGACCCGTCCGTGCTGGGCTGGCAGACCGAGGCCTTCGTCGAGGTCTACTGCCGCGAGCGCACCGCCCCCGAGGAGATCCTCGCCAGCCTGCGGCAGTTCCCCGAGGTGATCGCCGCCTGGACGGTCACCGGCGACCCGGACGCCCTGGTGCACCTGCGGGCCGCCGACATGCGCCACCTGGAGGCCGTCATCGAGCGCATCCGGCGCGAGCCCGGAGTCCAGCGCAGCCGCTCCTCGGTGGTCCTCTCCCAGCTCATCGGGTGACCCGGGCGGTGTCCCGCGGGCCGTCGCCGGGCCCGCCGGGACCCACCGGACGCGACCTTCCCGGCCCCCACGCAGGAATCCTGCGCGGACCGGCCCGAAGACGCCCGAAACCTGCCTGACCAGCCGCGTTCCGACGCGCGGTGAGGCGCTCGTGCTGCCTACGCTGATCACGTCCGGTCGTCGCGGTGAGGCGTCCCGCCGGTCGGACGCCCCCCGACACCCCACGCCGAGAGGGACAGCCGTGTCCGCAGCACCCGACCGCATGCACCGGCCCGACAACGAACTGGTCGACCTGGTTTTCGACTACATGCGGGAGCGGCTGCAGTACGACCCCGTCCCGCTCGACCACCCCGGGGACGGCGAGCACCTGCGCGCCCAGCTGTCCGGCCTGCTGAACCAGGACGGCAACAACCCGGTCGACGTGCTCAAGCTGTACGACCACGAGCTGTCCCGGGCGGTCATCTCCGCCGACAGCCCGCGCTACCTGTCCTTCATCCCGTGCGCCCCGACCAAGGCCGCGCTGCTGTTCGACATGGTCGTCTCCTGCGCCTCCCTGCAGGGCATCTCCTGGCTGGAGGCGGCCGGCGCGATCGCCGCCGAGAACCAGGTGCTGCGCCTGATCGCCGACCGCGCGGGCCTGCCCCAGTCGGCCGGCGGCACCTTCGTCTCCGGCGGCTCGGCCGGCAACCTCTCCGCCCTGGTGGTCGCCCGCGACACCGCCCGCCGCCGACTGGGTGTCGGACCGGAGGCGCGGCTGCGGATAGCCGTCGCCGACCAGGTGCACTCCTCGGTCAAGAACACCTTCAACATCATCGGCGTCGAGGCCTTCAAGGTCCCGACCGTCGACCGCAGGTTCACCGGCGAGGCGCTGCGCGCCGCCCTGGCCGCCGACCCGAACCCGGAGACGGTGATCGGCGTCGTCGGCACCGCCGGCACCACCAACGAGGGCATCGTCGACGACCTCAAGGGCCTGGCCGAGGTCGCCCGCGAGCGCGACCTGTGGTTCCACGTGGACGGCGCCTACGGCGGCGCGGGCCTGTTCGCCCCCTCGGTGCGGGAGCGCTACGAGGGCATCGAGCACGCCGACTCCTTCGTGGTCGACCCGCACAAGTGGCTGTTCGCCCCCTTCGACTGCGCCGCGCTGATCTACCGCAACCCGCAGCTCGCCCGCGCCGTGCACACCCAGGACGCCTCCTACCTGGACGTCCTGCACACCGAGGGCGACGAGTGGAACCCCACCGACTACGCCTACCACCTGACCCGGCGCGCCCGCGGCCTGCCGCTCTGGTTCTCGCTGGCCGTGCACGGCGTCCAGGCCTACACCGACGCCATCGAGGCCGGCCTCACCCTGGCCCGCGAGACCGCGCAGCTGATCCGCGAGAACGAGCACCTGGAGCTGCTGTTCGACCCGCAGCTCTCGGCGGTCTGCTTCAAGCGCAAGGGCTGGACCAACGACGACTACTACCGCTGGTCGCAGCAGCTGCTCGCGGACCAGATCGGCTTCGTCACCCCCACCGGCTGGGACGGCGAGACCGTCGCCCGGTTCGCCTTCCTGCACCCGGGCACCACCATGGAGATGGTCCGGGAGATCCTGGACACCATGGCCTGAGCCCGCTCCCGTCACGGCCCCGTCGGCAGTCCCGGCGGGGCCGTACGCGTGCCCGCGCCCTACAGGAACGCCCCGCTCGGCAGGTACGGCGCCGGCGGCCGCATCCCGCGGACCCCGACGAAGCCTGCGGCCCGCGGCGTCAGCCCGACCTCCAGCCCGACGTCCAGCGCCCACTCCTGCTCCGCGGTCAGGTGCTCCACCCGCGCCTCGGTCCCCTCCGGCACCCGGGACAGCGCCTCGCGCAGCAGCCGGGCGGCGATCCGCTTGCTGGTGGCCGCGAGCAGCCGCACCACGCCGCCGTCCCGGTAGCAGTAGCCGCTGCCGGCCAGCGCGTCGGCGATCAGCAGCTCCTCGAAGTGGCCCAGCATCAGCTCGTGGTCCGGCCCGTGCGCGGACCCGCGCAGCCGCCGGTCCACCGAGTCCAGCAGGTGCAGGTGGGTGGCGTTGCCGCGGTGCACCGGGATGTCCCCCGGGTCGAGCAGCCCCTCCCGGTCCACCCGCCCGGCCAGCCGCATCGCCGGGTGCAGGGTGAAGCCGGCCAGCCGGTAGCGGCGGGCCGCCGCCGGGGAGTCCGCCGCGCAGACCATCCCGCGCAGACAGCCCCGGGAGTGCGCCGCCGCCCGTTCCAGCAGCAGCCGCCCGACGCCCCTGCCCTGCGCGGACGGCCGGACGGCGTACAGCGACGGCGCCCACAGGCCCTCCCGGCGGATCGACAGCACCGCCCCGACCGGCTCGCCGGCGCTCTCCGCCAGCCAGCAGCCGCCGGGATCGGTGCGCGCCAGGTGTCTGGTCCGGGCCAGTCGCAGCGGCGTCGGCCCCGGCGCCGCCGCGGCCGGGGAGGCGTCGGCGAACGCGGCGTCGGCGAGCTCCTGGACGGCCTCCGCGTCCGCGGCGGTGTCCCTGACCGGGCGAAGGATCATGGGAACCATCCTGGCGTCCGGCGGCCCGCCGCGGGGCCGGTTCGCCCGGATCCGCACCTCGCGCGGTGACCCGTCCCGCGGGGGTGTGCGAGCATGGGGAGCGTAGGGGACGCGGGTGGCACACCCGGCCCACGGATATTCGGTCGCGAACAGGCCGCAGAAATCAATCGCCGTCCGGGAAATGAAACCGGACGGCTGTTGGTTGGCACTGGCGGCAGACCGTCGTCAAGACCGGGAGAAAGCAGATGACCGTCCAGGACGAGACCACCGTCGAGAGTGGCATCCTCCTCACCGATGCCGCCGCGGGCAAGGTCAAGGCCCTGCTGGAGCAGGAGGGCCGCGAGGACCTCGCGCTGCGCGTCGCCGTCCAGCCCGGTGGCTGCTCCGGCCTGCGTTACCAGCTGTTCTTCGACGAGCGCTCGCTCGACGGCGACGTGATCAAGGACTTCGACGGCGTCAAGGTCGTCACCGACCGGATGAGCGCCCCGTACCTGGGCGGCGCCACCGTCGACTTCGTCGACACCATCGAGAAGCAGGGCTTCACCATCGACAACCCGAACGCCACCGGCTCCTGCGCCTGCGGCGACTCGTTCAGCTAGGCCCGCTGCGGAAGGCGGCCCCGGGGATCACCCCGGGGCCGCCTTCTCGTTTCCCGCCCGCGCGGGGCCGCCCGGCGCCCGCGGGGACGGCTACCGTCCGGCGACGTCCGGGCTCACCGGGTCCGGCCCCATGTGCGGGTCGCCCTCCAGCGGCAGCTCCTGGCCGCTGGTCCGGTCGACGACGGTCCGCCCGGCCAGCGGCGAGCGCAGGTCGGCCGAGACCGACTGCCGCTTGGCCAGCGCGTTGCACACCTGCCCGGGCTGGACGGTGGGCGGGCCCGGCACGACCAGCACGTCCACCCGGCCCGGCTGGGACTCGTCCGCCTTCAGCGTGTACGTGGTGCAGACCCCGCCGAAGAAGTAGACGGTCAGCTTGGTGGTGCCGTCCACCCGGTAGGCGACCGGCGGACGGACGGGCGCGCCAGAACCGTTCGGGTTCGGCTCGCCCACCGCGATCCCGTTGCCCGGGGGAGTGCCGGGGGCCGGCTGCCCGGGCGCGGGCGAGGCCGGGGTGGGCGTGAAGCCGCCCGGCGGCCGGGCCGGCTGCGAGGCGCCGGAGGAACTCCCGGTCGGCGCCGCCGAGGACGGGCTCGCGGAGTCCGTCGGGGCCTGCGGGGAGGCACTCTCCGAGGCCGACGCGGCGGCCGAGCCGCTCGCCGCGGCGTCCGAGGCGGGCTTGCCGCCCCCGCCGCAGCCGGCCACCGTCATCACCGCCGCCAGCGCCAGACCCGCCAGGGCCACCGCCCGCCGACCGCGCCGGGGCATCGTCTCCGGTTCCATCTGCACATCCTCCCGAGGGTTCAGCGGTGCCGCTTCCTCGCCGCTCCGCGCGGATGTGACGTGCTCCGGTCGGATCCGGTTCCGTACCGGTCGGATCCGTTCCGGCGCGGGCTCAGAAGCCGTACTCGGCCATCCCGGCCACCATCCGCTGCGCCCCGGACGGGACCCGGAAGCCGGTCGGTGCGGGGGTGGCGGGCTGCGGACCGGCCGCGAGCTGCGGCCAGAACCGGCGCAGCCGCCGGGAGGAGTCCACCAGGGCGTCGAGCGTCTCGCCGTCCTCGGTCCGCAGGACGGGCGGGGAGCAGTGGTCGGTCATCATCGGGCATCGCTCCGATCCAGGGCCGTGGCCACGCTGCCACGGTCGACGGCGGGGCCCGCGCGACGGGCCCCCACGGCCGACCCTAGGCAGGGGCCCGGCCGCCCACCAGTGCTACCGGGAGGTAGTACACGTTCGAGGGCCACGGGTGCCACCATGGCCGTGCGGGCGGCAACTTGCGGCACTCTTGCCTGGGCGCTCCCCGGGGCCGGGTACCGTGGGTGGGTTCATCCCCGCCTGCCCGTTGGCCCCGCAGCCATCCTGAGGAGACCTTCCGTGCGTATCGCCGTTGCCGGCTCGATCGCCACCGACCACCTGATGACGTTCCCCGGCCGGTTCGCCGACCAGCTCGTCGCCGAGCAGCTGCACACCGTGTCGCTGTCCTTCCTGGTCGACACCCTGGACATCCGCCGCGGCGGCGTCGCGCCGAACATCACCTTCGGCATGGGTGTGCTCGGCCTGCGCCCGGTCCTGGTCGGCGCCGCCGGCGCGGACTTCGCCGAGTACCGCAGCTGGCTGGAGCGCAACAACGTGGACTGCGACTCCGTCCACATCTCCGAGACCCGGCACACCGCGCGCTTCATGTGCACCACGGACGAGGACCACAACCAGATCGCCTCGTTCTACACCGGTGCCATGGCCGAGGCCCGCAACATCGAGCTGAAGCCGATCGCCGACCGCGTCGGCGGCCTGGACCTCGTCCTGATCGGCGCCGACGACCCGCAGGGCATGGTCCGCCACACCCAGGAGTGCCGCACCCGCGGCTACGCCTTCGCCGCCGACCCCTCCCAGCAGCTGGCCCGCCTGGAGGGCGACGACATCCGCGAGATCGTGGACGGCGCCGCGTACCTCTTCACCAACGAGTACGAGGCCGCGCTGATCGAGAGCAAGACCGGCTGGGGCGCCGAGGAGCTGCTCACCCGCGTCGGCACCCGGATCACCACCCTGGGCAGCAAGGGCGTCCGGATCGAGCGCAAGGGCGAGGCGCCGATCCTGGTCGGCTGCGCCAAGGAGGAGGCCAAGGTCGACCCGACCGGCGTCGGCGACGCCTTCCGCGCCGGCTTCCTGGCCGGCCTGTCCTGGGACCTCGACCTGGAGCGCTCCGCCCAGCTCGGCTGCATGCTCGCCACCCTGGTGATCGAGACCGTCGGCACCCAGGAGTACGAGCTGCGCCCGGCCGCCTTCCTGAAGCGCTTCGAGGAGGCCTACGGAGCCGAGGCGGTCGCCGAGATCAGCGGGCACCTGGTCAAGTAGTCCGCCCCGCTCAGGAGCGACGCAGCACGAGGTAGGCCGAGCCCCGGTCGCCGCCGTACTCGGCGGCCGGGGCCTCGCCCGCGTACTCCTGCCCGCGCATCCCGCACCAGGCCGGGATGTCCAGCCGGGCCGCCTCGTCGTCCGCCAGCACCGCGACCGTGCCGCCCCGCGGCACCTCGCCGATCCGCTTCGCCAGCTCGATCACCGGCAGCGGGCAGCGCTTGCCCAGCGCGTCGATGACCAGCAGCGACTCCCGGGCCGCCGGCTCGGGTTCGGGCGCGGGCCCGGGCGCCGGCAGGTCCAGCCCGAGCGGCGCCCGGACGCCGGCCACCAGCTCCGGCAGCACCGCGAGGAACCGCTCCACGTCGGCCTCGGCCGTCCCGTACGGCAGCGAGACCCGCACGTTCCCCTCGGTGAGCACGCCCATCGCCGCCAGCACGTGGCTGGGCGTCAGCGTGGACGAGGTGCAGGAGGAGCCGGAGGAGACCGCGAAGCCCGCCCGGTCCAGCTCGGTCAGCAGCACCTCCCCGTCCACGTACAGGCAGGAGAAGGTGACGATGTGCGGCAGCCGCCGCACCGGGTCGCCGACCACCTCGACCTCGGGCACCAGCTGGGGTACCCGGGTGCGGATCCGCTCCACCAGCGCGTGCAGCCGGCTGTTCTCCCGCTCGGCCTCGGCGCGTACGGCGCGCAGCGAGGCGGCCGCGGCCACGATCGCGGGGACGTTGACGTAGCCGGGCACCCGGCCGCCCTCGCGCTCGTCGGCCGGCAGCGGCGAGGCGTACCGGACGCCCTTGCGCACCGCCAGCACCCCGACCCCGGGCGGGCCGCCCCACTTGTGGGCGCTCGCGGTCAGCAGCGACCAGCCCGCCGGGACGTCCATCCGCCCGGCGCTCTGCGCGGCGTCCACCAGCAGCGGGACGCCGGCCGCGGCGCACAGTTCGGCGACCTCGCCGACCGGCTGGACCGTGCCGACCTCGTGGTTGGCGCTCTGCAGCGCGGCCAGCGCGGTGTCCGGGCGCAGCAGCGCGCCGAAGGCCGCCGGGTCGGCCCGGCCGCCGCGGTCCACCGGCGCCACCGAGACCTCGCCCCCGCCCGCCAGGTGGCGTTCCGCGACGTGCAGCACGCTGGAGTGCTCCACCGCGGAGTGCGCGAAGTGGCCGCCGCGCCGCCGGTTCCCGGTCAGCGCGCCCAGCAGGCCGAGTTGGACGGCCTGGGTGCCGCTCGCGGTGAAGGCGATCTCGTCCGCCCGGGTGCCCAGCACCGCGGCCACCGTCTCGCGGGCGGCGTCCAGCAGCATCCGGGCCTGTCGGCCGGAGCGGTAGAGCCGGGCCGGATCGGCCCAGCCCTCGTCCAGGGCGGCGGTCAGAGCCTGCCGCGCGACGGGGTGCAGAGGGGCCGTCGAGGCCGCGTCGAAGTACACGGTGACATTTAACGACACACCCGGCCGGAGTCAGGGGCCCCTCGCACGGCTCACCCGCCGTCAGTCGATCATCCCGAATGTCCGCTTCGTCCGCGTCCGACGGGCCGTCACGGGCGTCGTCCGAGGTCATCCCCCGATCGGGCGTACGGACCTCGAATGCCTACGATGACCTGCGACGCAGCCCCCACCGGGCCTGATCGGGCTAGCGGGCGGCGCGTTACCGGGGGCTGCCCGTCAGGAGCGCATAAGGCTGGAGTAGGGTTTGGCCCGCATAAGCATTCAAACCGTGCCCGTGGACGGGTCGCCGGGGAGGCTCACACTCCTCCCCGGGGCGACGCGAAGGCGGGCGAGACTTCGGGAAGGCGCTACGTGAGTCCCAACGGCTCCGACCGCTCGCCGCAGCGCACGATGCGGCGGAAGCTGCCTCAGGCGCTGGCACTGGGCCTCGTCATCGCGACCGCCACCGGCTGCTCGGCCAACGACCTCCCCAGGCTTGGCCTCCCGAGTCCCGTCACCCAGGAAGGGCCCTTGGTCCTCCGGATGTGGCAGGGCTCCTGGATCGCGGCGCTGGTGGTCGGCGTACTGATGTGGGGTCTGATCATCTGGAGCGTGATCTTCCACCGGCGCAAGCGCACCGGTGTGGAGGTCCCTCCGCAGACCCGGTACAACGTGCCCATCGAGGCGCTCTACACCGCGGTCCCCATCATCATCGTCTCGGTCCTCTTCTACTTCGTCGCCCGCGACGAGGCGAAGCTGACCGCCACCTCCGAGAAGCCGCAGCACTACGTCAACGTGGTCGGTTTCCAGTGGAGCTGGGCGTTCAACTACGAGAACACCGAGACTCCCGACCCGGCCAACCGGGACGCCGCGTACGAGGTCGGTACGCCCAAGGACGCTCCGACGCTCTGGCTGCCGGTCAACGAGTCGGTTCAGTTCCGCCTCACCTCGCGTGACGTCATCCACGACTTCTGGCCCGTCAACTTCCTGATGAAGATGGACGTCGTGCCGGGCGTGGTGAACAAGTTCGAGGTCACGCCGACCGTCAAGGGCGAGTACATGGGCAAGTGCGCCGAGCTCTGCGGCGTCGACCACTCGCGCATGCTGTTCAACGTCAAGGTCGTCGACCGCGCCGACTACGACAAGCACCTGGCCGAGCTTCGTGCCAAGGGCCAGAACGGTGCGGTGCCCTCCGGCCTGATCACCATGGGAAGTGAAGAGAAGTGACAATCCTCAACGAGCCCGCCGCGGCCGGCGGGGGCGCCGAGGCCGTCACGGTCGGGGCGCAGCGGACCCGCAAGCCGGGTTCGACCATCATCAAGTGGTTGACCACCACTGACCACAAGACGATCGGCACGCTGTACCTGGGCACGTCGTTCGCCTTCTTCCTGATCGGTGGCATCCTCGCCCTGGTCATGCGTGCCGAGCTGGCTCGTCCCGGGACCCAGATCCTGTCGAACGAGCAGTTCAACCAGGCGTTCACGATGCACGGCACGATCATGCTGCTGATGTTCGCGACGCCGCTCTTCGCCGGCTTCGCGAACTGGATCATGCCGCTCCAGATCGGCGCCCCGGACGTGGCGTTCCCGCGTCTGAACATGTTCGCGTACTGGCTGTACCTCTTCGGCTCGACCATCGCGGTGGCGGGCTTCCTGACCCCGAACGGCGCCGCGAACTTCGGTTGGTTCGCCTACTCCCCGCTGTCCGACGCGGTGCACTCGCCCGGCATCGGCGGCGACATGTGGATCATGGGTCTGGCCTTCTCCGGCTTCGGCACGATCCTCGGCGCGGTCAACTTCATCACCACGATCATCTGCATGCGCGCTCCGGGCATGACGATGTTCCGGATGTCGATCTTCGTCTGGAACGTCCTGCTGACCTCGGTGCTGGTCCTGCTGGCCTTCCCGGTGCTGGCCGCCGCGCTGTTCGCCCTGGAGGCGGACCGCAAGTTCGGTGCCCACGTCTTCGACCCGGCCAACGGCGGTGCCCTGCTGTGGCAGCACCTCTTCTGGTTCTTCGGCCACCCCGAGGTGTACATCATCGCGCTGCCGTTCTTCGGCATCGTGTCGGAGATCATCCCGGTCTTCAGCCGCAAGCCGATGTTCGGTTACTCCGGTCTGGTCGCGGCCACCATCGCGATCGCCGGTCTGTCCGTGACGGTGTGGGCGCACCACATGTACGTCACCGGGCAGGTGTTGCTGCCGTTCTTCTCGTTCATGACCTTCCTGATCGCGGTCCCGACCGGTGTGAAGTTCTTCAACTGGGTCGGCACCATGTGGAAGGGCTCGCTGAGCTTCGAGACCCCGATGCTCTGGACGGTCGGCTTCCTTGTCACCTTCCTCTTCGGTGGTCTGACCGGTGTTCTGCTGGCCTCCCCGCCGATCGACTTCCACGTCTCGGACTCGTACTTCGTCGTCGCCCACTTCCACTACGTGGTCTTCGGCACCGTCGTGTTCGCGATGTTCGCCGGCTTCCACTTCTGGTGGCCGAAGATGACCGGCAAGATGCTGGACGAGCGCCTCGGCAAGATCACCTTCTGGACGCTGTTCTTCGGCTTCCACACCACCTTCCTGGTGCAGCACTGGCTCGGCGCGGAGGGCATGCCCCGCCGCTACGCCGACTACCTGGCCTCGGACGGCTTCACCACCCTGAACACCGTCTCGACCATCGGCTCCTTCGTGCTCGGCCTGTCGATCCTGCCGTTCCTCTACAACGTCTGGAAGACCGCCAAGTACGGCGAGAAGGTCACCGCGGACGACCCGTGGGGCTTCGGCCGCTCGCTGGAGTGGGCGACCTCCTGCCCGCCGCCGCGGCACAACTTCCTCACCCTCCCGCGGATCCGCTCCGAATCCCCGGCCTTCGACCTCCACCACCCGGAGATCGCCGCGCTGGACTACCTGGAGAACCACGGCGAGCCGGCCAAGCACCTCGCCGGTGTGACCCCGGCGAAGTACGACGCCCCGAAGCTGGGCAAGGGCAACAAGGAGGGCGACGCCTGATGAAGGAACAGGGAAAGATCTTCCTTGGCCTGTCGGTCTTCGTGCTGGCCATGGCCGTGACCTACGGCCTGTGGACCAACCACTCGGACAAGGGCATCGAGGCGGCCGGTACCACCGCGCTGTTCCTGGCCTTCGGCCTGTGTGCCTTCATCGGGTACTACCTCGCCTTCACCGCCCGCCGGGTGGACAGCGGCGCGGGTGACAACCCCGAGGCCGAGGTCGCGGACGACTCCGGCGAGCTGGGCTTCTTCGCCCCGCACAGCTGGCAGCCGCTCTCGCTGGCGCTCGGTGGCGCGCTCGCCTTCCTGGGCGTGATCTTCGGCTGGTGGCTGATGTTCTGGGCCGCCCCGATCATCATGATCGGCATCTTCGGATGGGTCTTCGAGTTCTACCGGGGCGAGAACCAGAACCAGTAGGTTCCCGCCTCCGCACCAGGGCCGGTCCTCCCGCACGGGGGGCCGGCCCTGCTGCGTCCCCCGGCGTTGCCGCGTTCCCCGGTCCTGCTGCGTCCCCGGGATGACGGCCTCACTCCGGTGGGTGAACGGGAAGTCCCTCGGATGTCGCTTCACCGGGGGGCGTTCCTACGATCTGATCAATCGTGCGAACCCTCGGAGGCGGTCATGGCCGACAGGCGTGGAATCGCAGCTCTAGGCGGCATCTCGCTGGCCCTCGCAGTGCTGGCCCCGCTGGCCGCCTGCACGGCCGGGGTCGACGAGCCCGCCGGGCCGCACCGGATCGACGCGGCCCCGCTGGTCCACCTCTCGGCGGACGGCACGGCCGATCCCTCCCAGCCGGTCACCGTGAGCGCCGTCCAGGGCAGCACGCTCACCGACGTCACCGTGGTCGGCCCGGACGGCCGGGTGGTCGCCGGGAAGCTCGCGGAGGACCAGCGCAGCTGGCAGACCACCGGCCGGCTGAAGGCCTCGACCGCGTACACGGTGCGGATCTCCGCCGACGACGGCAGGGGCGGCCGCGGCGACACCACCGCGAGCTTCAGCACCGTCGCCGCCCAGCGCCTGCTGACCGCCAAGCTCGGCCCGGACTCCTCCGGCACCGGCGTCTACGGGGTGGGCCAGCCGCTCACCGTGCAGCTCTCCGAGGCGGTGACGGACCCGCAGGCCCGCCAGGAGGTCGAGCGGGCCCTGACGGTCGGCTCCCAGCCCGTCGTCACCGGGGCCTGGTACTGGGTGGACGACAAGAACCTGCACTTCCGCCCGGAGTCCTACTGGCCGGCCGGCACGGCCGTCTCGCTGGCTTTCGACGGCACCGGCAGCCGGATCGCGGACGGCCTCTACGGCGGCGACCGCAGCTCGCTGAAGCTGCGGATCGGCGAGCGGGTGGAGTCGGTGATCGACGCGGCCGCCCACGAGCTCACCCTGAAGCGCGACGGCGAGGTGCTGAAGACCATCCCGGTCACCACCGGCAAGCCCGGCTTCGACACCCGCAACGGCGTCAAGGTGGTGCTCGGCCAGGAGCGGTCGGTCCGGATGAACGGCGAGACCATCGGCATAGCCGCTGGCAGCACGGAGTCGTACGACCTCGACGTGAAGTGGGCCACCCGGGTGACCTGGAGCGGCGAGTACGTCCACGCGGCGCCCTGGTCGGTCGGCTCGCAGGGCATCGAGAACGTCAGCCACGGCTGCACCGGCATGAGCACCGGCAACGCCGAGTGGTTCTACCAGCACACCCGGGTCGGGGACCTGGTGACGGTGGTGAACAGCCGGGGCGGCGCGATGGAGTCCTTCGGCAACGGCTTCGGGGACTGGAACGTCGCCTGGACGGACTGGGTCAAGCACAGCGCCTCGGGACAGCCCGTCAGCACCACCGCACCGCCCTCCCAGGCCCCCGCCGCGGGGATGATCCGCCCCGACCTCTGACGGGCCCGGGAGGGGCCCGTCAGCCCTCCGGGAAGGCCAGCCGCAGAGCGGTGTCCACGGCGGCCAGGGCGTCCGAGCGGGAGACGCCCAGGCGGCTCGCCCGGGCGGCGAACTCGGCGGCGGCCTCGGCGGTCAGCCGGTGGGCGGCGTCCCCGGTGGCGGCGATCAGCGTGCCGCGCCGGCCGTGGGTCTCCACCACGCCGTCCGCCTCCAGCTCGCGGTAGGCCCGGGCGACGGTGCCGGCGGCCAGCCCCAGCTCCTCGGCCAGGGCCCGGACGGTGGGCAGCCGCAGCCCGGTCGGCAGCTCGCCGGAGCGGGCCCGGTCGGCGATCTGGGCGCGGATCTGCTCGTACGGGGGAGTGGCCGAGGCGGGGTCGACGGACAGCTGCACGGGGGCTCCTGGTGGCGCGGCGGGCGGGTACGGGACTGGCAGACCTGGGAAAGCCCGAGGGCCGCCGACCAGAAGAACTCTGGTCAGCGGCCCTCGGGGTGGCGCTGTGGCGCTTACGGGATCAGTGGTGGCCGTGGCCGCTGGTGATCTCGTGGTGCTCCTCGGCGGTCGGCTTGGGGATCTGGCTGCCCTCGCCGTAGAAGCCGCGGGAGAGCTTGGCCCGGGTGCGGGTGAGGACGCCGGCCTTGCGGGCCACGCCGTTCTCGTCCGTCTGGGCCGGCAGCTCGACCGGCTGGTTCTGGTCGTGCGCGGTGAGCTTGAACAGGTCCTTCTGCGGCAGCTGGGCGTGCACCTCGATGAACTCGCCGTGCGGCAGGCGCTTGATGACGCCCGTCTCGCGGCCGTGCAGCACCTTCTCCTTGTCACGGCGCTGGAGGCCGAGGCACCAGCGCTTGGTGATGATGAAGACGACGACCGGGACGACGAAGAAGCCGACGCGGACGAAGTAGGTGATCGAGTTGATCGACAGGTGCAGGTGGGTGGCGAACAGGTCGTTGCCACCACCCATCAGCAGCACCAGGTAGAGGCTGATCCAGGCGGCACCCAGGGCGGTGCGGACCGGAGCGTTGCGCGGGCGGTCCAGGATGTGGTGCTCGCGCTTGTCGCCGGTGATCCAGCTCTCGATGAACGGGTAGACCGCGATCGAGACCAGGACCAGCGGGAAGATCGCCAGCGGGATCATGACACCCAGGTTGAGGGTGTGGCCGCCCCAGACGCTGATCTCCCAGCCCGGCATGACACGGATCAGGCCCTCGGAGAAGCCCATGTACCAGTCGGGCTGGGCGTCCGTGGAGACCTGGTCCGGACGGTACGGGCCGTACGCCCAGATCGGGTTGATCGTGGCGATCGCCGAGACGACGGCGATGAGGCCGAACACCAGGAAGAAGAAGCCACCGGCCTTGGCCATGTAGACCGGCATCAGCGGCATGCCGACGACGTTCTTCTCGGTCTTGCCCGGGCCCGCCCACTGGGTGTGCTTGTGGTAGAAGACCAGGATCAGGTGCGCCACCAGCAGGCCGAGCATGATGCCCGGGATCAGCAGCACGTGGATCGTGAAGAAGCGCGGCACGATGTCGTGGCCGGGGAACTCGCCCCCGAACAGGAACATCTGGACGTAGGTGCCGATCAGCGGGACGGCGAGGATCGCGCCTTCCATGAAGCGGATACCGGTGCCCGACAGCAGGTCGTCCGGCAGGGAGTAGCCGAAGAAGCCGTCGAACATGCCCAGGACCAGCAGCAGGAAGCCGAAGACCCAGTTGATCTCACGCGGCTTGCGGAACGCGCCGGTGAAGAACACGCGCATCATGTGCACGAGCATCGCGGCCACGAAGACCAGGGCGGCCCAGTGGTGGATCTGACGGATCAGCAGACCGCCGCGGACCTCGAAGCTGATGTCCACCGTGGAGGCGTAGGCCTCCGACATCGGGATGCCCTTGAGCGGCACGTACGAGCCGTCGTAGACGACCTCGGCCATCGAGGGCTTGAAGAACAGCGTCAGGTAGACGCCGGTCAGGATGATGATGACGAACGTGTAGAGGCAGATCTCGCCCAGCATGAAGGACCAGTGGTCCGGGAAGATCTTCCGCAGGTTGGCCTTGGCGAGGGAGTAGATCCCCAGCCGGCCGTCCGTCCAGTCAGCCGCGGCTTCCCACTTGTTGGCGGGCTTCTCACGCGTGCTGGAGGGCTTGGCGGCACCGGTCGTGGTGCTGCTCGCGCTACTCATCGAGCACGCTCCCAGTAGCTCGGGCCGACGGGCTCATCGAAGTCGCCGGTGGCGACCAGGTTGCCCTTCTCGTCAGTGATGATCTTCAGCTGCGGCAGCGGGTGACCGGCCGGGCCGAAGATGACGCGGGCGCCGTCCGCCAGGTCGAAGGTCGACTGGTGGCAGGGGCAGAGCGCGTGGTGGGTCTGCTGCTCGTACAGGCTGATCGGGCAGCCGACGTGGGTGCAGATCTTGGAGTAGGCGAGGATGCCCTCGAAGCCGAGCTCCTTGGACTTCTCGTCCTTGATGTCCTCGGGCGCGATGCGGACCAGCATCAGGGCGTCCTTGGCGATCCGCTGCTGGAAGTCCTCGCTGTGCGTGGACAGGCCCTCCGGCATGGCGAAGGTGAGCGAGCCGATGACGATGTCCTCGGGCTTCATCGGCTGCAGCGTGTTCATGTTGATCAGCGGCAGCGGCTTGGCCTCGGTCGCCTCCTTCCAACCGGTCTCCTTGAGCTTCTTCTCGGGAAGCGGGCCAAGGTCACGGAGCAGGACCACGCCGGAGAGCGGGACCAGCGCCATGGAGCCGATCAGGGTGTTGCGGATCATCTTGCGGCGGCCGAAGCCGGACTCGGCGGCGCCGGTCTTGAACTGCTCGATGACGTCCGCGCGGACCTCGTCGGAAGCCTCGATCGGGTGACGCTCGGCCGGCAGCTCGACGTCCGACATCAGGGTGCGGGCCCAGTGGACCGCGCCCGCGCCGATCATGAACAGCGCGATGCCCAGGGTCAGGCCGAGCGCGAAGTTCAGCGCGCTGACGTGACCGAGCGGGAAGATGTAGACGATCTTGTCCGGGTCGATGGCCACGTACGAGGCGATGAAGCCCACGGTGGCGAGCATCGAGATCACGAACATCAGCGAGACCTGGCGCTCGGCGCGCTGGGCGGCCCGCTCGTCGATGTCGGTGCGCCGGGGCTCGTGGGCCGGCAGGCCCGGGTCGGCGAACGGGCTGCCGTGGTCGGCCACCTCGCCGGCGGAGCCGTGCGGCTCCGGGAGCTTCTCTTCTGACATGTCGTGGCTCATGACTTCTTGGCCTTGGTGGTGTGGGCGGCGACCCAGATCGCGACCGCGATGAGCGTGCCGAGGCCGAAGATCCAGCCGAACAGACCCTCGGTCACCGGACCGAGGCTGCCCAGGGTGAGACCGCCGGGGTTGGGCTCATCGTTGGTGGTGTGGCGGACGAAGGCCACGATCTGCTTCTTCTGCTCCTCGGGCATGGTGGTGTCCGGGAACGACGGCATGTTCTGCGGGCCGGTCTGCATGGCCTCGTAGATGTGCTTGGCGTCCACGCCCTCGAGCGACGGGGCGTACTTGCCCTTGGTCAGGGCACCACCCTGGCCGGCGAAGTTGTGGCACTGGGCGCAGTTGGTGCGGAACAGCTCGCCACCCTTGGAGATGTCCTCGGGGTTGGTCGAGGTGAACTGCTCCTCCGTCGGGGTCACCGGGCCGGGACCGAGCGAGGCGACGTAGGCGGCGAGCTGGTCGATCTCGGCCTGCGAGTAGATGTTCTTCTTGCGCGGGACCTGGGCGCCGGGCTGCTGGGCGGGCATGCGGCCGGTGCCGACCTGGAAGTCGACAGCGGCGGAGCCGACGCCGACCAGGCTCGGACCGTCACTGCTGCCCTGGCCGTTCATGCCGTGGCAGGAGGAGCAACCGACGGCGAAGAGCTTCTTGCCCTCATCGATCGCGAGCGACTGCGCGGCGACGTCGGCCTGCGCCTTGTCGGCGGGCGCGAACGCGGCGTACAGCCCCCCGGTTGCCGCCAGGGCGAGAAGTAGGACGACCAGCGCCGCCAATGGGTGGCGCCGTCGTGCGGAGAGCTTTTTCACGGAATAACCCCGGTGTCAGGATCTGGTCGACTGGTGGGTGCACCCGGCGGCCGGTCTGGCCGGCACGAGGCTGCCTGTCTAGGGCTGCGCGCGCGGTCGGTCGGTGGGAGCGTCGGCACCGGCAGAAGCGGCCCGTCGCCGGTGAGGGCGGGGGCCGCAGCCGGTGGCCAGCGACCTGATCAGCTGGTTACTTGATCAGGTAGATGGTCGCGAACAGGCCGATCCACACGACGTCGACGAAGTGCCAGTAGTACGACACGACGATCGCCGCGGTGGCCTGCTCGTGCGTGAAGCGCTTGGCTGCGTACGTCCGTCCCAGGACCAGCAGGAAGGCGATCAGACCACCCGTCACGTGCAGCCCGTGGAAGCCGGTGGTCAGGTAGAACACCGTGCCGTACGGGTCGGAGGACAGCGACAGGCCGTCCTTCTTGACCAGCTCGGTGTACTCGAAGACCTGGCCGCCGATGAAGACCGCGCCCATGGCGAACGTGAGGATGAACCACGCCCGGAGCTTCTTCACGTCACCGCGCTCGGCAGCGAACACGCCGAGCTGGCAGGTGAGCGAGGAGAGCACCAGGATCGTGGTGTTGACCGAGGAGAAGGGCACGTTGAGGGCGTGGGCCTTCTCGGTCCAGAACTCCGGCCCCTTGACGGAGCGGAGCGTGAAGTACATCGCGAAGAGGGCCGCGAAGAACATCAACTCGGAACTGAGCCAGACGATCGTTCCGACGCTGACCATGTTCGGCCGGTTGACCGATCCGTGCGCGTGCCCGGTTTCTACTGCTGTTGCTGTCGCCACGACGGACATTATGTCGGTCCCTTATTCCGTCTTCACGTCGGGGGGTGTCCCTCGGAGTGTCCGGTGCGTGCGGTATGCCCCCTTGGGGGGTGCCGGGGTGCCCGGACGGGGGTTGAGCAGCGGCGTGTCCCTTTTCTGATGGTTCCTCGGAGGGGCCTGCGACCCCGTTGCCCGGCGCGTCGCTGCACGGTCGGAGCAGCCGTGGGAGGTAGGGGGACGGGCCCGGGGTCGGCCGTACGGGTGGACTGGACGGGATCGGGTGACGGGCCGTCCTCCGGGCGGGTGAGCCCGGGGCGCGGCGGCTCGGGACGGATCGTGCGCGAGGGGGACTCGGCGGAGGGTGATCGGGAGTAGCATCCGGATCAGGCGAACGTGGTCCGGATCACACTTGAGGGAGCAGGGTCCATGGCGTACACGACCGATGAGACGCTCACCGTCCTCGTCTACAGCGACGACCGCAACACCCGCGAGCAGGTGCTGACGGCGCTCGGCCGTCGGCCCGCCGAGGATCTTCCGGAACTGTCCTACCTGGAGTGCGCGACCACCCCCGCGGTGCTCAAGGCACTGGAGAAGGGGGGCGTGGACCTCTGCGTGCTGGACGGCGAGGCCGTTCCGGCCGGGGGGCTGGGGCTCGGGCGCCAGCTCAAGGACGAGATCTACGGCTGCCCGCCGGTGCTGGTGCTGATCGGCCGGCCGCAGGACTCCTGGCTCGCCGCCTGGAGCCGGGCGGACGCCGCCATCTCCCGCCCGGTGGAGCCGGTGGCGCTGGCCGGGGCGGTCGCCACCCTGCTGCGGGCGCGGCTGGCGAAGCGGACTCCGGTCGTCCGCTGAATTCCCCCCCGGCAACTGGAAAAGAGAGGGGTAGAAGCGGCCCCTTCGCTCGATAGGCTGGCTCCATCCGTACGGACGTCCCCCCGGAGCGGGGAACCGACAAACAGCTGGAGTCAGCCATGGTGAACGTGAACCCTGCGAACGGCGGTAGCGACCCCGCGCAGGTGATCCGCACCTGGCCGGACCTCCTGGCCGCGCTGTTGCAGGGGGAGGACCTCGACCGCGCGTCCACCGCGTGGGCGATGGACCGGATCATGAGCGGCGAGGCGTCCCCCGTGCAGGTGGCCGGGTTCATGATCGCTCTGCGGGCCAAGGGCGAGTCGGTCGAGGAGATCGCCGGCCTGGTCGACGCGATGTACGAGCATGCCGAGCCGCTGGAGATCCCCGGACCGGCGGTGGACATCGTCGGCACCGGCGGGGACCGGGCGAAGACCGTCAACATCTCCACCATGTCGGCGATCGTCGCGGCGGCCGCCGGCGCCAAGGTGGTCAAGCACGGCAACCGGTCGGCCTCCTCCGCCAGCGGCTCCTCGGACGTGCTGGAGAAGCTCGGGGTGGCGCTGGACCTCTCCGCGCAGCGGGTCGCCGAGGTGGCCGAGGAGGTCGGTCTCACCTTCTGCTTCGCGGCCAAGTTCCACCCCTCGATGCGGCACGCCGCCACCGCGCGGCGCGACCTCGGGGTGCCGACCTCCTTCAACATCCTCGGCCCGCTCACCAACCCGGCCAGGGTCACCGCGCACGCCATCGGCTGCTTCGACACCCGGCTGGCCGGGCTGATCGCCGGGGTGCTGGCCGAACGGGGCGCGACGGCGCTGGTCTTCCGCGGCGACGACGGGCTGGACGAGCTGACCATCACCACCACCTCGCAGGTCTGGCTGGTGCGCGACGGGGTGGTCACCGAGACCACCTTCGACCCGCGGGACGTCGGCATCGAGCTGGTCGGCATCGAGGCGCTGCGCGGGGCGGACGCCTCGTACAACGCCGAGGTCGCACGGCGGCTGCTGGCGGGGGAGCACGGGCCGGTGCGGGACGCCGTCCTGCTGAACACGGCGGCGGCGCTGGTCGCGCTGGACCTCGGCGAGGCGCCGCTCGCCGAGCAGCTGGCGGCCGGCATGGAGCGGGCCGCGGAGGCGATCGACTCCGGTGCCGCGCAGGACCTGCTGCGACGCTGGTCGGAGGCCACCAGCCGGATCTGAGGCGGTAGTTGGGGAGCCCGTGCCGGAACGCCGGCACGGGCTCCCGCGCTGTCCGGATGCTGGATGCCCGTTTGACCACCCGATGGACGCGGCCTAGAGTCTTGGCCAGGTCATGAGTGACAGTGCGAAGCCCCAGCTGGCTGTCCGGCAACCCTCCGTCCGTGGCGGGGTGCCCTGGGTGAGGACCGGGTCGTCACGGCAAGCCGTCCGTGCGACAAGCGCGGACGCCCGACGACTAGCACTCCCGGGGTCCCTCACCCCTGAAGGAGTGCATCCTCATGTCCCCTCTCGCCACCACCGAGACCTGCGCCCCGCTCGCCGTCCTCGGCGCCGACGTCCAGGTCCCGCTCGCCAACGGTGAGAAGGTCGGCTACGCGGCGCTGGACTACGCGGCCAGCTCCCCGGCGCTCCAGCGGGTGTGGGACGACGTCGCCGCCTACGCGCCGTACTACGGCAGCGTCCACCGCGGGGCCGGGTACCTCTCCCAGCTGTCCACCGACCTGTTCGAGCAGAGCCGCCGCACCGTCGGCGAGTTCCTCGACCTGCGCGAGGGCGACCAGGTGGTCTTTACCCGGGCCACCACCGACTCGCTCAACCTGCTGGCCGCGGCCCTTCCGGCCGGCACCCGGGTGTTCGCCTTCGAGACCGAGCACCACGCCTCGCTGCTGCCCTGGGCGCACGCCGGACTGGGCGTCACCTACCTGCGGGCGCCGCGCTCCCGGGCCGAGGCGGTGGCCGCCCTGGACGCCGCCCTCGCCGGGGCGCCCGAGGGCCCCAAGCTGCTCTGCGTCACCGGCGCCTCCAACGTGACCGGCGAACTGTGGCCGGTCGCCGAGCTGACCCGGACCGCGCACCGGCACGGCGCCCGGGTGGTGCTGGACGCCGCCCAGCTGGCGCCGCACCACCGGGTCTCGGTCCGCGAGCTGGACGTCGACTGGATCGCCTTCTCCGGCCACAAGATCTACGCGCCGTTCGGCGCCGGGGTGCTGGCCGGCCGGGCGGACTGGCTGGACGCGGCCGAGCCGTACCTGGCCGGCGGCGGGGCGACCCGGACGGTGGCCCGGGAGAGCGACGGCTCGGTGGCCGTGCAGTGGCACACCGGCCCGGCCCGGCACGAGGCCGGCTCGCCGAACGTCATCGGCGCCTACGCGATCGCCTCGGCCTGCCGGGCCCTGACCGAGGCCGGCTTCGACGCGCTGGAGGCCCGCGAGCAGCAGCTGATCGCCCGGCTGACGGCCGGGCTGGAGCGGATCCCGCAGGTCAAGGTGCTGAACCTGTTCGGCTCCGACTCCGCCCGGGTCGGCGTGCTGTCCTTCGTCGTCCGGGGCTGGAACAGCTCGCACTTCTCGGCCGCGCTGTCCGCCGAGTACGGCATCGGGGTGCGCGACGGCCTGTTCTGTGCCCACCCGCTGGTGCGCACGCTGCTCGGGGACGAGGACGTCGCCCCGTCCGAGTGCGGCGCGCCGGAGCCCTCGCTGCCGGGCGAGCGCAGCCTGAACGCGATCCGGGTGAGCTTCGGCGCCGGGACGCCGGACGAGCACGTCGACCGCTTCCTGACCGCCGTCCGGGAGCTGGTCACGGACGGGGCGGCCTGGAACTACCGCAACGAGGGCGGGCGCTGCGTCGCGACCGTGCAGATCGACCGGGGGCGGCGCGAGGGCTGAGCGCTACTCGTCCAGGCCGAGGGCGAAGGCGGCTTCCAGGTCGTGCTGGGAGTAGGTGCGGAAGGCGATCTGGGTCTCGGTGTGGGCCACGCCCGGGACCTTGTTGAGCCGGCCCGGGATGACCTCGGCCAGGTCGTCGTGCCGGCGCACCCGCACCATCGCCACCAGGTTGTAGCCCCCGGTCACCGAGTAGACCTCGCTGACGCCGTCGATGGCGGCGATGGATTCGGCGATCTCCGGGATGCGGTCGACACTGGTCTTGATCAGGACGATGGCGGTGATCACAGTTCGGGCTCCTTTGTGGGGTGCCGCCAGCGTATCGGGCGTCGGCCGGGTCGTCGCGGGGGGTGGCGAACCACGGTGCAGGCGTAGAGGAACCCGGCCGAGAAGCCGATCACGTGGACCAGGTACGCCACCCCGGGCCCGGCCGAGTGCACCGACCACCACTGCAGGGCGAACCAGAGGCCGAGCACCAGCCAGGCGGGGAACCGCAGCGGCAGGAAGAGCAGCAGCGGGACGAGGGTGGTGACCCGGGCCCGGGGGTGGAGGCGCAGATAGGCGCCGAGCGCGGCGGCGATCGCCCCGGAGGCCCCGATGAGCACCCGGGTGGAGTTCGGCGAGTGCGCCTCGGCGAGCGCGAAGCCGTACGTGGTCAGGCTGCCGGCGGCCAGGTAGAAGACGGCGTACCGTGCCCGGCCCAGACGCCGTTCGACGGTGGGGCCGAAGACCTGGAGGAAGAGCAGGTTCCCCAGTAGGTGGAGCCAGCCGGCGTGCAGGAAGAGCCCGGTGAGGACGGACAGGGCCGGGTGCTTGCCCGGGGTCGGGGCGGCCGGGCAGCCGGGGACCGGGTCGGGGGCCTCGGCCAGCTGCGCGGCGGTCAGCGGCCGCCCGGCCAGCACCTCGGCCGGGACGGCGCCCCAGCGCTGCTCGTACCGCTGCTCCGCGCAGACCCGGGCCAGGCCGGTGCCGTACAGCGGGTTGAGCCCGGCGGCCGGGCCGAGCAGGAAGACCAGGGTGTTGAGTGCGATCAGGGCGTAGCTGACCGCCGGGACGGTCGCGGCCGGGCGGCCGCCCCGGGCGGCGGTGTCGTCGGGGACCGCGAGCGCCATGCGGCCAAGCATCCCTCCGGGCGCCGCAGGTGACACGGCGGTTTACGGCAGGTGGACCAGTGCGGGTGTTCGGGCGACCGGTGGCCGCGATGGTTGCCCCAGGCAATAGGCTTGGGGCGGGCATTCCCGCCTCCCGCCGCCGATGCCGGGGCTCCGGGGGGAGCGCCTGGCCCACGAAGGGACCACCCGAGAGGACCCCCCGATGACCGTCCCCGCCCTGACCGCCGAGACGCGCTGGCGCTGCACCCTGTGCGGCAACCTCACCCGCTTCGACGTGACCCGCACCGCGCGGGTGACCGAGTTCCTGCACTTCGACCTGGCCGGCGAGTCCAAGGTCGAGGAGACCGAGGTGCTGAGCGAGACCATCGAGTCGGTGCGCTGCCGCTGGTGCAACGCGGTGGACCAGGTCGAGCTGGTGGCCCGCCCGGGTGCCGAGGGGGCGCAGGCCCCCACCGAGCAGGGCTGATCCCCGCCGCCGCGGCGGGTGGGTGCGCGGCGCACCCACCCGCGCCGCACGGGACAATGCAGAACAAGACGCACGGAGCGTGACGACAGGGGGAGGTCGCGGCCGTGCCCCGCTGGACCAGGATCGGAGCCGAGGACGTGGTGGACGCAGCGAAGGAGCCCGGCGAAGCCCAGGGGCTTCAGCCCGCTGCGGCCGAGGCCCGGGCCGGGGCGGCGGCCGGGGCGGCGAACGACTCCTCCGAGCCCGCGGCGGAGCACGCCGTCGAGAAGCTCGACCGGCCGCTGCCCGAGGGCGTGCGCCGGCGCGTGGTCGGGCTGGCCTCGGACGCGCTCGGCGGGCTTCCGGCGGGCGAGCTCCCGCAGAGCCTGCGTCAGTACGTGAAGTTCACCCCGGCGCGGCGGGCCAAGTACGCGGCCACCGCGCTGGCGGCGGCCCTGGAGGCGGAGCCGGCCTTCCGGGTGCGGATAGCGGAGCGGCTGCGCCTCGGGCAGCCGGACCTGGTGAAGGCGCTGGAGTCGGGCACCGTCCCGAGCGCCGCCGATCCGATGGACGTCGCGGCCGCCGCCTACCTGGTGCGTTCGGTGGGCTGGAGCCGGCTGGTGGCCGAGGCCGGCGAGGAGGCCGAGCGGGCCGGTGCCGAGGACGCGGCCGCGGAGTCGGCCCGGCTGGTGGAGAAGCTGCAGGCCGAGCTGGCCGAGGTGCGGGCCTCCGCGCGGGCGGACGTGGACCGGCAGCGGGCCGAGTCGGACGGCGTCCGCAAGGAGGCCGAGTCGCTGCGCAAGAAGGTGCGGTCGCTGGAGAGCGACACCCGCCGGGCGCAGGCCGAGACCCGCCGGGTGGCCGGCGAGCTGGAAGCGCTGAAGGCGCAGTCCGCGGCCGAGCGCGGTGCGGCCGAGACCGAGGCGCGCAGGCTCAGGCACCGGGTCTCGGAGCTGGAGAACGCGGTCGAGCAGGGCCGCCGGTCGGCCCGTGAGGGGCGCAGCGTCGAGGACATGCGGCTGCGGCTGCTGCTGGACACCGTGCTGCAGTCGGCCCAGGGGCTCCAGCGGGAGCTGGCGCTGCCGGTCTCCCAGATCCGCCCGGCGGACCTGGTGGAGGCGGTGGTGCCGGGGGCGGCCTCGCCCCACGACGTGGCCCGGCGCGGGCTGGCCGAGGACGATCCGGCGCTGCTGGACCAGCTGCTGGCGATCCCCCAGGTGCACCTGGTGGTGGACGGCTACAACGTGACCAAGACCGGTTATCCGACGCTGCCGCTGGAGCAGCAGCGGATCCGGCTGCTGGGCGGGCTGGCGATGCTGGCGCAGCGCACCCAGGCGGAGGTCACCTGCGTGTTCGACGGGCAGGACCTGGACGTCCCGGTGATCATGGCGCCGCCGCGCGGGGTCCGGGTGCGGTTCAGCCGGACCGGGGAGACGGCCGACGAGCTGATCCGCCGTCTGGTGCGGGCCGAGCCGCAGGGCCGTCCGGTGGTGGTGGTGTCCACCGACCGGGAGGTCGCGGACGGCGTGCGGAAGGCGGGCGCGCGCCCCGTGGCCTCGGTGCTGCTGCTGAACCGGCTGGCGCGCCCCTGACCCCGAGCGGCCGTGCGATGCCTGGTCAGGAGTGGTTCCGGGATGGTGTGCGGGTCCCGTGTCGTCAGTGTGCGGACCGGAGTTCACACCTTCGGGGGAGTGGCAAAACGGATAGATCTTCACTAGGGTCTGGCGTCAAACCTATTTTCCGGAATCTCATCCCATCAGGTGAGTCCGTTGGAAGAAGGAGCAGGACCCTTGGCCTCCCACCGCCGTCCCAAGCAGCCGAGCCGCGCGCGGATCTCCGTGCTCACCGCTGCTGCTGCGACCGCGGTCGCCCTCTCCGCCCAGGTGGCCGCGCACGCCGCGCCGCAGCCGAACAAAACGGACGTCAAGGCGCAGATCGACCAGCTCCAGGAGGAGCAGGAGCAGGCGGCGGAGAAGTACAACGGCGCCAAGGAGCGGGCCGACCAGCTGCGCAAGCAGGCCGACCAGCTGCAG
Source organism: Kitasatospora sp. NPDC048715 (assembly GCF_043198905.1). Taxonomy (NCBI): domain Bacteria; kingdom Bacillati; phylum Actinomycetota; class Actinomycetes; order Kitasatosporales; family Streptomycetaceae; genus Kitasatospora; species Kitasatospora sp. NPDC048715. The sequence goes on along the minus strand of NZ_JBICVH010000018.1, from coordinate 64,403 downwards.
GACCAGGTGGCCCGCAGCCAGGAGCAGATGACCCAGCTCCAGGGCGGCCTCGCCGAGGTGGCGGGCGAGCAGTACCGCACCGGCGGCATCGACCCGTCCGTCCAGCTGATGCTCACCTCCGACCCGTCCGGCTACCTGGAGAAGGCCTCCACCGTCCAGCAGGCCAGCAGCAGCCAGGCCGAGGCGCTCAAGGGGCTGCTGGACCAGCAGCGCCGGCTGGACCAGGAGAAGGTCGAGGCCTCCGCCGTGCTCGCCTCGCTGGACACCACCACCAAGGACCTGAACCAGGCCAAGGCGGACGTCAACACCAAGCTGAAGGCCGCCCAGGACCTGCTGAACTCGCTGAGCGCCACCGACCGCGCCGCGCTGAAGGCCCAGCAGGCGCAGGACGACCGCGCCTCGCGCGGCAGCGACCGGGTCGACCTCAGCAGCCTGCCGCCGGCCAGCGGCTACGCGGCCGTGGCGATGGCCAAGGCGATGAGCAAGCAGGGCTCGCCGTACGTGTGGGGCGCCACCGGCTCGACCACCTTCGACTGCTCGGGCCTGATGGTCTGGGCGTACGGGCAGGCGGGCGTCTCGCTGCCGCGCACCTCGCAGGAGCAGGGCCACTACGGCACCCGGGTGCCCTCGCTGGACCAGGCCCAGCCGGGCGACCTGGTGGTCTACGGCAACGACATGCACCACGTCGGGATGTACATCGGCAACGGCATGGTGGTCCACGCGCCGCACACCGGTGACGTGGTGAAGGTGATGAAGGCCGACGCGATGTCGATCAACACGATCCGCCGGGTCTGACGGCCCGACACGCCCGCGGGGCCCTTCCGGGGGCTGTGAAAAGCGCCACCCCTCGTTCGGGGGTGGCGTTCGGCTTTCCGTCCCTTCGCGACCACATGCTGAGAACTGATCAGCCATCTGTGTGCCAGTGGTCACCATCGGTCATTTTCACAGAAGAACTTGGGAAATCTTTGGTCTTTTTTCTGACAAGGATTTGAACCGATCACGGTTCAGTTACTAGGGTCGTGCCCTGAACCACCGCACTGTCGATCGCCCAGCCAGGGTGGCGGCGGTGGTTACCGTCGAGTTCGTGAGGCAGCGGGGCAGGTCGAAGCGACTGCCCGACAGGGGAGCCCAGTGTTTTGGGGGCGCTGCGGAGCGGAGCCGGGGAACCACGTTCCTCCGGGGTGAATCGACGCCAGGTCGGCCGATGGAACGGCCGTGAGGCGTCGTAGGGCATGCTTCCGGCCCGAACCCGTCAGCTCACCCGGTAGGCGGACGTAGGAAGAAGGAGTCCGCCTTCGTGGCGTCCCATCGTCGTCCCAAGCCCGCAGGCCGCGCCCGGGTCTCGATCCTGACCGGTGTCGCCGCGGCAGCCGTCGTCCTCTCCGCGCAAGGCGCCCACGCCGACCCGCAGCCGACCAAGGAACAGGTCAAGGGGCAGGTCGACCAGCTCAACGAGCAGGCCGAGATCGCGACCGAGAACTACAACGCGGCCCAGGCCAAGCAGCAGGAGCTGGAGAAGCAGGTCTCCGGCATGCAGGACCAGGTGGCCCGTCAGCAGGCCCAGGTCACCGAGCTCCAGGGCGGCCTGGCCGAGATCGCCGGCGAGCAGTACCGCAACGGGGGCATATCCCCGACCGTCCAGCTGATGTTCTCCTCCAGCCCGGACACCTTCCTCAGCCAGGCCGACGCGCTGAACCAGGCCGGCAGCACCCAGAAGGGTCAGCTGAAGGAGCTCCAGGAGCAGCAGCGCAAGCTCGACCAGGACCGCAACGAGGCCCAGGGCAAGCTCGCCGAGCTGGAGTCGACCACCCAGCAGCTGAAGGCCTCCAAGGAGGAGGTCCAGGGCAAGCTGAAGGCGGCCCAGGACCTGCTCAACACGCTGACCGAGCAGGAGCGCCAGGCGCTGCGCCAGGCCGAGGAGAAGGCCGCGGCCGACGCCAAGGCCAAGGCCGACGCCGCCCAGGCCCAGCAGCAGCAGGCCGACCGCGCCTCCCGCGACAACAGCCGCGGCGACCTCGCGGCCGGCTCGACCGCCTCGGCCGGCTCGACCGCCTCCTCCCCGGTGAAGGTGGCCCCGGGCAGCTCGCGCGGTGCCGCCGCGCTCTCGGCCGCCGCCTCCAAGATCGGCAGCCCGTACGTCTGGGGCGCCACCGGCCCGGGCTCCTTCGACTGCTCCGGTCTGATGGTCTGGGCGTTCAACCAGGCGGGCGTGTCGCTGCCGCGCACCTCGCAGGCGCAGGCCTCGGCCGGCACCCGGATCGGCTCGGACATCTCCCAGGCCCAGCCCGGCGACCTGCTGATCTTCTACACCGACGCCCACCACGTCGGCATCTACGCGGGCAACGGCCAGGTGCTGCACGCGCCCAAGCCGGGCGCGTCGGTGCGCTACGAGGCCGTCACCAACATGCCGCTGGCCTCCATCGTGCGGGTCTGATCACCGCTCGGACGCTTCCAGGCCCGGCCTCCCCCAGGGGAGGCCGGGCCTGCGGTTTTTCCTGCGGCTTTTCCCGAGGGCCGATCAAATGTCCGACAACAGCCTGAATATTCGGGTTGGCAGGGGTTTGGACTCGCTTGCCCTGACTCGCTAACGTCTGCCACCGGACTCCCGCTCGACGGCCGCCCGTCCCGGTGCGGCGGCGGGAGCCGCGCCGCAGGATTGGAGCCGCTGCCGCCATGCCCGTGCACCGCCGTTCCCAACTGCTCGCCCGGGCGCTGGTGCTGACCGCGGCCGCCGCCACCGCCCTGGGTGTGGCCGCCGGAGGCAGCGCCCAGGCCGCCCCCGGCAGCCCCGACCCGGGCGACCGCCAGGACGTCAAGACGCAGGTGGAACAGCTGTACGACGAGGCCGAGCAGGCGTCCGAGAAGGCCAACGCGGCGCAGGAGGCCCAGCGGCGGCTCCAGGGCGAGACCACGATCCTCCAGGGCGAGATCGCCGTGGCCCAGGACCAGCTCAACGGGCTGCGGGGCGACCTCGCGACGGTGGCCGGGGCCGAGTACCGCGGCGGCGGGATGACCCAGACCGCCCAGCTCATCCTCTCGCCCGACCCGGAGGGCTACCTGTCCCGCGCCCGCGCCCTGGGCCAGGCCGCCGCGCGCCAGCAGGAGACCCTGCACGAGCTGGTCGCCCGGCAGCGCCGGCTCGACCAGCGCCGGACCGAGGCGGCCGGCAAGCTCGACGAGCTGGACCGGACCCGCCGCTCGCTCGCCGACAGCAAGCAGCAGATCCAGCAGCGGCTGGCCAGGGCGCAGAAGCTGCTGAACGGTCTGGGCGCCGCCGAGCGGGCCCGGCTGACGGTCCAGGACGCCCGGGACGCCGAGCAGCGCGCCACCCGGGGCACCGACCGGCTGGACCTCGGCACCGCCCCGCCCGCCTCCGAGCGCGGGGCCGCCGCGCTGGCCGCCGCGGTGCGGATGATCGGCTCCCCGTACGTCTACGGGGCCACCGGCCCGCACGCGTTCGACTGCTCCGGTCTGATGTACTACAGCTGGCGGCAGGCCGGAGTGACCCTGCCGCGCACCTCGCAGGCCCAGGCGTACGCCGGGCAGCGGGTCAGCCTGTCCGAAGCGCGACCGGGAGACCTGGTGATCTTCTACCGGGACATGCACCACGTCGGCATGTACGCCGGCGGCGGCGTGATCGTGCACGCCCCCCGCCCGGGCGCCAAGGTCCGCTACGAGAGCGTCACCGCCATGCCGGTCTCCGGGGTGGTCCGGCTCTGAACGCCCCGCCGTCCGGCCCCGCCGACCCCACTGGCCCCGCCGGTATATCCGGCTCCCGCCCCCGCCGGACGCTGTCCCGGCGGGGCGCGCTGCTGCTCGCGGCCGGTGGGCTGGCCCAGCTGTCGCTGCCTCCGGCCGCCCCGGCGGCGCCCGCGGCCCGCTCGGCGGACCGGCACGCCGAGGTGGCCGCCGCGCTGGCGGAACGGGCGCGCTCGGCGCCGCCGTGGGCCGGGCTGCCGGTGGCCGGGGCGGGGTACCGCAACCTGGTGCTCGCCGCCTCCGGCGGGCCGGAGCGGCTGACCGCCGCCGCCGAACTGGCGGTGCGGATCGCCGGGTACGACGAGTACCCGGTGGTGTACCCGCGCCGGATCGAGCTGGTCCGGGCCGGCGACGGCTGGCGGGTCGAGCGCGAGGAGAGCGCGGGCGGCCCGCCCGCGCCGTGGGACTTCGGGCCGCTCCGGTCGGCTCCGGGAGCGAACTGCCTGGTGGTCGGGCCGGCCGCCGGGCCCGACCCGGCCGAGCTGGCCGCGGTGGGGGACCGGGCGGTGCCCGCCGTCACCGAGGTCTGGGGCGGCGCCTGGCCGGAGCGGCTGCTGCTGGAGCGGCCCGCCACCGGGGAGCAGTTCGCCCGGCTGCTGGAGGGCGACCCGGACGGCTGGACGGGCATGGCGGCGGTCACCGTGGCCGCCCCCGGCGCACCGTGGCACACCCCGGCGGACCGGGTGCTGGTCAACCCGGAGGTGTACGGGCGGCTCAGCGACTTCGGCCGCCAGGTGGTGATCACCCACGAGGCCACCCACGTCGCGACCAGGGCCGACACCCGGGCCTGGACCCCGCTGTGGCTCTCCGAGGGCGTCGCCGACTGGACGGCGTACCGCGACTCGGGCCGCAGCCCGCAGCAGGTCGCCCCCGAGCTGGCCCGGGACGTCGCCGCCGGGAGGACGCCCACCGCGCTGCCCGCCGACCGGGACTTCGCCGCCGGGGCCACCGGCATCGCCCAGGCCTACGAGCAGTCCTGGCTGGCCTGCGAGCTGATCGCCCGCACCCACGGGCCGCAGCGGCTGGTCGCCTTCTACCGCGCGATCGGCGCGGCCGACGGGCAGGGCGAGGACCGGGAGCGCCGCACCGACCGGCTGATGCGCCGCGAGCTGGGCGTCGGGCTGGAGGAGTTCACCCGGCAGTGGCTGGCGCGGATGGCGGAGCTGAGGGGCTGATCAGCGGCGCTGCTCGGCCGGGGCGCCCGGGTGGTCGATCCCGTCCAGCAGGTCCTGCTCGTAGGCGATGCCCGGGCGCACCGGGTAGCCGGCGGACGGCAGCGCGGCGGGCTCGCGGTCCAGCACCACGGTCGGCGGCAGCGGCGCCTCGCCGCGGGTCGAGCGCCAGAGCCGGACGCAGGAGAGCACGGCCGCGGCCAGCAGCAGCAGGTTGCGCGCGGCCAGCACGGTGACCGCCACCGGGTCGCTGGCCAGCACCTGGGTGAACATGGTCGGGAACTCGACCAGGGTCAGCGGGCAGGCGAGCAGGATCAGCACCGCCACCGGCCGCTGGCTGCTGTTGCGCACGGTCAGGCAGACGGCCGCGACGCCGACCAGCCAGACCAGGTACTGCGGGCTGATCACCCGGCTGGTCACCACGAAGATCAGCAGCGCGCACAGCGCCGCGTCGTACATGGTGGCCGCGCTGCGGCGCTTGGAGGTGTAGCGCCACAGCAGCAGCCAGGCGAAGCCCAGCACGGTGCCGGCCATCATCACCTTGCTGATCACGCTCACCCACGGCCCGAGCATCTCGGGGGAGCCGTAGTTCATCGTGACCCGGCCGTCCCAGCCGCCGGCGAGCCGGGCGAAGTGCAGCGGCAGCGCGCCGAGCGACTCGACCTCGATGCCGCGGTCCTTCTGGAAGGCCAGGAAGTCGAAGGCGCCGTTCATCCCGGCGGCCAGCAGGAAGCCGATCGAGACGGCGGTGGCGCCGGCCAGCGTCCAGGAACGGCGGGTGCGGCGGCCGGAGGGGGTGCCGATCAGGCCGAGCAGCGGCCAGATCTTGACGATGCCGCCCAGGCCCAGCAGCAGCCCGCCGACCGCCGGGCGGCGGATCAGCGCCAGCAGACCGGCCAGGGCGACCGCGGTGACGATGACGTCGAAGCGGTTGTAGATCATCGGGCCGAGCAGCGGGACGCCCACCACCCACATCCAGGCGCCGGTCAGCGCCCGGCCCCGGCGCAGGCCGGTGCGCACCAGCAGCGCGGCCGCGGCGGCGTCGGCGATCCCGCAGATCACCCAGAACGAGACCAGGTACGACCAGGGCAGCAGGCCCGGCAGCAGGATCACCAGGGCGGCGCCCGGCGGGTACTGCCAGGTGACGTCGTCGAAGGGGAAGGTGCCGGTCTGGAGCACGCCGTACCAGGCGTGGTAGATCATCCAGACGTCCGCCGTGACGTCGCCGCCGGGCGCCTTCAGCACGCCCGTCGCCAGCAGCACCAGCAGCGCGCGGGTGGCGATCCAGGTGGCGCCGAGCGCGGCGAGCGCCCCGAGCGGGCGGCCGAGGCGGCCGCGTGAAGAACCGGGCTCGGTGGCCGGGGCCAATTCCACTGCGCTCCCTCGTTCGTCTCGGACGTCCCCACCGGAGGCGTCGTGGAGACGGACGCCCGGGCCGCGTCGCACTGCGGCCTAGGTACTAGGACTGACCCGGGGGTCAAACGGTTGCCGTGCGCGGTTCCGTTCCCGGCGGGTCATGGTGTTGACCTATCGTACGGATCACCCAGCGGTACACCGCGCACCCCCCGACCGAGCGAGCCGTGGCCTGATGCACAGAACCTTGATCGTCACCAATGACTTCCCGCCGCGCCCCGGTGGCATCCAGGCCTTCGTGCACAACATGGCCGTCCGTCAGCCCGCAGGCAGTGTCGTGGTGTACGCCTCGACCTGGCGGGACGGCAGCGAGGTGGCCCGCTTCGACGCCGAGCAGCCGTTCCCGGTGATCCGGGACCGGACGAAGGTGATGGTTCCCACACCGCGGGTCACCCGGCGGGCCGCCGAGATCCTGCGCGCGGAGAAGTGCGACTCGGTCTGGTTCGGCGCCGCCGCGCCGCTCGGGCTGATGGCGCCCACGCTGCGCCGGGCCGGGGCCGGGCGGCTGCTCGGCATGACCCACGGCCACGAGGCCGCCTGGGCCCAGCTGCCGGTCTCCCGGCAGCTGCTGCGCCGGATCGGCGCCGGCACCGACGTGCTGACCTACCTGGGCGAGTACACCCGCTCCCGGATCGCCGCCGCGGTCGGGCCGCAGGCCGCGGCCCGGATGGTCCAGCTGCCGCCGGGCGTGGACGAGACGACCTTCCACCCGGGCTCCGGGGGCGCCGAGGTGCGCCGCCGGCTCGGGCTGGCGGACCGGCCGGTGGTGGTCTGCGTCTCTCGGCTGGTGCCGCGCAAGGGCCAGGACACCCTGATCGAGGCGATGCCGCAGATCCTCGCCGACGTGCCGGACGCGGTGCTGCTGATCGTCGGCGGCGGCCCGTACCGGGCGGACCTGGAGAAGCTCGCCGACGCCACGGGCGTGCGGGACTCGGTGCGGTTCACCGGCTCGGTGCCGTGGGAGGAGCTGCCCGCCCACTACGGGGCCGGGGACGTCTTCGCGATGCCGTGCCGCACCCGGCGCGGGGGGCTGGACGTCGAGGGCCTGGGCATCGTCTACCTGGAGGCCTCGGCGACCGGCCTGCCGGTGGTCGCGGGGGACTCCGGCGGCGCGCCGGACGCGGTGCTGGAGGGCGAGACCGGGTACGTGGTGCCCGGCGGCTCGGCCCCGGCGGCGGCCGAGCGGATCGTGCGGCTGCTGCGCGACGAGGAGCTGCGGCGGCGGATGGGCGAGGCCGGGCGGCGCTGGGTGGAGCGCTCCTGGCGCTGGGACCTGCTGGCCGGGCGGCTGACCTCGCTGCTGGCCGGGTGACGCCGACGGGCCCCGCCACCTTCCTGGAGTGGCGGGGCCCGTCCGGCGCCCGCGGTCGGGCCGCGTCGGGCGGCCGCTTCCGGCGGCTACTTCCGGTAGAGGGCCTCGATGTCGGCCGCGTAGTCCTTCAGCACGACGTTGCGCTTGAGCTTGAGCGAGGGCGTCAGGTGGCCGCTCTCCTCGGAGAACTCGGTGTCCAGCAGCCGGAACTTCTTGACCGCCTCGGCGTGCGAGACGGCGGCGTTGCCGTCGTCCACCGCGCTCTGGAGGGCGGCCAGCAGGTCCGGGTCGTCGGCGAGGTCGGCGACGGTGGCGCCGGCGGGCTTGCCGTTGAGCTCCTTCCACTTCGGGAAGAAGTCCGGGTCGACGGTGATCAGGCAGGCGATGAAGGGCTTGCGGTCGCCGACCACCATGACCTCGCCGACCAGGGCGTGGGCCCGGATCCGGTCCTCGATCACGGCGGGGGCGACGTTCTTGCCGCCGGCCGTGACGATGATCTCCTTCTTGCGGCCGGTGATGGTCAGGTAGCCGTCGGAGTCCAGCGAGCCGAGGTCGCCGGTGGCGATCCAGCCGTCCTTGAGGGTGTCGGCGGTGGCCTTCGGGTTGTTCCAGTAGCCGGTGAAGACGTGCGGGCCCTTGAAGAAGACCTCGCCGTCCTCGGCGATCCGCACGGAGGAGCCGGGCACCGGCTGGCCGACCGTACCGATCTTCGGCTTGTCCCACGGGTTGAAGGCGGTGGCCGCGCAGGTCTCCGTCAGGCCGTAGCCCTCCAGGACGGTGAAGCCGATGCCCCGGTAGAAGTGGCCCAGGCGCTCGCCGAGCGGGGCGCCGCCCGAGATGGCGTAGCTGGCCCGGCCGCCGAGGGCGGCGCGCAGCTTGCCGTAGACCAGCTTGTCGAAGACCGCGTGCTTGAGCCGCAGCACCAGGCCGGGGCCACCGGCGTCCAGCGCCCGGCTGTAGGCGATCGCGGTGTCGGAGGCCTTGTCGAAGATCTTGCCCTTGCCGTCGGCCTGGGCCTTGGAACGGGCGGTGTTGTAGACCTTCTCGAACACTCTGGGCACGCCCAGGATCAGGGTCGGCTTGAAGGAGGCCAGCTCGGCGGTGACGTCCCGGATGTCGGAGACGTGGCCGAGCTTGATCGGGGCCATCGCCGGGGCGATCTCGACGAGCCGGGCGAAGACGTGGGCCAGCGGCAGGAAGAGCAGGACCGAACTCTCGCCGGTGTTGAACATCGGGGCCAGGCGCTCGACGACGTTGCCGCACTCGGCCAGGAAGTTGCCGTGGGTCAGCTGACAGCCCTTCGGGCGGCCGGTGGTGCCCGAGGTGTAGACGATGGTGGCGATGTCGTCGGGGCCGGCGATCCGGCGGCGCTCCTCGATCGTCGCGTCCGGGACGTCCTGTCCGGCCTCGGCCAGGGCGGCGATCGCCCCGGCCTCGATCTGCCAGGTGTGCTTCAACTCCGGCAGCCGCTCGCGGACCGTGCCGACCACCCGGACGTGCTGGTCGGTCTCGGTGATCACGGCGACCGCGCCGGAGTCGCCGAGGATCCACTCGACCTGCTCGGCGGAGGAGGTCTCGTACACCGGCACGGTGATCGCGCCGGCCGTCCAGATCGCGAAGTCCAGCAGCGTCCACTCGTACCGGGTACGGGACATGATGGCGACCCGGTCACCCGCCTCGATACCGGCGGCGATCAGGCCCTTGGCGGTGGCGTGCACCTCGGCCAGGAACTGGACCGACGTCAACTCCTGCCACTGGCCGTCCACCTTCCGGCTGAGCACGGCGAGATCCGGGTGCATCTCGGCGTTCCGGTGCACCGGGTCGGCGAGGTTGCCGTTGCTCGGTACCTGGTAGAGGGCCGGAAGGCTGAAGTCGAGCAAGACTGCTCCTCGTACGCGACGCTGCGGGACGGCAGGACGTTACTGCCCGGTAGGCAGCTTCGACCAGAGGGGTCGGCTCCGGTGTTCGAAGTGTCACACCCGGCCGGGTCGGACCAGGCCGTGACCGGGTCGTTCGAATGGCACCCTACGACAGAGCAGGGCGACCGGCCGGTAACATGCCCGGCCGCCCGGCGCCCGCCCGCACCACGGCCGCCCGCCGGGCACGGCCCGCGCCGCCGCGCCGCCCGCCGGGCGCGATAGCCTGCTCCGGGCGGACCGGGCCGAGCGCGCCCCGGCCGGACCGGCAGGCAGAGGGACGAGGCGGAGGGCCATTCCAATGGCGGAGCACACCAGGTCGAGCATCACCATCGACGCGACCCCGGCCACGGTCATGGCCGTGATCGCCGACTTCGCCGCCTACCCGGCCTGGACCGGGGAGGTCAAGGAGATCGAGGTCCTCAAGGCCGGCGAGGACGGCCGCGCCGCCGAGGTCCGGCTGCTGCTCGACGCCGGCGCCATCCGCGACGAGCACGTCCTCGCCTACACCTGGGACGGCGACCGCGAGGTCTCCTGGACCCTCGTCCGCAGCCAGATGCTCCGCTCGCTGGACGGCTCCTACACCCTCGCCCCGCTGGCCGGCGGCCGCACCGAGGTGACGTACCAGCTCGCCGTGGACGTCAAGATCCCGATGCTCGGCATGATCAAGCGCAAGGCCGAGAAGGTCATCATCGACCGCGCCCTGGCCGGTCTGAAGAAGCGCGTCGAAGGCTGACACGACCGAACGGGGGGCCGGACGGCATGACGGCGACACGCACCATCCTGATCAGCGGTGACTCGGGGGCTCCCACGGTGGCCGCCGCCACCGCCCTGCACGCCGCCCGGCGCGGCCACCGCACCTGGCTGCTGGCCGCCGACGACCCGCACCGCGCCCTGGACTCCGCCCTCGGCACCCGGCTGGAGCCCGAACCGCTCCTCCACGCACCGGGCCTGACCGTCTCCCGGATCGACGAGCAGGCCGCCTTCCGCTACGCCGTCGGCGAGCTCACCGGCCGGCTCAAGCCCGCCCTCGACCTGCTCGGCGCCGAACAGCTCGACCCCGAGGAGCTCACCGCCCTCCCCGGCATCGCCCGGCTCGCCCTGCTGCGCGCCCTGCCCGCCGCCGACCAGGACGTCCTGGTCGTGCTCGCCCCGCCGCCCGCCGAGCTGATCGCCACCCTCGCCCTGCCCGAACAGCTCGCCCGCTACCTGGACCGGCTCGTCCCCGAGCAGCGGCAGGCCGCCCGGGCGCTGCGCCCGCTGCTGGCCGGGCTGGCCGGCGTCCCGATGCCCGCCGACTGGCTGTACGAGGGGCGCACCAAGGCCGTCGCGGCGCTCGCCGAGTCCCGCGCCGCGATCACCGGCCCCGGCACCAGCGTCCGGCTGGTCGTCCCGGCCGACGGCCACCCGTACCGCGAACTGCGCCGGATCCGGGCCGGACTCGCGCTGCACGGGCACCGGCCGGACGCCGTGGTGGTGCACGGAGCGCTGCCCGGGGCCGCCGTCTCCTCGCCCGACTCCTGGCTGGCCGCCCTGGCCCGCCGCCGGCAGGAGGAGCTGACCGCGCTCGCCGCCGAGACCGACGCCCCGGTGCTGGTCACCGGCCTGGCCGACGCCACCCTGGAAGCCGTCGCCGACCGGCTCTACGGGGACGGGGACGGGCCCGAGCGGCTCGCCCCCGGGCCCTGGCCGGTCGAGGACCGGCTCGCCGAGGAGGGCCTGCTGGTCTGGCACCTCGACCTGCCCGGCGCCGACCGCTCCGAACTGGACCTGGTCCGCCGGGGTGACGAACTGGTGGTCGGAATCGGCACCCACCGCCGGGTGCTCACCCTCCCGTCCGCGCTGCGCCGCTGCACGGTGGCCGGGGCGGGGCTGCACGACGGGGTGCTCTCGGTGCGGTTCGCCCCCGACCCGGCGCTCTGGCCCCGGGGCTGACGGGGGGTTCGGCGGCGCTCCAGCGGTGCTCCGGCGGGGGTCCGGCGGCTTTTCGGGCCGCCCGGCCGGTCGGGTAGCGTCGGGCCCAAGGGGCCGCGGGGTGCGGCCACGGCTGAGGAGGCGCCCGCGATGACCAGCACCGACGACCGCACCGAGCCCGGAGGCCGGCCGGACGGCGAGCAGGACGGCGAGCAGGGCGGCCAGGGGCACCCGTTCGGGCCGGAGCTGGGCCCGCTGGTGGACGAGGTGCGCCGGTTCGCCGGTGCGCTCGGCGACAAGGCCCAGGAGGCGAGCGCCACCACCCTGATCACCCTGTCCGGGCTGGCCGACCGGCTGCGCACCCAGCAGCCGGAGGTCTACTCCCACCTCGCCGCGGCCGGCACCGGGCTCGCCGCCGCGGGCGCCGAGCTGCTGGCCGCCTACCGCGCCGCCGTGGCCGGGCACGAGAGCCGCTGGACCGCCGGGCAGGGCGCGCCGACCGAGAAGATCGACCTCGACCTCGACCTCGACGGCGACCTCGGCGGCGATGTTGACGAGGCTGACGGGTCGTCCGTCAAGCAGTGAAACCGTGACTTTCGGAGGGTGATCGCGTTGCTCTCCTACGTCACGAAGAAGGAGATTAGATACGACTTTTGAAGCGTCACGGCCAGGCTGTCCCAGGATTGTCTTCGGATAATGTATGCGAGGCTGTGTACGGGGGCCGGGTTGGGCGGTAGCGTTCCGTCCAGCGGAACGAGTGAATAGCTGAGGGACACATGGCTCTGACCATCGGCGTCGATGTCGGCGGGACCAAGATCGCGGCAGGCGTGGTCGACGAGGCGGGCGCCATCCTGGCCCGGACCAGGGTGCCCACCCCGGCCGACCCGCAGTGGGCGGTCGACGCCATCGCGCAGGCCGTGCGCGAGCTCAAGGAGGAGCACCCCGGTGTCACGGCGGTGGGCGTCGGCGCCCCCGGGTTCGTCGACAGCAACCGCTCGACCGTGATCTTCGCTCCCAACATCGACTGGGAGAACGAGCCGCTGCGCGGCCGGATCGAGGAGCTCACCGGCCTGTCCACCGTCGTCGAGAACGACGCCAACTGCGCGGCCTGGGCCGAGTTCCGCTTCGGCGCGGCCGCCGACCACCGCGACATGCTGCTGATCACCGTCGGCACCGGCATCGGCGGCGGCATCGTCCTGGACAACCGGCTGCACCGCGGCCGCTTCGGCGTGGCCGGCGAGATCGGCCACCTCAACATGGTCCCCGACGGCCTGCTCTGCGGCTGCGGCGGCAAGGGCTGCTGGGAGCAGTACGGCTCCGGGCGCGCGCTGCGCCGCTACGGCCGGGAGAAGGCGGCCGCCGACCCGCAGCGCGGCCACCGGATGCTGGAACTCAACGACGGCGTGGCCGAGACCATCCGCGGCATCCACATCACCCAGGCCGCGGAGGAGGGCGACCCGCTCGCCCTGGAGTGCTACGCCGAACTGGCCGACTGGCTGGGCCGCGGCATGGCCGACCTCGCCGCGCTGTTCGACCCGGGCGTCTTCGTGCTCGGCGGCGGCGTCTCCGACTCCGGCCGACTGCTGCTCGACCCGGTCGCCAAGGCGTTCGAGCACTACCTGACCGGCGGGGTGCACCGCCCGCGCGCCGAGGTCGTGCTGGCCTCGATGGGCTCCGCCGCCGGCATCGTCGGCGCGGCGGACCTCGCCCGCACCGCCTGACCCCCTCCGAGCCCGCCGGCGGCGGTGCGACCGGGCCCCGACCGATCCCGGACGCACCGCCGCCGTCGCACGTCCCGGCCCGGCCGCGTACGGTCGGATCGATCCGGTGACCGCCCAGGGGAGGACCATGAGCGCCGCGACCACGACCACCGCCATGACCGGGACCACCGCCATGACCGGGACCGCCGCCGCGACCACGACCGCCGCGCGGGCCGAACCGCTGCCGCCGCCCGGCCCGGGCCGGCTGCGGCTGCTCAGCTACAACATCCGCTCGCTGCGCGACGACCGGCGGGCGCTGGCCCGGGTGATCCGGGCCTGCGAGCCGGACGTGGTCTGCGTCCAGGAGTCCCCGCGCTACTGGCGGCCCGAGGGCCAGGCCGCCTGGCTGGCCCGGAACACCGGCACGGCCGTGCTCGCGGGCGGCGGCCGCACCGCCGCCGGCCCGCTGCTGCTCGGCCGGCCCGGCGCGGTGGAACTGCTGGAGGTGCACGACCGGCTGCTGCCCAAGACCCGCGGCCTGCACGCCCGGGGCTTCGCCGGCGCGCTGCTGCGACTGCCCGGCACGGCGCCGTTCAGCGTCACCAGCTGCCACCTCAGCCTGGACCAGGAGGAGCGGCACGGGCAGTTCGAGCTGCTCCTCGACCAGCTCGCAATCGCCGAACTCGGCGTCGTGGCAGGGGACTTCAACGAGCACCCGGACGGGCCGGGCTGGCGGCTGCTGGCCTCGCGGCTCCAGGACGGGTACCCGACCGCGCCCTGGGGAGGCGAGTTCACCTCCGTGCCGGAGCGCCCCTACCAGCGGATCGACGCCGTGTTCGCCACACCCGGGATCACCGTCCTCGGCTGCGGGGTGCCGCACGGGCTGCCCGGCGTCACCGAGGCCGACCTGCGGGCCGCGACCGACCACCTGCCGGTGCTCGCCGTCCTCGAACTGCCGACGAGCCGACCGGGCGGCTGGCCGGTCGGTCAGCAGGTCGGTCAGCGGGTCCGCTAGACGACCGCGCCGTGGTCCGGGTCCTCCGGCTCGTCCTCGTCGCGGTCCTTCATCCGCGCGACCAGGGTCACGAAGCCGCCGAGGAAGGCGGTGATCCCGACCCAGGCGGGCCAGCCGGAGATCTCCCGCCAGACCACCGCGTCGACCAGCAGCAGCGCCGGGCCGCCGAGCACCGCCAGCCAGGCGAACTTGGCGGTCACGTCGGCGGCCGGCAGCGGCGGGGGCTCCGGCGGGACGAAGTGCCCCTCGTCGGTCTCCTCGGCCAGTTCGAAGTCGCGCGGGCCCGCGCCGCCCGCCGGCATCACCGGCCGGCCGGAGCGGGGGCGGGGCTGCGGGGCGAGGTCGGCCAGGTCGTCCTGGTCGCCGCGGCCGCCGGCGCCGCCTTCCTTGTAGCCGCCCTTGAGCTCGTTCTGCGCCCGGAGGTTCTCGACCTCGGGCCAGTTCGGGTTGTTGAGGTCGACCGGGTCGTCGAACTGTGCCACCAGGGCGGCGAAGATCGCGTCCTGCTCGGCCTGGCTGCGCTCGGGCGCACGGCGCGGACGGCGTTCGGCGGTGTCGCCCGCGGCCTCTCCCGCGGAGCCGGCGGCGGCGTCCCGGCCGGGTGGGGGCGTCGCCGTGCCCTCCGGGCCGGTACGGTCCGTCGGCGCACCGCCCGGGGTGGCGGCGTCCGTCCCGCCGTCCTTGGTCGCGCCGTCCTCGCGGGGAGTCTCGTCCCCGCCGCCCGCCGTGCTGCTCTCGTGCACTTCCGGCCCTTCAGCCATGGTGATCGTCGGATTCGACCCGGGTGACGCCCGCCGCGTGCGCGGGGGCCAGCCGTTGGATGAAGTCCTGGCCGGCCGCGAATATTTCCGCCGCGTCGTGGTCCAGCGTCGCGACGTGGAAACTGCGCTGGCACAGCCGCTCCGTCACGTCCGTCGAGGATATCCGGGCCAGTACCAGTTCCGAGTTGGCCGGCGAGACGACGTGGTCCTGCGGGCTGTGGAAGAGCAGCACCGGCTGGGTCACCTCCGGCAGCAGCCGCTGGACCTCCCGCCACAGCCGGCTCAGCGACCAGGCGGCGTGCAGCGGGGTGCGGTCGTAGCCGACCTCGACCGCACCGGCCCGGGCGATGTCGTTGGCGACCCCGGGCAGGCTGGGCAGCAGGTGGCGCAGCACCGGCAGCAGCACGCTCGCGGGGGTGTCCGAGCGCACCGACGGGTTGACCAGCACCAGCCCGGAGACCGTCGGCCCGTGCAGCGCGGCGAGCCGCAGCGCCAGCGCGCCGCCCATCGACAGGGCACAGACGAAGACCTGCTCGCACTCGTCGGCGAGCGCCAGCAGCTCGCGCTCGACCTCCGCGTACCAGTCCTCCCAGCGGGTGAGCTGCATGTCCTGCCAGCGGGTGCCGTGCCCGGGCAGCAGCGGCAGCGAGACGGTGAAGCCGGCCGCGGCCAGTTCGTCGGCCCACGGCCGCAGCGACTGCGGCGACCCGGTGAAGCCGTGGCAGAGCAGCACTCCCACCGGCCCGCCGGTGTGGCGGTACGGCTCGGCACCGGGCAGCAACGGCATGGCGGACTCCTTCGCGGGCGGGTGGCGCTGGGGGAGAGGACGCTGGAGGGGGAAGTGCTGCGAAATCGCATCGTCCCACGCTCCGCGCCGGGTCGTACACCCCCTGCGAAGGGGCCGGGCGCGGTCCGTACGGCGGGGGCGGGCACAGCGGACGGCCGCGGGGCATTAGGATCGACCGGTCCGCATAACAGGAGGCCCGGGTTGTTCTACCGACTGATGAAGATGATCGTCGCGCCACTGCTTCGGATCTTCTTCCGGCCCTGGATCGAGGGCGAGGAGAACATCCCCACCGAGGGTGCGGCGATCATCGCGAGCAACCACCTGTCCTTCTCGGACTCGTTCTTCTTCCCCGCCCTGATCAGGCGCCGGGTCACCTTCATCGCGAAGGCCGAGTACTTCAACACCCCGGGCCTCAAGGGCCGGCTGACCGCCGCGTTCTTCAAGGGCGTCGGCCAGCTGCCGGTGGACCGCTCGGGCGTGCGCGGCGCCGGTGAGGCCGCGATCCGCAGCGCCATCGCGGTGCTGGACAGCGGCGAGCTGTTCGGCGTCTACCCGGAGGGCACCCGGTCGCCCGACGGCAAGCTGTACCGCGGCAAGGTCGGCGGCCTGGCCCGCGTCGCGCTGGCCACCGGCGCCCCGGTGATCCCGGTCGCCATGATCGACACCGAGAAGGTGCAGCCGCCCGGCCAGGTGATCCCCAACTTCGGCATCCGCCCCGGCATCCGGATCGGCCGCCCGCTGGACTTCTCCCGCTACCACGGCATGGAGAACGACCGCTTCATCCTCCGTTCGGTGACGGACGAGGTGATGTACGAGATCATGCGGCTCTCCGGCCAGGAGTACGTGGACATCTACGCGACCGCCGCCAAGCGGCAGATCGCGGACGACAAGAAGAAGGCCGACGCCGAGCGCCGGGCCGCCGCCAAGGCGGAGAAGGCGGAGGCCGCCGAGGCCGAGAAGGCGGAGAAGGCGGAGAAGGCCGCCGAAGCGGAGAAGGCCGCCGAGGCGGGCACCTCGGAGAAGCAGCAGGAGAAGCCGGAGTAGGCGTCCGGACGGCCGCTCGGCCGCCCGGACGGGCCCAGGGGAGGGGCGGATGACGGACGACGGGGGCAGAGCCGGCGCGGTCGGCGGCACGGTGGCGGCCGGCGGCATGTCCGTCGAACTCCCGCTGTGGAAGGCGATCTCCTACTTCCGGGTGCTGGCCCTGTGCTACGCCCTGCTGCGGTACTTCAACTCGTACCTGCACTTCCTGCACCCGGTGGCCGGCTGGATCTTCCTCGGCGCGCTGACCCTGTGGACCCTGGCCAGCACCCGGGCCTTCGCCAACCCGCAGCGCTGCACCTGGTACGTCCTGGGCGCCGACCTCACCCTCGCCGTCACCGGCATCGTGATGAGCGGCATGACCGACTCCCCGGCCCGGATCAGCCACGGCGCGCCCACCCTGCCGACGATCTGGGCGGCCGGCACGGTGCTGGGCTTCGCCGCGAAGGGCGGCTGGCGCCCGGCGGCGGCCTCGGGCTCGGTGATCGGCGTCGCCAACATCCTCGGCCACGGCGGGCCGACCGGCGACAACATCCACAACATCGTGCTGCTGATGGTGGCCGGCTGCGCGATCGGCTACGTGATCGAGCTGGCCCGGGCCAGCGAGGCCACCCTCACCCGGGCGCTCCAGGTCGAGGCGGCCACCCGGGAGCGCGAGCGGCTCTCCCGGGACATCCACGACGGCGTGCTCCAGGTGCTCGCCCTGGTCCAGCGGCGCGGCGCGGAGCTGAGCGAGCGGACGGCCTCCGGCGCGGACTTCGCCGAGCTCGGCCGGCTGGCCGGTGAGCAGGAGCGCGCGCTGCGGGCGCTGATGACGGGCGGTCCGCTGCCAGCGCGGCGCGCGTCGCGGTCCGACGCCGCCGAGCCGCCGGACCCGCACGCGCCGTGCGACCTGACCGTGCTGCTGCGCCCGTACGCGGACGAGCGGATCACGCTCTCCGCCCCCGGCACCCCGGTGCTGCTGCCCGGTCAGGCGGCGGGCGAGCTCGCGGCGGCCGTCGGCGCGGCCGTCGACAACGTGCGCAAGCACGCGGGGGAGCGGGCCCGGGCCTGGATCCTGGTCGAGGACGAGCCGGAGGCCGTCACGGTCGGCATCCGCGACGACGGGCCCGGCTACGCCCCGGGCCGGCTGGGCGAGGCCGAACAGGCGGGCCGGCTCGGCGTCTCCCAGTCCATCCGCGGCCGGCTGCTGGACCTCGGCGGCACGGCCGAGCTGTACTCGGCGCCCGGGGAGGGCGTCGAGGTCGAACTGCGCGTCCCGAGGAAGGCCACTCAATGACCAGCCAGCCGATGACCGATCAGCCGACCGCCGACCGGCCGGTGCGGGTGATGGTGGTGGACGACCACCCGATGTGGCGGGACGCCGTCTCGCGTGACCTCGCCGAGGCCGGACTGGACGTGGTGGCCACCGCGGGCGACGGCGAGGAGGCCGTGCGCCGGGCCCGCGCCTGCACGCCGCAGGTGGTCGTGCTGGACCTCAACCTGCCCGGCCTGCCCGGTGCCGAGGTGTGCCGCCAGGTGGTCGCGCACGACCCGGCGGTGCGGGTGCTGGTGCTGTCGGCCAGCGGTGAGCACCAGGACGTGCTGGAGGCGGTGAAGTCCGGCGCGACCGGCTACCTGGTGAAGTCGGCCGGGCGGGAGGAGCTGCTGGACGCGGTGCGCCGCACGGCCGTCGGCGACGCGGTGTTCACCCCGGGCCTGGCCGGCCTGGTGCTCGGCGAGTTCCGCCGGCTGGCCGCCGAGCCGGCCCCGGCCTCGGCGCCGGCCGCCCCGCGGCTGACCGCCCGGGAGACCGAGGTGCTGCGGCTGGTGGCCAAGGGGCTGTCGTACCGGCAGATCGCCGACCGCCTGGTGCTGTCCCACCGGACGGTGCAGAACCACGTGCAGAACACGCTCGGGAAGCTGCAGCTGCACAACCGGGTGGAGCTGGTCCGGTACGCCATCGAGCAGGGCCTGGACGACGAGATCTGAGGGTCCGGCAGCGGCTGCGGCGCGGCCCCGGGCGGGTACGTCCGCCCGGGGCCGCGCCGTCGGCTCAGCGCAGTGCGGCCGTCGCCCCGCGCAGCAGGCCCGCCACGATGCCGACCCCGTCGCGGGTGAGCACCGACTCCGGGTGGAACTGGAGCCCCGCGAAGCCGTGCCCGCGCAGGGCGTGCACGTCGCCGGTGACGGCGTCCCGGGAGACCTCGACGCCCTCGGTGGCGAGCCGTGCCGCGTCGGCCTCCGAGCAGCGCGCGGTGAAGGTGTTGTAGAAGCCGACCGTCTGCTTGCCGCCGAACAGGTCGATGCGCTCCTGCGCCCCCTGGTAGGGGACGGCCTTGCGGCCCAGCGCGAGCCCGAGTTCGGCGGCCAGCAGCTGGTGGCTCAGGCAGACCGCGAGCAGCGGCGAGGTGCGGGCGCCGGAGCGGACGGCGGCCAGCGCGTCCGCGACGATCGGCCGCAGCAGCATCATCTTGGGGTCGTCCGCGAGCGCCGGGTCGCCCGGGCCGGGGCCGAGCACCAGTGCGCCCCGGTGCGCCGCGACCCGCTCGCGCAGCCCCGGCTCGTCGTACCGGGCCACCGTCACCCGGTGGCCGAGCGAGCCGAGCAGGTGGGAGAGCATCGAGGTGAAGGTGTCCTCGCCGTCCACGACCAGGGTCGGCTCGGTCTCGGTGATCTCGGCGGGCTGCTGCATCCGCAGCCAGAACGGCGCGAGGTCGGCCCGGCGGGAGTCCAGGGCGGCCTGCACCCGGTGGTCGTCGGCGAGCCGGGGCCCGACCGGGTGGGGCAGCCGGGCGGGCGTGGGCCGGGCGCCGATCGCGGTGAGCACTCCTGCGGCCTTGGCGTGGGTCTCGGCGACCTCGGACTCCGGGACGGAGTGGCGCACCAGGGTGGCGCCGACCCGGACGACCAGCCGGCCGGTGGCCGGGTCGATGTCGGCGGTGCGGATGCAGATCGGCGAGTCCAGCAGCTGCCCGCCGCTGGCGGAGCGGCCGATCAGGGCGAGCGCGCCGGAGTAGTAGCCGCGCCCGGTGGTCTCGTAGCGCTTGATCACCCGGGTGGCGTTCTCGACCGGGCTGCCCGTGACGGTCGCGGCGAACATCGTCTCGCGGAGCACCTCGCGGACGTCCAGCGAGGTGCGTCCGCGCAGCTCGTACTCGGTGTGGGCGAGGTGGGCCATCTCCTTGAGCCGCGGCCCGAGCACCTGGCCGCCGAGGTCGCCGACCGTGCACATCATCTTGAGTTCCTCGTCCACGACCATGGTGAGCTCCTCCAGCTCCTTGGGGTCGTGCAGGAACTGGAGCAGCGAGTCGAGGTCGGAGCCGCCGGCCGGGTAGCGGTAGGTGCCGGAGATCGGGTTCATCACGACGGTGCCGCCGCTCTGCCGGACGTGCACCTCGGGGGAGGCGCCGACCAGCACCCGGTCACCGGTGTGCACCAGGAAGGTCCAGTACGCGCCGCGCTCCTGCTCCAGCAGCCGGCGGAAGAGCGTCAGCGCGAGCTCAGGCGAGAAGTCCTCCAGCGTCGCGTGGAAGTCGCGCCGGATCACGAAGTTGGCGCCCTCGCCGTTGCCGATCTCGTCCCGGATGACCCTGCGGACGATCGACGCGTACGAATCGTCGTCCACATCGAACCCGCCACCGGCAAGTGAGACCGGCAATTTCGGTAGGGCATAAGTGAATTCGGCCAACGGCAGGGTGTGCTGCTCGGTCACCGAGAGGGCCTGCAGCGGGGTGTCGTCGTCGTGCACCTCGAAGCCGCGCTCGCGGATCTGGCGGTACGGGACGAGCGCGAGCAGATCGTGCACCGGGCCGCCGCCGGCCGGCGGGCCGCTGCGCACGGGCAGGTCGGCGAGGTGCTCGTAGCGGTCGACGGTGCCCAGCAGCACCTCGACGGTGTCCGGGCTGAGCCGGGGGGTGCGGCGGTGCAGCAGGGCGAACGCGGGGGCGTCCGGGCCGGTGAGGCGGGTGAGCAGGTCGACGGCGGTGGTCACGGGAACGGCTTCCTTCCGGGTGGGCTGGTGAGAGGCGGTGCAAGGTCCGCTCCCGGAGGGCCGTCTGCGCAGACGCCGACGGCCGCCCCGAGGGGCGGCCGTCGTGTTCGTCTAGGAACGCGTCGTTCGTGGGCCACCCTTGGGGGAGGCCCACCACCAGGAGTGGGTGTGGGGCGCGTGCATGGTTCGACCCTAGCGGATGCGCCGGGGCGGGTGAGGGCCGTCACGTCTTTGTCCGAGATATGTCTCATCCCTCGGGCAATAGTCACGAGTCACTCCTGTCACCCCGTAGCCTTGGCGATGTGACCGCTACGACTGAGACTTCGAGGGCTGCCCACTCCTGGCAGTCCCTGCCCGCGGCGCAGCAGCCTGAATGGCCGGACCAAGAGGCTCTGCGCAAGACCCTTGCCGAGCTCGCCTCCTATCCGCCGCTCGTCTTCGCCGGCGAGTGCGACCAGCTGCGCGCCCGGCTCGGGGCCGTGGCGCGCGGGGAGGCCTTCCTCCTCCAGGGTGGTGACTGTGCCGAGGCCTTCGACGGCGTCTCGGCGGAGCACATCCGCAACAAGCTGAAGACGCTGCTCCAGATGGCCGCCGTGCTGACGTACGCCGCCTCGGTGCCGGTGGTGAAGGTCGGCCGCATCGCCGGCCAGTACTCCAAGCCGCGCTCCAAGTCGACCGAGACCCGCGACGGCGTGACCCTGCCGGTCTACCGCGGCGACTCGGTGAACGGCTTCGAGTTCACCCCCGAGTCCCGCATCCCGGACCCGGAGCGCCTGAAGCGGATGTACAACGCGTCCGCCGCGACGCTCAACCTGGTGCGCGCGTTCACCACCGGTGGTTACGCGGACCTGCGCCAGGTGCACGCCTGGAACCAGGACTTCGTCCGCAACTCGCCGGCCGGCCAGCGCTACGAGCAGCTCGCCCGGGAGATCGACAACGCCCTGGCGTTCATGAGCGCCTGCGGCGTGGTGCCGGAGGAGTTCAAGGCGGTCGAGTTCTTCTCCTCGCACGAGGCGCTGGTCCTCGACTACGAGACCGCGCTGACCCGCGTGGACTCGCGCACCGGCGAGCTGTACGACGTCTCCGGCCACATGGTGTGGATCGGCGAGCGCACCCGGCAGCTGGACCACGCGCACATCGAGTTCGCCTCCAAGATCCGCAACCCGATCGGCGTCAAGCTCGGCCCGACCACCTCGGTGGACGACGCGCTCGCCCTGATCGAGAAGCTGGACCCGGAGCGCGAGCCCGGCCGCCTGACCTTCATCACCCGGATGGGCGCGGGCAAGATCCGCGAGCACCTGCCCACCCTGGTGGAGAAGGTCACCGCCTCCGGCGCCAAGCCGGTGTGGATCTGCGACCCGATGCACGGCAACACCTTCGAGGCCTCCAGCGGGCACAAGACCCGCCGCTTCGACGACGTCCTGGACGAGGTCAAGGGCTTCTTCGAGGTGCACCGCGCGCTCGGCACCCACCCGGGCGGCATCCACGTGGAGCTGACCGGCGACGACGTCACCGAGTGCGTCGGCGGCGGCGACGAGGTCCTGGTGGACGACCTGCACCAGCGCTACGAGACGGCCTGCGACCCGCGCCTCAACCGCAGCCAGTCGCTGGACCTGGCGTTCCTGGTGGCGGAGATGTACCGCGGCCAGTAGGTCCGGCGTCCGTCGGATGTGACGAAGGCCCCTCCGGATTCGGTGCTCCCGAGCCCGGAGGGGCTTTTTCGTACCCGTTTGCCCGGGTAAGGTAAGCCTCAGTGAACTAAGGCGAACCTTAGTCAAGATCCATTCCGCTCCACCCCGGGAGAGACCGCGATGTACGTGTGCATGTGCCATGCGGTCACCGAGGACCAGGTGAAGAAGGCGATCGACGGCGGCGCCAGCACCCCGCGCCAGATAGCGAAGGGCTGCCGGGCCGGCACCGACTGCGGGTCCTGCGTGCGCCGCATCCAGGCGCTGCTCGGCGAGCACGGCGCCCGCCCCTGCCCGACCGCCCGGCTGGCCGCGAAGCTCGGCCTCGCGGACCCGGAGGCCCCGGCCGCCCCGGCCCCCGCCCCGAAGGCCGCGCCGGTGGTCCCACTGCGGGCGGCCTGAACGGCCCGGGCCGTCCGGGCCGCCCGGGAGGACCGCCTCAGGACTCCGGCTGCTCGATGACCTGAGCGAGGTAGAGCGCCTCGCCGAGCTTGTCCAGCAGCTCCAGCTGGGTGTCGAGGTAGTCGATGTGGTGCTCCTCGTCGGCCAGGATGTCCTCGAAGATGTTCGCCGAGGTGACGTCGTTCTTGGCCCGCATCACCACGATCCCGCGCTTGAGCCGGTCGATCGCCTCAACCTCGACCTGGCGGTCCGCCTCGAACATCTCCTTGACCGTCTGGCCGATCCGGACGTGGAACAGCCGCTGGTAGTTGGGCAGCCCGTCCAGGAACAGGATCCGGTCGGTGAGCGTCTCGGCGTGCTTCATCTCGTCGAAGGACTCGTGCCGGGTGTACTTGGCGAGCTTCGTCCAGCCGAAGTTCTCCTGCATCTTGGCATGCAGGAAGTACTGGTTGATCGCGGTCAGCTCGGCGGTGAGCTGCTCGTTGAGGAACTCGATGACCTCGGGATCGCCCTGCATGGTGATGCCTCCTGCGTGAGTCCTGTCCTGCGTCCTGTGCTGGGTCCTGCGCTGCGCATCCTGGCACCGCTTCGGGAGGAAATTCCAGTAAGTTCACACTCACTAGGAGATGTGGCGGAATATCCGATTCATCACGGAACGTGCTGGTGGGGGCTCGACCGTTGCTCCGTACGGGCCGGGGCGCGAATCCGCGCAAAGGGGCGCGCGCCGAGGCTCGTCCGCCGTCTGTCACCATGGATCCATGGGTCAGTCGAAACACGAACCGCTTCCGCCGTCTGACCCGAGGCTCCCCCCGGGCCAGCGCGCGCAGCGCGGCTGGCCCGCCCTGCACTACGGGCCGGTGCCCCGCTTCAAGCCGCTGACCTGGGACCTCCAGGTGTTCGGCGCCACCGCCTCGGCGGAGAAGCACAGCTGGGACTTCGAGGCCTTCTGCGCCCTCCCGCGCACCACCGTCGTCGGGGACATGCACTGCGTGACCAAGTTCTCGGTGCTCGGCAACGAATGGACGGGCGTGTCGGCCGCCGCCGTGCTCGACCTGGTGCCCCCGGCACCGGGCGTCACCCACGTCATGGTCTGGGCCGAGTACGGCTACAGCGCCAACCTGCGGCTGGCCGACTTCGCCGACCCCCGCACCCTGCTCGCCACCCACCGCAACGGCGAGGCGCTCACCGCCGAGCACGGCTTCCCGGTGCGGCTGGTGGTGCCGCGGCTGTACGCCTGGAAGGGCCCCAAGTGGGTGCGCGCGGTGGAGTACATGCGGGCCGACCGGCGCGGCTTCTGGGAGGAGCGCGGCTACCACAACCTCGCCGACCCCTGGCGCGAGCAGCGCTACTCCTACCAGGAGGAGCCCGGCGACGGGCCGCTGCGCTGAACCCCTCGCGGCGGCCGAGCGGGCCGGACGCGGCCTAGAACAGCGAGAACTTGACCGTCACCACGCTGCGCTGCGGGCGCCGCTCGCCCGCCGCCGGGCTCTGGCCGGAGGAGGTGACCGCGCCGAACACGTCCCAGCCGCTGGTCTGCATGGTGAAGCCCGCCGCCTGGAGCGCCTTCTGCGCCTCGTCCTTGCCCATCCCCGTGACGTTCGGGACCGGCACCATGCCCTTGCTGACCACCAGCGAGACCGCGGAGTTCTCCTGCAGCAGCTGCCCGGCCGCCGGCGAGCTGCTGATCACCGAGCCCTCGGGCACGGTGTCGTCGTAGGTCTCGGTCACACCGCCCCTGGTCAGCTGGGCGCCGGCCAGGGCCGAGGCGGCGTCGGCGGAGCTCTTGCCGGCGAGGTCCGGCACCGCGATCCGCTTGGGGCCCCTGGAGACGGTGACGGTGACGCTGTCGCTCTTGCGGGTGCGCGCCCCCACCCCGGGATCCACGGAGATCACCTGCCCGGACGGCACGGACTCGCTGAACACCTCGACGAACCTGCCGTGCAGGCCCTCCTTGTCCAGGACCCGCTGCGCCTCGGCCCGGTCCTTGCCGAGCACGCCCGGCACCGCGCCGTACAGCCCCTCGGAGATCCCGTAGGTGGCGCCGCCGATCGCCAGGACCAGGGCGGCCACCGCGGCCGTCCAGATCAGCGGCCCGCGGGGGAGACGGCGGCGCGGCGTGGCCGGCCGGCGCCGCTGCACCGGGGTCGGCTCGTCGTACGGGCGGGGCTCGGCGAGCAGCTCGTCCATCAGCTCCGGCGGCATGTCCAGCACGCTGGTGCGCTCGGTCGGCGGGGCGTCGGCGGGCCGCGGCAGCGGCTGGACCACCGAGGTCGGCTCGGTGGTCGGGTAGCGCGGGCCGGGCCGGGTGGAGGCCGGCGGCTCGGCGTCCAGCTCGGCCGGGGTGAGGGTGCGGCGCACCCGCTGGAGGGCGGCGAGCAGCTCGACCGCGTCGTACGGGCGGGCGTCGGCGGACCGGGCGCAGGCGCCGGCCACTATCGCGTCCAGTTCGGGGCCGACGGCGGGGGCGACCAGCGAGGGGGCCGGGACGTCCTCGTGCAGGTGCTTGTACATGACCTGGACGGGATTGTCGCCGGTGTGCGGGCGGCGGCCGGTGAGCATCTCGTACAGCAGGATGCCGGCCGCGTAGACGTCCACCCGCTGGTCGGTCGGGGCGTCCGGGAGGATCTGCTCGGGGGCCAGGTAGGAGACGGTGCCCATGACCGTGCCGCCGGTGGCGGTGGTGGTCGAGGTGGGCGCGCCGTCGGCGGTGCCGAGCACCCGGACCAGGCCGAAGTCGGCGACCTTGACCAGGCCGCCGTCGGTGATCAGCACGTTCTCGGGCTTGACGTCGCGGTGGACCAGCCCGGCCCGGTGGGCGGCGCCGAGCGCGGCCAGCACCGGCTCCAGCACGTCCAGAGCGGCCCGGACGGACAGCGCGCCGCGGTCGCGCAGCAGGTCGCGCAGGGTGCGGCCGGGTACGTACTCCATGGCGAGGAAGACGTGACCGCCGTCCGCGCCCTGGTCGAAGACGGTGACCACGTTGGGGTGGGTGAGCTTGGCGACGGCCTTGGCCTCGCGGATGAAGCGGGCGGTGAACCCCTCGTCGCCGGCCAGCGAAGGGTGCATCACCTTGAGTGCGACCACGCGGTCCAGACGGGTGTCGGTGCCCTTGTAGACGGTGGACATCCCGCCGGTCGCGACGCGCTGCTCGACCCGGTACCGGTTGTCGAGCAGGGCGCCGATCAAGGGGTCGTGCAGTGCCATGTCCACTCGGAGAGTCTAGAGCCGCCCGGGACGGCCGGTCCCGGAGGACACCGCCTCCGGGACCGGCTTGTGACATGCGCGACGGTTCAGAACGCGGGGTGCTCGCGGGTGTCCAGGTCGGCCCGGCCGGCCATCGCGGAGGAGGCCTCGGCGTGGAAGCGGCGCGGGATCCGGCCGGCCCGGTGGGCGAGCCGGCCCGCCTCGGCGGCGTGCCGCATCGCCTCGGCCATCAGCACCGGGTCCTGAGCCCTGGTCACCGCGGAGGCGAGCATCACCGCGGCGCAGCCCAGCTCCATCGCCAGCGCCACGTCGGAGGCGGTGCCGGCGCCCGCGTCCAGGATCACCGGGACGCCCGCACCCTCCACGATCAGCTGGAAGTTGTGCGGGTTGCGGATGCCCAGGCCCGAACCGATCGGCGAGCCCAGCGGCATGATGGCCGCGCAGCCGACGTCCTCCAGCTTGCGGGCCAGCACCGGGTCGTCGTTGGTGTACGGCAGGACGGTGAAGCCGTCGTCGACCAGCGTCTCGGCGGCGTCCAGCAGCTCGATCGGGTCGGGCAGCAGGGTGCGCTCGTCGGCGATCACCTCCAGCTTGACCCAGTCGGTGCCGAGCGCCTCGCGGGCCAGTCGGGCGGTCAGCACGGCCTCGCCGGCGGTGAAGCAGCCGGCCGTGTTGGGCAGCACCCGGATGCCGTTGCGGGTCAGTACGTCGAGCACGGAGCCCTGGGTGGTGGCGTCGACCCGGCGCATGGCGACGGTGGTCAGCTCGGTGCCGGAGGCGAGCAGCGCGCGCTCCAGGACCTCCAGGCTGGGGGCGCCCCCGGTGCCCATGATCAGCCGGGAGGAGAAGGCCGTCCCGGCGATGGTCAGAAGGTCGTCGGCCATGGTTCAGCCTCCCTGCACGGCGGTGAGGATCTCGATCCGGTCGCCGCCGGCCAGCGCCGTCCCGGGCCACGAACCGCGTGGCACCACGGCCTCGTTGAGCGCGGCGGCGACACCGGTGTTGGCGGCGCTGACGGCGGCCACCACCTCGGCGAGGGTGGTCGTGGCGGACACCCGGCGGGGCTCGCCGTTGACGGTCAGGGCGATCTCGTTCGGGGTGATCTCGTTCGGGGCGATGTCGGTCATGCGGAGGCCTTCGCAGCGGGGGGTTCGGGGGAGAAGCGCAGGGGCGTGAACGGCCTTGCCGTTTCGGGGACTTCACCGGTGGCCAGGTACTCGGAGAGCAGGTCGGCGGTCACCGGGGTGAGCAGCACGCCGTTGCGGTAGTGGCCGGTGGCGGCGACCAGCCCGGGCAGTGACGTCGGGCCGAGCAGCGGGGCGTTGTCCGGCGAGCCGGGGCGCAGCCCGGCGGAGGTCTCCAGCAGCGGGAGTTCGGTGATTCCCGGGACCAACTCGTGCGCGTCGCGCAGGAGTTCGTACACCCCGCCGGCGGTGACGGTGGTGTCGTAGCCCTGCTCCTCGGTGGTCGCGCCGACCACCAGCTCGCCGTTCTCCCGGGGCACCAGGTACAGGTGCCGGCCGCGGACGACGGCGCGGACGTTGCGGGACAGGAACGGGCGGTAGGCGTCCGGGACGTGCAGCCGCAGCACCTGCCCCTTCACCGGGCGGATCGCGGGCAGCACACCGTCGGGCAGGCCGGGCAGCCGGTGGCTGTGCGGGCCGGCGGCGAGGACGACCTGCCCGGCGCCCACCCGTTCCCCGGTCGAGAGCCGGGCGCCGGTCGCGCGGCCGTCCTCGACCAGCAGCTCGACGGCCTCGGCGCGGTGCAGCAGGACGTCCGCGTTCTCGCAGGCGGCGGCCAGGGCGGTGAGCAGGCGCCGGGGGTCCACCTGGTGGTCGTCCGCGACGTGCAGGCCGCCGCGCACGCCGGGGGCGAGCATCGGCTCCAGCCTGCGGGCCTCCCGGCCGGTCAGCCAGGTCGAGTCCAGGCCGAGCCGCTGGTGGAAGGCGTGCAGCTCGCGCAGTTCCTCGCGGTCGTCGGAGTCCAGCGCCACGGCGACGGTGCCGCAGCGGCGGTAGCCGGTGTCCCGGCCGCCGCTCGCCTCGGAGAGCTCGGCGGCGAAGGCCGCGTACCGCTCGTTCGAGGCCATCCCGAGGCGCAGCAGCGGCTCCTCGCCGTACTGCAGCTCGGTGACCGGGGCGAGCATCCCGGCCGCGACCCCGGCGGCCCCGCCGCCGGGGGAGGGGTCGACCACGATCACGTTCCGCAGCCCGCGCTGCGCGGCGCGCCAGGCGACGGCGAGGCCGATGACGCCCCCGCCGATCACCAGCACGTCGGCGTGGGCGCCTGATGGCAAGCGTGACAAAGCTGCTCTTCTCCCTTCGCCGGTATGACCCGGATCAGGTTCGGACGGTCGCAGGCCGTGCCAGCCCGCCTCTCAGCCCGGTGCGCCGGGCTCCCGTGTGGTGCCCCCACCTTAACGCCGGGGGTCGGCCCGGCCGAAGGCCCGTACAGCGGGCGGACGGCCCGCAGGCCGCCGCGTCGCGCTGAGTACAGTGACGGGCGTGGCAGAGCTGAGCGGAACGGATCAGGTGGTCGTCGTCGGAGCCGGGCTGGCCGGGGCGCAGTGCGCCCTCAAGCTGCGGCAGGGCGGCCGGCAGGGGCCGATCGTGCTGGTCGGCGAGGAGCCGCACGCGCCGTACGACCGGCCGCCGCTCTCCAAGGACGTGCTGCTCGGCAAGGCCGACTCCACCGCCCTGGACATCGACTACGGGCAGCTCGGCATCGAGCTGCTCACCGGCCGCCGGGCCACCGGCCTGACCCCCGGCGTGCTGCACACCGACGGCGGCGACCTCCCGTACGGCTCGCTGGTGATCGCCACCGGCGCCGTTCCGCGGGCCCTGCCCGGGGCCGAGCGCGCGCACCTGCTGCACACCCTGGACGACGCCCTGGCGCTGCGCGCGCTGCTGCGCCCCGGGCTGCGGCTGGTGCTGGTCGGCGCGGGCTGGATCGGCGCCGAGGTGTCCACCGCGGCCCGCGCGGCGGGCTGCGAGGTGACCGTGGTCGAGGCCGGCCCGGCGCCGCTGCCCGGCGCGCTGCCGACCGAGGTCGGCTCGGCGATGGCCGCCTGGTACGCCGGGGCCGGGGTCGACCTGCGCTGCGGGGTCGGCGTGGCCGCCGTCGAGCCCGGCGCGGTGCTGCTGGCGGACGGCTCGCACCTGCCCGCCGACGAGGTGGTGGTCGGCATCGGGGCCCGCCCCGCGACCGGCTGGCTGGCCGGAACCGGGGTCGAGCTGGACGCGGCCGGCGCCGTCGTGGTGGACGGGCGGCTGCGCACCTCGGTGCCCGGCGTGTTCGCGGCCGGCGACTGCGTCAGCTACCCCTCGGCCCGGGCCGGGGCCCGGCTGGCCGTCCAGCACTGGGACCACGCCCTGCAGTCCGGCGAGGCGGTGGCCGCAGCCGTCCTGGGCGCGGACGCGCCGGCCTACGACCCGGTGCCGTACTTCTGGTCCGAGCAGTTCGGCCGGATGGTCCAGTACGCCGGCCGGCACGCCGAGGGCGACGAGCTGCTGTGGCGCGGCTCCCCGCGGGACGGCGACTGGTCGGTGCTCTGGCTGCGCGACGGCGTGCCGAGCGCGCTGCTGGCCGTGGACCGGCCGCGCGACCTCACCCAGGGGCGGAGGCTGATCGAGCGCGGTACGGCCCTGGATCCGGCCCGGGCGGGCGACCCGGCGGTGCCGCTGAAGTCGGCCGTCGCGGGGTAGTGCCTGGTGCGCGGTGGGCCGCGGAGGTGGCAGTCTGGTGGCGTGAGTGAGATCGAAAGCAAGATTGAAGCCCTGGTCACCGACTGGATGTACCTGCCCGACATCTCGGAGCAGTGGGGGGTCCGGGTCACCGAGGTGCGTGACCTGGTCAAGAACGGCGGCCTGATCGCCGTCCGGCGCGGGCCGAACAAGTCGCTGCAGGTCCCGGCGGCGTTCATCGACGGCCCGGGCCTGGTCAAGCACCTGTCCGGCACCCTGACCGTCCTGCGGGACTGCGGGTACAACGACGTGGAGATCCTGGAGTGGCTCTTCACCGAGGACCCGTCGCTGCCCGGCAGCCCGATCCAGGCGCTCCGGGAGAACCGCGGCACCGAGGTGAAGCGCCGCGCCCAGGCGATGCTGATCTGATGGCGGCGGACACGCTGCGTACCCGGCTGGCCGACGCCCGGCTCTACCTGTGCACCGACGCCCGCCGGGAGCAGGGCGACCTCGCCGAGTTCCTGGACGCGGCGCTGGCGGGCGGGGTGGACATCGTCCAGCTGCGGGACAAGGGCCTGGAGGCCAAGCAGGAGCTGGAGGCCCTGGAGGTCTTCGCCGACGCCTGCCGCCGGCACGGCAAGCTGCTGGCCGTCAACGACCGCGCCGACGTCGCCCACGCGGCCCGGCCGGACGTGCTGCACCTCGGCCAGGACGACCTGCCGGTGCAGGCCGCCCGGGCGATCCTCGGCGAGGACGTGCTGATCGGCCGTTCCTGCCACGCCGAGTCCGAGGTGGACGCGGCGATCGCCGAACCCGGTACGGACTACTTCTGCACCGGCCCGGTCTGGCCGACCCCGACCAAGCCGGGCCGCCCGGCCCCGGGCCTCGGCCTGGTCTCGTACGCGGCGAAGCAGGACACCGACCGGCCGTGGTTCGCGATCGGCGGGATCGACCTCGGCAACCTGGACGAGGTGCTGGCCGCCGGTGCCCGCAGGATCGTCGTGGTGCGGGCCGTCACCGCCGCGGCGGATCCGCGGGCGGCCGCCGCCGAGCTGTCCCGCCGGGTGCGCGCCGCGCTCTGACCGGCCCGGATCAGCGGGATCCGGGGGCCCGCAGGCCCCCGGGGCCGTCGCCGTCCGTCAGTACTTGCGGACGGTGGCGGCCTCGGCCAGGGCCAGCAGCACCGTACGGGCCCGGTCGTCGGCGAGCGGAGCGGCCTCCAGCGCGGCCAGCGACTGCCGCATCAGCTCCTCGATCCGGTGCTCCACCAGCTCGGGCGCGCCGCTGCGGGCGACCAGCGCGCGCAGCTCGGCGACCTCCGGGGCCGCCAGGTCCGGCGCGCCGAGCCGCTCGTCCAGGTGCCGGGCGTCGGCGGCCGGCAGGCCCCGCATCGCGTGCGCGACCAGCAGGGTGCGCTTGCCCTCGCGCAGGTCGTCCCCGGCCGGCTTGCCGGTGACGGCCGGGTCCCCGAAGACGCCGAGCAGGTCGTCGCGCAGCTGGAAGGCCTCGCCCAGCGGCAGCCCGAACGCCCCGTAGGCCTCGACCAGTTCCGGCCCGGCGCCGGCCAGCAGCGCACCCACCTGCAGCGGCCGCTCGATGGTGTACTTCGCGGACTTGTAGTGCAGCACCGTCCGCGCCCGGTCCAGCGCGCCCTCGTCGGTCGAGTCGCCGGCCACCGGCTCCAGGACGTCCAGGTACTGGCCGAGCATGACCTCGGTGCGCATCAGGTCGAACACCGGCTTGGCGGCGAGGACGGCGGCCGGCTCCAGGCCGGAGCGCAGGAACAGCTCGTCGCACCAGATCAGCAGCAGGTCGCCGAGCAGAACCGCGGCCGAGGTGCCGTACTGCTCGCGGTCGCCGCGCCAGCCGCTGTCCCGGTGCAGCGCCTCGAAGCGGCGGTGGACCGAGGGCAGGCCGCGGCGGGTGTCGCTGCGGTCCATCAGGTCGTCGTGCACCAGGGCGCTCGCCTGGAGCAGCTCCAGGGCGGCGGCCGCGTTGGCGATCGCCTCACCGGTGGCGCCCCCGGCCGGGCCGCCGGCGCCGCGCCAGCCCCAGTAGCAGAAGGCCGGGCGCAGGCGCTTGCCGCCGTCCAGCAGGAAGTCGCGCAGCGCGTCGGCGGCGGGGGCCAGCCGGGGCGAGATCTTGTCGAGCAGCACGGACTGGCCGTCCATGAACGCGGCGAGCGCCGCGTTGACGCGGGTGCGGACGTCCTCCACGTCAATGGGGTTGGCCGCACTGGGGTTGGCCGGCCGGGTGCTGGACGAGGTCACGATGGGGCTCCGCTGGTTCTCTGGGGTGCAGCAAGCGTAACGGTGCGGCTGGGAACGGGTGTGCGAGCGGCCCCGCGGGGGGCCCGGAGGAGGCGCCGCGGGACGGGGCCGGGGTGAACCGGAACCTCTTCCATCTCTTGTCTCAATAGGTGGAATACGGTTGTCCGGCCCCTTCGAACGCCGGATAGCCTGCCAGCATGGCACTCGGTATCGCTTCCACGAGAACGGATCGCGCACTGACGGTGCGCGACCTCCTGGCGGCCGGAAAGCGCTCCTTCTCCTTCGAATTCATGCCGCCGCGCACCGAGGTCGGCGAGCAGAAACTCTGGGACGCCATCCGTCGGCTCGAACCGCTCGACCCGAACTTCGTCTGTATGACCTACGGCGCCGGCGGCTCCTCGCGCGAGCGCACCGTCAACATGGTCGGCCGGATCGCGACCGAGACCACCCTGACCCCGGTCGCCCACCTCACCGCGGTGGACCACTCGATCGCGGAACTGCGCAACATCATCGGCCAGTACGCCGACCAGGGCGTGCGGAACGTCCTGGCGGTCCGGGGCGACCCGCCCGGCGACCCGATGGGCGAGTGGGTCAGCCACCCCGAGGGCGTCACCTACGCGTACGAGCTGGTGGAGCTGATCAAGGGCATCGGCGACTTCTGCGTCGGCGTCGCGGCCTCGCCGAACATGCACCCGCGCTCGACCGACTGGGACGAGGACATCCGGCACTTCGTGGCGAAGATCCGCTCCGGGGCCGACTACGCGATCACCCAGATGTTCTTCGAGGTGGACGACTACCTGCGGCTGCGCGACCGGGTCACGGCCGCCGGCTGCGAGACGCCGATCATCCCGGAGATCATGCCGGTCACCAACGCCAAGCAGCTGGAGCGCTTCCCCCAGCTCAGCGGCTCGGCCTTCCCCGCCGACCTGGAGGCCCGCCTGCGGGCGGCCATCGACGACCCGGCGGCGCTGCGGGCCATCGGCATGGAGCACGCCACGGCGATGGCCGAGCGCCTCCTCGCCGAGGGCGCGCCCGGTCTGCACTTCATCACGCTGAACCACTCGACGGCGACGCTGGAGATCTACCAGAACCTGGGGCTGCACCAGCGCTGACCGGCGGGCCGGGCCCGCGCCCGCGCAGCGCCGACGCCGGGTGTTCACGAGCCCGTCACCGCACCGACGGTGACGGGCTCGGTCGTGTGCGGCCGCCGTCCGGGGCGGTGGGAACGCGATGCGGTACCCCGGCCGTTGAACCGGTACAGTCGCCGCACACGCGCGGCGCACGAGCGCGGGTACGCGACTGGAGGTAGCGGGCGGATGGGCATCGGATACCTGCTGCTGTACGCCGCGTTGGCGGTGGTGGCGCTCTGGTTGGTCGCCGAGGTGCTGCTGCAGAACCGGGCGCCGCTGCACTGGCGGGCCCTGGCCCTGGCCGGCTTCCTGGGCGTGGCCGCCGGGATGGTCCTCGGCTCGGTCGTGGTGATCGGGGCCGGCGCCGCGCTGTTCGCGGTCGGCCAGACCTTCGTCACCCTCGCGGTCAAGCGCGGCCACCAGGCCGGCTGGTCCCTGCGGAAGGCCGACGGCAGCCTGCCCGGCCCGCTCGCCAAGGTGCCGCTGCTGGGCGCCCTGACCGGCGGCGCCGCCGCGGTGGCGGCCGTCGCCGTCGCCAGGAAGCGGGTCGGCGAGGTCAGCGCCGTCGAGGAGACCCGGGCCTCCGCGCCGGTCCCCGTCGAGGTGCCCGACGAGGTGCCCGCGGTCGAGCAGACCGCCGCCTTCGAGATGCAGGAACTCGCCCAGGACGGCGTCTACGCCCCCGGGTACTACGAGCAGCAGCAGCCGCAGGTCCAGCAGCAGCACCAGGACCCGTACGCCGCCGCCTACCAGTCCGGCTACGACCAGCAGCAGTGGCAGACCCAGCAGCAGCCCGCCTACGCCTACGAGCAGCAGCAGTCCTACGGCGGCTACCCCCAGCAGCAGGACCCGTACGGCGGCTACCCGCAGCAGCAGGACCAGCAGCAGGACCCGTACGCGGGCTACCAGCAGCCGCAGCACCAGCAGACCTGGGACCCGAACGCCCAGCCCCAGCAGCAGTGGCAGCCGCAGCCCGACCCGCAGGTCCAGGGCATCCCGCAGCAGCCGGCGTACGACCAGAACTACGGCTACCAGCAGCAGCAGAACACCTGGCACCAGGGCTGACCCGGCAGGGGCCCGGCAGCCGAGGCCGACCGGGCCGGGCCGCCGGGCCCTACGCCGGGCCGATCAGCCCGGCAGTGATGCAGGCCGACATGCCGACGCGGGCGAGGCCGCCACCGGGGTGGGCGTTGCCGCCGACCAGGTAGAGGCCCGGGACGGGCGACTCATTGGCGGCGTGCAGCCCCGCGTACGAACCCGCGAGCACCGGGCGGGCGACCGAGCCGAACAGCGCGCCGGTCTCCCGGCGGGTGTCCTCCGGGGTGCGCACGACCCGCCACAGCACCCGCTCGCGCAGTCCCAGGCCGGCCGCGTCGACGTGGGCGAGCAACTGGTCGGCGTAGCGGTCGGCGACACCGGGGGCGGTCCAGTCGACGTCCTCCTCCTGGGCCGGGACGGTCGCGGTCAGCACCACGCTCTCGTGGGCGTCGTCGGGGCGCAGCGCCGGGTCGTCCGGGCGGAGCACCTGCACGGTGGGACGCTCGCACAGCGGCGCGGACAGCGTGAGGGCGTTCTCCTCGGCGGCCGGGTCCACCGCGTGGACCACCGTCCGGTGCGCGGTGCCCTCGGGCCGGGGCCCGCGCAGGGCGAGCAGCACGCTGAACCGGCCGGGCACCTCGAACGGCTCCCAGTCCTCGGCCGGCACCCCCGGCCACTCGGCGATGCCGTGGCGGAACAGCGCGCGGGTGTCCATCGCGGAGATCACCAGGTCCGCGTCGATCCGGCCGTCCGCCGTCCCGACCCCGCACGCCCGGCCGTTCTCCACGACCACCCGGGTGACCGGGGTGTCGAAGCGGAACTCGACCCCGCGCAGCTCGCAGCGCCGGTACACGGCGTCCGCGAGCGCGCGCAGGCCGCCCCGGACGTACCAGACGCCGAAGGACTGCTCCATGTACGGCAGCACGGCGGCCCCCGCCGGGGCCTGCCCGGGCAGGAGGCCGTACCGCAGCGCGGGCTCGCCCAGCAGGGCGGTCAGGCCGGGGTGGCCGCCGAGCTGCCGCCGCGCCACGTCGGCGAGGCTCCACGGCCGCGGGCGGCGCAGCCGGGCCAGGCCGG
This sequence comes from Kitasatospora sp. NPDC048715, assembly GCF_043198905.1. NCBI lineage: Bacteria > Bacillati > Actinomycetota > Actinomycetes > Kitasatosporales > Streptomycetaceae > Kitasatospora > Kitasatospora sp. NPDC048715. Next base: position 29,145 of record NZ_JBICVH010000018.1, on the reverse strand, counting down.
TGCGCGGCGCTACGGGGTACGGGTCGGTGTCCACCCGGGCCCGGCCGGCCGGGGACAGGACACCGAGGTCGGCCGGGAGCGCCTCCTCCAGCAGCGGGCGGCGGGTGGCCTCCCAGACCGTCCGGCCGTGGTTCATCACCTCGCTCCAGCGGGCGCCGGAGCCCGCGCCGAAGGCGGCGTCCAGGGCCTGGCTGACACCGCCGCGGGAGGCGTTGGGCAGGGTGACGGCGGTGCCGTCGGGGAACAGGTGCCGGCTCTCCGGGTCGACCGGGGCCAGCTCGACCAGCTGCTCCAGCGGCTCCTTGCCGGTCTTCAGCGCGAGGTCGCGGTAGACGGCCGGGAGAGAGAGCAGGCCGGGGCCGGTGTCGAAGGCGAAGCCGTCGCGCTCGTACCGCCCGACCATGCCCCCGTACGTGCCGCCCGCCTCGCAGACCGTCACCCGGTGGCCGAGGGTCGCCAGCCGGGAGGCCGCCGCGAGCCCGCTCATTCCTGCGCCGATGACGACGATCTTTGCCATGGCCCCGATCCTAGGACGAGCTTTACGCCGTGCCCGCAGTGCCCGCCGCCCGGGCGGTCCTGCGTTCGCGGCGGCGGGCCCGGAACGCGCGGATCTTCGTGATCACCAGCCGGACCAGCAGCAGGCCGGCGACCAGGACCGCGGCGGCGACCGAGGCGGCCAGCCAGGGGTGGAAGATCGCCAGCGTGACCAGGCCGGCCACCGAGAGGTCCTCGGCCATGCTGACCACGATGTTGCTGACCGGTTCCGGGGAGGTGTTGACGGCCATCCGCAGCGAGGACTTCACCAGGTGGCTGACCAGCGCCGAGGTGCCGCCCATCGCGCCGGCCGCGACCTCGCTGAGCGAACCGGGGTCGTTGCTCGCGATCAGCACGCCGACGGTGGCACCGGCGATCGGCCGGATCACCGTGTGCACGACGTCCCAGACGCTGTCCACGTACGGGATCTTGTCGGCCACCGCCTCCAGCGCGAACAGCACGCCCGCCACCACCAGCACGTCCGTGCGCTCCAGCGCCTGCGGCACCGAGTCCGCGTCACCGAACCTGCCCAGCAGGCCGAGCAGCAGCACCACCGCGTAGGCGTTGATGCCGCTGGCCAGCCCGCTGGTGAAGATCAGTGGCAGGACCGTCATCGCGTCCCCCTCCTCGTCATCGCGTCCGCTCCTCGTCCGGCGGGGCCGGTTCCGCCCGGCCCCGCCGTACCGTACCGGCACCCGGGACGCCGTGGACGCACGCCGCGGTTCCGGCGGACGGCGGGCCGGGACGGACTGAGTACGGATACTCAGATTCGCGGTTGAGTACGTCAGCGGATGGCCGACGACCTGCGCGGACGGGAGAGTGGTGGCACCCGGGAGGGCGGCGCGTCGGGCGCCCGGCCCGCCCGGGCGGCGGATCCGTCCGTCTCCCGGCCGCTCAGGCCGGGGGAGGCGGCGGACGGACCGCCACGGGGCTGGTCGTGGTCCCCGCACCGCCGACACGGGGCGGCGGAGCGGGCCGGGGGGAGACCGGCCGCGAGGGGGAGTTCGCCGCCGCCGGCCAGGGGGTGGACCGGCGGAGCGACGACACGGCGGCGGCGCGGAACCGGGGGAGGACCGCGCCTGCCGCCGCTACCCCGTTTCCGGCCTCCCTACGGCCTTTCCGGACTCCTTACGGCCCCTTCGCGCCGCAGGAGCGGCCTTCCGGGCCGGATTGTCAGTGGTGCCGTTCACGATGGGAAGGCACGGACCACCCGGTCCGCGCGCTGCCTCGGAACGGGGGAGACCATGACCATCAGTCGTCCTGAGCCCGTCACCGCCCGCCTCCACTCCGCCGCCCTGCCACAGCTCCCGGGTCCGTCCGCCCGACGCCCCGCCGGAGCGGACGTCCACCCCGTGCTGCGCCGGACCGCCGCGCCGCCGGCCGCCCTCGACCTGCTCGCCGACGCCCACCGCACCCTCGTCCTGGCCCGCGCCCTTGAGGACCCGCTGGAGCGCTACGCCACCGCCCACCTGGCCGCGCTGCGCACGGTGGCGGCCGTCCTGGCGGTGCGCGGCCGCCCGGAGAAGAGTCCGCGCCGCCGCAAGGCCATCCGCAGCGCCTGGGAGGTGCTGCCCGAGGTGGCCCCGGAACTCGCCGAATGGGCGCTCTACTACGGCGCCGGCGCCCGCCGCCGGGCCGCCGCCGAGGCCGGGATCAGGGGCGCCGCCTCGGCCCGCGACGCCGACGACCTGATCCGCAACTCCGCCCTCTTCCTGCGCCTGGTCGAGCGGCTGCTCGGCCTGCACGCCGCGCCGCCGCCGCCCCGGCTGCCACTGGAGGCCGACGAGCCGCCGGCCTGACAGGCTCTAAGGTGGAGGCATCCTGATCGAACTGCACGTGCCAAGGAGCCCCACCTTGTACCCGACGCGTCCCCGCAGTGCCCTGCGTACCGCCGTGGTGTGGGAGGTGGTCCGGGCAGCCCTGGAGAAGCGGGCGGCCGAGCTGGACCAGCCGGTGCTCGACGTGGTCGACACCGGCGGCGGCACCGGGAACTTCGCCGTGCCGGTCGCCAAGCTCGGCCACCGCGTCACCGTGGTCGACCCGAGCCCGGACGCCCTGTTCGCCCTGGAGCGCCGGGCCGCCGAGGCCGGTGTGACGGACCTGGTGCGGGCTGTCCAGGGCGACACCCAGACCCTGCCCGAGCTGGTCGCTCCCGGCAGCGTGGACGCGGTGCTCTGCCACGGCGTGCTGGAGGTCGTGGACGACCCGGCCGAGGCGCTCGGCAGCCTGGCCGGCACCCTGCGCGCGGGCGGTGTGGTCAGCCTGCTGGCGGCCAACCGCAACGGCGCCGTGCTGGCCCGCGCGCTGGCCGGCCACTTCAACGAGGCCCGCACCGTGCTCTCCGCCACGGACGGCCGCTGGGGCGCGCAGGACCCGATGCCGCGCCGCTTCACCGGCGAGGAGCTGGGCCGGCTGGCCGAGGCCGCCGGCCTGCGGGTGGAGTCGGTGCACGGCGTACGGGTCTTCGCCGACCTCGTCCCCGGGGTGCTGGTGGACGCCGAGCCGGGTGCCCTGGACGCGCTGCTGAAGCTGGAGGAGGCCGCCGCCGAGCAGCCCGCGTTCCACGCCGTGGCGACCCAGCTGCACCTGCTGGCCACCCTGGCCTGAGGCGTTCCGTCCGGCACGCGCTCCTCTCGGGGCGCGTGCGCCCCTTCACGAACCCTGCCACCGTCGTACGGTTTTTTTGCACACCGTACGGCGGCGGTTCGCGCCCCGGAGGCCTGGCGGTTCCCCGCCCGTAGCCCGTCCGTGCGCCGGTCGGCCCCCGGTCGCTCCGCGCCGCCCGGTGGCAAACCTGCCCAGGTCCGGGACGATTCCATCCGATCGGGCACTTGTCCGGGGCGTGGCGCGTTGACTCCGATGCGGCCGTCCCCGCTCGAAGTGGCCCGTCCCACGCGGCGCAGACCACTCCGTAACGGGCCCACGGACCGTATGATCTGGGTAAAGCCGGAAAGCATGACAGCCGGACGCGTGGGGCATATGGACGACACGGGCCGGGTCCCCCGCACGGGCGTCCGACCGTGTGCCCCAAGGCTGATTGGACTTGCCTCCCCGACCGGGGTGGGCGGACCGGTCGCACGCGCGACCGACGAGTAGGAGGACTCCGTGCCGCTCTCGGAGCACGAGCAGCGACTGCTCGACCAGATGGAGCGAGCGCTGTATGCCGAAGATCCCAAATTCGCGTCTGCGCTTGAGGGAACCGGGCTGCGCACCTACACCCGTCGGCGGGTCTACCTGGCCGTCGCCGGCTTCGTGGTGGGCATCGGCCTGCTGATGGGCGGCATGGTCGTGCCGGACCAGATCTGGGTCAGCGTCGTGGGCTTCCTGGTGATGCTCGGATGTGCGGTGTTCGCCGTGACCGGCTGGCGCCGGGGGCCCGCGGGCCAGGGCACCGGGGCCCGCCCGGCCGCCGCCCCGCGCCGCAAGGCCGGGATGATGGACCGGGTGGAGCAGCGCTGGCAGCGCCGTCGGGACGAGCAGACCGGGGGCTTCTGAGCCGCCCGGCCGATGGCCGGAGCCGATGGGTACGAAACAGACGAAGCCGGGGCGGGCAGTCGATCGACTGCCCGCCCCGGCTTCGTGTCCGGATCAGGACCCCGGCGTCACGATCCCGGCGTGGACCGCTTGCGCCGGGTGAAGACCCGCCGCACCGGCGCGCGGACCGCCTCGACCGCCCGGCCGACCCGGCTGCCGACCGCCGCCCGGGCCGCCCGCACCGCGTCGGAGATCCGCCACCACAGCTGGGCCGAGGACGGCGGCAGCAGCAGCGCCCTGGTCCGCCCGGCCCGGCCGGCGCTCGCCCGCAGCCCGCGCCGGACGGTGCGGACGTCGGAGGCCAGCGGCTCCGTGGTGGGCCGCCCGGGCGGGGCGTAGAGCACCCGCTCGGTGGCCAGCGCCAGCCGGCCGGTGGCGGCCGAGGAGTCCGCGTCCAGCTGCGCCTTCTCGGTGATCCGGCGGGCCGCCGAACGCGGGGTGCGTGACTCGTCCGGGGGAATTCCGAGGTCCCAGGCGGAGTCGATCAGCTCGTCCCAGGCGGCCAGCACCTGGGCGTCGGTCAGCTCCGCCGGCCCGCTCCCGCCGGGCCCGCGCCGGCCCCCGCCGCCCAGTCGGCGGCGGCGCACGGCGGCGCGCCAGAGCATCGGGGCGAGCAGCAGTGCGATCAGCACGAGCACCGCGGCCAGGGTGCCGAGCACCTGTGGGGAGAGCAGCCAGGACTCCTCGGCGGCCGTGGCGACGGCCTTGCCCTTGGTGTCGCACTCGCCCAGCTGGCGCTGCTTCGGGGTGCAGTCCGAGCTGGAGGTCGGCGCCGGGGCGGCCGAGGCACTCTGCGGGGCGGTGGTCGCCTGCTGGGTCGGCGCGCTGGTCGGGGCGCTGGACGCCTCGGTGTAGCGGGCCGGGACGCCGCGGCTCGGGGTCGGCTCGAAGCGCAGCCAGCCGTAGCCGGAGAAGTACAGCTCGGGCCAGGCGTGGTACATCCGGCCGGTCACCGAGTAGACGCCGCCGCCCTTGCTGTCGCCGGGGGTGAAGCCGACGGCCACCCGGGCCGGGATCTTCAGCACCCGGGCCATCGCCGCCATGGTGGAGGCGAAGTGCACGCAGAAGCCGCGGCGGTCGCGCAGGAAGACGGCGATGGCGTCGCTGCCGGTGCCGCCGTTGACCGCGGTGTCGTACGTGAAGTCCGGTCCGGTGAACCAGTTGACCAGCGCTGTCGCCCGGTCGTAGTCGTTCCGGGCGCCGGCGGTGACGGCCTTGGCCTTCTCGGCGACGACCGGCGGCAGGTCGGCCGGGACGGCGGTGTAGTGCTCCCTGATGTCCTGCGGCGCGGTGGCCGCGAGGCGCAGGTCGTTGGCGCCGGGCCGCAGGTCCAGCGCGCTGACGTGGTAGCTCAGATTGCGGATCGCCTTGTCGTTGGCCGGCAGGACGGTGCGGGTCAGCGGGTCGAGCTTCCAGTCGCCGGGCTTGGGGACCTGGACGGAGGCGGCCGGGTAGGGCATCGGCAGCCAGCTGCCCTCCAGCCGGTCGCCGATCTTGAAGTCGCCCTCGATCCGGGGGAGCTGGGCGTCGCGCAGGCCCTCGGGGGTGGGCAGCGTCGCCGGGAGGTCGGTGACCGTGGTGCTGCCGAGCTTCCAGTTGGTGCCGTCGAACTGGTCGAGCGAGCCGGTCCGCAGATAGGTCTGATCGGCCAGCGAGCCGTCCAGGGTGTAGGTGAGCAGTTCCGCGTCGGTCGGCCTGGTGACCGCGGCCTCCAGGCTGACCAGCGGGTCGAGGCTGGTCGACAGGCTCCCGCCGACGCCCTTGCCCTTCGACCCGCCGGAGCCGGAGTTCAGCAGTCCGGAGCTCCAGTGCGGCAGGACCACCGGCAGCAGCAGCGCCACCGCCAGGGCCAGCACGCCGACCTGCCGGCCGCCCGGGCTGACCCGGCCGGACTCCACCGAGCCGCGCGCGCCGCCGTAGAAGACCCGGCCCCAGCGGGAGACCCGGTCCTGGCCCTCGGCGAACAGCAGCAGCAGGTAGCCGGCCGCGGCGACGGCGAACCAGACCCAGCTGCCGTGCTCCCCGGCCAGGCCGTTGCCGACCGAGTACAGGGCCAGCAGCGGCAGCCCGGCCAGCGCCGAGCGCCGGTAGGTCACCGCGACGGTGTCCACCGCGACGGCGATCAGGCCGATCGCCGAGACCAGGATCAGCCGCAGTCCGGCGGTGGGCGGAGCCGGGATGGCGTACTGCTGTATGTCGTCCAGGCCGGAGGTGAGGACCTGGTCCAGGACCCGCATCGTGGCCGGCCCGGGCAGTACCCCGCCGGCGCCCGCGAAGCCGAGCAGCAGCAGGAGGAGCAGCACCAGCAGCTGCCCGACCGGCACCGTCCAGCGGTACAGCGGGGAGCGGCGCAGGCCCGCGCCGACCGCGGAGATCACGGCGATCACCAGGACGGCGTGGGTGAACCAGCTGCGGGTGGTGAGCAGCGGCATCATGCACAGCGAGGCGAGGGCGGTGGCCAGCGCCGAGTACGCGGTCAGTTTGGCCCGGGTGGTCACGCGCCGGCCTCTTCTCGGTAGGGGGCGGTCGTCCTGCTGCCGTCGGCGGCCCGCCACAGGTCCGGTACGGAGTCCCCGGCCCGCACCGGGATCACGGTCCACCCGGACTCGCGCAGCTGCCGGACCCGGGCGCGGAAGTCGTCGCCGCCGGTGTCCGGGGCGAGCATCCGCAGGCCGGCCCAGGTGCCGGTGTCCAGCAGGAGGGCGATCGCCCCGCCGGCGCGGCTGCGCAGCCGGCCCAGCCGGGCGGCCTGGGCGTCGTCCAGGTCGCCGAGGACGGCGACCAGCAGGCCCTCGCCGCCGGCACGCAGCGGGTCCTCGGCGCGGGAGAGGGTGCCGCCGTCGGACAGGTCGGCGACGGCGAGGGCGTCGAGGATCAGCCCGGAGGTGGCGGCGCTGCCGTGGCCGCCGCCCGCGCCGGGCGCGGGCACGGACAGCCCGGTGTCGGTGAGCAGCCGGGTCTGGTAGCCGCGCTCCAGCAGGTGCGCGCAGACCGAGGCGGCGCAGCCGACCGCCCACTCGAAGGAGGAGGCGGGGCCGCTGCCCCGGTGGGCGATCTCCCGGGTGTCCAGCACGACGGTGGCCCGGGCCTGCCGGGGCTGCTCCTCGCGGCGCACCATCAGCTCGCCGTACCGGGCGGTGGAGCGCCAGTGCACCCGGCGCAGGTCGTCGCCGGGCCGGTACTCGCGCAGGATCACGTCGTCGTCGCCGGCCAGCGCCAGGGTGCGGCTGTGGCTCTCGCCCTGGCCGATCCACTCGCCGCTGAGCCGTACCGACGGCAGCGCCTGGACCTGGGGGACGACGGTGAGGACGTCGGAGGCGGTGAAGGCGCGGGTCACCTCGCACATCCCGAACGGGTCGGACAGCCGCAGCTGGAGCGGCCCGAGCGGGTAGCGGCCGCGCAGGTCGGAGCGGACCCGGTAGGAGACCTCGCGGTGGCCGCGCGGCTCGACCCGGTCCAGCACGAAGCGCGGGCGCGGCCCGAGCACGTACGGGACCTTGTCCTCCAGCAGCAGCACGCCGGTGGGCACCCGGGAGACGTTGTCGACCCGCAGGTGGACCCGGGCCTCCTGGCCGGCGACGGCCCGGCGCGGGCTGAGCCGGCGTCCGCTGGCCACCCGGTAGCGGGTGTTGGCGACCACCACCACGGCGACCAGCGGCAGGGCGGCGAGCAGGACGCCGACGCGCAGCAGGGCGTCCTGGTCGAGCAGGTAGGAACAGACCACCGCGGTGACCCCGGCGGCGAGGAAGGACCGCCCCCGGGTGGTGAGACCGCGGAACCCGGCCCGCAGTCCCGAAGCGGAGTCGGACTGGGTCACCTCAGCCCCTCCGGACGGCCGGGCCGCCCTGCGGGCGCGGCAGCGGCAGCCGGGCGACCAGGTCGGTCACGATCTGCTCGGAGGTGCGGCGGCTGAGCTGGGTCTCGGCGGTCGGCATCAGACGGTGCGCCAGGACCGGGACGGCGAGGCGCTGGATGTCGTCCGGGGTGACGTAGTCGCGCCCGTCCAGCGCGGCGGCGGCGCGGGCGGCCCGGACCAGGTGCAGGGTGGCGCGCGGGGAGGCGCCCAGGCGCAGCTCCGGGCTGGTGCGGGTGGCGCCGACCAGGTCGACGGCGTAGCGGCGGACCGGGTCGGCGATGTGCACGCCGCGGACCAGGTCGATCAGCTTGAGGATGTCGGAGGCGTGCGCGACCGGCTGGAGGTCCTCCAGCGGGCTGGCGCCGGCGTGCACGTCCAGCATCGCGAGCTCGGCCTCGGGGCTGGGGTAGCCGATCGAGATCCGGGCCATGAAGCGGTCGCGCTGGGCCTCCGGCAGCGGGTACGTGCCCTCCATCTCGACCGGGTTCTGGGTGGCCACGACCATGAACGGCGAGGGCAGCTCGTAGCTGGTGCCGTCGATGGTGACCTGGCGCTCCTCCATGGACTCCAGCAGCGCGGACTGGGTCTTGGGCGAGGCGCGGTTGATCTCGTCGCCGACCACGACCTGGGCGAAGATCGCGCCCGGGCGGAACTCGAAGTCGTGCCGCTGCTGGTCGTAGATGTTGGTGCCGGTGACGTCCGAGGGCAGCAGGTCGGGCGTGAACTGGATGCGGCGCACGGTGCAGTCGAGCGAACGGGCGAGCGCCTTGGCCAGCATGGTCTTGCCGACGCCGGGCACGTCCTCCAGCAGCAGGTGGCCCTCGGCGAGCAGGACGGTCAGGGCGATCCGGACGGCCTCCGGCTTGCCCTCGATCACGCTCTCGACGTTGGCACGGACGCGGTCGACGACCGCGGCGAGCTCGGGGAGCCCGACCGGCTGGTACCCGTTCGCCCTCTGCTGCTCGCCCCCCGCAGGACTGCCGAGTCCGGCCTGATCGTTGTAGCTCGTCACCCGTTTACGCTCCCTGGCACCCTGTGCCCGCCCCGTCCCGAGGCCGGGCCCCACCCCATGCTTGACGCGGCCGTCCCGGGGGCGGTTCCGAACGAGGATCCGGCGCCGGGAAAGGCGGCCTGCGGCCTGGCCGCCCCAGGTGGTTCGGGGTCCGACCGGCAGGCGCATTCTCCCCCGCGGGATGGCCAGAAGTCACCATTCGGAGGTTCCCGAATGCCTGGACCGCGGGTGGCCGGTCCGCTCGTCTCCGGGCGGCTGCGGCGGGCCCGGGGACGAGCGGACGGAGAACTCAGTCGATCTCGCGCAGCAGGCCGGTGTGGACGTCGAAGACGAAGCCGCGGACGTCGTCGGTGTGCAGCAGGAAGGGAGAGGTGCGGACGCGCTGCATGGACTGGCGGACGTCGCCGTCCAGGTCGACGAAGGCCTCCACCGCCCACTGCGGGCGCTGGCCGACCTCCAGTTCCAGCTCGCGGCGGAAGTCCTCGGTGAGCCCGAGCAGGCCGCAGCCGGTGTGGTGGATCAGCGCGATCGAGCGGGTGCCGAGGGCGCGCTGGCTGATGGTCAGGGAGCGGATGGTGTCGTCGGTGACGACGCCTCCGGCGTTGCGGATGACGTGCGCGTCGCCGAGTTCGAGGCCGAGCGCCGCGAACAGGTCGAGGCGGGCGTCCATGCAGGCGACCACGGCGATCTTCTGCACCGGGCGGGCGTCCATCCCGCCGTCCTGGAAGGTCACGGCGTAGGTGCGGTTGGCCGTGACGAAGCGGTCGATGACGGTGGGTCTGGCAGGAGCGGCAGCGGCGTTCGGCGAGGGCCGGTCGGGTGTCACTGTCATGGTGGCGACGTTAGTGCGGATCGGGACCGCGCGGTGGAGCGGGGAGCTACAGAACCGGGCGCCGCGATCGGGTGCATCGCCACAACCGGAGGGTCCGTCCGGGCCGGTACGGGGTGACCCGCACGCGGGGCGGGAAGGGGGCGCGCGCCGGCCGTCGAAGGCCCCCGATCCGTGCCGCCACCGGTCCACCCGCACGCCCGCGACCTGCGGTGATCCGTACCGCCGCCCGGGTGGTGCGCCGGAGCGGACCATTGACTGGCAAGGCCCGCGCGATAGAGTTTGCGGCGCAGTGGAGCACACCCGCCGGGGCCCGTCAACCGGGCCTTCCCGGCCGGTGCGGCCCGGTCGACGCGGTCCGTGGCCTCCTCCCGCTCCGTGCCCACCTGGCGCACCTTCCCCGGCGCCGGGCGGTCACGACCTTCCCCTTGAGCGGGCGGGGACCACGGGCCGCTTCGTCGTGCCGGGGCACGGTGGGCGAGAATGGTCGCAGCTCCCGGACGTCGGGCTGCTCCGCACCTGAGGAAGGGCGCCACCGCGCATGACCACCAACGAACCGGGCCCCAAGCACGTTCCGGTGATGCTCCAGCGGTGCATGGACGCCCTGGCCCCGGCGATCTCGCGCCCCGGTGCCGTCGTGGTCGACGCCACCCTCGGCCTCGGCGGGCACAGCGAGGCGCTGCTGACCCAGTTCCCGCAGGTGCGGCTGGTCGCGGTGGACCGCGATCCGGTGGCGCTGAAGCTGTCCGGCGAGCGGCTGGCCCCGTTCGGCGACCGGGCCACCCTGGTGCACGCCGTCTACGACGAGATCCCCGAGGTGCTGGAGCGCCTGGGCATCGACGAGGTGGACGGCGTCCTGTTCGACCTCGGCGTCTCCTCGATGCAGCTGGACGAGGCCGAGCGCGGCTTCGCGTACGCGCAGGACGCGCCGCTGGACATGCGGATGGACCAGACCCGGGGGATCAGCGCGGCGGAGGTGCTGAACACCTACAGCCACGGCGACCTGGCCCGGATCCTCAAGGTGTACGGCGAGGAGCGGTTCGCCGGGAAGATCGCCTCGGTGATCCTGCGGGAGCGGGAGAAGGAACCGTTCACCAACAGCGCGCGTCTGGTCGAGTTGGTGCGCAACGCCATCCCGGCGGCGACCCGTCGGACCGGCGGGAACCCGGCCAAGCGGACGTTCCAGGCGCTGCGGATCGAGGTCAACGGCGAGCTGGAGGTCCTGGACCGGGCGATCCCGGGCGCGCTGGACGTCCTCGCGGTGGGCGGCCGGATCGCGGTGATGTCCTACCAGTCGCTGGAGGACCGCCTGGTCAAGCAGTGCTTCGCCGCCGGTGCGACCAGCACCGCTCCGCCGGGCCTGCCGTTCATCCCGGAGGAGCACCAGCCCTGGCTCAAACTGATCACTCGCGGTGCCGAGCTGGCCACCGAGGAGGAGATCGAGGAGAACCGGCGTGCCGCGCCCGTGCGGCTGCGGGTGGCGGAGAGGATCAGGGACCGTAGCAAGCGGGGCTGACGAACCGGTCCCGGCGGGTCCGAAGGGCGGAGGAGAGCGGTGGGGCCGGTGGCCGGTGAGGTCCGGGCGGGGCGGGGAGGACTCCCGAGGCAGGGCAGGGCACGGATCACGGTCCGGCCGGGCAGGCGCCCGGTGCGGCGGCGCACGCCGTTCGCGGTGCTCATCGTGGTGCTGCTGGCGGCCGGGCTGCTCGGCCTGCTCACGCTGAACACCGCGCTCAACGAGGGCTCCTTCGAGCTGTCCCGGCTGCAGAAGCAGACCACGACGGCGACCGACGAGCAGCAGGGCCTCCAGCACGAGATCGACAAGAGCTCGGCGCCGGACGCGCTGTCGCGGCGCGCGGCCGAGCTCGGCATGGTCCCGGCCGGCGGCATGGCCTTCCTGGACGTCCCGAACGGCGGCAAGGTGATCGGCACCCCGGGCCCGGCGCAGGACAGCCCGCCGGTCAAGCGCTCCACGGCCGAGCCGTGGCCGACCAGGGCCCAGCCGAGTGCCGCCCAGCCCGGCGCCGGACCGTCGCCGGCCGCGCCGCAGCCGGGCGGTGCCCCGTCGCCCGCCGCCCCGCCGCCGGCGCCGACCCCGGCGGCGTCCGCCGGTGACTCGGTGATCCAGCTCAACCCGGTCCCGCCCGCCGCGGGCGCGAAGCCGAGCGGGGGTGCCGGCCGGTGAGCGGGCGGAACGGGCGAACCGTCAACAGGTACGAATGGTGCGAAGCGTCCGCCGAGCGCAGCGAGGTGGTCGCATGAGCACTCCACGTCAGCCCACCAGTGGGTCCGGCGGCGGCAACGGCCGCCGTCCGGTGCCCCGCGGCGGCGCGCCGCGCGCGCAGTCCGGCTCCGGCCGCGGCCAGCCGGTCAAGGGCCAGCCCACGAAGGGCCAGCCCGCGAAGGGCCAACCGGCCAGGAGCCAGCCGGCGAAGGGGCAGCCCGCCCGCAGCCAGTCGGCCAAGGCCCAGCCCGCCAGGTCGGCCTCCGTCGGCCGTACCCCGCGGGCGCCGCAGCAGCGCGGCCCCGAGGGACGCCCGCCGGCCCGCAGCCAGGCGGCGGTGCGCCCGCGGAGCCGTCCGTCGCTGCGCCCCAAGGCGCTCAAACTGGCCGAGCCGAAGCGCCGGCTGCGGGTGATCAGCGTGGTGCTGTCGCTGGTGTTCTCCGTCTTCGCGGGCCGCCTGGTGCAGCTCCAGCTGGTGGACGCCGACGCGCTGGCCGCCGACGCCAACACCAACCGCTACCTGAACATCCCGATCACCGCCGAACGCGGCTCGATAACGTCCTCCGACGGGGTCTCGCTGGCGGCCACCGTCGACGCGTACGACATCACCGCCGACCCGGCGATGTTCACCCCGGAGGCGACCGGCATCCCGGACGCGCCGGAGCAGGCGGCCGCGCTGCTGTCGCCGATCCTCGGCGTGCCCAAGGAGAAGATCGCCGCCGACCTGCACACCCCCAAGAGCCGTTACAAGCGGCTCGCGGCCCAGCAGACCCCGGCCGCCAAGAAGCAGATCAGCGACCTCAAGTCGGGCCTGGAGAAGCAGGCCGGCTCGCGGGCCTGCCAGGCCCAGAAGAGGCTGCTCGGCAAGCCCGCCGACCAGGGCGGACGCACCCGGGTGGACAACGAGTGCGCCAACCCGCTGGCCGGGGTGTTCAACCGGGAGACCCAGAAGCGGATCTACCCCGCGGACGGGCTGGCGGCCAACCTGGTCGGCTTCGTCAACGCCGAGGGCGAGGGCGCCGGCGGCCTGGAGCTCCAGTACCAGAAGCTGCTGGCCGGCAAGGACGGCCACAGCAGCTACGCCCAGTCGGGCGGGCGGCTGGTGCCCACCGCGGGGGGCTCGATGGAGCCGGCCGTGCCGGGCGACGACGTGAAGCTGACCATCAACCGGGACATCCAGTGGGCCGCCCAGCGGGCGATCACCGACCAGGTGGCCAACTCCGGCGCGGAGAAGGGCTACGTGGTGGTCCAGGACGTGAAGACCGGTCAGGTCCTCGCGATGGCCACCGCGCCCGGCTTCAACCCGAACGACCTGAGCCTGTCCAAGCAGGCGCAGCTGGGCAACCCCGCCCTGGCCGACGCGTACGAGCCGGGCAGCACCGCCAAGCTGATGAGCCTGGCCGCCGTGCTGGACTCCGGCAAGGCGACCTGGGACACCAAGGTCACCGTGCCCAACCGGCTGGTCCGGGCCGGGCAGCAGTTCAAGGACGACATCGACCACGACCCCTGGTACCTGACCCTGGCCGGGGTGCTCGCCAAGTCGTCCAACATCGGCACCATCGAGGCGGTCGAGACCCTCGGCGACGGCGACCAGCTGAAGGCCAACCAGGTGCTGGACGGCTACATGCGCAAGTTCGGCGTGGCCCGGCCGACCGGCCTGGGCTTCCCCGGGGAGACCCCCGGGATGCTCAAGAAACCGGAGGACCTGGTCGCCTCGGAGAAGTACAACATCTCCTTCGGCCAGGGCCCGCTGCAGATGAACGCGCTGCAGGCCACCTCGGTCTACTCCACCATCGCCAACGGCGGGGTGCGGGTCGCGCCCAGCATCGTCCAGGGCGTCACCGACCCGAACGGCAAGTACACGCCGAGCGCGCCGGGGGAGCAGACCCGGGTGGTCAGCCCGGAGACGGCCAAGACCCTCACCTCGATGCTGGAGTCGGTCGTCGACGACGAGCAGGGCACCGGCGGCAAGGCCGCCATCTCCGGCTACCGGGTCGCGGGCAAGACCGGCACCGCCAACCGGGGCGCCGCCAACGGCGTCGGCTACGACGGCTACACCGCCTCCTTCATCGGCTTCGCCCCCGCCGACGCCCCCCGGTACACCGTCTCCTGCACCCTCCAGGGCCCGGTCAACGGCCACTTCGGCGGCCAGCTGTGCGGCCCGGTGTTCAAGCAGGTGATGGAGTTCACCCTGAAGACCATGCAGGTCCCGCCGAGCGGCAGCCAGGCGCCCAACCTCACCGTCGACTGGAAGCCGTGAACGAGCGATGAGCAACGAACCGGCCGGGCCGGAGCACGGCGCGGCGAAGGGCCGGTTTGGCCCTGGACACCCTTCGGCGGATAGCCTTCCCGCCGTGCCGAAACCCGATCAAACCACCGTGAGTCCGCCCCGCCCGACCGGGACCACCGCCCTGCCGCTCGCCGAGCTGGCCGCCGAACTGGGCCTGCCGCCCGTCGAGGGCGGCGCCGTCAGCGGTGTCACCCACGACTCCCGCGCGGTCCGCCCGGGCGACGTGTACGTGGCCTTCCCGGGCGCCAACCACCACGGCGCGGCCTTCGCGGCCAAGGCCGCGGAGTCCGGCGCGGTGGCGGTGCTCACCGACCCGGCCGGCGTCGAGCAGGCGGCCGCCACCGGCCTGCCGCTGCTGGTCGTCGACCGGCCGCGGGCCGTCATGGGCGAGCTGGCCGCGATCGTCTACGGCCGCCCCTCCCGGCGGCTGCTGATGCTCGGGCTGACCGGCACCAACGGCAAGACCACCACCTCCTACCTGGTCGAGGGCGGCCTGCGCGGCGCCGGGCGCAGCCCGGGCGTGATCGGCACCGTCGAGATGCGGGTCGGCGAGGAGCGGATCAAGAGCGAGCGCACCACCCCCGAGGCCACCGACCTGCACGCGATCCTCGGCGTGATGGCCGAGCGCGGCGCCGACGCGGTGACCATGGAGGTCTCCAGCCACGCCCTGGTCTTCGGCCGCACCGACGGCGTCGCGTACGACGTCGCGCTGTTCAACAACCTGACCCCCGAGCACCTCGACTTCCACCCGGACATGGAGGACTACTTCCAGGCGAAGGCGCGGCTCTTCCAGCCCGGCAAGTCCCGCCGGGGCGTGGTCAACCTGGACGACGAGTACGGCCGCCGGCTCGCCGCCGAGGCCGAGATCCCGGTGACCACCTTCTCCGCCACCGGCGCCGCCGGGGCCGACTGGCGGGCCGTGGACGTCCGACTCGGGCCGGTCGGCTCCACCTTCAGGGTGCTGGGCCCGGACGGCGCCGAGGCCGACGCCTCCGTCCCGCTGCCCGGCCCGTTCAACGTCGCCAACGCGCTCGCCGCGATCACCGTGCTGGTCGCCGCCGGGCTGCCGCTGGAGCGGGCCGTGGCCGGCGTCGCCGCCGTCCCCGGCGTGCCCGGCCGGCTGGAGCGGGTGGACGCCGGACAGCCGTTCGTCGCCGTCGTCGACTACGCCCACAAGCCGGACGCCCTCCAGGCCGTCCTCGCCTCGCTGCGCCAGGTCACCGAGGGCCGGCTGCACGTCGTGGTCGGCTGCGGCGGCGACCGCGATCCGCACAAGCGCGGCCCGATGGGCGCCATCGCCGCCCGCCTGGCCGACACCGCCCTGCTGACCAGCGACAACCCGCGCAGCGAGGACCCGTTGGCGATCCTCGCCACCATGCTGACCGGCGCCGCCGCGGTGCCCGAGGCCGAGCGCGGAGCCGTCCTGGTCGTCCCCGACCGGGCCGAGGCGATCGCACTCGCCGTCGCCCGCGCGCGGGCGGGGGACACCGTGCTGGTGGCCGGCAAGGGCCACGAGCTCGGCCAGTACGTACGAGACGAGATCCGCCCCTTCGACGACCGGGAGGTGCTGCGCGAGTCCATCGCGCGGACCGCGGCCGCGCGGGGCGACCGAGGAGTAGAGCAGCAGTGATCGCACTGACCCTCGCCGAGGTGGCCGCCGCCGTCGGAGGCACGCTGGACGGCGCCGACCCGGACGCCCTGGTCACCGGCCCGGTCGAGGTCGACTCGCGGAAGGTGGTCCCCGGCGGCCTGTTCGCGGCCTTCGTCGGCGAGCACGTGGACGGCCACGACTACGCGGCCAAGGCGGTCGGGGACGGCGCCGTCGCGGTGCTGGCCTCCCGCCCGGTCGGCGTGCCCGCCGTCCTGGTCGACAGTGTGGTGGAGGCGCTCGGCAGGCTGGCGCGCGCCGTGGTCGCCCGTGCCGAGGGCACCGCCGTGGTCGCGCTGACCGGCTCGGCCGGCAAGACCAGCACCAAGGACCTGATCGCCCAGCTGCTCCAGCGCCACGGCGAGACGGTCTACCCGCCCGGCTCGCTCAACAACGAGATCGGCCACCCGATGACCGCGCTGCGGGTCGAGGCCGGCACCCGGCACCTGGTGATGGAGATGGGCGCCCGGCACAAGGGCGACATCGAGTACCTCACCTCGATCACCCCGCCCCGGATCGGCCTGGTCCTCAACGTCGGCACCGCCCACGTCGGCGAGTTCGGCTCCCAGGAGGCGATCGCCGAGGCCAAGGGCGAACTGGTGGAGTCGCTGCCCGCCGACGGTGCCGCGATCCTGAACGCGGACGACCGGCTGGTGCGCGCGATGGCCTCCCGCACCAAGGCGAAGGTGGTCCTGTTCGGGGAATCACCGGACGCCCACGTACGGGCCACCGACGTTCGCCTGGACGCCACCGGGCGGCCATCCTTCACGCTCACCACCCCGGCCGGTTCCGCGACCGTGCAGCTGCGCCTGTACGGTGAGCACCACGTCTCGAACGCCCTCGCCGCCGCCGCGGTGGCGGTGGAGCTCGGGATGTCCGTCGACGACACCGCGGCAGCCCTGGGCGAAGCGGGTGCGCTGTCCCGCTGGCGCATGGAGGTCGTCGACCGGGCCGACGGTGTCACCGTCGTGAACGACGCCTACAACGCGAACCCCGACTCGATGCGGGCCGCGCTGCGGGCGCTCGTCTCGATCGGGGGCCGGGGCCCGGAGCGCCGCCGCACCTGGGCGGTGCTCGGCGAGATGCGGGAGCTCGGCGAGGAGAGCCTGGCCGAGCACGACGCCATCGGGCGGCTCGCGGTCCGGCTCGACGTCACCAAGCTGGTGGCGGTCGGCGGACGCGAGGCGGCCTGCATGGAACTCGGCGCGAGGAACGAAGGTTCGTGGGGTGAGGAGTCGGTGCTGGTGTCCGACGCGGACGCGGCGGTCGAGCTGCTGCGCAGTCAGCTGCGGCCGGGGGATGTGGTCCTGGTGAAGGCTTCCCGTTCGGTGGGGCTGGAGAAGGTGGCCGAGGCCCTCCTGGCGGACGGTGTGGCCGAATAATGAAGCAGATCCTTTTCTCCGGGATGATCGGTCTCATCCTGTCGCTGCTCGGCACCCCGGCCCTGATCAAGGTGCTCGCGAAGCACGGCTACGGCCAGTACATCCGTGACGACGGCCCCAAGGCGCACCACAGCAAGAAGGGCACGCCCACCATGGGCGGCATCGCCTTCATCCTGGCGACCCTGATCGCGTACTTCGCCACGAAGGCGATAACGGGCGAGAGCCCGACGGCCTCCGGGCTGCTGGTGCTCTTCCTGACCGCGGGTCTCGGCCTGGTCGGCTTCCTGGACGACTACATCAAGGTGGTCAAGCGCCGCTCGCTGGGCCTGCGGGCCAAGGCGAAGCTGGCCGGCCAGTCGATCGTCGGTCTCGGGTTCGCCGTCCTGGCGATGCAGTTCCCGGACGACCGCGGGCTCAACCCGGCGTCCCAGAGCCTGTCCTTCGTCCGGGACTTCAAGTGGGCGATCGGCCCCGTCCTGTTCGTCATCTTCGCGTACTTCATGATCGCCGCGATGTCGAACGGCGTGAACCTGACGGACGGTCTGGACGGCCTCGCCACCGGTGCCTCGGTGATGGTCTTCGGCGCCTACACCTTCATCGGCATCTGGGAGCACACCCAGAGCTGCGCCTACGCCATCACCGCGACCGCCAACTGCTACGACATCCGCGATCCCCTGGACCTCGCCGTCGTGGCCTCCGCCCTGATGGGCTCCTGCTTCGGCTTCCTGTGGTGGAACACCTCGCCCGCCAAGATCTTCATGGGTGACACCGGCTCGCTCGCCCTCGGCGGCGCCCTGGCCGGTCTGGCGATCTGCTCCCGCACCGAGCTGCTGCTCGCCCTGCTCGGCGGCCTCTACGTGATCATCACCCTCTCGGTGATCATCCAGGTCGGCTCCTTCCGGATGACCGGCAAGCGCGTCTTCAAGATGGCGCCACTGCAGCACCACTTCGAACTCAAGGGCTGGACCGAGGTCCTGATCGTGGTCCGGTTCTGGATCATCCAGGGCCTGTGCGTCGCCGTCGGCCTCGGACTGTTCTACGCGGGATGGGTGACCGGATGACCGACCCCGACCTGACCAACCCGGACTTCGGCGGCCTGCCGGTCGCCGTCGCGGGGCTCGGCGTCTCCGGCATCAGCGCCGCGCGCGTCCTGCACGGCCTCGGCGCCCGGGTCACCGTGGTGGACGGCGGCAGCGGGCCCGGCCTGGTCGCCCGGGCCGCTGAGCTGGAGGCGCTGGGCGTCACCGTGCGGCTCGGCGACGGGGCGAGCCTGCCCGAGGGCACCGAACTGATCGTCACCTCGCCCGGCTGGGCGCCGGACAGCCCGCTGTTCGCCGCCGCCGAGGCGGCCGGGGTGCCGGTCTGGGGCGACGTCGAGCTGGCCTGGCGGCTGCGCAGGCCGCTGCCCGGTACCGGCGAGCCCGCTCCCTGGCTGGCCGTCACCGGCACCAACGGCAAGACCACCACCGTCCAGATGCTCGCCTCGATCCTCACCGCCGCCGGCCGGCGCACCGCCGCGGTCGGCAACGTCGGGGTCTCGGTGCTGGACGCGGTGCTCGCCGAGGAGCCGTACGACGTGCTCGCCGTCGAGCTCTCCAGCTACCAGCTGCACTGGGCGCCCTCGCTGCGCCCGTACTCGGCGGCGGTGCTCAACCTGGCACCCGACCACCTCGACTGGCACGGCTCGATGGAGGCGTACGCCGCCGACAAGGGCCGGATCTACGAGGGCAACGTCGTCGCCTGCGTTTACAACCTGGCCGACCCGGCCACCGAGGCGCTGGTCCGCGAGGCCGACGTCGAGGAGGGCTGCCGGGCGATCGGCTTCGGCCTCGGCGCGCCCGGCCCGTCGAACTTCGGCGTGGTGGACGGACTGCTGGTGGACCGGGCCTTCGTCGAGGACCGGGCCAAGAACGCGGCCGAGCTGGGCGCCGTCGAGGACGTCAACCCGCCGGCCCCGCACAACATCGCCAACGCGCTCGCCGCGGCGGCGCTGGCCCGGTCGTACGGCGTCGACCCGAAGGCCGTCCGGGAGGGCCTGCGGGCCTTCCGCCCGGACGCCCACCGGATCGCCGAGGTCGGCGTGGTCCGCGAGGTCGCGTACATCGACGACTCCAAGGCCACCAACACCCACGCGGCGGCCGCCTCGCTGGCCGCCTACCGGCCGATCGTCTGGATCGCCGGGGGCCTGGCCAAGGGCGCGACCTTCGACGACCTGGTGCAGGGCGCGGCCGAGCGGCTGCGCGGGGTGGTGCTGATCGGCGAGGACCGGGCGCTGATCCGGGAGGCGCTGGAGCGACACGCTCCGGATGTGCCGGTGATCGAGGCGGCCGAGGGCCAGACTGGCGCGGTGGCGATGGCCGAGGTCGTTCGAACGGCCGCGTCGCTCGCCCGATCGGGTGACACGGTGCTGCTGGCACCGGCCTGCGCCTCGATGGACATGTTCACCAACTACGGCGAGCGCGGCGACCTCTTCGCGGCGGCCGTCCGGGAGCTGGCGGGCGAGTAGGCGGTCCGGCGCGGGCGTCGGACGGAGAACAGTGAGCGGGGAGCGGTGGCGGGGCAGGGCAGAGCGGATTCCGGCGTTGAGAAGCGGGACGCCGCCGAGCCGATGAGAGTGATCTCCGCCACCACGACCAAGTACAAGTCGGCCGGTCCACTGGCCCGCGTCCAGGCCTTCCGGGCCCGGGTCCGGTACTGGCTGGACCGGCCGCTCACCCCGTACCTGCTGGTCGTCGGCAGCACCCTGCTGCTGGTCGTGCTCGGTCTGATGATGGTCTTCTCGGCCTCGCAGATCCTCGCCCTGAACCAGCACCACACGGCGCAGTACTACTTCCTCAAGCAGTTGATCGCGGCCATCCTCGGCCTGGTCCTGCTGATCGGCTTCGCCTCCGTCCCGGTGGCCGTGCTGCGGGTGATCACCTACCCGGTGATGATCGCTGTGATCGGCGCCCTCACGCTGGTGGCCATCCCCGGCATCGGGGTGCGGATCAACGGCAACCAGAACTGGCTGGACTTCGGCTTCTTCCAGTTCCAGCCCTCGGAGTTCGCCAAGCTCGCGCTGGTGCTCTGGGGCGCCGACCTGCTCGCCCGCAAGCAGAAGGCCGGCACCCTCAACTCGTGGAAGCACCTGCTGGTGCCGCTGGTGCCGGGGGCCCTGCTGCTGCTCGCGCTGATCATGTTCGGCGGCGACATGGGCACCTCGATGATCCTGGTGGCCATGGTGTTCGCGCTGCTCTGGATGGTCGGCGCGCCGCTGCGGCTGTTCGTGGCCACCCTCGGGGTGGCGGTGGTGGTCTGCACCGCCCTGGTGGTCACCGTGCCGCACCGGGCGGAGCGGCTGAGCTGCATCGGCGTCACCAAGCTCGACCCGGAGGGCGCCTGCTTCCAGGCCCTGCACGGCGTCTTCGCGTTCGCCAACGGCGGCGGCTTCGGCACCGGCCTCGGCGCCGGCGTGGAGAAATGGGGCCAGCTGCCCGAGGCGCACACCGACTTCATCTTCGCCGCGACCGGCGAGGAACTCGGTCTGGTGGGGACGCTGTCGGTCCTCGGTCTCTTCTCGGCACTAGGCTACGCGGGTATCCGTGTGGCCATCGGTACGAAGGACCCCTTCGTCAGGTACGCCGCGGGAGCCGCCACCACCTGGATCATGGCGCAGGCCATGATCAACCTGGGGTCGGCGCTGGGACTGCTGCCCATCGCGGGCGTCCCGCTCCCGCTGTTCTCCTACGGCGGTTCCGCCATGCTGTCGGCCATGTCCGCGATCGGAGTGCTGCTGTGCCTGGCGCGCAGTACCTCGGGCGCGAAGGCGGCCCTGGCCGCCCGGAGCAAGAACTCCCGGATCAGGAGACAACTGGCCCGGGTGCTGCCACGACGACGAACCACAGCGCGCCCGGCCCCGGGGCCGGCACGCAGGGAGCGGTGAATTTCGGTGCATGTCGTACTCGCCGGCGGGGGGACCGCCGGTCACATCGAGCCGGCCATGGCCCTCGCGGATGCCCTCCGCAGGCACGACCCGTCCGTCGGGATCACCGCCCTGGGCACCGAGCGCGGACTGGAGACCCGGCTGGTCCCCGAGCGCGGCTACCAGCTGGAGCTCATCCCGGCCGTGCCGCTGCCCCGCAAGCCCACCCCGGAGCTGATCACCGTCCCCGGCCGGCTGCGCGGCACGGTCCGGGCCGCCCAGGAGATCATCGAGCGGGTCAACGCGGACGCCGTGGTCGGCTTCGGCGGCTACGTCGCGATGCCCGCCTACCTGGCCGCCAAGCGGGCCGGCGTGCCGATCGTGGTGCACGAGGCGAACGCCCGCCCGGGCCTGGCCAACAAGATCGGCGCCCGCTACAGCGACTTCGTGGCGGTCTCCACGCCGGACAGCAAGCTGCGCGACTCCCGGTACATCGGCATCCCGCTGCGCCGGACCATCGCCACCCTGGACCGCGCCGCGGCCCGCCCCGAGGCCCGCCACTACTTCGGCCTCGACCAGCGGCTGCCCACCCTGCTGGTCTCCGGCGGCTCCCAGGGCGCGCGCCGGCTCAACGAGACGATCACCGCGATCGCCCCGCGGCTCCAGCAGTACGGCGTGCAGATCCTGCACGCGGTCGGCCCGAAGAACGAGCTGCCGCAGGTGGCGGACGTCCCCGGGATGCCGCCGTACCGCCCGGTGCCGTACCTGGACCGGATGGACCTGGCCTACGCGGCCGCCGACATGATGCTCTGCCGGGCCGGCGCCATGACGGTGGCCGAGCTGGCGGCCGTCGGCCTGCCCGCCGCCTTCGTCCCGCTGCCGATCGGCAACGGCGAGCAGCGGCTGAACGCCCAGCCGATGGTCAAGGCCGGCGGCGGCCTGCTGGTGGACGACGCCGAGCTGACCCCGGACTGGGTGCTCCAGAACGTGCTGCCGGTGCTCACCGACCCGCAGCGGCTGTGGGACATGAGCCGGTCGGCCGCCGAGTTCGGCCGCCGGGACGCCGACGACCTGCTGGTCGGCATGGTCTACGAGGCGATCCAGGCCCACCGCGGCGGCCGCCGCCGTGGCTGACGGCCGGCTCGCCGACCCGTTGGAGGAGGAGTTGGAGGTGGAGGAGTCCGCTCCCCGCCTCCGGCTCTCCCGGCGGGGCATCGTGGTGCTGGGCGTGCTCGGCGCCACGGTGCTCGGCGTGCTGGCCTGGCTGGTGTTCCTCTCCTCGGTCCTGGACGTGCGCAGCGTCGCGGTCCAGGGCATGAGCGACGACAAGTTGACGGCGGACCAGGTCCGCGCGGCGGTCGGCGGGCTCGGTGACGGCCCGCTGGCGCGCGTGGACCTGGACGACGTCCGGCACCGGGTGGAGGGGATCCCCCGGGTGGCCGAGGCCGAGGTGTGGCGGGGCTGGCCGCACACCCTGCGGGTGAAGGTCGTCCAGCGCAAGGCGGTGGCCGCCGTCAAGGGGGATGACGGCCAGTTCACCCAGGTGGATGCCGGGGGCGTGAGCTTCGCCACCGAACCGGCTCCGCCGGAGGGCGTTCCGGTGGTCGAGCTGCGACTCAGTCAGCAGGCGAACGACGTGGACGGGGTGATCTCCCGTCCGCAATTGGTGCAGGGCGCGGTGGCGGTGGCCGCCGGGCTGCCGCCGGAGGTCGCCAAGCGGGCCGGCTCGGTGCTGGTGCACTCCTACGATGACATCGAGTTGCAGCTCAGCGGGGGTGCGACGGTGCGCTGGGGGAGTCCGGAGCAGATCGACCGGAAGGCCAGGGTGCTGGTCGCACTGATGAACCAGAAGGGCACGAACTTCGACGTGACGGCGCCGGAGGCGCCGGCGGTGTCGGGATGATCCGGTAGGTTCTCTGCCTGAGGGAGGGGTTGACGCCTTGAAGTGTCGGCCCGACTCTTGGTGGTCACCCCCGGTTTCCTATGCCGGCCGATGATCACATAGGCTCAAAAGAAAAAGGGAAGCTCGGCGTGTTCGTTGAAACGCGTGCCCGGAGCCACCTAGTGTCCTGTGTCACCAGACTGTGTTTCCTGGTGATGTGACGGAGGCACAGAACTAACCCTAAAGGTCAAGTTTAGGGTTGGGGTCGGCGGTCGGCATTTCGGACATTCAGTCAGAAACCAGGCTCCCTACCCATCGACATCCGTCGGTACGGCCCCGCCCCGGGTCGGGCCGACCCGGAAATTCGAGGCGAGAGGCCTTCGACGTGGCAGCACCGCAGAACTACCTCGCAGTCATCAAGGTCGTCGGAATCGGCGGCGGTGGTGTCAACGCCATCAACCGGATGATCGAGGTCGGTCTCAAGGGCGTCGAGTTCATCGCGATCAACACCGATGCGCAGGCCCTCCTGATGAGCGACGCCGACGTCAAGCTCGATGTGGGCCGTGAACTCACCCGGGGCCTCGGCGCCGGCGCCAACCCCGAGGTCGGCCGGAAGGCCGCCGAGGACCACCGCGAGGAGATCGAGGAGGTCCTCAAGGGGGCCGACATGGTCTTCGTGACCGCCGGTGAGGGCGGTGGCACGGGCACGGGCGGCGCGCCCGTCGTCGCCAACATCGCGCGCTCCCTGGGCGCCCTGACCATCGGCGTGGTCACCCGTCCGTTCACCTTCGAGGGACGGCGCCGGGCCAACCAGGCCGAGGACGGAATCGCCTCCCTGCGCGAAGAGGTCGACACCCTCATCGTGATCCCCAACGACCGACTGCTGTCCATTTCGGACCGCCAGGTCAGCGTGCTCGACGCTTTCCGCTCGGCCGACCAGGTCCTGCTCTCCGGTGTCCAGGGCATCACCGACCTGATCACCACCCCGGGTCTGATCAACCTCGACTTCGCCGACGTCAAGTCCGTGATGTCGGAGGCCGGTTCGGCGCTCATGGGCATCGGCTCGGCCCGCGGTGAGGACCGCGCCAAGGCCGCCGCCGTGATGGCGATCTCCTCGCCGCTGCTGGAGGCCTCGATCGACGGCGCCCGCGGCGTGCTGCTGTCCATCTCGGGCGGCTCCGACCTCGGCCTGTTCGAGATCAACGAGTCGGCCCAGCTGGTCAGCGAGGCCGCCCACCCCGAGGCGAACATCATCTTCGGTGCGGTCATCGACGACGCGCTCGGCGACGAGGTCCGGGTCACCGTCATCGCGGCCGGCTTCGACGGCGGGCAGCCGCCGGCGATCGTCCGCGACCCGGTGGTCAAGTCCACCGCTCCGGAGCGCCCGGCCACCCCGCCGGCCGCCCCGGAGCGTCCGGCCGGCCGCCCGTCCTACGGGAGCATCGGCTCGGTGACGTCCCGCTCGGAGGGCGAGTCCTCGACCGCGTCGTCGAGCCGGACCGCCGAGACCTCGGCCACCACCACCGCCGCCCCGGTGCCGCCGCAGGTGCAGCCGGCCCGGCAGCCGTTCGTGGAGAGCCCGGCAGAGGAGCTCGACGTCCCGGACTTCCTTAAGTGATCGATCACTCGATCCGCGCGGGTGCTCACTTCGCCTTCACCTCCCGGTGGGGCGGGGTGAGCACTTCGCCGTACGGGGAGCTCAACCTCGGCGGCGCGGTGGGGGACGACCCGGAGGCCGTGCGGGAGAACCGGGCGCTGGCCGCCCGGGAGCTGGGTCTCGACCCGGCCGACGTGGTGTGGATGAACCAGGTGCACGGCGCCGAGGTCGCCGTGGTGACCGGGCGCCAGCCGCCCGGTCAGGCCCCGACGGTGGACGCGGTGGTCTCCGACCGGCCGCTCGCGCTGGCGGTGCTGACGGCCGACTGCACTCCGGTGCTGCTGGCCGATCCGGTGGCGGGCGTGGTGGGCGCGGCCCACGCGGGCCGGCCCGGGCTGGCGGCCGGGGTGGTGCCCGCGGCCGTCCGGGCGATGGTCGAACTGGGCGCGGAGCCCTCGCGGATCACCGCCGCCACCGGGCCCGCGGTCTGCGGCCGCTGCTACGAGGTGCCGGCGCAGTTGCGCGCCGAGGTCGCCGCGGTGGTGCCGGAGGCCTTCGCCGAGACCTCCTGGGGGACTCCGGCGCTGGACGTGCCGGAGGGAGTCGCGGCCCAGCTGGCCGCGGTGGGGGTCAAGGAACTGGTGAGATCACCGGTCTGCACCCTTGAATCCGCCGATCACTACTCCTATCGCCGCGAGCAGCGCACCGGCCGGCTCGCGAGCTACGTCTGGTTGGGCTCTGATCACTGATGACGAACGACATCTACGGACCGTTCCCGGGAAGCCCCGAGTTCACCGCGGCGCTGACGGAGGGCCAGCGGGACCGGTACGAGGAACTCGGCACCAACCTCGACGTGGTCGAGCGCCGGATCGCGGACGCGTGCGCGGCCGCCGGGCGCGCCCGGGAGGAGGTCACCCTGGTCGTCGTCACCAAGACCTACCCCGCCGAGGACACCGCGCTGCTGGCCGGTCTCGGGGTGACGGACGTCGCGGAGAACCGGGACCAGGACGCCGCTCCCAAGGCGGAGCAGTGCAGAAACCTTCCTCTTGACTGGCACTTCGTCGGCCAGCTGCAGACCAACAAGGTCCGCTCGGTCGTCCGCTACGCGAACCACGTGCACTCGGTGGACCGGCTCCGGCTGGTCGAGTCGCTCTCCGCGGCGGTGCTCAAGGCGGAGCGCCCGGAGCTGGGCTGCCTGGTGCAGGTGGCGCTGGACAAGGCGCACGGGGAGGGTGAGCACCGGGCGGGGGTCGCGCCGGAGGACGTCGCGCAACTGGCCGACGCGATCGCCGACACGCCCGGGCTGCGGCTGGACGGTGTGATGACCGTCGCTCCGCTGGCCGGCCCGCTGGCCGGAGACCCGGCCCGGGCCTTCGATCGGCTGGCGGAAATCGCAACCGCCGTACGGGCGGCCCATCCGGCTGCCACCATGGTCTCCGCAGGGATGAGCGGTGACCTTGAGCAGGCGATTGCCGCCGGAGCGACACATGTGCGCGTCGGAACGGCGGTACTCGGAGTGAGGTCACCCCTCAGGTAACGTCACCGGGTAAGTAGATCAGACAGCAGGACAAAATAGGACAGAATCTAGCAGCTCTTCGGAGCGCTAGCGAACCGTGGATCGCAGCTCCGCGGCCCCCACTCCACGCATCTGACCGGCCGTCGGGCTGACACGCCGTCGTGGAGGGACCGCGGAATCCGCAGGCGGGGCCGTACGGCCCGGGCCGGAGCCGGTCCGTACGGAACGAGCGAAGCGACCATCAGAAGGT
This sequence comes from Kitasatospora sp. NPDC048715, assembly GCF_043198905.1. Lineage (NCBI taxonomy): Bacteria > Bacillati > Actinomycetota > Actinomycetes > Kitasatosporales > Streptomycetaceae > Kitasatospora > Kitasatospora sp. NPDC048715. Next base: position 2,690 of record NZ_JBICVH010000018.1, on the reverse strand, counting down.
GCGCGCATCGCGAAGCCGCCACCGAGCGCGAGCGAGGTGGCTATGAGCGGAGGAGACAGGAGCATGGCCGGCGCAATGCGCAAGATGGCGGTCTACCTCGGCCTCGTGGAGGACGAGACGTACGACGGCCAGGGGTACGACCCCGACGACGACTACGACGCGGACCCCGAACCGATCCGGACGGGCCAGCGGACCGAGGACATCCCCCGGCCGGCCCCGGCTCCCGCGGCCGCCGCGCCCGCCCCGGTCTCCTCGATCACCCCGCAGCCGGTGCCCGCGGCGGTGCCGATCCGCCAGGAGACTCCGAGGATGGCCCCCGTGTCGTCCATCACACCCGAACGTCGCCACAACCTGGAGAAGAGCGCACCGGTGATCATGCCCAAGGTCGTGAACGAACGAGAGCCCTACCGCATCACCACGCTGCACCCCCGGACCTACAACGAGGCCCGTACCATCGGGGAACAGTTCCGTGGCGGGACCCCCGTGATCATGAATCTGACCGAGATGGACGACACCGACGCGAAGCGCCTCGTAGACTTCGCGGCTGGACTCGTCTTCGGTCTGCACGGCAGTATCGAGCGCGTGACACAGAAGGTGTTCCTGCTGTCGCCTGCTAACGTCGATGTCACGGCGGAGGACAAGGCTCGGATCGCCGAGGGTGGGTTCTTCAACCAGAGCTGACCCGGCCACGACTTTACGTGTGGATCTGATCAACAGTGGTTGGCGACAGGTGACGAGCGGCAGGCCCGAGGGATCGGGACCGGGGAGAGGGATACGCGATGGACATCGTGTGGGCGGTGCTCTACTACGCCCTGACCGTCTTCCTGGTGTTCCTGCTCGTACGGCTGGTCATGGACTGGGTCTTCCAGTTCGCGCGTTCGTGGCGGCCCGGCAAGGCCATGGTCCTGGTCCTGGAGGCCACGTACACTGTCACGGATCCGCCGCTCAAGCTTCTTCGGCGGCTCATTCCGCCGTTGCGTTTCGGGGGCGTGGCGCTCGACCTGTCCTTCTTCGTACTGATGATCATTGTGTATGTCCTGATCTCGCTTGTGCACCCCTAGTCGTAGGTGAGCGATGCGACAGGATGCCGGTGTGCCGACGATCACGTTGAGGTGAAGAGATGCCATTGACCCCCGAGGACGTTCGGAACAAGCAGTTCACGACCGTCCGCCTGCGTGAAGGCTATGACGAGGACGAGGTCGATGCCTTCCTCGACGAGGTCGAGGCGGAGCTGACCCGCCTCCTCCGGGAGAACGAGGACCTGCGCGCCAAGCTGGCCGCCGCGACTCGTGCCGCCGCGCAGAACCAGGCCAACCTGCGCAAGGAGCCGCAGCAGGACGCGCCCCGACAGGGCGGCGCTCCGGTGCCGGCCGCCATATCCGGCCCGCCGGTCCCCGGCCAGCAGGGTCCGGGTGGTCCGCAGCAGATGGGCCCCGGCGGCCCGCAGCAGATGGGCCCGGGTGGTCCCCAGCAGATGGGCCCCGGCCCTCAGCAGCAGCAGCAGCAGATGGGCAACCAGCCCCTCGGCCTGCCCGCCGGATCCGCGCCGCAGCTTCCCGCCGGCGGCCCGCAGCAGCAGATGAACCAGACCATGGGCGGCCAGCAGCAGCTGGTCCAGCCGATGGGCGGTCAGATGCTGCAGCCCATGGGCGGTCCCGGTGGCCCGCAGCAGATGGGCAACCCGATGGGCCAGGGCATGGGCCAGCAGCAGATGCAGCCGATGGGCGGCCCCATGGGCGGCCCGCAGCAGATGGGCGGCCCCATGGGCGGCCCGATGCAGCAGCAGGGCCCCGGCGGCGACAGTGCCGCCCGCGTGCTGGCGCTCGCTCAGCAGACCGCCGACCAGGCGATCTCCGAGGCCCGTTCCGAGGCCAACAAGATCGTCGGCGAGGCGCGCAGCCGGGCCGAGGGCCTGGAGCGCGACGCCCGTGCGAAGGCCGACGCGCTGGAGCGGGACGCGCAGGAGAAGCACCGCGTCGCGATGGGATCGCTGGAGTCGGCGCGGGCCACGCTGGAGCGCAAGGTCGAAGACCTGCGGGCGTTCGAGCGTGAGTACCGCACGCGACTGAAGTCGTACCTGGAGACCCAGCTGCGCCAGCTGGAGTCGCAGGCCGACGACTCGCTCGCTCCGCCGCGGATCCCCGCCACCGCGTCGCTGCCGCCGGCGGCCTCGTCGATGGCCTCGGCCGGTGCCGGTGCGATGAGCAGCGGTGCGCCGAGCTTCGGCGGCAACCAGCCGTCCTTCGGAGGCAACTCGCCGTCCTTCGGCGGGAACAGCGCCTTCGGCGGCAACACCTCGGCGCCGAGCTTCGGCGGGCAGTCGACCGGTGGCAACAGCGGTGCGCCGCAGATGCAGCCGGCCGGGATGACCCAGCCGATGGCGGCCGTCCGACCGCAGCCGCCGCAGCCGATGCAGCAGGCTCCGGCGCCGATGCGGGGCTTCCTGATCGACGAGGACGGCGACAACTGAGGTTGTAGCAGAGCCTTTTGAGGGCGCCCCCTTTTCGACCTCCGGGTCGGGGAGGGGGCGCCCTTGTTTGTGGTGGGGTGGGTGGTTCTCGGGTGGGTGGGTGGTTCTCGGGTGGGTGGGGGCTTTCGGGAGGGTGGGGGGCCGGGGGCGGCTCCGGGGGTGGGTGCTCCGGGGGCTGGGTGATTTTAAAAAATCCCACCCCCAGGGGGGGGCGCGGGGC